>DATLVR010000133.1:0-107454 GCA_035577265.1 Verrucomicrobiia bacterium | reverse complement strand
AGTGGACGCCATCCCCGGTGCCGTGCTGAGCGCGGACAAGGAATCGCCGGAAGATCAAGCCAAGGAAGCCGCCGAAGACGCCGCCAAAGCGAAGAAAGGCGAAGACAAGGATTAAGCCCCGGCCAGCCTTTGCTCATTGACGTGAACCCTTTCGCAGCGCAAGAGTTGTCCCGGCAAATTCAACCAAATGATCGCATGAAAAAAATTCTATTGCCCGTTCTGTCTTCCCTGTGCTTCGCGTCGGTCTGCTGCGCGGACATTTCGTATCACCTGCTCAAGGAAATTCCCGTGGGTGGCGACGGTGGCTGGGATTACCTGACCGTGGATTCCGCCGGACAGCGTCTCTACGTTTCGCACGCAACGAAAGTTGTCGTGATTGATCTGGCCAAAGACGCCGTCGTTGGGGAGATCACCAACACGCCCGGCGTTCACGGCATCGCCGTCGCGCCGGAATTGAATCGCGGCCTCGTCACCTGTGGCCGCGAGAATAAAGGTGCCCTCGTGGACTTGAAAACTCTGACCATCCTTTCCAAGGTGGAGACCGGCGCCAACCCCGACGGGATGCTTTACGAGCCGGGACAAAAGGAATTTTACACGTTCAACGGACGCGGCGAGTCCGCCACGGTCATTGACGCAAAATCCGGCAAGGTCGTTGCCACGATCGCTCTCGGTGGCAAACCCGAATTCGCGGCGGCCGACTCGAAAGCCGGGCGCGTGTTCAACAATCTTGAAGACAAGAGCGAACTCGTCGCGATTGACACCAAAACCCACACCGTCACGAACCGCTGGCCGATTGCACCGGGCGAGGAGGCATCCGGCATGGCTTTCGACGAAAAGAATCATCACCTGTTCCTCGGCTGCGGAAATAAACTGATGGCCATGGTGGACAGCCAAAGCGGCAAGGTCATCGCCACGGTTCCGATCGGCGACGGCGTGGACGCAAATGCCTTCGATCCCGGCACCCAACTCGCCTTCGCCTCCTGCGGCGATGGCACGGTGACGATTGCCCGTGAAGACGGAGACAAGCTGACCGTTGTGCAAACGTTGAAGACCGAGCGCGGTGCGCGGACCATGACGATTGATCCGGCCACGCATAAAATTTATCTGGCTTCGGCCAAGTTTGACGCGCCGGCGGAAGGCCAGCGGCGCGGCAAGATACAGCCGGGCAGTTTCAAAATTCTGGTTTACGGCATGGAAAAGGAGTGATCCGATGAAAAGCGGTTTCTTTATTTCATTCGCCGCGGCGGTCGTGCTGGCCCTGGCGGGTTGCTCGAGTGTGGATTCGTCCGCCTCTGCGCAAAAAGAATGGCCGAAATTCTCTCATCCGCATGAGATCACCAATCCGTATCTGCCGCTGGCGTCGCTGAAGCAGGATATTCTCGAGAGTAAAGACGAACGCGTCGAACGCATCGCCCGCCCGGAAGTCCACAAGACATTCTCGATCGGCGGCCAGACGGTCGAAGCACTGACCGTGGAGGATCGCGAATACAACGCGAGCGGCGAACTGACGGAAACCACGCTGGATTATTTTACGCAGGATGATGACGCGAACGTGTATTACCTCGGCGAGGATGTGAACACTTACAAGCACGGGAAGCTTTCCGGCCACGGCGGTGCGTGGTTGTTCGGCAAAGACACGCAGAAACTCGGCGTGCTTATGCCGGCGCATCCGAAAGTCGGCGACAAATTCAAAACCGAAGATGCGCCGCCCATCACGTGGGAGGCCGACGAAGTGATTTCCCTTTCCGAAACCATGACGGTGCCGGCGGGAACATTTCATGATTGCGTGAAGGTCAAGGAACACGCCTCCGACGGCGGGACGGAATACAAACTCTACGCGCCCGGCGTCGGCGTCATCGCCGAAATGGATTCGGACGGGGGGCTGCTGTTGAAATCGCACGAGGTGAAATGAAAACGCGCAAACTATTATTGGCGATGGCGCTGGTCGGCGGACTTGGTTTTGCCGCCGGCTATTCGGTTGTTCAACATTCGCTCAAGCAGCAACAGTCCGTGTGGCAGGCAGGCAGGTCCGCCCTTGAAGCCGATCTGGCGGCAGCCCGTAACCGACCGGCTGAAGTCAAAACCATCACCGCGCCGGGACAGGTCGTCCAGGTGGAGAAGAAAATTTCTCCCGAGGAAATTTTGGGGCGGCTCAAGACGCTGAAAGTCATCGCGAACCAGCCGCGCAGCACGCGCCTGCTGGTGCATCAGTTTGAAAGCCTGACGGAACTCGGGCCGGAGGCCCTGCCCGCCATCCGCAAATTTCTGGCGGCGAATGAAGAGGTGGAATACGACGCCGGCTTCACCCGGGGTTCGCGCAACGGCAACATTCCCGTTGACTTCAATGTGCCGCCGTCACTCCGGCTCGGCTTGTTTGAAACCGTCAAGAACATCGGCGGGATGGCCGCCGAGCAGGTTCTTGATGAAACGCTCAAGATCACCGGCCGCGGCGTTGAGGTCGCCTACCTCGCGCGGGCGTTGCAGCAGCTCGCACCGGACAAATACCGCACCGATGCCCTGACTGCGGCGCATGAACTGCTCGCCAAACCGCTCGTCGCCGACTCCGGCAGCCCGATGGACAAGTTTGACCGCAATTATCTTTACGGCGTGCTCACACTGTTCAACGACACCTCATTCATCGCGCAGGCGCAGGCCGGCTTGATCGGGCCCGACGGCCAGATTGACCAGGTGGCGCTGCGTTATTTGCAGCAGGCGATGAGCACACAGTCCGTTGCCCTGGCCAGCCAGCTCTGGCAGGACCCGCGGATCGCCCCCGACCAAAAAGAACCGCTCGCCCGTGTGGCGCTGGCTTATGTGGGAGCCGATGCCAAAGCCGACCAATTTTATCAGACGGCCATCAATGATCAGAATCTGTCGCCGGACGCGCGCCGGAATCTGATTGAAGATTTGAATCAAGACGGCTTTCCGAATACCAAGAATCTCACGCTGGCCGACCTGCCGCTCATCCAAAAGCGCATCGCCCTGATCGAAGAGCTTGCGCCCAACGCGCTGGATCAAATCAACGCCCGGGCCTTTCAGGAGGCCTACAAGGATTTGATAAAAATGCAGAATTCTCTGCTGCCCAAAAAATGACCGGGTTGCGCCGGGCGGCGGGTTTTCCTCGTCGCCGGTCTGGTTTTCCAACAATAATCATTCCATGCGCGTTCTGGTTGTCGAAGACGAAAAAAAAACCGCCTCGTTTGTCTGCAAGGCATTGCAGGCGGAAAACTTTGCCGTGGATGTCTGCCACAACGGCAACGACGCCCTGGCCGCCGCCAAGGCCACACCGTTCGACGGCATTGTGCTCGACATCATGCTGCCGGGCCGCGACGGCTTGAGCGTGCTGCGGCAGTTACGCGAACGTAAAAACACCACGCCGGTATTGCTCCTCTCCGCGCGCGGCGAAGTCAACGAACGCGTCGAAGGCCTGGACGCCGGCGCGGACGATTATCTGCCCAAGCCGTTCGAACTCGCCGAACTGGTCGCCCGCGTGCGCGCGCTCACCCGGCGCGGCGGTGAAAACAAATCCACCACCTTGCGCGTTGCCGACCTCACGCTCGATACGCTCACGCACAAGGCGCAACGCGGCAGCACAACCATCGAGCTGACTTCGCGCGAATACCGGCTGCTGGAATTTCTCATGCGTTCGGCGGGCCGCCCGTGCGGGCGCATGATGATCCTGGAAAAGGTGTGGGACTACCATTTTGATCCCGGCACGAATCTGGTGGACGTTTACATCCGCCGCCTGCGCGAAAAAATTGACGCGGACTTTGAACCCAAGCTGCTCCACACCGCGCGCGGCACGGGCTACGTCCTGAAAGTCGCGTAATGAAGAAAATCGAAAAATTCAACATTCAACATTCAACGCCCAACCTCCAAGGTTGGTATCGCGCCGCCGCCGTTGGGAGTTCAACGTTGAATGTTGAAGGTTCGATGTTTCGCCGGAGGCTCCAGCCATGACCATCCGCACCCGCTTGACCCTCTGGTATGCCGCGATCTTTTCCGTGTCCTTGCTGGTCATCGGTGTGTCCATGTATTCCGAACTGGTCCTGGAGCCGCGCGCCAGGATCGCCCGCCATCATGGCGACGGCGTGGATGAGGATGCCGGGACGGACATCACCCAGATCATTTTCTTTTACGGCGGATCGGCCATCGTCATCGGTGTGCTGGGCGGCCTGTGGCTCACCCGCCGCGCGCTGGCGCCCGTGTCCACGCTGACCAAGGCCGTGGAAAGCATTCACGAAAAAAACCTGGGCGAAAAAATCCCGCGCTCCGGCAACGGCGACGAATTGGACCGGCTGACCGAGGTGTTCAACGCCATGACCGCGCGGCTGGAAGATGCCTTCAACCGCATCCGCGAATTCACCCTGCACGCCTCGCACGAACTCAAAACGCCGCTGACCATCTTGTGCGGTGAGACGGAAACCCAATTGCGCGATGAATCGCTCACCCCCGCGCAACACGAACACACCGCCAGCCAGCTCGACGAATTGCGCCGCCTCGCCCGCATCGTGGACGGTCTCACCCTGCTCGCCAAGGCCGACGCCGGACAGATCGCGCTGGCGCTGGAACCGGTGCGTTTCGACGAACTGGTGCGGGATAATTTTGCCGACGCCCAGATTCTCGCCGAACCGCAAGGCATCAAAGTTGAAATGGAAACGTGCGAGGAAGTTTCCGTGCGCGGCGACCGGCACCGGCTGCGCCAGTTATTGCTGAACCTGGCGGACAACGCCGTCAAGCACAACCAACCGCACGGGCGCGTGACGATGAGCCTACGTCGGGTGGACGGCTTTGCCGAATTCGCCATCGCCAACACGGGCGCGGGAATTCCGCCGGAGATTTTGCCGCGCGTGTTCGACCGTTTTTTTCGCGGCGACCCGGCGCATCATTCGATTGGAGCGCCGGTCTCCCGACCGGCCGGTTCAGAAAATGCCGCCCACCCACGGGCCGATCAGGAGATCGTCGTCCCGCCCGGCGCGGGCGAAATGCCGGTGGACGGCTGCGGCCTCGGCTTGAGCATCGCGCAATGGATTGTTTCCGCGCACGGCGGCACAATTCAGATTGCCTCCGCGCCAGCAAAACAGACAATCGTCACCGTGCGCCTGCCACTGAATTCTTAAATGCAACCTTCAACCTTCAACCTTCAACCTTCAACCTCCGGCCAAGCCCGCCCGGTGCGTGCCGGGAAACCTGGGCGCTGGGCGTTGGGCGTTGAATGTTTGATGTTTTCAGTCCTTCTGCTGGCCGGGTGCGCCCATTTCGAGCCGCAGCCGCTTGAGCCGGAGCAAACCGCCGCGCAATTGGAATCCCGCCGGCTCAATGATCCCGGCTTGGAAAAATTTCTCCAACAAAACCTCGGCCAGCCGATCACCGATTGGCCGAAAACGAATTGGAATCTGCCGGAACTGACGCTCGTCGCGTTTTATTTTCATCCCAGTCTCGAAGTCGCACGGGCCCAATGGCTGGTCGCCACGGCGGGCTTGAAAACGGCGGGCGCGCGGCCCAACCCCTCGGTGTCGTTCACGCCCGCTTACGATACTCAAATCCCCGGCAATTACAGCCCCTGGCTCCTGCCGGTGACTTTTGATGTGCCGATCGAAACGGCGGGCAAACGCGGCAAACGCCTCGCCGAGGCGGCAAAAATCTCCGAGTCCGCGCGCTGGAATTACGTTTCCGCCGCGTGGCAGATCCGCAGCGGCGTGCGTGCGAGTTTGCTGGATTTCAACACTGCCGGACGCCGTGCGGAACTGCTGCAAACGCAATTCGCCGGACAAAAGAAAATCGTGAGCCTGCTGCAGGGCCGCTTTGATGCGGGTGAAATTTCGCATCCCGAACTCACCGCCGCGCAGATCGCGCTGCACAAGACGCGGATCGATTTCAGCGACGCGCAATCGAAGCAGGCCGACGCGCGTTCCCGACTGGCACAGTCGCTCGGCCTGACCGAAGCCGCGCTCGCCGGGGAAAATTTCGATTTTAGTTTTTCCCCGGGCAACGCAGCGGAATTGAACTCCGCCAGAGCACGGCAAGTCGCGCTGCGTTCACGGGCGGACATCCTCGCCGCGCTCGCCGACTACGCGGCGGCGGAGGCGGATTTGCGACTGCAAGTCGCCAAACAGTATCCCGATCTGCATCTCGGCCCGGGCTACGCCTGGAATTCCGGCAACGCGGGTGACAATGAGTGGAGCCTCGGCCTGACGCTGGAGCTGCCGGTGCTCGATCAGAATCAGGGGCCGATTGCGGAAGCCGAGGCTCGGCGGAAGCTGGCGGCCGCAAAATTCATCGAACTCCAATCACAGGTCGCCGGCGAGATTGACCGCGCCGTTGCGGGCTGGCACGTGGCGCTGGATCAATTGCAGACGGGCAAAGAAATGCTCGCCGCCGAGCTGCGGCAGCAAAAATCCGCCGAGGCGCAGCGCGCTGCCGGCGCGGGCGACCAGCTTGATTTGCTGACGGCGCAATTGGAATTGATCAACGCCTCGCTCACGCAAATTGACAACGAAACCAAATTCCTGACCGCTTCGGGCGCGCTCGAAGATGCGTTGCAGCAGCCGGCGGATTCGCTTGCCGCCGCCGTCGTAAAATTGTCAGCTGAAGATCCGGAAGGAAAATCATCGCATCCATGAAACCGTCAAAACAATTTATCCCCATACTCCTGACAGTTCTTTCAATGGTCCTGTTCCCGGGCTGTTCCAAACCGGCGGACGAAAAAGCCGCGGGCGCAGCCGAAAAAGTTCCCGACCAGAACAAGGCCGGCGTGACAATTGATGCTGAAACGCAGACACGCATCGGGCTGAAAATGGAAACGCCAACGGCGGCAGAATGGCAGCCAGAGTTGCACGCCGTCGGGCGCGTGGTTGATCCGCTCGTGTTCGTGGCGGCGGTGGCGGATTACGAAACGGCACGGGCGGCTGCGGTCGCAAGCAGCAGTGAATGGGAGCGTATGCAGATGCTCGCAGCACAAGACAACGCGTCGCCTCGCGCATTGGAGGCAGCGCGGGCGATGGCAGCGCATGATTCACTCGCACTCAAGGCGGCCCGGGCAAAGTTCACCGCTGATTGGGGCACGCATCTGGCCGCGCGGACGAACCTCACCGAACTGGCCGAAGCTCTACAGACCGATGACAAAGCACTCGTTAAATTGACACTGCCTGCCGGCACGTTCCCCAGTCCGTTGCCGGCGGCCGCCACCATTTATTTCTTCAACGATGAGACAAAATCCGCAGCGGCGGATTTTGCCGATGACCTCGGCATTGATCCCGCCACGCAAGTTCAAACACTTCTTTTTTCAGTGGGCAAAAAATTGCGGCCGAGCCTTTCGCTCACGGCCAGCTTGAAAATTTCCGGGGAACCGGTGGGCGGCGTGACCGTGCCATCCAGCGCGGTGCTGCGTTATGAAGGCAAAGGCTGGATTTACGTCCAGACGGGTGAAGGTCAGTTTCTCCGGACGGAAATTCCGCTCGACCATGTGACGGAAAATGGCTGGTTCGTTTCCAGCGGCTTGTCGTCAACGAACCGTATCGTTGTCACCGGTGCGCAAACGATCCTTTCGGCGGAGATGAGCGGCGGCGATTTCAACACCGGAACCCGCGACTAAAATGCTGCGCCACCTCGTCGAACTTTCCTTGCGGTCGCGCGGCGTGGTCATCACGCTCGCGGTCGGGCTGATTTGCTACGGGCTGTTTGTCGCGACGCACGCAAAGCTGGATGTCTTTCCCGAATTCGTCCAGCCGCAGGCCACGGTGCAGACCGAAGCGCCCGGACTCGCGCCGGAACAGGTCGAAGCGCTCGTCACACGCCCGGTCGAAAGCGTGTTGAATGGCGCGGGCAATCTCGAATCCATCCGCTCGGAATCCATCCAGGGCCTGTCGGTCGTGACGGCCGTGTTCAAGGACGGCACGGACATCTACATCGCGCGGCAAGTGCTCGCGGAAAACCTGGCGCAACTGGCGGGCAACCTGCCGGCCGGCGTGAAGTCGCCCACGATGTCACCGTTGACGTCGTCCACGATGGATCTCCTCAAATTCGGTTTGGTCTCTGACAAACTTTCGCCGATGGAATTGCGGACGTTCGCCGATTGGACGGTGAAGCCGCGGCTGCTTTCCGTGCAGGGCGTGGCGGGCGTGAAAGTTTTTGGCGGCGAAGTCCGTCAATTGCAGATCCAGGTGAAGCCCGACCGGCTCGCGGCGTTCGGCATTTCCGTCTCGGACGTGGCGCAGGCGGCGCGCGAGGCGACGGGGGTGCGCGGTGCCGGCTTTGTCGAAACCGCGGCCCAACGGCTCGTGCTCCAGACCGAAGGCCAGTCGCTCACGGCCGGACAGCTCGGCAACGTCGTCGTAACGCAGCGCAACGGCCATAGCATCCGTTTGCAGGACGTGGCGGATGTCATCCTCGGGGGCGAACCGAAATTCGGTGACGCGATCATCAATGGCCGGCCGGGCATCCTGATGACGTCCGCCAGCCAATACGGCGCGAACACGATGGAGGTGACGCGCGGCGTCGAAGCGGCGCTGGAGGAAATGAAGCCCGTGTTTGCGGCGGAAGGCATCCAATACGTCCCCGACTTGCATCGCCCGGCGACCTTCATCGAACGCGCCATCCAGAACATGAAATGGTCGCTCCTGCTCGGCGCGATCCTGGTGGCGGTCGTGCTGTTCCTGTTCCTACTGGACCTGCGGACGGCGCTCATTTCATTCATGGCCATTCCGCTGTCCCTGCTCGCGGCGGTGATTGTCCTCGATCATTTCGGCGTGACGCTCAACACGATGACGCTCGGCGGACTCGCCGCCGTGCTGGGCGTGGTGGTGGACGATGCCATCATCACGGTGGAAAACATCCTGCGCCGGCTGCGGGATAACTCCGCGCTCGCCGCGCCGCGTCCATTGCTGCAGGTCATTCTTGAGGCGACGCTCGAAGTCCGGAGTGCCGTGGTGTATGCGACGTTCATCGTCGCGATGGTTTTTCTGCCGGTGCTGACAATGACGGGTTTGCAGGGGCGCTTCTTCGCGCCGCTCGGCGTCGCGTTCATTCTCGCGAACCTCGCCTCGCTCGTGGTCGCGCTCACGGTTACGCCGGCATTGTGCTACGCGCTGCTCTCACGCACCAAACCGCATGAACCGCCGAATTATCTGCTGCGCCTGAAAACTCTTCATCTATGGGCGCTGGGGAAAGTGAACCGCGCGCCGGGCACGGTGATTGGCGTCGTTCTGGTTTTGTTCATCGCGGCGCTGGCCACCCTGCCCTTTTTTGGCGGTGAACTGTTGCCGGATTTTCGCGAGGGACATTTTGTGGTGGGCATCACGATGGCACCCGGCACGTCGCTGACAGAAATGAAAAGGCTGGGCACGCAGATTTCGAAGGAGCTGCTCCAGAATCCGAACCTCCAGAGTGTCGAAGAACAAATCGGCCGCGCCGAGATGGGCGAGGACACCTGGGGCACGCATCGCGGCGAGATGCATATCGAGTTGAAACCAACCGGCATTGAAGATCAGGAAAAAGTGCAGGAGGAAATCCGTGAAACGCTGGCAAAATTTCCCGGCATCCAGACCGAAGTGCTGACATTCCTTGGCGACCGGATCGGCGAAACGATCTCCGGCGAGACGGCACAGGTGGTCGTGAATCTTTTCGGCGAAGACCTGGACGCGCTGGACGCCAAGGCCAACGAAGTGGCGCAGGTGTTGAAAACCATTCCCGGCGCGGCGGACGTGCAGGTGTCCGCGCCGCCGGGCGCGCCGCGGATGATGATCCAATTGCTTCCCGACCGGTTGACACAATTCGGTTTTCGCCCGGTCGAAGTTCTCGATGCCGTGCAGACGGCGTATCAAGGTGACCTCGTGGCGCAGACCTACGAGGGCAGCAAGGTCTTTGACGTGGCGGTGATCCTGGCGCCCGCCGCCCGACAGCAACCTGAAACCATCGGCGATTTGCTGGTCAGCAACTCTCAAGGCATACAAATGCCGTTAAACAAACTGGCCAACGTTTTCCTGACAACAGGCCGTTTCGCAATTCTTCATGATGGCGCGCGGCGGCGGCAGACCATCACCTGCAATCCCGCCGGACGCGACGTGGCCTCGTTCCAGGCCGATGCGCAAAAGGCGATTGCGGCCCAGGTAAAATTACCGGCGGGCATCTATGCCGAGTTCAGCGGCGCGGCGCAGGAACAACGACAGGCGCAGACCGAATTGCTCCTGCACTCGCTCGCCGCGGCAGCGGGCATCATTTTGCTGCTGGCGGTGGTCTTCCGCAAGGCGAGCCACCTGTTGCTCGTGCTTTCAAACCTGCCGTTCGCACTGGTCGGCGGCGTGCTCGCGATTTTCCTCGTGGGCTATTTCGGCGACGAAGGACAAGGCTCCTTGTCGCTCGGGACATTGGTTGGCTTCGTCACCTTGTTCGGCATCACGATGCGGAATTCCATCATGATGATCTCCCACTTCGAACATCTGGTGAATGAGGAAGGCCTGACGTGGGGCATCGAGACGGCGATGCGCGGGGCGACGGAACGGCTCGTGCCGATTGCGATGACGGCGCTGGTCACCGCGCTGGGTCTGCTGCCCCTGGCGTTGGGCAGCGGGGCGGCGGGACGTGAGATCGAAGGCCCGATGGCCATCGTGATTTTGGGCGGGTTGATCACCTCAACGCTCTTGAACCTGCTGGTGCTGCCGGCGCTGGCGGTGCGCTATGCGAATTTCGGCGCACAACCTCGGAAATAATTCTTAACGCCGGACGCGGGCTTTCGGCTTTACGGTCGCGGGCTTTGATCGTTTCGCCAGCTTCAGCTCCCGTTGCAAACGGGCGATTTCGGTTTTGGCCGTCGCGAGGTCAGCCTTGGTCTTCTTGCAATCCGTGCGCGTCTTGCCCAGTTCCAGCGCATGACGGCGGAGTTCCAGCTGGGTCATGACATGCCGGGCCAGCACGCGCAACGCCTGCTTTTGATCGGCGGTCATTTCGTGCGGAACCAGGTCAACCACGCACAGCGTGCCGAGCGCATAACCATCCGGCGTGACGAGCGGCGCGCCCGCGTAGAAACGGATCTTGGGAGACGCGGTGACGAGCGGATTGTCTTTGAACCGTTCGTCCAGCGTCGTGTCGGGGATGATGAGCAGATCGCTCTGTAAAATCGTATGGGCGCAAATGGAAACATCACGCGCGGTTTCCTTGAGGTCCACGCCAACCGCGGACTTGAACCATTGCCGGTTCTCATCCACCAGCGTGATCAACGCAATGGGCGCACCGCAAATATGCGACGCCAAGGCCGTCAGTTCGTCGAACACCTCTTCCGGCACGGTATCGAGCACCTCGTATTGCCAGAGCACCTTGATGCGCTTGGCCTCGTTTTTTGGAATCGGTGCGGGCATGTTGAAATCTTTGTCTGGATTGTTTTTACTGACGTTGCGTGAAGGATGGTCGGAATAATCACCGCTGTCAACGCGTGGCATCAACCGGAAACGCCGCTGACCACCAAAATAATCAGCGGGAAACGGTTCCCTCAATCTGACCGTGCGGCTCGTCCGTGGGGACGAACAACTCGTTTTTACTTTCCAGGCCGAATGGCGCCAGGTTGACCGGCAGGCAATGCTTGTTCGGCATTGCCAGATGAACCTTCGAGATGGCCGGAGCGACCTTCAACGCCGCCTCCCCCATTTGGAACAGGGTCACCTGCACCGACGGACTGAAATTTTTCGCGAAGGTCGCCAGCATCGCCGCCAGGATTTTCCCGTTCGTCGCCGAATAGCTCCTCGGCTGCTTCAGGTAAGTCCACGTCGCCTTGAGTTTCGTCGCAAAAATCCGGTCGCTCGTTTCCGGCAGCGTGGTGAATTCGTCGCGCAGAAACTTTTCAAAACCCGAGCCGGTCGTTTTCAAGATCAGCAGGTCTTCGATGCCGGATTCGACCAGGGTTTCCTTTTTGGCGCAGACAATCCTGGCAAATGGTTTCGCCGGGGATTTCTCGGTGAACGAGTGGGCGTGCGGTTTTCCGCCGACTTGAATCCGGCTCCAGCAACGCTCCGATAAATTGATCTCCACGCGCTCCACCTGCGGATACGTCTTCAAAAAATGTTCAGCCAGGCTGACGCCGAACGCCTCGTTCTCCCCGTCGAGCTCTTTCTTTGCGAATATGTTGACAATGTTCTTCATCGAATCCGTCGCCACCACGAGCCGGTTGTCGGCCTGCGTGTAGGACGCATCAAAATCGCCCGACAATCCGACCTCGACGTCCAGTTCCTTCAGGGAATGCTGTTTGCCGTTGCGGGTGACTTTCATGACGCGGACGTGCGCCTTGCCGTATTGATGCTGGATCAGTTTCATGTCGCTTTCCTCTTTTGAAGTCCTATCTTAAGCCTTGCATTAAGGATGACACGCAAAAAATCGCATGACTGAAAAAATCACGCTGGCAACCTTGAACGGACTCGGGCAGCCGGATTTCACCCGGATCATCGGGCCGGTGTTTGAACATTCCCCGTGGATCGCGGAATCCACCTGGCCGCAACGTCCGTTTGCGGACCTGGAATCGTTGCACCGCGCCCTCTGCACGACCGTCGAAAATTCCGGCGCACCAGAACAGCTCGCGCTCATCGGCGCTCATCCCGACCTGGTCGGCCGCGCGGCTTTGGCCTGCACACTCACGCGCGAATCCACCGGCGAACAGGTCAGCGCGGGTCTGAACGCCCTGTCGCCGGATGAGATCGCCTTGTTCCAGAAACAAAATGCCGCCTACCAGGACCGGTTCGGCTTCCCCTTCATCATCTGCGTGCGACTGAACAAAAAAGCGGCGATCCTGGCCGGCTTTGAACGGCGGTTGAAAAATTCGCGCGCGCAGGAGATCAAAACAGCGCTTGAAGAAATCTTCAAAATCGCGAAACTGCGCCTGCAGGATTTGATGGCCGACTGATTTATGCCCGCAAAATTAAGCACCCACGTCCTCGACACCGCGCATGGTTGCCCCGCCTCGGGGATGAAAATCGAACTCTGGTCGCTCGACGGTGAGGAGCGCACGCTGGTCGTCACCGCCAAGACCAATGCCGATGGCCGCACCGAAGCGCCGTTGCTGGCCGCCGATGAGATGCAGGCTGGCCAATACGAAATCATTTTCTTCGTCGGTGATTATTTCGCGGCGAAATCGGCCAATCTTCCGAAAATCCGGTTCCTCGACCAAGTGCCCGTGCGCTTCGGCCTCGCCGACGTTGGCGCGGGCTATCATGTTCCCCTGCTCTGCTCACCATGGAGCTATTCAACCTATCGCGGGAGTTGAGATGAAGCGCCAAGCACCAACATCCAAGCTCCAGAGAAGCACCAATGACCAAGCTCTAATCACTGGCGCGGGCGGGGTTGAAGCTGGGCGCATCTTGGCACTGCCCCCAACGGAGCGCGACCGGTCCCCGGTCGCAGCGCGCGGAAGGCAAAGCGGGCGTAGAAACATCGGGGCGTCCGCCGGCGGGCGTCAGCGCTGCAGGCGAGGGACCGCCCGCGCTCCGGGGCAGTGTCAAGATGCGCCCGTTGAAGCTTGGAGCTTGGAATTTCTCTGGATGTTGGAGCTTGGAATTTGGAGCTTATGAAGCTTGCCCAACTCGTCATGCAGCGCTGCGACGAGCTCGGCGCGATCAGCGACGAGCGCGGTTGCCTCACGCGCACGTTCGCGTCGCCCGCCATGCGCCGCGCCAACAAACTCGTCGGCTCCTGGATGCGCGAGGCCGGCCTGCAAGTCCGGGAAGATGCAGCGTTTAATTTGATCGGCGGCCTGCCCGGCACGGGCCGCGGCGCGAAAACTCTTTTGCTCGGCTCGCATCTGGACACCGTGCGCAATGCCGGCAAATACGACGGTCCGCTCGGTGTGCTCGTGGCGATCGCCGCCGTGCAATTGTTGCGCGAACGCAATGTGAAGCTGCCGTTCCACCTGGAAGTCGTCGGCTTCAGCGACGAGGAAGGCGTGCGTTATCAGACGACCTATCTCGGCAGCCGTGCGCTGGCGGGAACATTGACCGCCGCCGACCTCGCGCGCATCAAGGAAAAGCAAATCGTGAAGGCACGTCGCAAGCGTGGAGAATTTCTTGGTTACGCGGAAGTTCATATCGAGCAAGGCCCGGTGCTGGAGTTGAAAAAATTGCCTGTGGCGGTCGTCACAGCCATCGCCGGCCAAAGCCGGTTGCAGGTGGAATTTTCCGGCGTGGCCGGTCACGCCGGAACCGTGCCCATGAACTCCCGTCAGGATGCGCTCGCCGGTGCCGCGGCATTTGTCCTCGCCGCGGAATCGGTTGCGTCCCGGTCGGCGGGAGCCGTTGCCACGGTTGGAAAACTCGGCGTGGATCACGGCGCCAGCAACGTGATTCCCGGCCACGTTTCATGCACCCTGGATGTGCGCCACCAAAATGACGTTCGGTGCGCCGCGGTCATGCGCGCATTGCACAACCGGGCCAAAGCGATCGCCAAATATCGCAAACTGAAACTGACCTGGACCCTCGTGCAGCAAACCGCCGCCGTGCCGTGTGATCCCACCTTGACGCAGATTTTTTCCAAGTGCGTCGCACAACAGGGCCTGGAAGTTCTTAAACTTCCGAGCGGCGCAGGCCACGATGCAGCGGCGCTCTCGGCCATTTGCCCGGTCGCAATGTTGTTCGTCCGTTGCCAAGGCGGCATCAGCCACAACCCCGCCGAATCGGTAAAGACGACTGACGTCGCTCCCGCAATTGGAGTGCTGGCGGATTTCATCCAAACCCTTGCCGTGCGTCATGCCTGATTTCGACCTGGTCATCCGCGGTGCGCAGCCGTTTCCTGAAATCGGAATCGCGGATGGGAAAATTGTTTCCCTGAAATTGAACGGCACGGCGCGCGAGGAGATCGACGCGACCGGGCTGCATGTTTTGCCCGGCGTGATCGATTCGCACGTCCACTTCAACGAGCCGGGCCGCACCGATTGGGAAGGCATCGAAACCGGATCGCGCGCGCTCGCGGCGGGTGGCGGCACGCTGTTCTTCGACATGCCGCTCAATGCCCACCCGCCGACCTGTGATGCGGAGAGTTTTGATTTGAAGCTGGCAGCGGCGCAGAAAAAGTCTGCCACCGACTTTGCGTTCTGGGGCGGACTCGTGCCAGGAAATATTGACAAGCTGGAGGAACTGGCAGAACGCGGCGTGATCGGTTTCAAGGCGTTCATGTCCAACAGCGGCATCGAGGATTTCTCCTGCGTGGACGATGCGACGTTGCGCGAAGGCATGAAACGCGCGGCGAAATTAAATTTGCTGGTCGCCGTCCACGCCGAAAGCGAAACGCTCACCAGCCAACTGGCGCAGGAGAAAATCGCCGCCGGAAAAACCTCCATCCGCGATTATCTCGATTCGCGTCCCGTTGCTGCGGAGCTTGATGCCATCCGCCGGGCGATTGACTTGGCGGGCGAAACCGGCTGCGCGTTGCACATCGTCCATGTGAGCAGCGGCGCAGGCGTCGCACTGGTTGCCGACGCCAAAAAATCCGGCTTGGATGTGACGTGCGAAACGTGTGCTCACTATCTGGTTCTGACTGAAGACGACGTCGAAAAGCTTGGAGCCGTCGCTAAATGCGCTCCCCCGCTGCGTCCTGCCGACGTTCAGAATGACCTCTGGCGGCATTTGATTGCCGGCGACGTGACGACGATCGGCTCGGACCATTCGCCATCGCCGATGGAATTAAAGACAGACAAAAACTTTTTCAAAGTTTGGGGTGGCATTTCCGGCGTGCAGCACACCTTGCCCCTGCTGCTGACGGAGTGGAGCGCCGAGCACCGTCTCGGCAATTTGGAAGAAACCAAGAGTGCCACCAAGCCGAGACGGTGCTCGGCGCTCCAATGCATCACGGATTTGCTTTCCGCAAACGTCGCCCACCGTTTCAACATTCCCAACAAGGGAACCATCGCCGTCGGTTACGACGCGGATTTTGCCCTCGTGGACTTGAATCAGTCGTTCACGGTGGCGAAGGCAGATTTGTTTTATCGCCATAAACAGAGCCCTTATGTGGGCCGTGCGTTGACAGGGCGCGTGGTTCAGACCATCCTGCGCGGCAGAACGATTTTCAAGGACGGCAAGATCACCGCGAACGGCGGTGGCAAACTCATCAAACCGAAAAAATAATATGCCCGACCGCTCTGGATCGACCCGCACCGTGGTCAAACCCAACTACGCGCTCATCACGCCCGACGGCTTCGTGCCGAGCGTGCTGCCCGGCTGGAAGAACGCCGTGGTCATCATCCACATTGCGCCCGTGATGGGCGGCCCGCGCTTCGCGCAATTGACCATCACGCTCGACGAAAAAAGTTCTGGCGCTGGAAACACCGGCGCGCTCGAACATTTTTACTACGTCAGCAGCGGCGACTGCACCGCGCAAGCCAACGGCAGGACACATGAATTGATTGCCGGCAGCTACCTGTTTCTGCCGCCTGAAACGAATTTCAAATTTTCCGGTACCAGCAAGGGCACGCGGCTGATCGTGTTTCAAAAGAAATTTGAAGCACTCCCCGGCGGGCAGACCCCCGGCGTCATCGTCGGTCACGCCAACGCCATCAAAGGCAATCCATTCCTCGGTCACGAGGACGCCCGGCTGCAAGTATTGCTGCCCGATCATCCGTCATTCGACATGGCCGTGAACATCTTCACCTACGACCCCGGTGCGACGCTGCCGTTCGTCGAGACGCACATCATGGAACACGGCCTGCTGATGCTTTCGGGCCGCGGCATCTACCGTCTCGGGGCTGACCGTCATCGCGTGACCGCCGGTGACATCATCTGGATGGCAAGCTACTGCCCGCAATGGTTCCTCGCGCAGGGCAAAACCCATTCGAGCTACATCTACTACAAAGACGTGAACCGCGCGCCACTGTGAAATCAAAGCTCCAAATTCCAAACACCAACCTCCGGAGAAGCACCAAAAAACAACCTCCAAAACCGCCGCGCAGTTGTTGGATGTTTGGAACTTGAAACTGCTCTGGAGCTTGGATGTTGGGGCTTTGGATCACCCGACAAACAAATCAGTCTTCTTCAACCGTGTCGCATCAATCAGACCTTGATCGGTCAATTTGAGCGAAGGGATCGGAGAGAGGCTCAAGAAGGACAGCGCCATGAACGGGGCGGCCAGATCGCAACCCATTGCGTGCGCCGCAGCATTCAGGTCATCAATCAGCTTCATCGCCTTGGCAAGCGGTTGATCGGTCACCAGTCCGGCGATCGGCAGCGGCAGCTCCGCCTTCACCTTGCCGTCCACCACCGCGACCTGGCCACCCTGCAATTTCTCCAGTTCCTGGATCACGCGCAAAATGTCCGCGTCATTCGTGCCGGCGACAACCACATTGTGCGCATCATGCGCCACGGTCGAGCCAATCGCCCCACGCTTGAGTTTGAAACCGCGCACGAACCCCACGCCGACATTGCCGGTGGCGCGATGGCGCTCGACCACGACCATTTTTAAAATATCGCGAGACGGGTCGGCAACGATTTCGCCGTTCTCAATCTTCGGCGACGCAATCAGTTCCTTGGTGACGATCTGGTCAGGAATGATCCCAATGACCCGGATCTTTTTTGAACCGGACGGTTTCACGACAAAATCCTTTGGCGAATAGCGCAGGTTCATCGTGCTGCGCGGCAGGCTGATTTTGGCGGGCGATTTGCCGAGAAATTTCCCGTTGTCCGCGACCAGCACTCCTTTCTTGTAAGTTTGGCGTACGCGGAAGTTTTTCAAATCATCGAACACGATGAAGTCTGCCCAGTAACGCGGCGCAATGGCTCCGAGATTGTGCAAACGATAATGACGGGCAGTGTTGATTGTCGCGATCTGCAACGCGGTGATCGGTGGCACGCCGCCCTGAATGGCCTTGCGCACGGCGTGGTCGATGTGGCCTTCGTTCACCAGGTCGCCTGCAAGTTTGTCGTCGGTCGCGAAGGAACAGTTCTGCGAATTGTGCGCGTTGATGAGCGGCAGCAGATGCTCCAGATTCCGTTCCGTGCTGCCTTCGCGCAGGAGGATATGCATGCCGAGGCGCAGTTTCTCGCGGGCTTCCCCGACTTCCACGGATTCATGGTCGGAACGGACCCCGGCGAGCGCGTAGGCGTTGAGATTTTTGCCGCGCAAACCGGGCGCATGGCCGTCAATCGCCTTGCCTTTCCCCGCGTCAATTTTTGCCAGCTCGTTCCTGTCGCCGAGATAAACGCCCGGGAAATTCATCAGCTCCGCCACGCCCGCGATCCGCTCATCGTGGATCATCAATTTCAAATCGTCGGCCGTCAGTTTTGCACCTGCGGTTTCCAGATGCGTGGCGGGAACACAACTCGGCAGCATGATGAAAAAATCCACGGCGAGATTCTTGGTGGATTCCAGGACATAGCGGATGCCGTCGAGACCGAGGACATTCGCGTATTCGTGCGGGTCAATGACGACCGCACCAGTGCCATGTGGCACGACGGCCCGCGCGAATTCCGGCGCCGTCAGCATCGAACTCTCAACGTGGAAATGCCCATCAATCAGGCTCGGCGAGAGGTAGGCGCCCCTGAGATCAATCACCCGCTTCGCCTTGTAATCACCGAAGCCGATGACGCGGCCGTCCTCGACGGCGACATCGGTCTTGTGGATTTCACCGCTGAAGACATTGACGACGCGGGCGTTTTTGAAAAGCAGTTCGGCGCGTTGTTCGCCGCGGGCCACGGAAAGTTTCTGTTGAATGTTGCGCATAAATCCTCGTCCTCTTTTTCCGACTCTAGCCCATCTTGCTCCGCACGAAAACAAAATACAGCACCAGCACGATGGCCAGAATATAAGTCAGCCAACCCACCTCGCGTCCGCGTCCGCTGAACAATTTGATGAGCGGATAGCTGATGAAGCCGAGCGCCAAGCCGTCCGCGATGGAATAGGAGAGCGGAAGGCCGATGAGCGTGAGGAAGGCCGGGACGGATTCGGTGTGATCGCGCCAGTCAATCTTCGCCACGTTCTGCATCATCATCGCCCCGACGATCACCAGCGCCGGTGCCGTGATCGGCGGATAACTCCCGACCATCGCAATCAGCGGACTGAAAAACAGAGCGAGCAAAAACAGTGCAGCGACGACCAGTCCCGTCAATCCCGTGCGCCCGCCCTGCTCCACGCCCGACGCGCTCTCGATGAAACTCGTCACGGTGCTGGTGCCGAGCGCCGCGCCCGCCACCGTGCCAACAGCGTCCGAGACCATCGCCTGTTTGGCGCGGGGCAGCTTGTTGTCGCGCATGAACCCGGCCTGCTCACTCACGCCAATCAGCGTGCCAATGGCGTCGAAGGTGAGCATGAACAGAAACACGAAGATAAACGGCAGCATTTTTGGCGAGAGCGCATGGACCACGTCCATTTGCATTAATGTTGGCGCCAGCGATGGCGGTGCGGAGATAATGCCTTTGGCGAATGCGAACTGTTTCATCAGCATTGAATCCGTGACGAGCGCTGAAGCGGAATGCACCAAAGCCAGCTTCAGCACGATAGCCAGTCCAGTGGCCGCAATGATGCCCCAGAGAATCGAGCCGCGAACTTTGCGGGCATGCAACACGGCCGTGGTCAGCAGCCCGGTGAAGAACACCATCAAATCGGGCGACGCAAAATGAGCATTCAATTTCACCGCCGATCCGGGGTCCTTGACGATGAGTCCCGTGTTCTGCAAGCCGATGAAGGCGATGAACAGCCCGATACCGGCCGCGATCGCACACTTCATGCTTGGTGAAATGGCGTTGAAGATCATTTCGCGCAGGCCGATCAGCGATAGAATCAGGAACAATACACCGGAGAGGAAAACGCAACCGAGCGCCACCTGCCAGCCATTCGCAAAGCCGGCCGCCGTCGCTGCAGGAATCACGGTGAACACGAAGAAGAAATTTTCCCCCATGCCTGGCGCCTGCGCGATGGGATACCGCGCCAGCAACGCCATCAGCGCCGTGGCCAGTGCCGCTGCGAGACAGGTTGCCGCCATCACCGCACCGAAGTCCATGCCGGTCTTCATCCCGAACATCGCGCCCGAGAGCACCGCCGGTTGCACGACGATGATGTAAGCCATTGTCAGAAACGTCGTGACGCCCGCGAGCAATTCGGTGCGGGCCGTGGTCTGGTTTTCCGAGAGCTTGAAGATGCGTTCGAGCATGGCCTTCTTGTTCGGAGAATTGTAAATACCCGGCGCAGAATTCAAAGCCGCAAATTCCAAATGACGAATGGAACTTCGCCGCTCCATTCGTCATTTGTCATTCGTCATTGGGAACGCTACGCTTTGCTCGTGACCGATTCCATCTTCCAATCGCTTGCCGCCGCGGCTGCGGCGAACGAACCCGTCGCGCTTGGCATCATCACCGGCGTGAAAGGTTCCAGCCCGCAAAAGCTCGGCGCGAAGGCGCTGTTCTATCCCGACCGGAAAATCAAGGGCACGCTCGGTGGCGGTTGCCTGGAAGCCGAGGCGCAGAGGATGGCTCTGACCGCGCTCAAGACCGGAAAGCCGGGGACCTTTGAACTCGTCCTCGACCACG
Organism: Verrucomicrobiia bacterium; assembly: GCA_035577265.1. Lineage (GTDB taxonomy): Bacteria > Verrucomicrobiota > Verrucomicrobiia > Limisphaerales > UBA11358 > UBA11358. The sequence continues at coordinate 86,974 of DATLVR010000133.1, read as the reverse complement.
ATTTTGGCTGGGACGACGGATTGATTTGTGGCGGCAAAGTCCTCGGCGTGATTTTGCCAGACGCGCAAAAGCTTGGCGAAAAATTTTGGAACGAACTGGCAAAGCGCGACACGGCAAAAGCGTGGGGAGTAAAGACCGATTTATCAATCGCCTGCCCTGACTCCGTTCTCAACTCTCAACTCTCAACTCTCAACCCATCCGACTGGCTCTATACGGAAACCATCACGCCGCCGTGCGCGTTGTGGATCGCCGGTTCGGGCCACATCGCGCAGGCCGTCGCGCCGCTGGCGTTGCAACTGGATTTCGCCGTCACGATTTTTGATGACCGGCCGGAACTGGCCAATTACGATTTTTTCCCAAAGAAAGTTTCGTTCCGCACCGGCCATTGGAACGATTTGCTCAACGCGCCGTTTCCGAACGTGCCGACGTTCGGCCTGATCGTCACGCGCGGCCATAAACATGATGCGCTGGTTTTGGAGACGTGGATTCATCGCCCGTTTCAATTCCTCGGCATGATCGGCAGTTCACGCAAAGCGCGGACAATCGCCGAACATTTCGTTCAAAAGAAAATCGCCACCGCCGAGGAAGTCGCGCGCGTGGCGTGTCCGGTCGGCATCAAGATCCGCTCGCAAAGCGTGATGGAAATCGCCGTGGACATCATCGCGCAATACATCGACAAGCGCGCGGAACTGGTGAACGAGAAGAGCGTCGGGGCGGCGGGAAAGATGGAATTGCTAGGCTGAAAAGCTCCAACATCCAAGCTCCAGAGAAATTCCAAGGTCCAAACTTCAAACGGTTGCGCTTGCCAGTATCGAGCTTGGAACTTGGTGCTTCTCTGGATGTTGGAGCTTGGAACTTGGTGCTTTCACTTTCTGTATTGCCATCCAGATCGCCTCGCAAGTTGCAGGCGATGCCAGCGGCACCTCGCCTTCGCCCGAACCGAACGCCGCCACGGCATCACGGATCGCCTCGCGCACGGAAATGGCCAGCATCAACGGCGGTTCGCCCACGGCCTTGCTGCCATGAACGACGCTTTTTTGCGCCGCGTTTTGAAGGAGATTCACATTGAACTCACGTGGCGCATCGCCGATAGCTGGGATCTTGTATGTATCCGGCGAATGCGTCAGCAAAACACCCTTGTCATTCCATAGAAGTTCTTCAGCCGTGAGCCAGCCCATGCCTTGAATGAAACCGCCTTCGATCTGGCCGCGATTGACGCCTTCGTTCACCGAATCGCCGACGTCGTGCAAGATGTCCACGCGCAGCACGCGGTGCATGCCCGTGAAGCCGTCCACCTCCACTTCGGTGACCGCCGCGCCGTTGGCAAAATAATGAAACGGCTTGCCGCGTCCCGCCGCGCGATCCCAATGGATCCCCGGCGTGGCGTAATAGCCGGTGGTTGAAAGACTCACCCGCGACAGGTAAGCCTTCTTGACGACGTCGGCGAATGCAATTTTCACCTCGGGCAGGTCGCGATGAAAAACAAATCCATCGGCGAAGACCAACTCCTTTTCCGTGGCAGCCGATGTGAGGAGGCTCTGACCAATTTCGGATTTCGGATTTCGGATTTCGGATTTGAGCCTCGTCACCTCGTCTCCTACCAGTTTCAAAGCAACTGGCGCGAGCCGCGCCCGCAAAATTTCGCACGCGTTTTTCGCCGCCGCACCGTTCAAGTCCGTGCCCGCCGAGGCCGCCGTCGCCGAGGTGTTCGGCACCTTGTCGGTGCTGGTCGGCATGACGCGAATATTTGCCAGCTTCACACCAAGAGTTTGCGCCGCGATCATCGCCACGTTCGTGTGCAACCCCTGCCCCATCTCGGTGCCACCGTGGTTCAACTGCACCGTGCCGTCCTGATAAATTAGCACAAACGCGCCCGCCTGATTGAGGTGGGTGACGGTGAAGCTGATGCCGAATTTCACCGGCGTGATCGCGATGCCGCGCTTGTTGTGCGGATGCGTGGAGTTCCACCCGGCAATTTCGCTACGCCGTGTTTCGAGGGCGGAAGTTTTCTTCAACTTGTGCCAGACGGTCTGGATGCGATTATCTTCGATCTCCTGCCCGTAATGCGTCGTGTTCGTTTCACCGGTGCCGTGATACAGGTTTCGCTCCCGCACCACTTCCGGCGGCAGACCAAGCCGGCGCGCGATGCGATCCAAAATTTCTTCCATGACCAGCATCCCCTGCGGCCCGCCGAAGCCACGAAACGCCGTGTTCGACGACAGATTGGTCTTTGCCACCTGCCCGCGAAATTCCACCGCCGGGATGTAATACGCGTTGTCGAGATGGAACAGCGCGCGGTCGGTCACGGCCTGCGACAAATCCTGGGACCAGCCGCCGTTGGAAGTGAGATGAACCTGCGCCGCGCGCAACAATCCATCTTCATCAAAACCGATTTTGAATTTCGCAAAGAATGGATGCCGATGGCCGGTCAGCGCCATGTCCTGGTCGCGATTGAAGCGCACGCGCACCGGCTGGCCGGTGTGATGCGTCGCCAGCGCGGCGAGCGCGGCGGGCGTGGCGGCCTGGGTTTCCTTGCCGCCGAAGCCGCCGCCCATGCGCGGCATTTGCACCACGACCTTGTTCGCCGGCAGACGCAGGACATGCGAGATGACCTGCTGCACCTCCGACGGATGCTGCGTGGACGAAGCAATGTGAATCGAGCCGTCCTCGCCGCGCTCAGCCCAGGCCGCGTTCGTTTCCAGATAAAAATGTTCTTGCCCGCCCAATTCAAACTCGCCTTCAAGCGACAAAGGAGACTGCTGCAAGGCATCATCGCAATCGCCGCGTCGGATGAAGTTGGGCTCGTTGTGAAAACTTCCTTTGGCGAGCGCATCCCGCAGCGTGAGCATCGGCGCGAGCGGCTCGTATTCCACGACGACCTTCTCGGCCGCCGCGCGGCAGGCTTCCGGCGATTCGCCAACCACGAGCGCCACCAGCTGGCTGTGGAAGAGAACTTCGCTCGTCGCGAGCAACGGCTCGTCATGCTTCATGCCCACGTCGTTCAGGCCGGGGATGTCCTCCGCCAACAACACAGCCTTGATGCCAGGCATCTGCCGGGCGGCGGTTGCATCCCGTTTCAAAATCTTTGCTTTCGCATGCGGCGAGCAGACCGGCCACGTTTCGAGCATCCCGTTCGTGCGGTCATCCACATACATCGCCTCGCCCGTGACGTGCTTGTGCGCGCTTTCGTGCGGTGGCATCCTCGTAGGCGACGACGTGAGGAGTCTCTGATCAATTTCGGATTTCGGATTTCGGATTTCGGATTTAAGACTCGTCACCGCGTCTCCTACGGAATCGGAATAGAACTTCTCCAGCAAGCTCGTGATGAGTCCACTCCGATATTCTGCCGTGCCGCGCACGTCGGAAATCGGCGTGAACTCCGTCCGCAAAACCGGCAGCACGCTTTGAATCGTTTCGTCGCTCCAGACTTTGCCGAGCAACGCTGCTTCCGTCTTCAGCGCGCGCGCTGGCATGGCCGCGACACCGCCGTAGCCCAACCGCACATGCCTCACAATCTGGTCCGGATCCAGATTCACCACGAACGCGCCCGCGACGGTGCTGATATCCATCTCGCGCCGCTTGGAAACTTTGAACCACTCGAACTTGCGCGTAAGCCCCGCAGCGGCGCCGCCGCGCGGGATGATAATGGATTTCAAAACCTCGTTCGGTTGCAGCGCGGTCTTGCGATACGCGACAAAAAACTGGTCCATCGGCACCGTGCGTTCCGTGGTCGCGACGCACCCGTCGCGTTGGTTGTTCGGCGATGGGGCGTCGCCGCTACTGGCCAGCACCACTTTCGCATCCAACGCCAGCAGCACCGGGGCACTGTCGCCGATGGGTGAGGCGGTGACGATATTGCCGCCCATGGTGGCACGGTTGCGGATCTGCCGGGAGCCGAACACGCGCAACATGTCGCCGAGCGCGGGAAATTCTTCACGAAGTTTGTCCTCGATCTCCGTGAGCGTGACCGCCGCCCCGATGTGCCATTCGCCGGGGGTGCGCCGGATTTTTTTCAACTCCGTCACCGCTTCAACGGAAATGAGCGTCGGGAATTTTTTGTATCGCTTGGTGATGTCGAGGCCCAGTTCCGTCGCCCCGGCAATAAGGCGCGCCTCGGGAAATTTCTTCAGCAGGACGAGCAGTTTCCGCAGCGTGGTTGGGCGAAGGAATTTTTCATTGGCAAATTCGTATTCTGCCGCGCCGAGCTTGGCATTGGATTTTTTCAGACGGTCGGTGAACTGATCTTCGTAGCGGCCGACGTCAGTTGGCTCTAACTTGTCCCCAGATTTGATTTGAGCCGACTCACGTCGGCTGCTACGCGAGAAAAACGATTCCATCGCCGCGTCGCGGATCGGGCGGTAGCCGGTGCAGCGGCAAAGGTTGCCGGCGAGTTGCTCATCAAGATCATCGTTCGTGCGAAGGTCATCACGATAGTAACCCTCGAACATCGAGCAGATGAAACCGGGCGTGCAGTAGCCGCATTGCGAGCCGTAGCCCTCGGCCATCGTGCGCTGCACGGGATGCAAGATTGGCGTCCGGGGTCTGGCGTCCGGGGTCTGGGAGTTGGCGATGCCTTCCACGCTCACGACCTCGTGCCCGGCGAGCAGGCAGACAGGCATAAGGCAACTGTTCACCGCGCGATACGACGGCTTGCCGTTTGCGTCGCGCTCGATGATGGCGACGGAGCATGCGCCGCAATCGCCCTCGGCGCAGCCTTCCTTCGAGCCAGTGAGACCACTGTTACGGAGAAATTCCAGCAGCGTCGTGTTCGGCGAAATCGCTTCGACGCGAACCGGCTTGCCGTTCAATGTAAATTCAAAAGCATCGATCATAATCCTGATAAAATATTAACCAAACTATTCATCGCCGCAATTCGGCTTCTGACGTAGCGGCGTCTCGGCAGAGCGCCGCAAATATTGCGGCTTCAAATGGCGGCGATCTGCCGACCCGCCGCTACGCAGCCCATCTCAATCAATCAACTCATATGCCGGCAACGTCAAGAACTCGGCGAAGTCTTTGGCTTTCGACATTTCGCTGAATAGTTTCGCGGCGCGGGCGTAATTTCCAGCGCTGAACCGCGCGCTGCCGACTTCCTTTTCGACGCGGGCCATTTCCTGTGGCAGGATTTCATCGTAAAGCTGCGTCGTGATGTTGCGGCCGTCGGCGAGCGCGGCGTTGTGCGCCAGCCATTGCCAGATTTGCGCGCGGGAAATTTCGGCGGTGGCCGCGTCTTCCATCAGGTTGTAAAGCGGCACGCAGCCGTTGCCGCCAAGCCACGCTTCGAGATATTGCACACCCACGCGGATGTTTCCGCGCAGGCCGTCCTCGGTGATCGTGCCGGTCGGGACGCTCAACAAATCCTTTGCGGACACATTCACGTCGTCGCGCTGCTTGGAGATTTGATTCGGCGTCGGCATGTGTTTGTCGAACGCCTGAAGCGCGACGGGCACGAGGCCGGGATGCGCGACCCAGGTGCCGTCGTGGCCGTCAGAAGCTTCGCGTTCCTTGTCGGCGAGGACGCGGGCGAGCGCGGCTTCGTTCGCCGCCGGATCGCTCTTGATGGGAATCTGCGCCGCCATGCCGCCCATCGCGTGCGCGCCGCGACGATGGCAGACCTTGATGACGTTCAGGCAATACGCACGCATGAACGGCGCGGTCATCGTGACCTGCGCGCGGTCGGGGAAGGTGAAGCCCCGAAAGCTTTCGGGGTTGCGGAATTTTTTAATGAAGCTGAAAATGTAATCCCAGCGCCCGCAATTCAGCCCCGCCGAATGTTCGCGCAGTTCATAAAGAATCTCCTCGGTCTCAAACGTGGCAAGGATCGTCTCGATCAAAACCGTCGCGCGAATCGAGCCCCGCGGAATTTTCAACGCGTCCTGCGCGAAATTGAAAACGTCGTTCCAGAGCCGCGCTTCGAGATGGCTCTCCATCTTCGGCAGATAAAAATACGGCCCGCTGCCGCGCTTCAACAACTCGGCGGCGTTGTGGAAGAAATACAGACCGAAATCGAACAGGCTGCCGGAAACCGGCTGGCCGTCCACGAGCATATGCTTTTCCGGCAAATGCCAGCCGCGCGGACGCACCAGCAGCGTGGCGGTTTTCTCACTGAGCTTGTATTGCTTGCCGTCGGGATTGCTGAACGAAATCGTCCGGCGCACCGCGTCGCGCAGATTGATTTGCCCCTCGATGAGATTCCTCCAAGTCGGCGACGTGGCGTCCTCGAAGTCGGCCATAAACACTTTGGCGCCGGAGTTGAGCGCATTGATGACCATCTTGCGATCCACCGGCCCGGTGATTTCCGTGCGGCGATCCTGCAAATCGGCGGGAATCGAAGCCACGCGCCATGACTTGTCATCGCGGACGGATTTGGTCGCCGCCAGAAAATCCGGCATCGCACCGTTATCAATCTCCTTCTGCCGCTCGATACGACGCGTGAGCAACTTGGCACGCGTCGGTTCAAATTGGCGACAGAGTTTTTCCACAAAGGCGAGCGCTTCGGGCGTCAGGATTCCGGCCATCGGGCCTTCAATTTTTGCTTTTAGTTCCATATTAAATCACTCGTTCATTTTGAGGCCGACAATTTGAGTTTATCCAAGACTTTCTGCAGATCAGCATTTTGACGGATTTCATAAGCCGGCTCGTTGGCGCGGATGTCGGAATCGACATCATAGTGGCAAAGCAAATGCCAAGCATGTTTCATCAGTCTATCATCTGTTGGATCATCAATATCTGGCCAAGCATTCAGCGCCTCGCTTGAAGAGAGGCTTCCAGCTAAAAACTTTGACAACAAATCAATCATCATTTTTTTCCTGCTGGCCGAACTCATAACTGTTGCGATTAAATTCAAAATTGCGGTTCGGAATATTTCATCCCGTGCGCGTCGGCAACGGCTTTGTGGGTGACGTGGCCGTTCATCACGTTGATGCCGCCGATGAGGGCGGGCTGTTTCTGGCACGCCTCGGCGAGGCCGAGGTCGGCGAGCAGTTCAACGTAACGATGTGTCACGTTCGTGAGCGCCTGCGTGGCGGTGCGCGCGTAGGCACCGGGCATGTTCGCGACGCAATAGTGCGTCACACCTTCCTCGACATAGACCGGGTTGTGATGGGTGGTGGCGCGCGACGTCTCGGCGCAGCCGCCCTGGTCAATCGCGATGTCCACCAGCACGCTGCCGGGACGCATGCGGCGGAGCATTTCGCGGCTGATGAGCTTGGGTGCTTTCGCACCCGGCACGAGCACCGCGCCAATGAGCAGGTCAATGTTCGGCATCAGTTCCATCAGATGCGTTTCGTTCGAGTAAAGCGTGTGCGCCGTGTGCAGGGTGATGTCGAGAAATCGCATCCGTTCCAAATCCACTTCCAGGATGGTCACGTCCGCGCCAAGTCCCTGCGCCATCCGCGCGGCATTCACGCCCGAGGCGCCGCCACCGATGACGACAACCTTGCCCGGCAACACGCCCGGCACACCGCCCAGCAACGTGCCGCTGCCGCCGAAATGCTTTGCGAGAAAATAGCCGCCGACCAGAATGCTCATGCGCCCCGCGATCTCGCTCATCGGTTCAAGCAACGGCAGGCGGCGGTTAACCTCGATGGTTTCGTAAGCGATGCCGGTGACGCCGGATTTCACCAGTGCATCCGTGAGCGATTTGCTAGCGGCGAGGTGCAGGTAGGTGAACAGCAGTTGACCTCGCCGCAACAAATCATATTCTGCGGGCAACGGCTCTTTGACTTTCACAATCAGGTCGGCCTGCGCAAACACTTCGGTGTGCGTGGCGACGAGCTTTGCGCCCGCGGCTTCGTATTCGGCATCGGGATAACCCGTGCCCGCGCCTGCGCCGCGCTCGACGACGACCTGATGTCCGCGCTTGACGAGTTGATACGCACCTGACGGCAACATTGCCACACGATACTCCTGCTCCTTGATTTCTTTGGGAACGCCAATGATCATAAAATTGCTTTCGTAAAATTCACCGCGTTTTTCACTATTCCATTTGGTTCCGAAGTTTTGAGATGGTTGTTGACGCTCGCCCTCACCCTAACCCTCTCCCCCGGGGAGAGGGAACAGCGATTGGCCGACACTGATTTTCTGAGAGTCAACCGTTTTGTCGCCACGCCTGATTCATCGAAACGAAAGGCGACCGAAATATGCGAGGCCTCCGCAAAGCAAAGAGACGGCGCAAGTTTCCCCCTCTCCTGGGGGAGAGGGCCGGGGTGAGGGCGGTCGTTCATTTCACAATTCGAATTGGTGTTCATCCGTGTTCATCCGCGGTTAAGATTTTTTCTGAATCCAAACCATCGCCTTCTCCGCCAGCTTGTCGAACGCGGTCACGCAGAGTTCGAGGTGTTCTTCCTTCGTGTCCTCGATCTTGTTGTGACTGATGCCATGCAGGCTCTGAACAAACATCATCACGGTCGGCACGCCAGCGGCTGCGACTTCAGCGGCGTCGTGTAAAGGACCGCTCGGCAGGCGATGCCGCTTGCCGCAGGTCTCGCCAATGGCCTCATCGCACAAGGCGATGAGTTCGTCGTTGAACGGGCTCGGGGCAATTTGCCAGAGACGCTCCCACGAAATTTGCACGTTGCCTTCCTTCGCGAATTTTTCACCGGCGGCTTTGGCTTCGGCCAACATCGTCGCGAGCTTGGCGGCATCGAGATGACGCTGGTCGAGCGTGATGCGGCATTCCTCGACGACGCTGGTGACGATGCCGGGCTTGGTCGTGCAGGAGCCGATGGTGCAAACGCCGTTGCCGCTGCGCTCGGCGATTTTGTAAATCTCCGAACTCATCTTTGCGGCGGCGAGAAAGGCGTCCTTCCGGCGGTTCATCGGCGTGCTGCCGGAGTGCGCGGCCTGGCCGTGAAACGTGATGGCGTGCCGCTCGACGCCAAACGTGCCGAGCACCGCCCCGAGCGGCAGATCCAAATCCAACAGCACCGGGCCTTGCTCGATGTGCAATTCCAGATACGCGGCGGCGTGCTTGAGTTCCTTGCCGCTGTCCTTGACACGCTCAAAATCAATCCCGACATTTTTCAGCGCGTCGGGAAGTCTGAGGCCTTGCTTGTCGATCAAGCCGCGCGCTTCATTCATGTCGAGATTGCCGGAACACGCCGATGAGCCGAAAAGACTTTTGCCAAAGCGCGCGCCTTCTTCGTCGGCCCAATCCACGACCCGCACGGTCACGGGCGGCTTGCCGCTGTATTGCGTGTTTATCCGGCGCAAAATCTCCACGCCCGCCAGCACGTTGAGGCAGCCATCCAGCCAGCCGCCATTCGGCACGGAATCCATGTGACCGCCGATGAGCAGGCACTTTTCCGATTCGCCGCGCAGGGTGAACCAGGTGTTGCCCGCAGCATCATTGTGGATTTCAAGCGGGAGCCCGGCGACTTTTTCAAGCAGCCACGCGCGGGTCTTCACCCACATCGGCGTGAAGGCAACACGTTGAGCGCCGTTCTCGTCACCGGTGAGCGCGCGCAGTTCTTTCAGCTCGGCGACGGTGCGTTTTGGGTTCAGCACTGGGTTCATGTTCCGCTGGTTATTTTCCTTTTGTGCAAAATTATTGTCGCCAATGCGCCCAAAGCGAGTTAAAAATTAAAAACAAGTTACAGGGAACCAACGTATGTCAACATTAGCCACAACGGTAGATGGGCTGAAACTGCCGAATCCTTTCATCATTGGATCCGGCCCGCCCGGAACGAATCTCAACGTCATTTCGCGCGCCTTCAAGGAAGGTTGGGGCGCGGTCATCGCCAAGACCGTGAGCCTCGACGCGTCCAAGGTCATCAACGTCACGCCCCGCTACGGCAAGCTGATGGCAAATGATGGCCAGGAAGTCGTCGGCTGGGAAAACATCGAACTGATCAGCGACCGTCCGTTCAAGCTGTGGGAGGAGGAATTCAAGAAGTGCAAGCAGATGCACCCGGAAGGCGTGCTCATCGCCTCCATCATGGAGGAATACAACCAGGACGCCTGGATTGAACTCGTCCAACGCTGCGAAGCCTCGGGCGTGGATGGCTTTGAACTTAACTTCTCCTGCCCGCACGGCCTGCCCGAACGCAAGATGGGCGCGGCGATGGGCCAGGACCCGGACATCCTCGAGGAAGTTTGCGGCTGGGTGAAATCCGCCACGAACAAGCCCGTCTGGGCAAAGATGACGCCGAACATCACACACATTGAAGATCCGAGCCGTGCGGCGTTGCGCGGCGGTGCGACCGGCATCAGCGCCATCAACACCATCCGCAGCGTCATCGGCGTGAACCTCGACACCCTCCGCCCCGAACCGAGCGTGGAGGGTTATACGACGCCCGGCGGATATTCGTGCAAGGCCGTCAAGCCCATTGCGCTGCGCATGGTGATGGAAATCGCCACGCTGATCCGCAAGGAATTTCCCGGACGCTCGCTCTCCGGCCTCGGCGGCATTGAGAACGGCAACGACGCGGCGCAATTCATCCTGCTCGGCTCGGACACCGTTCAAGTCTGCACCGGCGTGATGAAGTTCGGTTACGAATGTGTGAAACCCATGTGCGACGAACTGCTCGCGTTCATGGAAAAGCACAAGTTCGCGACGCTCGCCGATTTCAAGGGCAAAAGCCTCGATTTTTTCACCACGCACGCCGATCTCGTCAAACGTCAGGCCGACCGCAAGGCCGCGCAAAAGGCCGCGACCGCCACCAAAGTCGTCAAAGCCGACGGCGAATGGAGCGGCGATGAATTCGTGAAACAGTCGGATGCGTTGTCGCGCGGCTAAAATGCATTCTCGTAGCAGCCGACGTTAGGAGGCTCAAATTAAAATTGGCGATTAACCATTGGCTATCGGCAATTAACAGAGCCTCCTCACGTCGGCTGCTACTTATAAAATGATTCTTCATCAAGTCAAAGTCCACCCATCGAAAGTCGCGCTTCCCAAAAGCGAGCAACTTGCCTGGAAAATCGCCGAAGTCGCGTCCGCGAGCATGGCGATTGATCCGCTTGCCGGCGAAATGGTCATCAACCGCATCATTGACAACGCGGCGGTCGCGCTCGCCGCCGTCAATCGCGCTCCCGTAGCCAATGCCCGCACGCAGGCGTTGGCGCATCCACGCACCAGCGGCGCGACCCTCTTCGGTGTTCCCGCAGCACAGCGTTTTGATTGCGAGTGGGCGGCGTGGGCGAACGGCGTGGCCGTGCGCGAACTCGACATGCACGACACGTTTCTCGCGGCGGATTATTCCCATCCCGGCGACAACATCCCGGCGATCCTCGCCGTCGCGCAACAAACCGGGCGCGGCGGTGCGGATCTGCTGCGCGGCCTCTTGGTCGGCTACGAAATCCAGATGGATCTGGTCCGCGCGATCTGTCTGCACGAATACAAGAAGGATCACATCGCGCATCTGTGTCCATCCGCCGCCGCCGGCATCGGCACGATGCTCGGCCTCAACACCGACACGATTTATCAGGCGGTGCAACAGGCGGTGCATGTCGGTTTTTCCACGCGCCAATCGCGCAAGGGCGAGATTTCCAGTTGGAAGGCTTACGCCCCCGCGCACGCCGGCAAGCTCGCGGTCGAGGCCGTGGATCGCGCGATGCGTGGCGAGAAAAGTCCGTCGCCGATTTACGAGGGCGAAGACAGCGTCATCGCGTGGATGCTCGGCGGCCAGGACGCCAGTTACGACGTTCCCCTGCCCGCGGCCGGCGAACCGTGCCGCGCGATTCTCGATTCCTATACGAAGGAACATTCCGCCGAATATCAGGCACAAGCGTGGATTGACCTCGCATTCAAATTGCGCCAGCAGATTCCCGACCTGAAGACGATCCGCGAAATCATCATTCACACGAGCCATCATACGCACTTCGTCATCGGCACGGGCGCGGGTGATCCGCAGAAATCCGACCCGAACGCCAGCCGCGAAACGCTTGACCATAGCATCATGTTCATCTTCGCATCGGCGCTGCACACCGGCTTCTGGCATCATGTCAAAAGCTACGCGCCCGAAGTCGCGAAACATCCCGAGGTCGTCGCGCTCTGGAAAAAAATCACGACACGCGAAGATGCTGAGTGGACGCGCCGCTATCACTCGATTGATCCGAAGGAAAAGGCCTTTGGCGGCCGCGTGGAAATCACTTTCAACGACGGCAAAAAAATCACCGACGAAATCGCCGTGGCCGATGCGCATCCACTCGGCGCGCGTCCGTTTGCTCGCGCCAATTACATCGGGAAATTTCAGGCGCTGACGGAAGACTTGATTTCTCCTGATGAATCAAAACGGTTTTTGAATCTGGTTCAGCGGCTACCGCAGCTCTCCGCAGCTGAAGTTAGCGAGTTAAATGTCGTGTTGCCGCCGAACAAACTGACTTGCGCGACACGCGACCAAAGGGGAATCTTTTAACCCTAATAAACATGAGCATGCTCGGCGGACTATTTGGAAAGAATCAGGGCGCACCAGAGTCAAGGATTCTGGAAGCTGAGACGGCTACCGGACTAAAATTTCCAGCCAGCTATCGAAAATTTATTTCAGAGTCAGATGGAAAGCTTTTCAAGAAACAGTCGGTCGAGATCCTGTCATTGGAGAAATCACTCAAATACTTCCAGAACCTCCGCGAGTTCGGGATTACCCAAACTTGGGGATACTTTCCGATTCTAGACAACAACGATTCAAACCCCTGGTGTGTCTGTTGCAGCGCCCCTCTTGTCGGATACATTGTTCAAGTTAATCACGACGACTCGGCGAAGATAAAGTTCAGAAGCATTGAAAGTTTTTTTGAAAAGATTCGAGTAGATGCCAGCGGTGATGATTTCTGGCTGAATGACTTGGCGCGAGATTTTCAGTCCGACACGCGAACGAGCCAAGATATTGCAATCGCTCAAGAATTAGTCAAGAACGCTTCAAGCTACAAAGACGTCAGTCGAAATGATGCCTGTCGGTTTGCAATGTGGCTTTTTGGCGACGAACAGGTTGATCAAATAGTTCCTTTTCTTGACGACGAGGATTCATTTGTGGCCCGAGATGCTGCTGATCGTCTGAAGGTGATGCAAACTCCAAAAGCAAGGCTGGCGATGGAGAAATCAAAAAGGGATTTCACCGCCTTTGTTGAAAGTTCTTTAAATTTGCTCAAACAGGCTGGCATCCAAGCTGAACTACAAAATCAATCAACAATCTGCCTGAATCCCGGGCACATTCTTCTGAACATGGAAATGTTTTATTCGGAACGAAAATCTCCAGACGCGGAACAAAAGTTAATTGAGTGTTCCAAAAAATTTATCACGGACAAGCAAAACAAATAAAGCCATGCTCCAAGCCACGAAAGCCGCTTCCGACAAGCGCAAGGAATTCCGCGCGGCGCTCAAATCCGGCAAACTCCTGCGCATGCCCGGGGCATTCTCGCCGCTCGTGGCGATGGCGATTCAGCGGCACAGCTTTGACGGTATTTATATTTCAGGCGCGGCACTGTCGGCGGACATGGGCTTGCCGGACATCGGATTGACAACGCTGTCCGAAGTCGCCACGCGCGGCGGTGCGATTGCGCACGCGACGGATTTGCCCGCGCTGATTGATGCGGACACGGGCTTTGGCGAGCCGTTAAACATGGCGCGCACGATCCAAACGCTCGAGGACGCGGGACTGTGCGGCTGCCATCTGGAAGACCAGGTGAATCCCAAACGCTGCGGTCATCTTGACGGCAAGTCGCTCGTCACCACGCAGGCGATGGTGGAGAAGATCCGTGCTGCCGTCGGCACGCGGCGCGATGGCAATTTTCTCATCATGGCACGCACGGATGCGCGGGCTGCCGAAGGTTTGGACGGCGCGATTGCGCGGGCGAAAGCTTACGTGGACGCCGGCGCGGATGCGATTTTCCCGGAAGCGTTGGGGGATGAAGCCGAATTTGAGAAGTTCCGCAAGGCCATCAAGGTTCCGCTGCTCGCGAACATGACCGAGTTTGGCAAAAGCCAATTGCTGACGGCGAAACAACTTTCCGATCTCGGCATCAACATCGTGATTTATCCGGTGACGACGCTGCGGCTGGCGATGAAAGCCATTGAGGATGGGCTGGCGACGATCAAGAGTGACGGCACCCAGGTGTCGGTTGTCGGCAAAATGCAGACGCGCGCGGAGCTTTACGAACTGTTACGTTACGAGGATTACGCGAAGTTCGACAAAGACGTGTTCAATTTCAAATTGTGACGAGTGGTGTAAAATGAAACATCCGAACACCAACCTCCAAGCTAACTTCAAGCACCAGGCTCCAAGACATGCAACGTGCGACTTGGTTTGGATGCTGAGGTTTGGAGCTTCTCTGGATGTTGGAGCATGGAATTTGGAACTTTAAAATTATGAGCGACGAAACAATCATCCATCGCGGCTTGGACGGCGTGGTGGTGGACACGACGCGCATCTCGAAAGTGATGCCGGAGATCAATTCACTGGTTTATGCCGGGTATCCGGTTCAGGAACTGTGCGAGCATTGTCACTTTGAAGAAGTCGCGTGGCTCATGTGGCATGGCGAACTGCCGACGGCGAAGCAGCTCGCCGACTTCATGGCGCTCGGTCGCGGTCAACGCGACATCAGCCAAGACCTCCTGTCCGTGATTCAAAAAACTCCGCGCACGGCGCACCCGATGGATGCGTTACGCACGGCGGTGAGTTTCCTCGGAATGGAAGACGTGGAGTTAAGCAAAGATGACATCAGTACACCGGCGGGACGCCAGCGCTCCCAGGAAGCGAATCTGAAGCGTTCCGTCAGCATGATGGCGAAGATTCCCACGATGATCGCGGCGTTTTACCGGCTGCGGAAAGGCCAGGATTTTATTCCGCCGCGCAGCGACCTCGGTTTCGTGGAGAATTTCTTCCACATGATTTTCGGCAAAGTGCCCGCGCCGGAAGTCATCCATGCGTTTGAAGTGTCGCTGATCCTTTACGCCGAGCATGGCTTCAACGCCTCCACCTTCACGGCGCGCACAGTGGTGTCGAGTTTATCGGACATCTACAGCGGCGTGGTCGCCGGCATCGCGTCGCTCAAAGGACCGTTGCACGGCGGTGCGAACGAGGCGGTGATGCACCTGCTGCTGGAAGTCGGCGAGCCGTCGCGCGCGAAAGAATGGATGCTCACCGCGCTGCGCGAAAAACGCGTGGTGATGGGCTTCGGTCACCGCGTCTATAAGAACGGCGATTCGCGCGTGCCGACCATGAAAAAATACGCGCGCAAGATGGCGGAGTTCACCGGGCAGTCCAAGTGGCTCGACATTGCGGACATCCTGGAATCGACGATGCGCGAGCAGAAGAACATCCACCCGAATCTCGATTTTCCGAGCGGTCCGGCGTATTACATGATGGGTTTCGACATTGACATGTTCACGCCGTTCTTCGTAATGGCACGCATCACCGGCTGGACGGCGCACATCATGGAGCAACTCGCGGACAATCGCCTCATTCGCCCGCTGTCGCAATATAACGGCACAGGTGAGCGACGTGTCATTCCTATTGAGAAACGTTAATTTGATTTTTTATGAGCAAAACACTTGAACCCTGTCCCAATTTTATCGGCGGCGAATGGATTGAATCCACAACCGCGCGCACCCCTGTTTTTAATCCTTCCATCGGCGAAGTGATTTCTGAATGTCCGGCCGGAAACCTCGCAGACGCAAACACCGCCGTCGAAGCTGCGCACGCCGCGTTTCCGGCGTGGATGGAAACGCCGCCCGTCGAGCGCGCGCGGATTCTCGGCAAATTCAAAATGTTGATGGAGGAAAACTTTGAGGACATCGTGCGCAGCAACACGCGCGAGCACGGCAAGACGCTCGTGGAATCGCGCGGCGACGTGAAGCGCGGCATGGAGGTCATCGAGTTCGCGCTCGGCGTGCCGTCGCTGATGATGGGCGAGGTGCTGGAGAACATCGCACGCGGCATTGATTGCGAAGCCATCCGCC
Organism: Verrucomicrobiia bacterium; assembly: GCA_035577265.1. Lineage (GTDB taxonomy): Bacteria > Verrucomicrobiota > Verrucomicrobiia > Limisphaerales > UBA11358 > UBA11358. Next base: position 71,082 of record DATLVR010000133.1, on the reverse strand, counting down.
AGCCGCTCGGCGTGTGCGTCGGCATCACGCCATTCAATTTTCCCGCAATGGTGCCGCTGTGGATGTATCCCATCGCCATCGCGTGCGGCAACACGTTCGTGCTCAAGCCGAGCGAAAAGGTTCCGCTCACCGCCATCAAGATCGCAAAGTTGCTTGAAAAAGCCGGACTACCGAAAGGTGTGCTGAACATTGTTCACGGCGGACGCGAAGTCGTGGACGCACTGCTCACGCACCCGAAGGTGAAGGCGATTTCGTTCGTCGGCTCGACGCCGATTGCACGCCACATCTACGAGACCGGGACGAAGCACGGCAAGCGTGTGCAGTCGAACGGCGGCGCGAAGAACTACGTCATCATCATGCCCGACGCCGACGTGGAAAACTCCACGCGCGGCGTCATCGAAGCCGCGTTCGGCTGCGCGGGTGAGCGCTGCATGGCGGGCTCCACCGCCGTGGTGGTTGGCGCGGCGGAGAAACTGGTTTTGCCCACGCTCGTTGAGGCGACGAAGCGGATCAGGGTTGGCCCGACCGATCGCGAAGCGCAGCCGGACATGGGCGCCGTCATCTCGCGCCAGCATCGCGACCGCGTGCAGGAGTTGATCGGCATCGGCGAACAGCAAGGCGCGAAGGTGCTCGCGGACGGGCGCGGTTTAAAAGTCAGCGAGGCACCGAACGGGTTTTATGTCGGCGCGACGATTCTTGACCACGTCCAGAGCGGCACCACCGTGGCCAAGGAGGAAATTTTTGGTCCGGTCCTGAACGTGATGCACATGGAAGATCTGGGGGCGGCGATTGAACTGGCAAACAAGTCAATGTATGGCAACGGGGCGTCCATCTTCACGCGTAGCGGCAAGGCCGCGCGCGAGTTCAAGCACAGCGCCAAGGCCGGCATGATCGGCATCAACATCGGCGTGCCCGCCTCGATGGCGTGGTTCCCGTTCAATGGCTGGGATGAATCCTTCTTCGGCGACCTGCACATGCAAGGGCGCGAAGGCGTGCAATTCTTCACGCAGCAAAAAGTCACGACCAGTCGTTGGTTCAGCTACGGCGAGGGCGATATTTGGCATACGGAGAAAAAGTAATTTCAACCACGGATTAACACGGATATGAAATCTAAATCTGTTCTCCTCATCCGTGTGCATCCGTGTTAATCCGTGGTTAAGATTTTATGGCACTCCTCATCAAAAACGGTGAAATCGTCACGGCCAGCGAACGCTACGTCGCGGACATCTATTGCGAAAACGAAACCATCACGCGCATTGACCGCGGCATCACGCCGCCGAAAGGCGTGGAGGTGATTGACGCCAAGGGCAAGTTTGTCTTTCCCGGTTTCATTGATCCGCACGTGCACATTTACCTGCCGTTCATGGGCACAATGGCGAAGGATGACTACTTCACTGGGAGCGAAGCCGCATTGGTTGGCGGCACGACGACGCTCATCGAGATGTGCTGCCCCGCGCGCAAGGACGACACGCTGGAGGGCTTTGAGTTGTGGATGAAGCAGGCCGCCGGCAAATCCGCCTGCGACTTCACGTTTCACATGGGCGTGACGAAGTTTGACGACCAGACCGAGAAGCAGCTTCGCGAGATCGTGAAGCGCGGCATCAGCTCGTTCAAAATCTTCCTCGCTTACAAGGGCGCTTTTGGCATTGATGACACGGAGTTATATCGCACGCTCAAGCTGGCCAAGAAACTGGGCGTCATCGTCACCGCGCATTGCGAAAACGAAACGCTCGTCAGCGAACGCTGCAAGGAATTGATTGCCGACGGCAAAACCGGTCCGGAATTTCACGAGCCCAGCCGCCCCACGCGCGTCGAGGCCGAGGGCGTGCATCATTTGATGACCTTTGCCGAACTCACCGGCGCGGCGACTTATATCGTTCACCTGAGTTGTGCTGATGCCTTGCAAGAGGCCATGCACGCGTCAGCGCGCGGCGTGCGCGTCACCGTTGAGACGCTCATCCAGTATCTCACGCTCGACAAGACCTACGCGGAGAAGCCCAAATTTGAGGGCGCGAAATACGTCATGTCCCCGCCGTTGCGCGACAAATCCAACCAGGAAGTTCTCTGGAACGGTTTGAAAAAGGGATTCATCTCCACCGTCGCCACCGACCATGCGCCATTCGATTTTCGGAAGCAGAAGGAGATGGGCAAAAATGATTTCACCAAGATTCCCAACGGCATTCCATCGCTCGAAGAACGCATCAACCTGCTCTACACCTACGGCGTGAAGGCAGGCAAGATTGACCTGCACACGCTCGTGAACGTCGCCAGCACGCAGGTCGCGAAGACGTTCGATCTGTTTCCGCGCAAAGGCACGATCCGGCCCGGCGCGGACGCCGACCTCGTGGTGTATGACCCGGACTATCGCGGCAAAATTTCCGTGAAGACGCAGCACATGAATCTCGATTACAGCGCGTTTGAAGGCTGGAAAATCGAAGGCCGGCCGAGTGTCGTCACCGTGCGCGGACAAGTGGCGGTGCGCGACGGCAAATTCGTCGGCAAGCACGGTCACGGGAAATTTCTCCAGCGCAAGCCGAGCCATTTTTGAGCCGGTTGACACGCGCAATTAGGTGTGATACTAAAACGATACTGAAATGCCGCGCAAGCTGCGACAATTGATTGCCGAGCTGGAAAAGGCGGGGTTTGTGAACCGGGGCGGTAAAGGCAGTCATCGGAATTTTCAGCATCCCAAAGGGCCGCGCGTCACGTTGAGCGGGAATCCGGGGCAGGACGCGCATCCTTATCAGGAACGCCAGGTGCGGCGGCAGATTGAAGCAAGCCAAAAATGAAACGGAACGGATCCAAAACGAAAGCGGCGCATTACCACAAGATCGTGGAATGGAGCGACGAGGACGACTGCTACGTCGGCAGCGCGCCACCGCTGATTGGTCAATGCTGCCACGGCAAGGACGAGGCCAAGGTCTATGCCGAGCTGTGCCGGATCGTGGCGGAATGGATTGAAATTCTGGAAACCGGCGGCAAGGCATTGCCCGAACCGCTGAATAAAAAGAAATTCAGCGGTAAATTTGTGCTCCGGCTTGAACCGGCGTTGCACCGTCGACTGGCGGCCAAGGCCATTGCCGCCGGCGAAAGCCTCAATACCTATTGCGTGAAAACATTGGTCAAGGTGTGAGCGGGAAATTCCTCCAGCACAAGCCTGGGCATTTTTGAAATAAGCCTGCTTGCCTTGCGCCGGTGTCAAAGTAGATTAGCCCTATGTCTGCCGCCGAGTTGTCAAAAGCCGCGCTGGAGCTTCCCGCCGATGAGCGATTGGAACTGGCTCGTCGCTTGATGGAAAGCGTGGCTGCACCCGCAGCGCTCAAAGACGCCGTGACCGAAGGCGTTCAGCGGATTGAGAGTGTTGCCGCTGGCCACGTCAAGGGACTGACAGAGGAACAATTTCTCGCCCGCTTGCGCAGTATCTACGGCAACAAAACCACCGGCGACAGCCAGAGCCTCATCAGTGAACTGCGCGGCGACCGGTGATGAACGCCTATTTCGGCTCCGCCGTCATCACAAAACTCTATGTTCAGGAGTCGAACAGTGCCGAGGCCGCCCGCCTCGTTTCCGCCGGCACCGCGCCTTACGCGCTGACCCACTGGCAAGAGATCGAAGTCCGCACGGCGCTGCGCCTGAAACTGTTTCGTCGCGAAATCACAGCGGACGAACTCCACGCCTCGCTCTCCGCGTTTGACGAGGACATCGCCACTGGCCGCTGGCAGCGCCCGGACTACTCGCTCGCCGAAATTCACGATCGCGCCGCGCAACTCTCCGCCCGTCACGCCGCCGAAATCGGCTGCCGCACGCTCGACATTTTTCATGTCGCCGCCGCGTTCATCACCGGCACGCCGGAATTTGTCAGCCTCGACGACCGCCAGCGCGAACTTGCCAAACGGGAAGGGTTGAAGGTGAAGCCGTGAAACGATCGAAGTCAAAAAGCTCACGCATAAAACATCCGCCATTCCCAAACTTTCGTTCGATGTGTTTGATAAGAACCAAAGCTTGATTCGCTTTGCCGCGTCAGTTCTAATTTCAACGAAGCGAAGCAAGGAAAATCAGATTTAAACCAAACATGAGCGCCATTCCTTCCGGCCTGGCCGCCAATGCGCCTGATGTCGAGGCCGGCATCGAGCATAGCCGGCTGTTCAATGCCGACCTCGCGCCCGTGCCGCAAGCGCGACGCAAGTGGGGCATGTTGAGCTTCGCCGCGCTGTGGATCTCCATGTCCGCGTGCATCCCGACCTATATGCTCGCGTCGGGACTCATCGGCGGCGGCATGAACTGGTGGCAGGCCATCCTCACGATTTTTCTCGGCAACCTCATCGTGCTGATCCCGATGGTGCTCAACGCGCACGCCGGAACACTCTACGGCATTCCTTTTCCGGTCTATTGCCGCGCGTCGTTCGGAACGAAGGGCGCGAATGTGCCGGCCATTCTCCGCGCGCTCGTCGCGTGCGGCTGGTTTGGAATCCAGACGTGGATCGGCGGCGAGGCGATTTACAAAATCTGCGTGACGATTTTCAATCTACATGCCGCAGTCGCGACGAACTGGCTCGGCATCACGGGCGGACAATTCCTGTGCTTCCTGTTTTTCTGGGGCATCAACATGTGGGTCATTTATCGCGGCATCGAGACGATCCGCTGGCTGCTGAACATCAAGGCTCCCCTGCTCCTCGCGCTTGGCTTGGTGCTGCTGTGGTGGGCGTGGCGCGCGGCGGGCGGCTTCGGGCCGATCCTGTCGCAGCCGTCGGCATTTGACGTGGGCCAGCCGAAGGCCGGCCAGTTCTGGCCTTATTTTTTCCCGGCACTGACGGGCATGATCGGCTTTTGGGCGACGCTCTCGCTGAACATCCCCGACTTCTCGCGCTATGCCAAATCTCAGCGCGACCAGGTCGTTGGCCAGACGCTCGGCCTGCCGCTGACGATGGCTTTATACGCATTCATTGGCGTCGCCGTGACTTCGGCCACGACCATCATCTATGGCGCACCGATCTGGAATCCGGTGGACGTGCTGACGAAATTCACCAATCCCATCGTGCTGGTCGTCGCCATGCTCGCGCTCTGCATCGCCACGCTGGCGACCAACATTGCGGCGAACGTCGTCAGTCCGGCCAATGATTTCGCGCAACTCGCGCCGAAGAAGATCTCGTTCCGCATCGGCGGATTCATCACCGGCATCGTTGGGATCCTGATGATGCCGTGGAAACTCGTAGCCGACCCGAACGGCTACATCTTCACCTGGCTCATCGCCTATAGCGCTTTGCTGGGTCCGATTGGCGGAATTCTGATCGCCGATTATTTTGTCTGCCGAAAATGCAAGCTCCACGTGGCCGCACTCTACCAAACCAATGGCGAATATCGTTTCACCAATGGCATCAGCTGGGTGGCGCTGATCGCGCTGGTGCTTGGGGCGTTGCCGAGTCTGCCCGGGTTTCTCGTCAACGTGAAACTGCTCAATGCCGACAGCGTTCCACCCTTTCTCGCACATCTGTATAATTACGCATGGTTCATCGGTTTCGCCGTGGCATTTGTGGTTTATCTGCTTGGACGCAAGCTTGCCCCGAAGCTGTGAGTTTCAGCGTTGAACAATTCGCGCAAAACCGCCAAGATGGCCGCCCAAATTAAAAGGAACAGAAACGATACGCGTTTTACATTATGAAAAACATCCCGTTACCCCCGACCAGTCATACCCCGATAAAATACTCCGGCCCGTCCGCTGATGAAGTGCTCGCGTTGCGCAAGCAGTTCATGAATCCTGGCATTTTTCTGTATTACAAAAAGCCACTCATGGTCGTCGAGGGTTCCATGCAATATGTCTGGGACGACTCGGGCAAACGTTATCTCGACGGACTCGGCGGCATCGTGACGATCAGCGTGGGACATTGCCATCCGCACGTCATCTCCGCGGGCAACAAGCAAAGCGAGCTTTACCAGCACTCCACGACCATTTACCTGCATCCGAACGTCGCGCAATATGCCGAGAAGCTCGCGTCAAAAATGCCGGGCGACTTGAAGGCGGTTTATTTCGTGAACTCCGGTTCGGAGGCTAACGATCTCGCGCTGCTCATGGCCCGCGCCTACACCCAGAATTACGACATCATCGCGTTGCGCAATGCGTATCACGGCGGCAACGCCTCCGGCATGGGCGTCACGGCGCACAGCACCTGGAAATACAACGTGCCGCATAGCTTCGGCGTGCATCACGCTCTCGCGCCGTATCAATATCGCGGGCCGTTTGGCTACGATGACGCAAACGCGGGCCTGAAATACGCAAACGACGTGAAAGAGGTCATTGATTTTGCCACGCCCGGCAAGGTCGCAGGCTTCATCGCCGAATCCATCCAAGGCGTCGGCGGCTTCGTGGAATTTCCCCAGGGTTATCTCAAGCAGACTTACGAATACGTCCGCGCGGCCGGCGGTGTTTGCATCGCGGACGAAGTGCAAACCGGTTTCGGCAGAACCGGCACGCATTTCTGGGGCTTTGAAACGCAGGACGTGATTCCCGACATCGTGACGATGGCGAAGGGCATCGGCAACGGCTGTCCGCTCGCGGCCGTGGTGACGACGCATAAGATTGCGCAGTCACTCACGGGCAAAATCCATTTCAACACGTTCGGCGGCAATCCCGTCGTGAGTGCGATGGGCAAGGCCGTTCTGGAAGTCATCGAGAAGGACAATCTGCAGGCGAACTCGCTCAAACTCGGCGCTTACATCAAGACCGGACTGAACAAGCTGAAAGAGAAACATAAAATCATCGGTGACGTGCGCGCCAAGGGTTTGATGATCGGCATCGAGATGGTGAAGGATCGTGACACGAAAGCTCCGGCGTCGGCGGAATGCGCGATGGTGTTGGAAAAAGCGCGTGAACTGGGTTTGCTCATCGGCAAGGGCGGCTTGTGGGGACAGACGATCCGGTTCGCACCGCCCATGTGCATCACCCAGGCGGATGCGGATTTCTTGCTGGAAGTTTTGGACGAGTCATTTTCGACGCTGTGAACGGAGCGCGGCGTTCACGCCGCTTCAAGCCTTGAACCGTCAGACAAGTCAGATTGTTTCGGACTGCACTGCAATGGGCGGTGAGGCGGGCTGAAGCCCGCGCTTCATCAGGCTTATTCCGTCGTTCGATTATATAACTTGACGATTTTGCGCGGAATCGTGCGGGGCAAAATCCGGTTCAACAAGATGAAGACTTTGTTCTGCAGCCCGGGAACGGCGGTAATCCTGCCTTTCCGGAAAGCGCGGTGCCCGTAAACCGCGACAGCTTCCGAAGTCATCTTGCCGGTCTTGAGCTGCCGGACTTTTTTTCCGCGGGCAACATTGCCGAAATTGCTTTCGGTAGGGCCAGGACACAGAACGGAGACCTTCAATCCGGTGCCTTGCAGTTCCTCGGCCAGCGCCTCGGTGAACGACAACACGAACGCCTTGGTCGCGTAATAAACCATCATGCCGGGTCCGGGCTGGAATCCGGCGACGGATCCGACGTTGAGAATCCCGCCGCGCTGGCGTTGGATCATGCCGGGCAAAAACAATCCGGTCAGTTCCGTCAGGGCGGTGATGTTGACCTGCAGCATTTCGAGCTGTCGCGACAGGGAGATTTCAGCGAACAGACCGTTGGCGCCGAAGCCGGCGTTATTGACCACGACATCCACGCTGATGTTTGCCGCGCGCAATTCTTCAAAAATCCGCCCGGGAGTTTCCGGCCGGGAAAGATCAGCGGTCAGCACCCGCGCTTCGATCTGGTGGGCCAGGCGCAGTTCCTTCGCTAGCGTCTCCAGCGCTTCGGTGTTGCGGGCGACGAGGATCAATCGGCACTTGTCCGCTGCGAAACATTTCGCCAGTTCCAGGCCGATGCCGGAAGAGGCGCCGGTGATCAAAACCGTTTCTTTCATTCAAAAATGGATCGTTGGATCAGTGGATACATGGATAAATGGATGCCCCATTATCCATCAATCCAAGAATCCATAATTCCGGGTTTCATTTCACTGATTGCCCCAACCGAAACGCGAGGTGATCGGCCAGTAGACAAAGAAGGATTTGCCGATGACGTTTTTGGCCGGGAACGGCCCCCAGGCGCGCGAGTCAAAACTGTTGCAAGTATTGTCACCCATCACCATGTAGGAATCGGAGTCGTTGGTGAACACCGTCTGCGCGTCAGGAAAGAGCGGCGCGATGTTGGGGTACAAACCAAATTTCTCCGCGACGGCGCTGTTGACGTGGCCGGAAAATTCGCTGTCGCGCGGGGGCGTGGCGGGATTGAACCCGTAAACGTTCGCGAAGTGCGGGGTCGAGGCGTCGAGGCGCTGGCCGTTGATGACCAGATGCCGGTCGTCACCGATGGACACGTGATCCCCAGGCATCACCACCATGCGTTTGATGTAAAACTGGTCCTGTTTCATCATCGGGTGATCAATGCCCTTGGTCTCGAACACCAAAATCTCGCCGCGCGTCGGCTTGCGGAAATTATAAGTCAGCCGGTCCACGAACAAATGATCCCCCGCACTGACCTTGATTTTAATGATGTCCTCACCCGGATGATAAACATGTTCCGGGTTGAGATACAGGCCGGCACGTTTATCGAGCGGCTGCTCGCCAAAATCCGGCGGAAACCACATCTTCATTTCGACGCCGCCGATCGAGTAGGATTGCCAGAGGTTGAAGATTAAAAAGCGCTGCAGCTTGCCCAATTGCAGCGTGCCTTCCGCCGCCGCGGTGACATGCAGATAGGAAATCCCTTCAAACCATTCCTTGATGCGCTGCAATCCGGTCGGGATGACGAGTGCATTGCGCAATTTCACCTGCTCGTTCAATTGCGCGATGACCGCTTCACGCGGTTTCCAGGAATCGTAATGGCTGAAATCCGGCTCCGACGTCACCCCGAACAGCGTCGGCTGCATCGAACCGGTCGGAATCTTGAACGGCTGGATAAAAAAAGTGCGGATGGCCATCGCCACCGCGAGCGCAACGAGCAGGACCTCCACGTTCTCCCGCCAGGCGGCGTTCGGATACGGCTTGAGCCATTTGTTGGCGGCAAACTCCAGTTCCTCCATCTTGATCCGGATTTTGCCCGCGTGCTTTTCCTGGAGGGTTTCATCCAGGGCATTGATGGCGGCCATGACGCCGGCCATCGCTGGCGCTGGAAGCAGATCACGCTGGGCGGACAGCATGCGGCGGACATGTTTCCGCATCGCGGCGGCGTCCCGGACGGTGGCGGACATGAACCAGCGTAACATTGTCATAAATATTCCCTCACTCTGACGGGTCTGGATTTGTTTCCGTTCATTTGAATTTGATTTTGTCCGGCAGAAACAAGAGACCCACACCACCAACGACGCTCATCAGGCCAAATGGCCCAAGCTTGACCCAAGGAATCGCTCCAACCGGCCGGCCTTGCTCAACCAAAGCGGATATGGTCAAAAATAATCCCAGCGGCACCATCACAAATCCCAGCGCCCGATACCATTTATTCTTGGTCATAGTTTTGAGTGGGGTTCACGATTTCAGCACCGCAATGAACGCCTCCTGCGGGATGTCCACGTTGCCGATGGATTTCATGCGTTTTTTACCTTCTTTCTGCTTCTCCAGCAGCTTGCGTTTGCGCGACACGTCGCCACCGTAGCATTTCGCCGTCACGTCCTTGCGGAACGCGCTGATGATTTCGGACGCAACAATCTTGCCGCCGATGGCCGCCTGAATTTTCACCTGGAACTGCTGGCGTGGAATGACCTCTTTCAACTTCTCCGCCAGCGTGCGTCCCCTGCCCTCCGCCTTCGAGCGATGCACGATGCAGGAAAAAGCGTCCATCGGTTCGGTGTTCACGAGCATGTCGAGCTTCACCATGTCCGACTCCAATTCGCCGTCGAACTCATAATCCATCGAGCCAAAACCGCGCGTCATGCTTTTGATGCGATCATGGAAATCAATCAGGATTTCGTTCAGCGGCAGCCGGCTTGTCAGCATCACGCGCCGCGCGTCCAAGGTTTCTGTGTGATCGAGCGCGCCGCGCTTTTCCGAGATCAACGCCATCATGTCGCCGATGCATTCGTTCGGGCAGATCACGAAGGCCTTCACCATCGGCTCCTCGATCTTCGCGATGTGGCTGGGGTCGGGCATGAACACCGGATTATCAATCTCCTTCAGCGTGCCGTCATTCATGGTCACACGGTAGATGACACTGGGATACGTTGCGATGATGTCCATGTCGTATTCGCGACGCAACCGTTCCTGCACGATCTCCAGGTGCAGCAGGCCGAGGAATCCGCAGCGGAATCCAAACCCGAGCGCGACCGACGTTTCCGACGAATAGACGAACGCCGAATCGTTCAACTGCAGCTTGGCCATCGCGGATTTCAAATGCTCATAATCCGCCGTGTTGATGGGATAAATCCCGCTGAACACCATCGGGTGAATCTCCTTGAAGCCCGGCAGTTCGCCCGAAGGATGGCGCGCGTCGGTGATGGTGTCGCCCATCTTCACTTCCTGCGCAGTCTTGATGTTCGCCGTGAAATAACCCGTCTCGCCCACTTCCAATTTTTCGCGGACGTAAGGCTTGGGATTGAAGCTGCCGACTTCCTTGACCTCGACGTTTTTGCCGGAGTGCAACAACTTGACCATCATGCCCGGCTTGATCTCGCCGTTGAACACGCGGACGTGCGTCACGACGCCCTTGTAGGTGTCATAATAGGAGTCGAACGCCAAGGCCTGCAAACTCTGTTCGCCCGTGGGTTTGGGCGGCGGCACGCGGGCGATGATGGCCTCAAGAATGTCCTCGATGCCGATGCCCTGTTTGGCACTGCACGGGATCGCCCATTCGGCGGGAATCGCCAGCACGTCCTCCAACTGCTGCTTGGCCTGTGGGACGTTCGCGTGCCCGAGATCAATCTTGTTGATGACGGGAATGATCGTGAGGTTCAGCTTGGAGGCGAGGTGATAATTCGCCACCGTCTGCGCCTCGACACCCTGCGCGGCGTCAATGACCAGCAGCGCCCCTTCGCATGCGCTCAAGCTGCGGGAGACTTCATAGGAGAAATCCACGTGGCCGGGCGTGTCAATCAGGTTCAACTCGTAAGTCTCGCCGTTCCTGGCCTTGTAAAGCATCGTGACCGGATGCGCCTTGATGGTGATGCCGCGTTCGCGCTCCAGATCCATCGCGTCGAGCAACTGATCCGACATGTCGCGCGTGGCGACGGTGCCGGTCATGTGCAGGAGACGGTCCGAGAGCGTGGTCTTCCCGTGGTCAATGTGGGCGATGATGCTGAAATTGCGTATGTGTGCGGCGTCCATTATATCTTAAATCAGAGCGCAGCAGAATACCGGGAAACCGCGTGATGAAAAGGAAATTTGACGGATGTGTTCCAATGAAACGAGAACGGCCAGAGACTGCTCGTTGGCTTTATGCATGAGCTACGCTTTGGCGTCACCCTACCTGAACCGGGCAGGCGTTCAGGGTTTGAGTTTTCCCACCAAAATCAGAATTAAGATGAACAGAGCGAGGGCGAAAACAATCATTGCGATCTTCACCCATAACGGAACCCCTCGCCGCTCGCTTGGCCGGTGCTGATGGCTCTGGCGGCGACGTTTTTGAGGGGACCTGGCTGATTGGGTCAAGGCTTGGGGCGTGGACTTTGATCGGTCATTCACTCCGGCTTGAATCGAAGGTGCCACCTGGTTGATGCCGGGTGAAGCCGGGGTGTTGATCACCGTGATTTGAGACTGGTTAGCAAGGGGCGTCGTTGAGACGGGGGCGGGAAGCATCCCAAAGTTTCGCCCGGGTTTAATCCTGGAATAACCCAATGACAAAATCATGTGCCAGGCAGATTCCTTCCATATCTCCTCCACGAAAGCACGGTGCTTTTCGAGCTGGTCGGCGGACACGGAATCCGCCGAGGCGGTGAGCGACAAGGTCATCATGCAATACTGGGAGCCGGCTTTGCTTTTCCGGTTGAATTGAACAAATGGATTATCGCGGAAAAAACGCGGTTGAATCTGACGACCGCTCGTATGCTGGAGGAGGGGGGACTGAACTTCCATGATATGAACCACCTGATACGGATACGGCAGGGCGAAGGGTGTCCGTCGTTCTTTTTTTTCCGGCATCACCAATGACTGGTTGATCCAGTAACTTGGAATCCGAAACTGACACCGCTGGCCATCCGGCAGCGCATGGATGAATCCGTTAATTTCAAAAGTTTCCGCCAGGAAGAATTGATTGCTGGACTTGTCATCCCGACGCTGGAGCGAACCAATCCGGGTGGCCTGGCCAAACCGGTTGGCGCAATTCTGAAGCCCTTGCTTGGCCATCTCTTCCATCCCCATGGTTTCGAACTGGTGCCTGAAGATTTCCGCCTGCGATCCCTCGGCCCGGATGACCATGGAAACCAAAGACGGGCCGCCGGTGGTGTCCACCAGGATGATTTCATGCAATTCATAGAGGTGAGATTGCTCCGGAATTTGGGGTGGCTCAACCAGGCCGGTCGCATCGGCATCGACCGGCAACCCCAATCCAAAATCGTGAATGACCCGGTTGAATGCGCCCCCGCCCTGCCGTTTCATGGTGGCATCAATCCAGCGCCGCTTGCCTTCCGCTTCAAATTCCACAATGACATGATTAAACACCCCGGGCGTCGGCAGGACATCGCCGACTGATTTTCTCAAGCCGGTGTGAACCAATATCGGACGGGACGTCACTCCGAGTTGTTTCAGGACATTTACCAGGAGAAACGAAAGGTCTTTGCAATCCCCATAACGTCTGCGGGCGACAACTTCCGGCGGCGTGGGAATCTGACCGCCGAATTCCAGGTTAACACTCAGGTAACGGTAGTCGTCCTGAATCAACTCAATCGCCTTTCCAATCCGCGCGGAAAGGCCGGGACCTGCTTTCTCAATCTCGTTGATGAGTTCGTCCAACGGCGTGTCGGACTTTTGTTTCGCCCACATTTGCCAAACCGCTCTGGCCACGGTCTGCCAGTCGGGACAGTCTGAAATTTGAATCCAAGGCGCGGAAACATACCATGCTGGCGTGTTGGGTTCGCGTTTCATTCCGACGTATTTTTCCGCCGTCCATTTCCAGACGGTCCATCCATCCTCGGTGCTTTCCAACGGCTTTAACTCGGCGGCGGAGGACTTCCATTTCACTGCGCGAGCCGGGTTGAAACGCGCCGTGAAGTGGTATTTTCCAATGGAAACCCATTCCGGCAGGTTGAAGAAGGATTCGCAAAATTCCGGCAGAATCTGCAGATCTTCTTTCAGGGTATAAGCCCACTCCAAAATGTCCCCGGGACGCACATCTTCAAGCACCAGCATGAGGGTGAACCATCCTTGAATCACTTGCCGGTCCAGGCCTTCCTCGCGCTGTAAAAAATGTGCTTTCTTTAGATCCAAATGGTCAATCTCGACTCCATTCCGGCGGATCTTCAGGAAATGCAAGGTGTGGGAATGGGTTCGGGGCTCATATTGCAGCCGCCATTGAGATTGATGCTGAACGGCCTCCATCGTCTCTAACCGGAACGCCACATGAACAAATGTTTCCCGTCGTTCGGCGTGGACTTGTCGGTCAAACAAAAGATAAGTCAGGTGATTGTCCGATCCCGATTTAAATTCCGAATCATAGGGGCATTCAGTCACCCATTCCGGAACCGGCCCGGTTTGAATCCGATTTCTGGCTGGCGCAATTGGATCAGAGGTATCAGGGCGAGCTTCGTTAAGCATGGCAATTATTGACCCGAACGGTTGCGGGTATCAACCAAATAAGATTGCGGAACCTGGCCCGCGGGCGATGATGCTGAAATTGCGTAGGTGTGCGGCGTCCATTATGTCTTAAATCAGAGCGCAGCAGGATAACGGAAAACGCGTGATGAAAAGGAAATTTGACAGGACATCGGCTCAACGCCGGGAAACCACGGCCCGAAGCGCTTTGACGCGAATTCCACGAACTAACACAAATTCAAAGGCGCTGATGGGTCACGCCGAAATCGGATGAGGATGGAAGGCGCCTTCTATTTTTGACTTCACGCATGTCCTGCTTTTAAAGAAAGAATCCAGTTATGGGACAGCGGGCGGGCACCGATCCCTCGCAATCGCTTGATCGTCAATACAAGAATACTTGGTGTTGTAAATGCTATGCGTCCGGAAAAATGTCAGGCCATCCTCAATCCCAACTTCCTCGCTGACCTGTTTTCGAAAACACACCATTAACACATCACCAGCAACAAAACAGTCACTGAAATGAAAATCATCCCCGGCAAAACCCTGTCCCTGATCTTGGGAATCGTCTCACTGGCCGCCGCACCGGCGCCCGTTCCGAAGTTGTTTTAAACACCGACACCTTTGATTCGATCGGAGCGGAGTGGACTCCGGACCGCTATCCTTCGGCCATTTTCCAAAGTTCGCCCAACCCGCACTCCGATGTGAATAATTCAAGCGCCAACGCATTGCAAATTGGCGTGGCGGCGGCGGATTACCAGGCCAATCATTTCTATGATTATCAGGGATACCGGAAGGACATCTCCTTGAGCGCCGGCAGCGCGCTTAACTACGTTCAGACCCAGCTCTATCTGGATCCGGCCTGGCAAACGTCCTCGCGCATTCGCACTGGCCTGTGGCTTGGCTCCGCCACCGATCCGACCTGGGTCGCCATTTTCGGATTTTCGAATTTGAACGGGAACAACCCGACCCTCGAATATTTTGACAACAACCTGCCTGGTGGCGGAGATTGGGTTTCCCTGGGCACGACCATTGATTGGGGCACATGGATGACGTTCAACATGACATTCACCAGCGCCGACATTGATTTCTATGCGAATGGTGCGCTGGTCGCCGAAATCAGCAATGGCGGCAATTTGGCGTTCGGCAGTCTTGCGATTGATAACGAAAATGGCTTGACCGGGGATCCCCAGGGCGTGACCTATTCCGCCTATTATGACAACCTCGTTGCGCCGGTTCCTGAACCCAGCACCTGCATCTTGGGCGGCCTCGGGGTTTTCCTGGTGGTGCTCGAACAGCGCAGACGTCGTTCCACCGTCAAAATATCTTAACTGGCGTAAACCAGTCCCTCCTGGCCGGGAGCCTTGGACGACATGAGAACCGGCTCAGTGAGATCGCAGTCGTGAAATGGCAGGGTCGGCGCGCTGCGCCGACCCGACGCCGCACGATATTCTTCCCCGCTTAACCGGCCTCCGCCGCCAGGGTGCCGTCCGCCAGCACCACTTCCCCGCTGGCGAGCCAGCAGCCGAACGCCCACAGAAATGCCCCGCCCCGGAAGATGCCCCATTCACACGCCTGCATAAAATCTTCCGTCACCGACTTCTGTTTCTCCCAATGTCGGCGCATCGCTGCCGCCTCCGCCGCCGGGATGCACCGGCTCGTCGCCATGGTCACCAACGATTGCAGTCGCCAGGCGAGCACGGCCTTGTTTGCTTTCAGATATTTCTCGATGGTCTTAATGCCGCTGCAAGAGTTGGCGATGCGTCCGGCTTGCCCAGTTTGTAATGCACCAGCAGTTTGCCCACCATGCCCACCTGCAGATTCGCCTCCGCCATGCGCCAGAGTTGACCGTCTGCCAGTGGTTGCGGACGAACGCGGCGGGCCGGCTTGGTTTTTTCATGGTCCATCCTGCGCCTTAACCCTGGATTAAACCAGTTGATTCGCCGGCCGCTTTGAAGAAGGGGAAATCAACCGGACTCATTTTGCGCCGCTCACACTTCCGGCTTCGGTTTGACGGAGGTGACTGCCGCCGACACCGACTTGCGTTGTCGCCAGTAAACCACCAGCCGGTAACCGAGCAGGATGGCCAGCACCGTCGCAAATGCCAGCGGCTGGCGCACGTCGGCTTTCACTTGCATGTAATAATGGAGCACGCCCGCGACGGCGGCCACATACGCGAGCCGGTGCAGCGCCCGCCAGCGTTTGCCGCCCAGCCGTTTGATCATGGCGTTGGTCGAGGTCACGGCCAATGGCACCATGACAAGCAGGCCGGTGGCACCGGCCATCAGATATTTGCGTTTGACCATTTCCGACAAGGTGCCGGAGACGCTAAACGACCGGTCGAAGCAGAAGAAAATCAGGAAGTGCAGCGAGGCGTAAAAGAAGGCGTAAAGTCCGAGCGTGCGCCGGGAAAATATGATCCAGTTCCAGCCGGAGAGCTTTCGCAGCGGCGTCACCAGCAACGTCAGCAGCAAAAAGATCAGTGCCAGCAGCCCGGTCGTGAGGATGGCGAAGTTCACCGGGTTGGCACCGAGCTGATGGGGCCATGCGTCCCAGCCGAGCAACACCGCCGGCACGGCACAATTGATCAGCACGAGCAGCCGGGCGAAGCGAAGATCGGATTCTTTCATGCGTCAGAAATTCGCGCGCAGATCCATCCCGGCGTAGAGATGCCCGACTTGTTCTTCGTAACCATTGAACATCAGCGTCGGGCGTCGTCCGGATTCACCGATGCGCTGCTCGGTAGCCTGGCTCCAACGCGGATGATCCACCTGCGGATTCACGTTGGCGTAAAAACCGTATTCATTCGGAGCAGCCTCGTTCCAGGTCGTGCGCGGTTGCGCTGCCACCAGTTTGATTTTCACGATGGATTTAATGCCCTTGAACCCGTATTTCCAAGGAACGACCAGCCGGATGGGCGCGCCATCCTGCGGCGGCAACGCCCGGCCATACAGTCCGCTGGCCAGCAGTGTGAGCGGGTGCATCGCTTCATCCAGTCGCAAGCCTTCCACATATGGCCAGTTGAGCACATCACTTCGTTGGCCGGGCATGCGTTTGGAGTCGAGCAATGTCTCGAAGGCGACAAACTTCGCATCGCTCGCCGGCTCGACCACCGCGAGCAGTTTGGACAGCGAAAAGCCAGCCCAAGGAATGACCATGGACCAGCCCTCGACGCAGCGCATGCGGTAGATGCGCTCCTCTGGCGGACTGATTTTAAGAATTTCGTCGAGGCCGAAGATTTTGGGTTTCCGCACCAAACCTTCGACGGACATCTGCCAGCCTTTGGTTTCAAAATTGGCAGCCGCCGAAGCGACACCTTCCTTGTCGGTGGAGAACTCGTAGAAATTATTGTAGTTCGTGATGTCCTGGAGCGAGGTTTCCGGCTCGGCGACCCGGAAGCCGTTGACATCATTCGTCGCCGCCGTGGTCAATCCTTCGATGCGCGCAGTTTTAATCTCGCCCGTGGCCACATGATTGAGCCGCCGGTAAACCATGCCGGTGGCGACGGCGCTGGCTGCCAGGATTCCCGTACGGATGAAGTTCCGGCGATTAAAATAAACGGCGGGGCTGGTCACCTCTCTGGCGGATATTTTGGCTGGCTCTTTCATCGGATCAACCATTAGTTAAACGACACCAGAAGATTCGCCAAATGTCAGGAATAATCCAAGCATTGTCGCGTGGCCTAATGGCGAGAATTCAAGGACCGTTGCTGGCATTGCAAACCGGGCCATTTCATCAAAGGTTTGCTGACGTCTTCACCGGCTTTCCTTGGAGCCGCGTTCAATCAGCCGCTTCGTCAGGAACACCAGCCCGCCCATCTGCACCCATTCTGAGACGATGTTGCCCACCACCTCGCCCCATTTGCTGTGCGCGTCCATTTTCCAGAACAGGATCGCCCAGCCGATTCCGGTCACGAGGATGAAGAGCAGCAGCGAATGGCGCCACAGAAAATCCAGCACCGGATTGGTCAAACGCCCTTTCACGCGGCGGCTTTCGGCAGAATGGAATTCCAGCAGATACTTCGTGCCGAGAATGATGATCACCGAGCCGCTCCAGTCGGCAATCGCGTTGCCGAAGAATGAACCGAGATGCGTGGCCGGATCGACGCAGCAGTAGCAAAGGATCCACAATGCGAGCAGTCCAATTGCGCCGATGCTCAACGAGTGACGATGGAAAAATCCCCGGCGGACGGCGGCTTGGCTTCTCTCATGTGCTGAATGTGCCGTGCCCGGAGGTTTTAGCAAACAGCGGAAAGCAATCGAGGCGGAGAAGATTCGCCGGCTGTTCTTTCAAGGATCAGGATCGGCGACGACTGGATGCGCGGCGAACTCGGTCATTTTATCAAAGGCGTCCTTGCCGCCAAAGTAACGGTAATTCACTACGCCATCGTTCTGCCGGATGAGCTTGATCTGTTCATTGAAATCCTGCCATTGGCCGCAGCGGAACGCATAGGCAGCATACGGATAGCGGAAATCAGTTGCGTTGGGATTTGCCTGGGCAAATTTTTCGTATCCGTCCCTGATATCCGGCCAGACGTCGGGCAACCGCCAGTAAGCGTGTCGCGTGTCGGCGTCGGGTAGCGTCCGGGAAAACTCACTGTGCGCGTCCACCAACGTCAACGGCACATGCCCGCCCCAATTGGTGGAGGCCACGCATTTGCGGCCGAACGCCACCATCTCGTCACGCGATCCATACCATTGCGGCAGGAGAAAATGCAGCTTGCTACGACACGCCTGATAATTGTCCGGTTCCAGCTCCATTGCGCGCTGAAACCAACGTTCCATCTCCGGGCGCGGCTTTTGTTGCCCGAGGGCAACTGACATCATGAGCACGGGGATTTGTGCACTGTTCGGATCCAGCGACCACGCCTTGTTCAGCGCTTTTTCCGACTCGGCCAACCGCTCCTTAAAGAGACGCCAGCCTTCCTCCGTCACCTGGTCCGCGTTGCCATTGCCGCGGGCGCGCCAAGCATAGAGTAAATAAAAGTCCGCCTTGATCACATACGCCGCTGCGGACTTCGCTCCGTTTTTGAACAGCGTCGTTTCAATCGTGTTGTAGGCATTGGTCAATTCGCGGGTGTTGCGTGAGAGCAACTGGAACAGGGTCTCGGCAGCCTGACACGCTTCCTCCATCGGCAGTGTCGGGTCAGACAAAGCCTGGTTCAAATCATTGACCGCCAGTGCACGGGTATGCCGAACTTCCGGCCAGAGATTCGTGGCGCGCTGCTGCCAGAGGATTCCGGCGGCATCGGCGTTGGCATAAAATTTCCACAACGGCGCGTAGCCGCTGGCCTCCAGGTCCCGGGCCACCGCACGATATTGTTCCTGCCGTTCCGGAAACTTCCGGGTCGTTTCGGCGTAGCGGCACTGCAAGAACTTGATCATCGGATCGTCACAGCCGGCCTTGACGGCGCTATCCGCCAGACTGCCCGCCAGATCACGGCGCACTTCCAGGTCATCATTTGGGGCGGCGTTGATGCGGGCGAATTGCGTCAATGCTTCCTCGGCATCCTTGTCCCACTTCAAATTGTTCCGGCCAACGGCATGGTAATCGTTCGTCAAGGCGGACAGATTCCACTTCAACCGGTTTTGCGGATTGGCGACGTGCTTGGGCGCGCATGACAGCAGCGCAAGCGCCAGTCCGGCGCAAAGATAGATGCTTGGGGAAAATCTTTTCATGTCGTCAAGAATTGTCCGGAGCGAACAATACTGGCAATGGGTTTGAAGAAAAGTAAATTTAACCGGCAGGCGCACCCGCCATCTGCCAGTGTTTGATCGCGTCGAACGGGTGAACCAGCATGATGACATTAAGGGTCAGGTTATCGCGAACACAAATGGCGCAGCTCACTTCCATGATGACGATGGCGGTCACCGTGATCCACGGTTTCATGCGCCAGGCGAATAGAAAACCAAGGGTCATCATCAGGACGTCGCTTAAGGAATTCAGCACACTATCGCCCACGTAACCGAGCGCGATGGTGGCCTCGCGGTAGCGATTGATGATGAGCGGCGAATTTTCGAGGATTTCCCAGCCCGCCTCCAGCAACAGCGCGATCAACAGCCGATGGCGGACGGGAATCTGGCGCGCCACCAGCCACAGTCCGGCGTAAAATAAAATCCCGTGCACGAGATGCGAGAAAGAATACGGGTCCGCGAGGCGTTGCGAATTCTCACTGCTCCAAATGTTCCCGTCCCAAACCCCGAGCCGGCCGTCCGGTCCGAGCAGTGAACGACCCATCCAACCTTCAATGCCGCCGGTGAGCGCCAGCACGGCAATGAAAGCGAACAAACCCTGCCTGGCATGGGGTGTTAATTCGTATTTCATCGGATGCATCAATCAATCCGGCGGGGCACCGGATGCCGCAGCATAGTCGCAAAGCCATTGAACTAAAGAAAATTTGCCCGGTCCGGACTGTCAGGAACCACAGAAGCGCGAATTACCAGACGGTCTGCCGCCGGAAATTTGCTCCGTCGCCACCAAAATCGGGACAGCCGCAACCGGGCCGCAGAATAGTATCGAGACACGATAATGGCCAGCCGCCGCCGCCCATTACCCGAAATCTCATAATCTGAGACCTCTGCAAAACGCGTGGCGGCAACGCCCTCGTCGCCGAGAACCTGTGTCTTTTCAACGATTTCAAGCCGTCGCGCAAGCGACGAGGCGTCGCTCCTATTCTTTTGCCGAGGTCTCAATCTGGGAAATTTCTTGTCGCAAACAGCGGTTAAAAACCCGGATGAGCCGGTGGCAGAAAACCTGCTATGTCAAAGGTGGAATTATGCGTGCGACCAATTCAGCGCCCCTTCTCACCCAGGTCAAATCCTGGCAACTCCTCGGACTTGGCTTTGCCGGCTGGATCACTCTTTACAGCATTGCCCTCATCAACTGGGCCAGCTGCGGCAAGCTGGCAGTGAACGCCCAAGGAGGCTTCTTCGCCACCACCATGGCCCTCGCCGGCTTGGAAACCCGACGGCTCAAAAAAAACCGGGTGGAAAGCGCGGACGATTCGCCTCACTGGGCCGACAACATCCCCACAGTCCAACTCAACCAAACCCTTGATCGTATCCAGCAGAAATACGGATTCAAATCCGAGCCGCTACACGACCAGGAAATTGAAATGGGGTTCGGCGTGCGCACCGTCAAGGAGGGCCGCACTTTCGTGTTTGAAACCAGCCGCTGGAAAGAACCCACCATCGACCTGTTCCACGCCCAAACCACCAATGAAAACCGGAAAATGGCCAAGGCCGATCTGGCGGTGATCGTCAGCACCGGCGTTCCTGATGAAAGCACCAAACTCTTTGTCAAGTCCGCCCCGCTTCAGCTGCTCTACGGAGAAGAACTCCAAGAGCTCATCGAAACCGAACTACCCAAACCCGAAGAGAACGCGACTCCTGGCGAGGAAAAGCCGGTTGAAGAGCAATCAGAGCAATCCGTTTCCTGAATCGTTCGCGTTGGATTCGTTCGCCGTTTTTGGAGGCGGAACTGCGCACGATCCCGATGCACATAAATGAAAGGAGCGCCAAGCAAGGCTCGACGCTCCCAATTTTCATCCGCAGAGCCACCCGGAGGCGGACTAAACTTTATTGGCTTTGGCCGCCGCCACCTTGTCCACCCGAATCAGCACGGCCTTGTTCGTTTTGAGATATTTTTCCACCGTCGAACGGCCACCGACGGAATTCGCAATGCGGACCGCGTCGGGCTTGGCGAGTTTGTAATGCACGAGCAATTTGCCGACGAGCCCGACCTGCAGATTCAATTCCTTCATCTGCCAGATTTGTCCGGCTTCCAGCGGCGGCATTGGCAGACGAGACTTGGCGACGCCATTGCCATTGGTTGCCGGTTTTTTGAGCGCGCCATTGGATGCCGCTTTGACCACAGATTTTTTGGTCGCGCCATTGGCAACAGACTTCCTGGGCGCGGTTTTAGATTGGCTGGCGGGCTTGCTCATAATTTTCCTCATTACTCATGATTCCCGGAATCTTGCAATTAAACCAGTTAAATCGCACGGTAATTGTTTAAAACCGCTCGCCAGCAAAGGTTTCGCTCCCGGTGATGCTCTTTGGCCGTGGCACAATTCCGCACCTGTGCTCACTGCAAAGCCCACCTATGACGCCAGAGCTTTTGCCGCCCGGACTCAAACCTCACCGCTCGCACCGTTCGCATTTCAACGCCGTGACCAGTGGCCGCGCAGCCCGACATCAATGCCGATCTCGCCCGGTTGAAGCGCGACGGCATGATTGATATGGCTTCGTTGAAATAATTTTCCCTCGGGAATAATTCTTGAGAGAAATCCGCCAATCAGCTTTCATAAGCCTATGAAAATGGCGGCAGTTAGAAGAGTCAACTGTGCATGGTATCGTGCATGCGGCTCGGCATAATAACAATTTTAGGCGGCATTCATACTTTATGACAACCCCCGAACCGACATCACCGACACCGAAATCCAAACTCGTGCCGATTGGCATACTATTCATTGTCCTTGGCTTGTTTGGCCGACAACCACTCGCCAGCGCAGTCGTAGCTATGCAGCCCAGTTCATTGCGAGGGATTTTATTTGTAATTGCTACTGACGGTCTCACAATATTATTCGTCGCTGGTGTGATATGCGCTCTCCTCGGTTGGATGCGCAATAGGCGCGCGAAAAGTTGATATGGATGATGCAAGCTTGCCGCCTAACAAGAACCAATCTATGAAAACAAAATATCTAACTATCTTATTGAGCCTAATTTCAGTCGGTTTGCCATTTGCGTGGTCGGCTTCTGAACCGCAGCATCACCTTACTGATGATGAAATCCGCCAGAAAATAGTTGGGACTTGGTTGGTGAACAATCATTTATCAAACGGAAATTCTCTCGTAGTAACTGAAAAGATACTTGCAAACAATAGTGTGGCTACGAAAGCAACTTTCACGGTTGGCGAACACAAGGAGGAACTTGAAGATAGTGCTACATGGCAAGTGAAAGATGGATATTTAATAGAAACAGTCACGAAATCCAATTCAGAACAAGTTCCCCTCGGGAAAATTACACGCGATAAGGTAATTACACTGAATGATAATATGTATATTTGCCGAACAGAAAGTGGCAAAACAGTCACTGAAAAACGCAGCAAATGAGGCCGTCTCCTCCTGCGCTGCGGACCCGGCGGGAGCGTCGCGGTTTCAATCGTAGCGTCCCGTGCGCCGGGTCGCTGGGTCGTTGACTAGAGCACCATGAGAACATCCAAGCGCATATTTATTCGCGGTGCTTGTGTTTTCACTGTTGATTTGTCTGTCGAGACTTCGGATTTTTAATACGAGATCGAGATCAGTATTATGACCCGTCAGCTTAATTACCTAATGTCGATGTAGGCTGCAATGTCATCGGCTTTCCTCGTGAAAACAGGTTGGACTTTCGCCCACGCCATTCGTGATTTGAGGCGTTGGGAGATTCCCGTCCACTCCCGCCAGTGGTTGACGATCATTCGTGCCTGGCGTCATCAGCCGGATTTTAAACCCCACCATTGGCTAAAAAAGATTGGCCAGAAATCCGGCAATTGTGGAAGATGCGCGCATGATTCTGACCGAACATCCGCCGGCCGCCGCAGGTGCTCCCGCTTCTGCGGGCGCAATCGAAATGGATCTGCGATCCAAGCTGGCCATTTTGGAAGCCGGCCAGGAGGGTCTGGAAAAAGAGCTCAAGGCGCTGCGGTTGATGCTCGAACGCACGATCGAGCACCGGCAGAAGTCACACAGCGACCTGGTGCTCATCCTGGCCGGACTGGTGAGCAAACTGCCGATCAACGACATCGGATTCACCGTCGCCAAACTGGTGGAGCATAATTCCCAGGTCGGCGAAATCCTCACCACGTTGATCAAGGGCAAGGCCGATGAAAACCTGCCCCAGCCGGCCTCGCTGAAATTGTTCGAGCAGACCCAGCAGGAACTGGCGGCGGCCGTGAAGCCGGCGGTGGAGGAACTGCTCGCGCTGGACTTGCCCTTCGATCCAGACACGCTGACCGCGCTCATCACGGATCCGGAATTATTTTTTACGCCGCGCATGGTCCGGGCCAATCGTTGCTTTGTGAAAGGCCAGCTGCCACGGGAACGGATCATCAAGGAATTCGGCGAAGCAGCGCTCATTTTCTTCAACGACCTGACCACGGACCCCAAGCTGAATCCGCGTCCCAAGACCGAGGATATCCTGCTCGGGTTCAAACCGGATTTCGAAGCGCTGCTGCAGCAACATCCGGCAGTGATCCCCGACAAACGGGAGGCCTTGACCAGCCTTCATAAAAAAGTCCAGCAAAGCAAGGGCGCCACGGAAACGGCCCGGGCGCAGAAACGGGCCTTCGCCCGGCTCTCGTTCATCCTGGAGCTGCTGCACTATTACAAAAACCGGAACACGGAAGCGTCGGAAAGTCTGTATGCCCAGCTCCTGCCGGTCCTGGTGGAGCAGATGGTGGTGACCGGTTCCTCCGGACTGGATGAGAAATTGATCGCGCCAACCGAGCGTCTGCTGGCCTTCATCATCAACCAGGATCATCGCCAGATGGTGGTGAATAACATCGGGAAAAGCGGCGGGCTGGCGACCACCTTGAAGTATGTGCTCCGGTTCCGGATGGAAAACCCGCCGCAGCCGGGCCCGCTGATGCAGGAATTCATCAAGCATCTCATTCCCGCCCAAAAGGCCGCCACCGCGCTCGCCGTGATCCTGCGGTTGATCCGGCCGGAGATGCAGAAATTGTTCGTGCAGAGCGTCAAGACCACGGATCGCCTGCCCCGGGCGGAAGGGGAGGCGCTGGCCAAGGCGTTGCAAACCGAACTCGGCCTGACCGGCATGGATTTGGAAGCCAAAGCGCTGACGTCCATCCCGCCGGAAATGGAAAAACAGATTGCCTGGGAAAACATCAAGGAGCTGATTTCGAAGCGGGCCGATCCGGCGGTCATCGCGACCGCCATCCGCGACCGCCTGCACCGCAAATACGACGCGGACGAATTGAAACAGAGCTGGATGGTTTTGATCGAGGCGGACGTGATCACGTTGATCAAAACGTTCTGCCAGATCCCCTATCTCCCCGACGGCTCGACCGACGAAATCGCCCGGAACGTCATGGAAACCTATGCCATCCGGCTCACCCACGAGAAATATGCGGCCACCTACCAAAAAGTGGTGAACAGCCTGAAGAGCATGCTCAAGGCGAATCCCGGCAATGCGCTGCCGTTCAATTTTGTCGCGTTGATCAAATGGGTGGATCCGGATGCGGGGAAAAAATTGAGCGACGATGTGCAGCTCCCCGCAGCGGCCTGATCAATCTTGGATTTAGCCCGAATTCCGAAGCAGCCGGGCCGGCGCGGCGGATCGTCCGCCGTTGGAGCGCGCCCGTCTCGGGCGCAGCAATATTCGAGCACATGGTGGCGGGAAATTTTAAACGGCTTGGCAAATGTCATGTTGCTGCGCCCGGGGACGGGCGCACTCCGACGGTTTGGAAATCCAACTTCGGAGTTCGGATTTAGAATTTGTGACCGCCCGGCAAAAAAAGCCGGACCCTTTTCAGGGCCTGGCTTTTCTCTGCGAACAAATTAATCTAATCAAGGATGCGGCACGTCGCCCAGACGGGCGACGATTTCCTGACCGCGAGCCGAAAGAATGAACTGGATAAAGTCGGTCGTGGCCGGGGTTTCCTTTCCTTTGCTGGTGTAGAGGTGCAAGGAGCGGGTGTAAGGGTACTGCCCTTTGTTCACCGTAGTGGCATCCGGTTGCACCCCGCCGATGGAAACCACCTTGGCGCCGGCATCTTTGGCCGGATTTATTCCAGTATAACCGATGCCGTTTGGATCCGCGGCCACCGATTGTGCGATGACGACGTAGTTGGTGGACAGGTTCAACATTTTTGGGTCCGGTGTGTAAGGTTTATTTTCCATCGCCAGTTCCTTGAAACCCATATAGGTCCCGGACATTGGATCACGCACATACAAATGAACCGGCGCATCCGCCCCGCCCACCTCTTTCCAGTTTTGAATCGTCCCGGTGAACAGATCCCGCACCTGCTCGCGCGTCAGGTTGGTCACCGGGTTGCCGGCATTGACCACAATCGCCACGGCATAAGAGCCGATGACGTAATCGTTGAACTCGACATTGCGAAACTGGGCCACTTCCAATTCCTCCTTGGTCGGCAGCCGAGACGCTCCGGCGATGTCGCAGTAACCACCCATCAATGCGCCCATGCCATACGAAGTCCCCTTGGCCTCCAGATCGAATGCGGCTGCCGGGTGATCCTTCTTATATTCGGCGATCAACTGCGGTGCCAGTTCTTCACCAATCGTGTTGGAGCCGCGAATGGTGACCTTTCCCGTGTCCGCCGGGGTCTCCGCCGAGGGCGCTGGCTTGTCCGGGGAACAGCCGGCGGCGATGGCCCCGAGCAAAATCATGCTCAGGACTTTTTGGAGATGACGACCGGGGTTGAGGAGAATTTTAATCATGGCGCATTCCTTTGGTTCAATGTGGAAATTATCTGCCCTTAAATTCATTGGCCGGAACGAACTTATCAAGGAAATAATCGTGAAATGAATCGCGGCCGGACGCATCCGGGCCCTGCCCCGGAGCACGGGCGGTCCCCCCGCCCGCAGCGGTCGCGCCGGCAAGCCAGCGTCCTGATTTCCCAACCCGTTCGGTGCTTTCCACCCGCTGCGACCGGGGACCGGTCGCGCTCCGCCGGGCGGTGTGCGGATGCACCCAATCGCGGATGGGTGAAGCAATCGGTCAAACCATCCAGCCCGCAAAAAAGCCGGACCACTTTCATGGCCCGGCTTTTTGAAAAAAATGAATCAGACAAGTTGCGGCTGGAGTTGCTCAGGATCAACCCCCAGGTCCTTAATCGCCTGCTCCACGACTTCGCGCCCGATCTGGCCTTTTTCCGCCAAAGCGTAGAGCGTGCCGATGACGGTGGATTCGACATCCACCCCGAAAAACCGGCGCAACCGCGTCCGCGTGTCGCTGCGGCCGAATCCGTCGGTGCCGAGCGTGAACAATCCACCAGGAACCCACGGCGCAATCTGGTCCGGCACCGTGCGGATGTTGTCCGAGACCGCCACGAAGGCCCCCTGCTCTTTCGCCAGCAAAGTCTCGACGTAAGATTTCTGCGGCGTCTGTGTCGGATGCAGCATGTTCCAGCGCTGGCAACGGAGTGCATCACTGCGGAGCAGTTTGTAGCTCGTCGCGCTCCAGACATCGGCGCTCACACCGTATTTTTCGGCGAGAATATCCTGCGCCTTCAAGGCCGACTGCATGATGGAACCGCTGCCGAATAGGTGAGCCTTGATTTTTTTGTCCGCAACGCCGGGCTTGAATTTATACAAGCCCTTTAAGATGCCGTCTTCGCAGCCGGCGGGCATCTCGGGCATCAAATGATTTTCGTTATAGACGGCAAGGTAATAAAAAATGTCCTCGTTCTCGACATACATCCGGCGCAGTCCATCGGCGACGATGACCGCGAGTTCATAACTGAACGCCGGATCGTAAGGCAGACACGTTGGAATCGTGCTCGCATGCAGCAGACTGTGGCCGTCCTGATGTTGCAGGCCTTCGCCATTGAGCGTCGTGCGGCCGGAAGTCGCCCCGAGCAAAAAGCCCTTTGCCCGGATGTCGCCGGCCAGCCAGAACAGATCGCCAACGCGCTGCGGGCCGAACATCGAATAGTAAATGTAAAACGGAACCATTGGCACGCCGTGAGTGGCGTAGCTGGTGCCCGCGGCAATGAACGATGCCATCGAACCCGCTTCACTGATGCCTTCTTCCAAAATCTGACCGTCCTTGGCCTCGTGATAATATGAAAGCGTCTGGCTGTCCACCGGGGAGTAAAGCTGGCCCTTGGAGGAATAAATTCCAATCTCCCGGAACAGCACGTCCAAACCGAACGTGCGCGCTTCATCGGGAATGATCGGCACGAGATTTTTATTTATTCCCTTATGCCTCAGCAAAACTCTCAGCAATGCTCCAAACGCGGTCGTCGTCGAGATTTCCGTTCGTGAAGCTTTGAAAAATTCCACGAAATAATCCATCGTCGGCACGTCCAGCTTGGCCGGTTTGACGATGCGCGCGGGCACAAATCCGCCGAGCTTCTTGCGCTGGCCCAGAAGATATTTCATCTCCGGGCTGTCGGCGGGCGGTCGATAAAACGGCATGTCGGCGATGACATCGTCGGTGAGCGGGATGTCGAAGCGCGCGCGGAACTCGCGGAGTTCCTTCTCGTTCATTTTTTTCTGCTGGTGCGAAATGTTTTTGCCTTCGCCGGCTTCGCCGAGGCCATAGCCTTTCACCGTCTTGGCGAGCACGACCGTCGGCTGGCCCTTGTGTTCCATCGCAGATTTGTAGGCCGCATACATCTTGCGGACGTCGTGACCGCCGCGCAGCAGTTTGGAGATTTGCTCATCGCTCAGATGGGTGACCAGTTCGAGCAGTTCCGGATATTTCCCGAAGAAATGATGCCGTGTGTAACTGCCCGGTTCGACGATGTATTTCTGGTAATCACCATCCACGCATTCGTCCATGCGCTTGAGCAGCAGTCCGGTCTTGTCGCGCTTGATGATGTCGTCCCATTCGGTGCCCCAGATGACTTTGATGACGTTCCAGCCCGCGCCGTGGAAAAGCCCCTCGAGTTCCTGGATGATTTTCCCATTGCCGCGCACCGGCCCGTCGAGCCGTTGCAGATTGCAGTTCACCACCCAGATGATGTTGTCGAGATTTTCGCGCGCCGCGAGCGTGATTGCGCCGAGTGATTCGGGTTCGTCCGATTCACCGTCGCCAAGGAACGCCCAGACCTTTGGCTCTTCCTTCCAGTTCACGAGACCACGCGCCTGCAGGTAGCGGTTGAACCGCGCCTGATACAACGACATGATCGGGCCGAGTCCCATCGAGACCGTCGGAAACTGCCAGAATTCCGGCATCAGATACGGATGCGGATACGACGACAGCCCGCCGCCCTCGGCGAGTTCCTGCCGGAAATTTTGCAGTTGCTTGTCGCTGATGCGGCCCTCGAGATAAGCTCGCGCATACATGCCGGGCGCAGCGTGACCCTGGAAATAAACGATGTCACCGGGGAAATCCTCGGTCGCTCCGCGGAAAAAATGATTCTGCGCGACTTCGTAAAGCGTCGCCGATGACGCGAACGATGCGATATGCCCGCCGACGTTGGTCGTGGAATTCGCTTTCACCACCATCGCCATCGCGTTCCAACGGATGAGACTCTTGATCCGGCGTTCGATGTCGCGGTCGCCAGGAAACGCCGCCTGTTGATCTGGCGGGATGGTGTTGACGTAAGCCGTGGTCGGGCCGGAAGACGGGCGCGGCGTGGTGCGCAATTGGTCGGCGAGCTTTTCGAGCAGTTGCGCCGTGCGCTCCGGTCCCTGGCTTTGCAGCGACAGTTCAAAAACCGATTGCAAGGATTCCGACACCTTGTCGCCATTGCCGCCATGCGTGGCAACACCACCGTTGCGGGAACTGTAAATGTCTTTTTTAGATGCTTTCACTTGAGTAAATTCGTGTCGCCTGCGCAGAAATTGCGCTCGTCCATTAAACCGAATTCAGCCACCCGACGCCAGCGAAATTACTCTAACATGAAATGGTTCAATCTCAACCTCCCCGCCCCGGCCGCGCAGCTCGCCGGCGATGAGGCGCTGCTGGACTGGTGCGAAAGCGGCCAAGGCGAGGAAACCCTGCTGTTCTGGGAGCCGCGCGAGACCTTTGTCGTCGTCGGCTACGCGAACAAAGTCGCGACCGAGGTGAATGTCGAAGCCTGTCAAAAGCGCGGCATCCCGGTTTACCGGCGCTGCTCGGGCGGCGGCACGGTGTTGCAAGGTCATGGCTGTTTGAACTATGCGCTCATTTTGCGCATCACCGACGACGGTCCGCTGCGCAACATCACCTCGGCCAACCAGTTCATCATGGAGCGGAACCGCGCGGCGATTGAAACCGTCCTCCCCAGACCCCAGACCCCGGATCCCAGACCCGAAATCACCATCTGCGGACACACTGACTTGGCCCTCAACTCTCAACTCTCAACTCTCAACAAATTCAGCGGCAACTCGCAACGCCGCAAAAAAAACTTCCTGCTCTTTCACGGTTGCTTCCTGCTGAACGCCGATATCACACTCATCCGCGAATTTTTGCGGATGCCGTCGCTCCAGCCCGGCTACCGCGCCTGTCGCAGTCACGATGATTTCCTGACGAACCTGAAGCTGCCCGCCGACCTGGTCAAAGCCGCGCTGCAAAAAGCCTGGAACGCGACCGATGAATTACAGAAATTCCCGGAAACTGAGACCCAACAGCTCGCCCAGCAAAAATATTCGACCGATGCGTGGAATCTAAAATTGTAGCGGCTCCCGGCAGAGATCCGCATTTGTAAGAAATTTGAAAATGTGGCGGTCTGCCGACCGCCGCTACGATGGCTCGATGCAATTTAAAATTGCAGGTCGAATTGCGTGGGGCAAACCGGCAAGCCATTTCTCGCGATGCGGAAGATCAAGGTCATCTGCCAGGCTTTTCTGAGGTTGGGGTTGCGCGGGTCATGCGCGGATGCCGATTACAAACAAGTCATCATTTTCACCAATGGCGACGTGGTTCACCGTGAAAACCCGGGCCGGCCAAATCCAAAGAAATGGTTTACTACGATTTCAGTCCGGCGGACGCTGCGTTCCTGTTCGACATCATCCACACCTTCGGCTTGGCCTCACAACAGCACAACGAAAACATCCGTAAAATGCTCGGAAAGATTCTGGAAGCGGCGAAGTAGCGGCGCGTCGGCAAGTCGCCGGTGACTAAAATTGAATTGCGGCTCTCTGCCGAGGAGCCGCTACGCCTTCTTCCGCCGCCAGCCGGCGATAAACATCCCGTTCCCGCCCAAGTCCTGCGGCCAGATTGTTTTCGTAGCAGCCGACGTGAGGAGGCTCTGACTTCCTGAAATGTCCGGCAGCGCCATCGGTTCAAATTCTGCCGCGAACTTTGCGTTGAAATCGTCCATCACCTCCGTCGTTTCCGCGCGCGTCAACGTGCAGACGGAGAAAATCAGTTTGCCGCCCGGCTTCACACTCGGCGCGACGTTCGTGAGTAGTTTCTTCTGGATTTCCGAAAGCTCACGCACATCATCCACCGTCGTGGTCCAGCGTGCTTGGGGATTGCGTTGCCAGGTGCCGATGCCGCTGCACGGCGCGTCTACGAGCACGCCGTCGAATTTGGTTTTCGTCGGCAGCTTCGCGCCGCCGTCCCAGAACACCGACCGGTAATTGAACGCCTTGGCCCGGCCGGTGCGCCGCTTGAGTTTCGTCAAACGCCATTCCGCGCGGTCGCTCGCCCAGATCAGCCCCTTGTTCTGCATCAGATCGGACAGGTGCAGTGTTTTGCCGCCCTCGCCCGCGCAGGTGTCCCACCACGTCTCGCCCGGCTTGGGATCGCACAGCAAGCCCACCATCTGCGACGCGATGTCCTGAATCTCAAATTCACCCGCGTGAAATTCCGGCGTCTTGAACAGATCCGTTTCGCCACGGAACATCAAGGCATCCGGCGAAACCGGGCTGGCTTCCGCGCCAAATAATTTTTCTGCGATCGACTCCGCCGTTCCACGTTTGGCGCGCAGCCACAGTTTCGGTTGCCGTTGCAACGAAAGCAGCCACTCATCGCTCACGTCCATTTGTTCCGCGGTCCAGGCGGGCACGGCTTTGGCGCGCAGTTCGGCCAGCGGAATGTTTGATTCATTCACACGAAAGCGTTCATCCAGCCGCAGGGCGAGGCGCATCTTGGATTCCACGCCGCGTTCGTCGCGCAGCCAGACGTGCCAGCGGTAATAGATGAAAACGGTCCTGGCGATTTCCGTCGCGTCGAACGGCGCGAGGTCTTTGATCTGCTTGAGGACTTCGCGCAAGGCCGCGTCCGCCGGCTTGTCCTTGCCGGTCTGCCGGATCACTTCCGCCGCAATCTCATGAACTTTATGAATCATCGCCCGCAGCATACGCGAATGGGCCCTTGTAACACAACGAAGACATAAGCGTTTGGAGCGCCGGGCACCGTCCCGGCAAGTTTCATTTTTCGGTTCAAGCCGGGACAGTGCTCGGCATCCCGGTCGGAATCACCAACCGTTGAAATTTATCCCGGAATCTTGCACTGCTGAAAGGCCACTGTTCCCTTGAGCTACATAGCTTGGCCTTAACCGGATTATTCTCGATGTAGCGAATGGCCGTTTTTTCCTGCGCTGCACCGCGCATGAACGTATCCCAGTATTCGCGCTGCCATTGGAGCGCCGAGCACCGTCTCGGCTCGTTGGTATCGCCAATTGAAACTTGCCGCGACGGTGCCCGGCGTTCCAACAACAATGTCCGCCGTCTCTGGTTCTCGATGCGAACCTTCCAGTTCTGCACCATCTTCCATAGTGGCCACTGCCAGACATGAACGAGCACATGGACATGGTTGGGCATCACACACCACGCAAGCAGTTCGTAGCGTTCATTGTGAAAGTGAAGCATTCCGTCCTCGGCAAGCTTGGCAATACGCGGATCACGCAAATGACATTCACCTCTCCCGCGATCAAGATACTCCTCCAGTTTCGTCCGTTTCTCCCGGTCGTCCTCAATCTTCAAAAGGTGTTCCCATTCGCCACGACGTGAAACGGGCATGGAATCGGCGAGACGCAAGGTGACGAATTGGATAAGATTTGGAAAATCGCAGTGCGGCAGGTAACCGCGCTCGTGCCAGCCGAGAAAGCCAAGGGCTTTCTCCTCATCCGTAAGCGGGCGCGACCACTGGTTCTTCACTGCAACCAGATCGCGAAGGTATTCGCGTTTGGTCTGCGGTTTCATTCTCGGAACGCCGGGCACCGTCCCGGCAAGTTTCAGTTCTATGTTCAGGCCAAGACGGTGCTCGGCGTTCCTATCACTACGCCTTCGCAACCAACTGGCGCAACACATACGGCAAGATTCCGCCGTGCTGGTAGTAGTCAATCTCGATGGGCGTATCGATGCGGCAGCGGACGGCGACATTTTCCACCGAGCCGTCCTTGCGCGTGATCTTCAGCGTCAGGTCCTGCTGCGGCTTGATATTCGCGTCGAGGCCGACGATGTCGTAGGTCTCGGTGCCGTCGAGTTTCAAGGTCTGCGCGGAAGCACCCTCCTTGAATTGCAGTGGCAGTACGCCCATGCCGACGAGATTGCTGCGGTGGATGCGCTCGAAGCTCTGTGCCACGACGGCTTTCACACCAAGGAGGTTCGTGCCTTTCGCCGCCCAGTCGCGGCTGGAGCCGGTGCCGTATTCCTGGCCGGCCAGAATCACGAGCGGCGTTTTCTGCGCCTGATATTTGATCGAAGCGTCATAGATGCTCATCTGTTCGCCGTCCGGCTGGAACTTCGTCACGCCGCCTTCCACGCCGGGCACCATCAGGTTTTTGATGCGGACGTTCGCAAACGTGCCGCGCGTCATCACGCGGTCGTTGCCGCGACGCGAGCCGTAGCTGTTGAAGTCTTCCACCGCGACGCCGTTCTCGATGAGATATTTTCCGGCGGGCGTCGTCTTCTTGAACGAGCCGGCGGGCGAGATATGGTCGGTCGTCACGCTGTCGCTGAAAATGCCGAGCGCGCGCGCGCCGGTGATGGGCTTGATGCTGCCGGGCGTCATGGAGAAGCCTTCAAAGAACGGCGGTTCCTGGATGTAGGTGGATTTGCGGTCCCATTCATACACGTTACCGGTGCTGGACGGGATTTCGTTCCACTTCGGATTCTGTCCGGCGAAATCCTGATAGAGCTTGCGGAACACATCGGGCTGCAACGCGGCCTGCATCAGGTCGCGGACTTCGCGCAATGTCGGCCAGAGATCTTTCAGGAAAACGTCCGCGCCGGACTTGTCTTTGCCGATCGGTTCCACGCTCATGTCAATGTCCACACGGCCCGCGAGCGCGAACGCGACCACGAGCGGCGGCGACATGAGAAAGTTCGCCTTGATGTTCTGGTGCACGCGCGCCTCGAAATTCCGGTTGCCGGAAAGCACGCTGGCGGCGACCAGATTATTCTTCACGATCGCGTCCTCGATGGCCGGATGCAGCGGGCCGGAATTGCCAATGCACGTCGTGCAACCATAGCCGACGGTCTGGAAGCCGAGCTTGTCGAGATACGGCGAGAGGCCGGTCTTGTTCAGATAATCCGTGACCACGCGGCTACCGGGAGCGAGTGAGGACTTCACCGTGCTGTTGACGGTCATTCCCTTTTCCACCGCCTTCTTGGCGACGAGTCCCGCCGCGAGCATGACGGATGGATTGCTGGTATTCGTGCAACTGGTGATGGCCGCGATGAGGACGGAACCATTGCGGACATCGCCCTCGATGTGCGCGGCGTCACCATGAATCGGATCGGGCGCCGGGTGCTCAGCGGCCATTTCACCCTCACTACGCCGGACTTTGCCGTTCGCGTTCCCCAGCTGACTGCCGCCGCCCGGATGAAACTCGCCGCCCGCCGAGATATGCACGGTGCGCGTCAGTTCCTCCACCTTCATGCCAAAGCCATTTTCCGTGACCGGCTTGCTGAACGCGGCGGTGAACTCCTGTTTCATCTTGGGCAGTTCAATCCGGTCCTGCGGACGTTTCGGTCCGGCCACGCTGGGAACGACGCTGGCGAGATCCAGTTCCAATTCCTGCGAATAGGCGATGTCGCCCTTTTTCGGAATGCCCCAAAGTCCTTGCGCCTTGTAATAATTCTCGTAAGCCTTGACCGCCTCGTCGCTGCGACCGGTCGCCTTCAGATAATTCACGCACTCGGCATCGATCGGGAAGAAGCCCATCGTCGCGCCGTATTCGGGCGCCATGTTCGCGATCGTCGCGCGATCCACCACCGGCAACGCCGTCGCGCCGGGGCCATAGAATTCCACAAATTTGCCGACAACCTTCGCCTTGCGCAGCATCTGCGTGACCGTGAGCGCGAGGTCGGTCGCGGTGACGCCTTCGCGCAACGCACCGGTCATGTGAACACCCACCACGTCCGGCGTGAGGAAATAAACCGGCTGACCCAGCATGCCCGCCTCGGCTTCGATGCCGCCAACACCCCAGCCCACGATGCCGATGCCGTTGATCATCGTCGTGTGCGAATCCGTGCCGACCAGTGTGTCGGGATAGTAGATGGCGTCTTGGGTCTGGGATTGGGGGTCTTGGGAAGAGAGCACGCCCTTGGCCAGATATTCCAGATTCACCTGATGCACGATGCCGATGCCGGGCGGCACGACCTTGAACGTGTCGAACGCCTGCATGCCCCACTTGAGAAATTGATAACGCTCGCGGTTGCGGGAGAATTCCAAGTCCAGGTTGCGCGCCATGGAATCCGACGTGCCGGCAAAATCCACCTGCACCGAATGGTCCACCACCAGGTCCACCGGCACCAGCGGCTCGATGATCTTGGGGTTCTTGCCCATCTTCGCCACCGCCGACCGCATCGCCGCCAGGTCCACGAGCAGCGGCACCCCGGTGAAATCCTGCAACACGATGCGCGCGACCACGAACGGAATTTCCGCCGTGCGTTCCTCGGTCGGCTTCCAGTTGGCGAGTTCCTTCACATTCGCTTCCTGAACTTTGAGGCCGTCGCAATTGCGCAGGACGGATTCCAGCACGATGCGGATGGAGACCGGCAATTTGGAGATCGGACCGATGCCGGCCTTTTCGAGCGCGGGCAGCGAATAGAATTGTCCTTGTTTCCCGTTGCCGAGATCAAATTTCTGAAGTGTGTTGGCTAAATTATGTGGTGCGCTCATATCATTTCCTTAAACGACCGTAAAATGAAGATGAAGCGGAGGCAAGTCAAGCGAAGCGCGTGGGCGAAGCCGGCTTTATTCAGGTTCGAGAGCCCTCGGTAGCGCAGGTTGGCAACCTGCCGTTTCGCCGACTGGCAGTCGGCAACGCGCACGCAAGTCCGATAATATGCGGATTGCCAATCCGCGACACAGCAGAGTGCCACTCTGCGCTACAAGCCACGTGCGGTTTTGCCAAATGAGGACATCAACTGATTTCGAGGCTCAATTCCCCACCGGGGCGATGTGCAGCAGCTCGTTGATGCGCCTTTCCAGCCGGGGCAGATCCAGCGGCTTGGTGAAGAAATCCTCCGCGTGCATCGCCACGGTGCGCTTGGTCACGTCGCCGGTGAGCGCGCTCATGAAGATGACCGGGATCTTTTTGGTGCAGGGCTGACGATGAAGAATCTCGCAGACGGAGATGCCGTCCAGATCGGGCAGCAGGATGTCGAGCAGGATGAGGTCGGGCTTCATCTGCCGCGCCTGGCTCAAGGCGTGGACGCCGTCGTTGGCCACGATCAGGTCATAGCCGTGCCCCGCGAGCTTGTATTGCAACAGCTCGATGAAATCATTCTCGTCATCCACGATCAAGATACGCGGCACCATGCTCACAGGCTAGCGGGCCGTGCGCCAAACACAAAGACGGCCGGGTTACAACCGCGTGACGAAATGGAGACGGAACATTGAATGGCTAGCGGACATTTTCACCGGGAATACTTCTTGAAATCGGATTTGACAAAGTCCGGCCTCCGGTATTACTTCGGGTATGACTACAACCAAATTAGTGAGTGTGAAAGTGCCGTTGAAGATTTTTCGCGCCCTGCCCGACGCGCACAACGGCCGCAGCCGGTTCATCATCGCGGCGCTCGAAGAAAAAATCTCCAAGCGTCAAGAGTCCGAATGGCAGCCAACGACTGCGCGCGGACGACGGTTGAAAGCTTTGCTCGATGCCGGCGCTGCGGAACGGGGCGAACCATTGGATGACGCAGGCATCGCGCGCGAACTGCGCGAACGACGCGGGGGTCTTCATTGAAAACATTTCTGGATTCCGGCGTTTTGTTGTCCGCATGGCTGGGCAATTCGCCACGAAGCACGGCAGCCAAAAATCTGATGGCAGACGAATCGCGCGATTTTTTAACCTCGGACGCAGTAAAGCTGGAATTGCTGCCCAAGCCGACCTTTGAAAAACGCCGGGCCGAGTTGGATTATTACCACAATCATTTTAAGAACATCGCCAGCGAGTCATTGAGCGCAGAATTGGGAGCCGAGGCTTTGACGCTGGCAAAAAAAAAACGGTCTCTCCGCCATGGATGCTTTGCATCTGGCGTCTGCCCTCCGCCAGGGCGCGGATGAATTCATCACCAGCGAACTGCCCGGCAAGCCGCTGTTCCGCGTCCCCGGAATCAAAATTATTTCCCTGCACTCGCTTTAGCAAACGCACGCCAAACGCAAAGACGTCCGGGTGACAACCGCGTGACAAATGGGAAACAAGCTTTTAACGCCAAGACGCCAAGGCGCAGAGAACGCAATGGAACGCTGAGAAAAATGTTCTGTCGGATCAACAAACTCTGCGCCTCTCTGCCACCTCCGCGTCTCTACGTTTGGATGAAATCATTTCGGCCGCGACGGCTGCGGCGGAACGCTCTTTTGTGCGAACGGCAATTCGTCGTCGGAATGAACCCTATTGCCCGCCGGGTCAACGATCGTGGCGGTGATGAAGACCAACAATTCTTTATCGCTGGCTTTTGATTTATCGGCAACTTCTTTGCCGTTGACGTAATCTTTTTCAGGCAAGCCGCCGATGATGGCAGTCTGGCCATCCCACAAATTCAAAGTGGTGACCACCTGCCGCACACGGAAGTTCGGTAAACCTTTCGGCATGGAGTTCGAACTGACCAAAAGTTCCGTCAACGACGGGATGAGTGTCAGATTGATAGTGTAGCCATCGGACAAAACGTAAGGCACCACGTCCAAAACCGGACCGGTTTCGATTTGATTGGTTTGCAGGACGGGTGAATTATTTACGGCATCTTTCGCATTGGACGCGATTAAAAATTGACTGATTAAAAGTTGACGGCTTACCGTTGATCGCATTTGCGTCTGCCGTCCGCTAATCGTGACGACTTCCGGCTCCGCCAGTATTTCAACATCCTTGCGCGATTCCAGCGAGTGCAAAACTGTCCTCAAATTCGCGTCATTTAGAATTCCGGTGAATGCACCGGCGGCGGAATTGCTCGAGTTCAGAAGATTGCCCAAACCAGCCGCCGTTCCCTCCGGGACTTCCAAAAACCGCGCCTTGATGTGGATTTGCGGAGGAGTTTGAGCTCGATACAATACTTCCAAGGCATTTTCAATCGTGTCCAAATCCTGCGCGGTGGCCCTCACAAATAACTCGCCCAAACCATCATTGAAAAAGAGGCTCTTGCCCAGTCCGCCGGGTGTGGTCGGATCCAAATTGACGCCCAAGGTGCTGAAGAAAATTCTGGCCAGAATCGTAACACTGTTGGTTTGCAAACCTAGGGTGTTTATATTTTCCATATTTTTCATTTTGGCCGTGAATAGATTTGGGTCCACTTTAAAATGCCGGCTGAACAGATTCGTCATTGGAGAAGCCGAAGAATCTTCCAATCCAATTTTGCTGATTTCCTTGATGAAGCGCTCATTGCCGGCTTCAATTTCCTTTGCCGAATATCCATTCAGCTTCAGCACCAGCCCGTTCACCCGCTTGAGTTGTTCCTCGGAACCATGCGCTAGCAACATTCCGGTGTCGGTATAAAAGTAGGTGGTCGTCGGAATTTCCACGCCCGCTGCCAGCAATTCTTTCTTCAATTCGTCCTGCCGAACAGGATGAACCAGTTTGAACGTCATGGCTCGCAAAGTTTTTGCTGCGGCATTTACTGGCGAACCGCCGCCCACCAGGTTGGTGACAAGTTGAACGCCGGTGACCACCATCAGATTGCTCCTGGCAAAACCATCCAGTTTTTCCACGCGAAGCACGATGCCACCAAAATTTTCAGCCGAGGTCCTGGCGTTGAATTGATTGGTGATGGCTGTTTTTGCAGATGTGTCAATGACCTTGCCTTGAATCGCCAGGTCAACTGCCTCACCCGAAACAATCGGCGTGCAATCAAACATGAGGCCGTTCGTGCCATCGCCGACATACATGGACGCGGGAATGCCACTCGAAGTCTGGATGCGCGGCCGGGTGATCGGATGAAGGCCCGATGTTTTCAAGTTTTCCGTAAGCTGACGGAATTTCTCTGGCGACGCTGACCACCACGGATCACCACTTGAACCGGCCGGATTGAATTTCAGATCGGAAATAATTGTCTCAAAATCGACGGCACGCATCTGATAAATGCTCGACGTGATCAAGACCGAAGGCAAATTGGTGGCTGTGGAAACACTTGAATTTGGCTGATCCGAATATTCACTGATGTGGGTTAAATTTTTGGCAGTCGAATATTCGTCAGAGTTTTCTAATGGAATTAGCAATACAATCTGGCACTTCCCTAAAACGTTTGGCGGATTTGCTGCCCACACAATTGCTTTCCCGTGAGGAACCATCATTTCTGTTTGCTGGCTGTTGTTCCCGGTAATTGGAAAAAATAGACTCAACTGACAGTCCGTTCCATCTTTTTGCGCAAACGCCCGCAAGGTCAAACCCATCGGAGTCCAGTCCGGCTGTGTGGCGGGCATTTGAATGTCAAACCCGGCAATCATATTCGAAAAACTGCCGCCGGCATTTGTCGTCAAACAAGCTACTGTCCCGCCTTGATTTGTTCCGCCGCCAATCCGATAACTTTGCGCAGCACCACTGATCGCCGGCTGCTGGATTCCATCGGGATAACCGTTACAAAACCGTGCACCCCTATGTTTCAACTCCGTCAGCAGATCATCCGCTTCGTTTGTCGAAATTAAAGTTGGCTGCCGGCTGTTTGCCAGCGATGGCACGCCGGTCCGCAACTCCGATTCATCAACCACAAGGAATTGCGCCCGTAAATTAATGTTTTTGTAACCCTCAAAATTTGGATCCGGCCAGGGAATTTTATTCTTTGCTGGTGTCGGATTTGCCGGTTCGACAACTTTATCTGGCCCCTGCCCCATTGGCACGGCGAGGGCGGTGAAGGCCAGAATGCCGAGCAGCGAAACCAGCGTCAGTCCGGCTTTTCGCGGCGGATGGAAATCCACCAGCCGTTCGATACGCTGCCGCAGCGCATGGCGCGATTCCATGATTCCCACCAGACCAAGGCTTGCCAGCGGGCGGTTCAACGCGAGTTTGGCCACTTCCAGCAACGTCGGCGCGTAGGATTCCGCCTCGTCGCGGAGCGCCAGCATCACGGCATCATCCACCGCCTCCTCGCGCACGCGGCGGATGCGGGCGTTCGCCAGCCAGACCAGCGGATGCCACCAGTAAACAATCTGGAGCAGCGCCTGCAAAAAATTCACCCACACGTCGCGGCGGCGCAGATGAATCAATTCATGCAACAGCACTGCACGCAGCTGTTCGTCCGAGAAATTTTCCGCGAGCGATTGCGGAATCAAAATCGCCGGACGAAACAACCCACAAACGGCGGGCGAAACCCGGCCGTTGACAATTTTCAACTTCACGGACCTTTGCCGCGCGCCGGGAACGCCGAGCACCGTCTCGGCTCGTTGCTGAGCGTTTTTGAAGCTTGCCGAGACGGTGCTCGGCGCTCCGGCTAGCCGCAGTGCGTCATTGAATTGTTCAGAAAATCGTTCCGCCGCCGAAGCGCCGCGCACCAGCCGTGCGACTTGCCACCAGCGCACCAACAGCCAGACGAACAAAGCCAGGCTCACGACAGCGGATGCCACCAACAACCACGCGGCAAAATTCAAGGCCGGCTTTGGCCGGATGACAACCGGCAGCGAAGTTTGGGGAACTTGCGGCAGCGGCGTGTTGTCGTAAGTGACCGTATAATGCGGCAAAGATTTGGCGACGACGGGCGGCGGAGTTTTGTGCAGCCACCAAACCGGGCTTGTCGGCAGCGCCAGCGTGGGCGGGATGCAAAGTTTCATGAGCACAACCAGCCAGAGCGCGTAGCGGACGGACGCCCGAAGTTTGCGCCGGAAGGTAAAATCAAACGCGGCCAGCACCGCGATGAGCAGACTCGATTGCCAAAGCATCGGCCACGCAAAGCTTAAAAAACTTCCGCCCCAGTGGTTCAGAATTTCGATAATAGAATTCATGTCTCACCTTGGTGGGGATCACTTCTTTGCGGATTTTTTCTTCGCCTTGATCAACGATTCCAATTCCGCCAGTTCCGTCGCGTCAAGATTGCTGTTCTCCAAGAGACATTGCACCATCGGCGTGAGCGCGCCGTTGAAAGCATGTTTGAGCGCGTAAAACAATTCCCCGCTCTGCGCCTGCGCCCGGGTGACGGCGGACTGGTAAATGGTCAGCTTGCCCTCCTTCTTCGCCTTGAGCACGCCCTTGGCCACCATGCGATCCATCAAGGTGCGGACGGTCGAATAATGCCAGCCCGTCGGCTTGAACAGTTTTTCCTGGATCACCGGCGCGGTGCAGGGTTCGGTTTCCCAAACGGCCTTGATGACTGACCATTCGGATTCGGTAAGTTCCACGGTTGGCTTGGACATGCGCCGAGATTCTCTACAAACGTAGATAATGTCAAGCGCATTCTTTACAGATGTAGATTTTAGGGCGCATCTCAGTTTGCTGAGAATCGGCCTGGTTGTTTAATCCCAAAGGGATTGTGTCCCTCAGCCCAAGGTTGCGAGTGTGGCCAGTCCGGCTCGGACCGAGCTACCTTGGGTCATGGTCCCACCAACGATCCAACCGCAAGGCGGTTGTGGCCCATTCGTTCCCGCGCGCGCGCCTGACCCTGGCCACAACGCCTTTGGCGTTGTTTCCTTTTCCGCCTGGCACCCAAGGTTGGCGCTGGCGCGCCAACCTTGGGCTTTGAGCCGGAATCCCGTTGGGATTTTTGAATGGCGCGTTTGGCGCTGCAAGAAATGCGACCCAGACTCCAACCTGACCAAAGCCCGTCACGGAAGCATTTGCGGAATTCACCCCCTGTCCTTCCGGTAAATAAACCACCAGAACCAGACCGTGCCCAACGCGCCACAGATGGCCGCGCCGATGAAATTCGCCTGCGGACTCATGTGCCACAACCATGCGCCAAGAAACGAACCGCTCGTCACCGTGCAATCGCGGATGAGATAATAGGCGCCGTAAGTCCGCGCCCGCAATTCCGGCACCGCCTCGCCGATGATGAGCGCCTTGCGCGCCGGCTCGCCAAATTCCTTCAGTCCGCGCACGACGAACGCCAGCGCCAGCCACCGGAAATCGTGCGCCCACAGCAGCGTCACCGGAAACAGCGTGAAGAACACGAACGTGATGAGCACGAACGGGCGGCGGCCGTATTTGTCCGCCAGATGCGCGACGGGGATGTAGCAGAACATCGCCGTGATCATCTCGAATGCGACGAGATACCCGAATTGCTGCGCGGTGACGCCGCCGGAATCCATCGCCCACAGAATCACGAACGCATAGGGGATCCGTTCGCAGAAACGGATGAGAATGTCGCTCACGAGCAGTTCACGCAGCGCGGGCGTGAAGGATTTGACGACGGTGAAAAAAGAATGTTGTAGCGGCGTCTCGGCAGAGCGCCGCTGTTCATTTTTGTCCGTGATGGCGGCGCTCTGCCGAGACGCCGCTATGTCAAACATGAACCACTGAAAGACCAGCGTCAGCAGGCTCATCGCGATGCAGAGCGCGAGCGCATAGCGCACGCCGTCCGTCCAGCCATAACGCGTGAGCAGCCAGCCGCCGATCAGCGGGCCGAGCATCATCGGGACGCGGCGGATCATGGATTGCACACCCACGCCCATCGTATGCCGGTTGCTTTGCAGCGACGTGGCGATGACGGACAGCGTCGCGGGCAACGACAACGCGCTCCAGGCGAGAAATAAGAATGCGCCGAGCAACAGCGCCAGCCAGCTTTGCCAGACCAACACCAAAAGATAACCGGTGATGGAAATGGCGCTGAACAGCAGCAGCGATTTTCTTTGGCCCCAATGATCCGTCAGCCAGCCGCCGGGATAGGCATAGACTGCGCCGAGCAATGTTTGCAGCGCGTCGAAAATCCCGATGATTAGAATAATTTGTGCCGCCGACAGGACGCCGTGCGCCAGCACCTCGAT
Source organism: Verrucomicrobiia bacterium (assembly GCA_035577265.1). Lineage (GTDB taxonomy): Bacteria > Verrucomicrobiota > Verrucomicrobiia > Limisphaerales > UBA11358 > UBA11358. The sequence continues at coordinate 28,417 of DATLVR010000133.1, read as the reverse complement.
GTATTTGGGCGCGAAGCCGAGCCAGAGTTTTTCGCCCGTGCCCGCGAGCACGAGCGCGACGAGCAGCAACGAGGTGTTGCGCCGCAGCGCCAGGAACTCTGAGATTTTTTGAAGCGCAGTCAACGGCGTTGAACTTGGCCTTAACCGGCCGTTTTTTCAATTTCCAAACGCCGACTTGACTCGGCCCTCGTTTTGAATTGAACTCGTCTCCCAAGAACTCTCCATGATTGTCATCCTGCCAGTCGGAATGAATTACCAGACCGGACGGTTGCCGCTGGTTACCTTCTCCATCATCGGCCTCAATACGCTGGTCTATCTCGTGTCCCTCATCTGTTCCATCAATACCGGCGGCGTATCAAACGACTGGATTTTTGAGCATCTCTGGCTGATCCCCGGGGAATCCTACTGGTGGACGTATCTGACCTCGATGTTTGTCCACGCAGGAATTTTCCATCTACTGGGCAACATGATCTACCTGTTCCTTTTCGGCTGTTGCGTGGAGGACATGATCGGCCGGGTGCGCTTCACAGTTTTTTACCTAGTCAGCGGAATCCTTGCGGCGCTGTCTTACATTGCTTTCACACCGGAGCATTTCGAATCCATGATGCCAATGGGCGGTGCCTCGGGTGCGATCACGGCGTGCATGGGAATGTATCTCCTGCTGCGGGCGAAAACGGACATTGAGTTCAAGTATTTCTACTGGCTTTTCTTCATCGCCTTCGGCAGTGGCGAATTTGTGCTGCCCGCGTGGGTCGCGATCTCGTTCTGGTTTGCCAAGGATCTTTTCTGGATGGTTTTCGGATTTTATTTTCATCAAACCGGTGGCGGCACGGCCTTCGGCGCGCATGTCGGCGGGTTTCTCGCCGGCTTGGGACTGGTCGCCGCTTACAAATGGATCGGCCGCCGGCACGAAGCGACGGATGAAAGCGAGCCGCTTAGCAGCAACCCGGGGCCAATCCGGGTGACGGTTCCGACCCGCCGGATGGTGCACCCAACGGAAACACCCACCATCTTCGTGCATGACGGAACGCAACAGACCGGGCCGTTCACCCTTTCGCAAGTGCAGGCGATGCTGCACGCCGGTGAAATCAGCCGCGAAATGCAATATTGGTGTGAAGGGCTGGACAACTGGCAAAGCGTCACGGAATTATCCGGCCAGCCCGGCGGGTAAGCGTTGCGCCGCCGCCGCCGCGCTGATATTTTCCCGCCGCATTTAACTATTTTAAACATGAGCCAAGCAAATTCAATTCTGGTCGGCATTTTGATGGGCAGCGATTCCGACTGGCCGGTCATGAAAGCCGCCGCCGAATCCTTGAAAGAATTCGGCATCGCCTCGGAAGCCAAGGTCATTTCCGCCCACCGCGATCCGCACGGGCTGGAAGAATATGTCTCCGGCGCGATCGAACGCGGACTGAAAGTCATCATCTGCGGCGCGGGCGGCGCGGCGCATCTGGCGGGTGTCACGGCGGCGTTCACCACCCTGCCCGTCATCGGCGTGCCGATCCTGGGCAAGTCCACGGACGGTCTGGATTCCCTGCTCTCCATGGTGCAGATGCCCCCGGGCGTGCCGGTGGCCACGGTCGCCATCAACGGCGGACGCAATGCGGGCATCCTGGCCGCGCAGATCATCGCCACAGGCGACGAACGGTTGCGGGCGGAATTGACAAAATTCAAGGCGCGGCTCACCGAGGAATCGCGCGCGAAGAATAAAAATATTTCGTAGTCAGTCGTGAGCAGTCAGAAGCATTCGACAATCCTGCTACGAACTACTGACCACTGACTGTTGACTACCATTCAAAATGCAACGACTCATCGAAGGCGTTCACAAGTTCCGGACTGAAGAGTTCGGCAACTACCGGAAACTGTTCCGCAAGCTGTCGCAGCAGGAGCAGCATCCGCACACGCTGTTCATCACCTGCTCGGATTCGCGCGTGCTGGCGGAACTCATCACGCAGAGCAAGCCGGGCGATCTGTTCGTCGTCAAAAATGTCGGCAACATCGTTCCGCCCTCGAACGTGCGCGGCGACACGAACTCCACCGCCGCCGCCATCGAGTTCGCCGTGGAAAACCTGCGGGTCAGCGACATCGTCATCTGCGGCCATTCGCAGTGCGGCGCCATCCGGGCCCTGCTCGGCAAAAATCCGGTCAGCGACTCCACGCCCCATCTGCGCGACTGGTTGCGGCTGGCCACTCCCGTGCTGGAGACGCTGAAAAAGGATTACGTCCATCTCCAGGATCTGGAGGAACGCGAAACCGCCGCCGCCGAGGAAAACGTCCTGTTCGGCCTCGATAATCTGCACAGCTACACCTGTGTGCAGGACCGCCTGATGGACGGTTCGCTGCGGTTGCACGGCTGGTTCTTCAAGATCGCCACGGCGGAAATGTTCGCCTTCGATCCGGAGACGCGGCAATTCTCGCCGCTGGTGGCCGAAGGTTGAAGTTGGAACAGGAGCAAACGGAGGAAACGGAGAAATTAAAAGTTGAATTTTTTCGCCCACTCAAGATTTTTAGCACCACAAAACCGAAGATGATTTTTTCACTCTTCTGCGACAAGCTTCTCCCGGCTGGCGACTCCGTTCCCTCTGTTTCCTCCTGTCAAAAAGAAAGTTCAATTAAACCCCGCCGAAACGCCGGTGGCGCAAGGCGTATTCCTCCAACGCGGCGTAGAACTGGGGCTTCTTGAAATCCGGCCAGAGCGTTGGCGTGACGACCAGTTCCGCGTAGGAAATCTGCCACAGGAGAAAATTACTCACGCGCATCTCGCCGCTGGTGCGGATGAGCAGGTCCGGATCCGGCACGTTGCGCGTCCACAGATGGTCGGAAATCACCTTCTCCGTGATGTCCGCGGGATCCAGATTGCCGGCCTTGGCCTTCTGCGCGATCTGCCGGACGGCTTCGACAATCTCGATGCGGCTGCCGTAGCTCAAGGCCATGATCAGCGTCAGGCCGTTGTTCTTGGAAAGCGTCGCGATGGATTTGGCGAGATGTTCCTGCACATTTTCCGGCAGGCGATGAATCTGGCCGATCACTTCGAGCCGGACATTGTTCTTGTTCAGATCCTTCGTCTCGGTCTTGAGATAATGGACGAGATATTTCATCAACGCATCCACCTCGTCCTTGGGGCGGTTCCAGTTCTCGGCGGAAAACGCGTAGAGGGTGAGATACTTGATGCCGAGTTCGCCCGCCGCGCGGATGATTTCGCGGGCCGAATCCGCGCCGCGCCGGTGGCCCTCGATACGCGGCAGATGCCGCGACTTCGCCCAACGCCCGTTGCCATCCATGATCACTGCGACGTGGCGCGGTAAGTTTGTTTTGGCTTCGGGTGAAAGATTTGTCATTGCGGCACTCATTGGAAATTCAAAGACAAAAACTTAACGCAAAGGCGCGGAGAATCACAGAGATTCGCAGAGGAACATCCAGTTGCTTCTCCGCGCCTCTCCGCGACCCTTGCGCTCTTTGCGTTGAAGCGTTTGGCTTTCATCTCACACAAAAATCGTCTGGTCACGACCCGGCCCGATGGACGCGATGAACAGTTTCGCATCCGTCAAACCGGCGATCGCTTTCAAATACTCGCGCGCCTTGAGCGGCAGATCTTTGAACTGGCGTGCCTTGTCGGTCGGCGTGCGCCAGCCTTCGAACTCGACGTAAACCGGTTGGCACTCGGCGAGAATTTCCGCGTCATTCGGGATATAATCGTATTGCTTTTTGCCGCGCCGATACGCCACGCAGACCTTGATCGTCTCCACCGTGTCGAGTCCGTCGAGATTCGTGATGGCGAGATCGTCAATGCCGTTGACCATCGTGGCGTGACGCGTGGCGACGGAATCAAACCAGCCGCAACGGCGGGCGCGGCCCGTGGTCGCGCCGAATTCGCGGCCCATGCCATGGAGCAGATCGGAAATTTCCTGATTCTCCGTCGGCAACGGCCCTTCGCCAACGCGCGTGGTGTAAGCCTTCATCACGCCGACGACGCGGTCCATGCGATGCGGCGGCACACCCGAGCCCGTGCAGGCACCGCCCGCCGTAGTGTTGGATGACGTGACGAACGGGTAGGTGCCGTGGTCAATGTCGAGGAACGTCCCCTGCGCGCCTTCAAATAAAATGTCCGCTTGATTGCGGATCGCCGTGTGCAGGAGAACCACGGTGTTCGTCACGAACGGCTTGAGATACTGGCCCGCCTTGTTGTATTCGGCGAAGACCTGCTTGAACGAAAGCGGTTTTGCGCCGAGCGATTTAAGGATGGCGTTGTTTTCCTTGATCCTAACAAACAGCTTGGCCTCGAGACGGGCCGGGTCCACGAGATCATTCACGCGCAAGCCGACGCGGGCCGCCTTGTCGCCGTAAGCCGGGCCGATGCCGCGCTTGGTGGTGCCGATCTTGTTCTTGCCCTTGAGCACTTCGCGCTGCGCATCGAGTTCGCGATGATACGGGAACACGACGTGCGCCGTTTCGCTCAACACGAAATTCTTGGGGTTGACCTTGACGTTGATTTTTTTCAGGCCTTCCATCTCGCTGACCAGGCCGAGCGGATCCACGACCACCCCGTTGCCGATGACGCACAGCTTGTTCTTGCGCAGGATGCCGGACGGGATGAGGTGCAGGACATATTTCGTTTTGCCGACCCAGACCGTGTGCCCGGCATTGTTGCCGCCGGCGTAACGGACCACGATGTCCGCCGACTCGGTGAGCACGTCAATGATTTTGCCTTTGCCTTCGTCGCCCCACTGGGCGCCGACGAGAATTGTGTTTGCCATAAATTGTGGTGAAAGCCGCGCCGCGCGTTTTCAATAAAAATCCCCGGACGAAAATCCGGGGCAAAGCGGCGGGGTCTTTGCCGGAAGAAGCTAGAAAACTGCGGCGGCAAAGTCAATTCACCTTTGCGAATGGTGGGCGGGAAAATCCCGGTGGGGCGAGCGTCCTCGCGAGCCGTGGCAGCAAGGTTTTCAATTGACCGACTGCTCGCGAGGACGCTCGCCCCACCAATTTGCCGGCTATTTTCCATGCATCCCCGCCGGCCGCGCGAACGTTTCCGTCGGCACGCCCAAATCATGTTTCATCAGCACATCCTTATCCCACGGATTTTTGGTCCGCCAGATTTCCAATTTCTGCCGGAGCGATAGATGGAACGAATACCACGGCGAAACCAGCGCGGTGTTGATCAAGGGAAAATCCGTGCCGTAAATGAGCCGGCCGGAAAATTCCGGCTTGGTCAGGGCTTCCTGCAACGCGCCCGGCTTGTTGATCTGGGTCAGCGCGGAAATATCGGCATAAAGATTCGGATACTCGCGCATCAGGCGTGCCAGCCGGTCGGGGCCGCGTTCGGCGCCGTATTTTTCCGACGACGCAATGTGCGCCGCAATGACCGTCACGCCGAGGCTCAAGGGCAGCCGCAGTTTTTCCGGGTCGCCGAATTCCGCGGCTGCGCCGGAAAAGGATTTTTCCCGCCCGGTGTGCGACAGCAGCGGCAGGTGCAATTCCACCATTTTCTGGTAAAACGGAATCAGCTGCGGATCGCTTGGATCAATCCCCATGACCGGCGGAATCCATTTCACCAGCACCGCGCCATGCGCCTTGGCCCAGTCCAGCCGCGCCAGCGCGTCGGGGCGATACGGATTCACGGACGCGCCGAACAGCAGGTTCGTGTGTCGCGCGCAAACGCCGGCGACGAATTCGTTGGGCACAAACACTTCGGTCCGGTTTGTGTCGAGATTCCCCTCCGCATCCACCGCGCCGTCGAGCGCCAGCAGCACGGCCTGACTCACACATTTACTCCGGGCCAGCGATTCTGAAATGCGGTCGCCCACCAGCGTGTCACCCTGCTCCAGCAATTCCTGCTTGGAAACCCCGAAGCTGCGCAGGTAAATCTTGAACCGCCAGTTGTTCCGCAGCCGCGGCGACACCCAGCAACCGCTGCCGCCCGCGCCGATGCCGGCGATGTGACAGTGCATGTCCACGATGCCGGCGGGCACCGGTTCCACCGGCCGGAACGGTCGCGCCGGCAGACATAGCCACACGCCAAAGACGGCAATTGTGCCGACGAGAATCAGTTTGCGCCGGCGCGTGACCAGGGAATGTTTCAAAAGTTTCATACCATTTCTCAACGACAACTGGTGGAGGTCACCCCCTCACCCGGTCTTCGGCCACCCTCTCCCCCACCGGGGGAGAGGGCCGGGGGCGTTTGGATATTCCATCGTTTCTTATGGGGAATTGGTTTCACACCGCGACCATACGCAACAACCGTTCGCCGCCGTGAATTGATAAAATCGGGCGGCACATTGAAGAAAACAATTGCCGATTTGCCGCCGCTCTTTAGCCTGCTGCCATGCGTGACGCCTCATTGAATTTTCTCCGAACCCTGGTCAACACCCCCAGCCCCACCGGGCACGAAACCCGCGGCCAGCGCGTCTGGATGGATTACGCCGGCCAGTTCGCCGACAAGACGTTCTCCGACGCCTACGGCAACTGCGTGGCCGTGCTGAACAAGGGCGGCGGGCCGCGCATCATGCTCGCCGCGCACGCGGACGAGATCGCGATGGCGGTGAATTACATTGATGACAACGGTTTCATCTATGTGCGGCGCATGGGCGGCATCGACGCCGCCATCACCAAGGCACAACGCGTCGTCATCCATACGCGGAACGGCGCGGTCAAAGGCGTGGTCGGCAACGTTGCACCGCATCTGACCAAACAGGATGGCGACCCCAAACCGCCGAAGATTCACGACATCTTCATCGACATCGGCGTGAGCAGCCGCAAAGAGGCGGAGGAACTCATCCGCGTGGGCGATCCGATCACCCTGACGGACGAATTCGACATCTTGCGCGGCGACCTCGCCGTGGCCCGGGCGTTTGACAACCGCATCGGCACGTTCGCCGTGGCGGAAACGTTGCGCCTGCTCAAGGAATCGAAAGTGAAACTGAACGCCGAAGTGTGCGCCGTCTCGAACGTGCAGGAGGAAGTCGGCCTGCTCGGGGCGCGGCAGATCGCGTATTCTCTCCAGCCGGACATCGCGCTGGTGGTGGACGTGACGCATGCGACGGATTATCCGACGGTGAGCAAGGCGCAGCACGGCGACACCCGCATCGGCAAAGGCCCGGCCATCACGCACGGCGGCTGCAATCATCCCGAAGTGGTGAAGCGCCTCGAAGAAATCGCGGCGAAGAAGAAAATCCCGCTGCAACATGAAGCCATGTCCGCCTCCAGCGGCACGGACACCGACGTGATTTTCTGGACGCGCGGCGGCATCGCCAGCGCGCTGATCAGCCTGCCGAACCGCTACATGCACTCGCCGGTCGAGGTCGTCAGCCTGAAAGACCTGGAACTGATCCCGCAGTTGATGGCCGGTTTCGTGCAATCGCTCAAGAAGGGCGAGCGATTCAAGGTGAAGATCTAGCGCGTGTTTTCAAATTCAAAAGCAGTTGTCAGCGGCCCGCTGAGGCAGATGGATCGGGGCGCGCCAGCGACAAATGCTGTGGCGCGGTTATTTGCTCAATTCAATTCCTCGCCGGTGGCGACTTGGCCGGGCTGCAAGAAAGTTTTGATGAGTTCGCCTTCGCCGCAGACGGTCAGGCCGGGAAATTTCTTGAACCATTTTCCTTCCGGCACTTCGGGTTCGGCATGGAGCCAGTCGGCCAGCAGGCCAAGTTGAGCGGCGGAAATGTTGCGACGATGGATGCGGTCGAGCAAATGCGCGAAAAGCGGCGGTGGCAGGCTGTGGCGGCGGACGCGGGGCATGGCTATGCGCCGTAAAAACCGCGCGTGATTTCAGCTTTCAACCTTTCCACTTCGGCGGGGTCGTCGGATTCAACCATTTGCTTGGCGAGTTCGCCTAATTTTTCACCCGGAAGCTGGCGTGTGCGCGCCAGTTCAAGCGCGAATTGAATGACCCGCGATTGTTCCGCGCGCGACAGATGCTTGATCTCTTCAATGACACCGGTTGCAGTCATGGGGCAACCATACTCAACCGCGGGGCGGCTTTCAAATTAAAAGGCCCTGACTTTTTGCGATTGCACCGTTTTCGGTTGAAACTCCGACCGTTGCAAAATTAAACGCCTCAGACCGTCAGAATTTCTTTTTCCTTGTGCGCAAGATGCGTGTCAATCTTGGCGACGTATTGGTCGGTCAGCTTCTGGATTTCTTTCTCGGTCTTTTCCTGATCCTCCTCGCTGGTTTCGTGGGCCTTCACCGCCTTCTTCAGAAGTTCCATCGCGTCGCGGCGGACGTGGCGCACGGCCACACGCGCGTCCTCGGCCATCCGGTGGGTGATCTTCACGAACTCCTGCCGGCGCTCGGTGCTCAATTCCGGGAACGAGACGCGGACGATTTTCCCCTGCACGACCGGCGAGAGGCCGAGGTTGGCCTTCTGGATCGCCTTCTCGATCGCCTGGATGCCCGTGACGTCCCACGGCTGCACGACCAGCATGCGCGGCTCCGGCGTGGTGATGCCCGCGAGTTCGCGCAGCCGCATCTGCGAGCCGTAAACCTCGACCAGAATGTTTTCGATGAGCGACGCGGACGCCTTGCCCGTGCGCACCCCGGCGAACTCGTTGATCACGACCTGTTCGGTCTTGATCATTTTCTCCTCCGCCTCCATCAAGATTTCATCGGATGACATAGTGCAGGCAGGCTAACAATGAAACCGCAGCGGGTCGAATGAAAATTCGAGATGCCGCTTGAGGGCGCACCCGCACACCGCCCCGACGGAGCGCGACCGGTCCCCGGTCGCAGCGCATGGAGGGCAAAGAGCGCGTAGAAAAATCGGGCGTCTTCCGGTGGGCCTAAGCGCTGCGGGCGAGGGACCGCCCGCGCTCCGGAAGGCAGCGTCTCAAGATGCATCCGCCGCTTGACTTTACCGGCGTCTGACCGTCAGGCTGTCCGCACCAACCCAAGCACGCCCATGAAAAAATTATTTTCACTCGCCATCATCGCCCTGTCACTGGCCGCAAGCTCCGTCCACGCCGACTGGCCGGCCCGGGTGTTCGCGCCCTATATGTATATCGGCGCGGGCGACGATTTTAAACTCACCAACTGCGCCGACGCCTGCGGCCTCAAATTTTACACCCTCGCCTTCATCATCGCCCGTCAGGATGGCAGCGGCAAAGACGCCACTTACCGCAAGGAACCGTCGTGGGATGGACGCATTCCCATCGAGCAGAATCTTTACCAGGACCAGATTGACGCCATCCGCAAGCGCGGTGGCGACGTGATCCTGTCCTTCGGCGGCGAGGCCGGCAAGGAACTCGCCAATGTGATTGACGATCCGGCCCTGCTCGAAGCCGCCTACCAAAAGGTCATAGACCAATACAAATTCACCTGGCTGGATTTTGACGTTGAAGGCAACAATCTTGACAAGGGGAAACAGGACAGCGAACGCCGCAACACCGTGCTCGCCAGCCTGCAAAAGAAAAATCCCGGACTGATCATCTCCTACACTCTGCCCGTGGATCCCAACGGTATTTCCGAAGCATCACAAGCGCTGCTGGCCGATGCCAAAGCCAAAGGCGTCAAGGTCCATTCGGCGAATCTGATGGTCATGTTTTTCGGAAAGAAATTCATCGGCAAGGGAAAGTCCGAGGGCGAACTCGGCATTGAATCCGCCAACAAGGCTTACGAGCAACTCCAGAAGATTGATCCCACCATTCAGGTCGGCCTCTGTCCCTGCCTCGGCAGAAACGGCTCCAGCGGCGAAGTCTTCACCCTCGACGATGCCAAAGTGTTAAAAGCCTTCGCGGACAAAACGCCGTGGGTCTGTTCGCTGCACTACTGGTCCATCAACGACGACGCAGCCCACCCCCGGCGCAAAAAGAAAACGGAGGCCGGCACCAACAGCGTCCCCGTCGCCGACGCACCGCAACCGTGGGCCTTCGCCAGAATTTTCCAGACTTTCACCACGCAATAATAAATCTGCCGGATGGTAGGGCGGCGCTGCTGCGCCGCCCTGAACTAATTTGGCTGCGCGGCAACGCAGCCCTACCAGTCTCACAGCCCCAGCACCTGCGCCGCCTCCGCCATTGTTTGACACGTAACGATGCGGATCTTTTTGGAGTAATGAAACAAGCCGATGATCTTCAGGCCGATGTCCTTGGTGGGATCGGCAATCACGCGCACCACCCGTTCAAGGCCGTGCCGCTCCATCATCTCCATGGTCTTGCCAATGATCTCCTCGCAGTCAATGTCCATGGATTCAAGCCGGCCCAAATCCGCCAGCATGTCGAAGCCGTCGGGAAATTGCGCCAACAGCGCCTCCACCTCGGGATAGCCCCGTTCCAGCTCCGCCGCCGTCACCCGATCGAGGTAATTCAAATACAATAACCGACGCGCCGGATTGGTTGTCGCTAAAAACATGACCAGACTTTAGCGCAGCTCCGGCAAAATACAAAATCAGCCGGTGTCTCAAGGAGAATCAAAACAACGTTCGCTGCAACAGCCACCACGTGCCCGCCAGAGCAATCAAGCAAGAACCGGCAGGAACCAGCTGGTGCACAAATTGAGGGCGCTCCCTTAACTTCCAGATCACGGGCAAGATCACCGCGGCCATGGTCATCTGGCAGATCTCGACGCCGAGGTTGAACGAAAACAAAGGCACTACGATGCTTGTCCCATCTGAACCAATTCCCAAATCGCGCAAAGCCGAGGCGAACCCGCACCCATGCACCAGGCCAAAGCCAAAGGCCAGCAACCAGCGTTTGTCCATGTCGCGCCGGACGATGTTCTCCACGCCCACATAGATGATGGAGACCGCGATGAGCGGCTCGATGATTCTTGGCGAAAGGTTGATGACATTCATGGTCGCCAGCGCCAGCGTGATCGAATGCGCGACGGTGAAGGACGTGATGATCTTCAAGGCCGACTTGAAACTGCCGCCGACCATCAGCAAGCCCAGCAGGAACAGCATGTGATCATAGCCCGTCGCGATATGCATGATTCCGAGCAACAGAAAATCGCGGAACGAATGTTGCACGACGGGCGCGGAAACGTCATTGGCCAGAAGGATGGCGCAAGAGTCGTGTGCGGAATCCAGCATTTCTTCTCCCAACAATTTGTCTTGATGGTCGCGGATCGAGAGAAATTGCCGGTGACCGCGCACCAGATTTCCGACGAGCCCGGAACGAATCGTCAATTCACCCGTCATCACTTCCAGATATGAAATCTCAAATTGCCATGCGCCGGTGTTATCCTGTTGAACTACCGCTTTCGCAGCCATCACTTTTTGGCCGCCTTCAGAAACATCAAACGCGGTCAGGCCCATTTTCACGAGTTGCGATTGCGCGGCCGCCAATTCTTTCGTTGAAATATTTCCGTCATGATTCGCGTCGAGCGGGACGATCTGCTCGACGTCGCTGGGCGACATCGCCAGGTGGATCGTCAATCCAGCCGGCTCCAGCCGGGCCGTGGCCACGCTTAATCCCGGATCGTGCGCGAACAGCAGCGTGGCAAACCCAAAGGAGCATAGCGCAATCCCAGCGCGACACAGCCAGTCGTATGAGCCATCAAACCTGAAGTTGTGTTGACGCATGATTTGTGAATGGGTTGGAATTGAGCGGCGGGTGGTGAATTCATCGATTCCCGCCCGCCGCACTTTTCGGCGGCGTTAATTATTGATGCGTATGATTCCGTCCGTTTTGCGGAGTGGACTCGTAGGGAAACACTTTGTTGTAGGCCATGTCATTGGCATCAACATTGTCGCCGTAAGGTCCGCGGATGATGGGCGGGCTCACGCGCAGATCGCTGGCCAGAGCGGTGACCGCGATGTCGACGACGTCATCGCCGAAGCGCCGGCCATTGGGCCAGCCGCCGGGGATCGTTCCGCCACCGAAACCGGTCTGAATGGTGCTGGTGAGCACATCGCCGCCAAAGATGCCGAGCCGCGAATAGCCGGCATCATCGGGATTGGTTGCACTGCTGGCACCACCGCCAGCCAACCGGCAGGGACCGGTGGAGAGATCCACCTTGATCAGGTCGGGAATGAAAATTCCCGCGATGTCCGTGCGGTTGGTTTCCGGCGCGGGACCGTTTCCACCGAACACAATCGCGTTGATCAAAGCAGCCAGTTCGGGATTCAGGGCATAGTTCTTGAATAATTTTTTGTCCTGATCGGGCTCCGTGCGGCTGTAAAGATCCTTGTCCGCGATGGCGACCAGCGCTTCATTGAACAACGGATTACCCTGGCGGCCGACTTGAACGTATTTGCCCAAGGTTACTTTTCCCTTATCCCCATGCACCTCGACCTGACGCCGGCTGGTCGTGGCGTAAACCCCGACGGATTGGGCATCACCACCGAGTTCGCTGACGGGAATCGCCAGCGCCATCATGTGGATGTTAAATCCGGCTTGAGAATCCTTGCCCGGCGACCGCAACTGCAGCAGATCAAAGATGGCCTGAATGTCACCGTAGAAGCCATCATCCCGCTGGCCGGCAAAAGCCACATAGCCCGAACCTAGGTTGGTAATGGCCTGGGTCGTGTAATGATCCAGATCGCCAGCGAAAGCCACACCGTCCTTGGCCGGATTCTCTCCGTCATTGCCCTGATTGTAGAACGGTGTGGCAATGCCCTGGTTGTTCGGCGGCACGATCCCTGTGCCCAGCACGGTGGATTTATGTTTGTGATTATCCACCTTCGTGACCGTGTAGGTCTGGGTCAGATTCTGGGAAGCGTCCCCGATATCCTGGATGACCCCCAGATACGATTGCAGGATGGTGTTCTGGTTTTTGTAGGTCGTCTTGAACTGAAACTGGTAGCTGCAAGTAGCCTTCCCTTCTGCCAGATCCTTGCCGGTGGCGACGTTGATTTCATAGAGGACGTTGTCATCGAAGTTATACTTGTTGGGTCCGATGCCCGGTTCCTCGAACGGATACACGCTCAAGGCGGTCACCAGCGTCTTCACGCCGTTGGCCTCTTGCACGAATGCATACACGTCCGTGGTGTTGGCCGCCGGATCGGTCACGATCAGCGGCGCGTCCATGTGGCTGGAGGCAAAGACCGGCGTGGCGATGACGCCCGTCATTAACACGGCCAGCCCGATGCTTGTTTTTCTCATGTTCGTTTTCATTTTGTGTTTGGTTTGTTGTTTGGTTTCGACCGTCAATTCGCCCGAGCGGAAAGCGCGGCGGTTTTAATTTCAGCGGCCGTGCCTGTGTCGTCCGTTTGTCCGAGTTGGACAGCAGCCTGCTGAAATTGTTTTTGCTCGGATGGCAGGAGCAGCTGCAGCATCCCCGCAGTTTTACCCAGCCATTCGGCGGCTTCCTCGGCATGTCCGGCTTTACCGGCGATCACCGCCGCGTGTAGAAATAAACGGCCATCCTGGGTGCCTTCGGCGAGCGCCTTTTGCAATTCCTGATAGGCTTCCCCGTTGCGCCCATTCGATGAGAGGGCCCAAGCCAGGGCATCGTGCGTGAACACATCTTCGCGGATGCTGAATTCCTTTTGTGCCAGTTCGAGCGCGGCCGCATTCGCTTCGCCATGGGTGGACACATATAACGAATACGTTCGCGGATCGGCATTTCGTCCGTCCTGGTTAAGACGCGCTTCCACCACTTCGGCATCCACATCACGTCCCGCCGCGTGCAAGGCTTCAGTCAGCACCCACTGGTAGTCCGGCAACGGATTGATCTTTTCGGCGCGAGTCAGGACTTCGACGGCCTCGGCTGCTTTTCCATCGGCGAGCAGCATCCGGCCGCGCAGCAGCAGCGCCGGGCCAAAATCCTTTTGATAATCGAGCGCCGCAGCACACGATTGGCCGGCTTCGGAAAGATCACCATTTTGAAACTGGAAGAAGGCCAGGCGCGTGTTGACCCAGGCGGCCGATTCCGCAGCGTTGGGACTGGCCGCGCTGACCGCCATCTGCATGAGTTCGGTGGCCGCCGCCAGATCCCCCTTCAACCAACGATAATGGGCAATGCGCGCATACGCTTCCAAATCCGGTTTGATGTCCACCATCTTTTGATAGGCCCCGGCCGCTTCATCCAACCGCCCCTGCTCCATCAACACGTCGCCCAGCAAACCGTAATCAAAGGACCGTCCGCGCTTCTGCACCAATTCACGCGCCAGGGGTTCCGCCTCTTTGAACTTATGCAGATTTTGCAACACATGGCCGCGCAGCAACAAGGCCTCGGGGCAAGCCGGCTGCTGGTTGTCCAAACCGATGGCGCACTGTTCCGCCAGTTTGTAATAACCCGGATCGAAACTTTCCCGCGCCTTGGCGACAAACAGCCAGCCAAGGTTTTCGAGGGATTGAAACGTGTTCTTATCCGCACGAATGTTCGCCTGACAGCGGATGATCTCCCGGTCAATTTTGCCATCGCCATGATGCGGTGCCAGCACCAGCGAAAGCGCATCCGGCATGTCAGCCACCTCGGCGGGCGACGTAGTTGCTGCTGGTGTTTCCACTGGCGTGTTCGCCTCTTTATTTTTCTGACAGGAAGTTGCCAGCAGACAGGCAACCAAAGAAATGTTGATCCAATTTTTCATAATTTGATCAGGTTGGAAATTGGTTTCGCCACCACATCCAATACGAACGGCCTGATCGGTTGGATGCATACCTTTTGAATTTTGTCGGCACGGCCGAATGACCAGCGACAGCCATTCGCACGCGGTCCAGATTTCCGGTGGCTGATTCGAACAACAAACGCGGAAGGACAGATGAATTTCACCAGCAGCTTGCGGCAAGTGAAATGATCGGGTGTGTCGCTCATGATGATAAAACGTGTGCCATTTCGTTTTGGATGCATGGCAGTTGCATCCAGACAGGGGCGGCAGGCGTTTAATAGGTGACGAGGTTGATATTGGAAGTCGCCTTGTATGATATGTATCAACTCGCATCAGTAACCGGTGGTCCGATATCGCTGGATTTGTCCCCGAGATTCTGTTTCTGTTTGCTCACTGACAGAATGAGCGAACCCGCTTTAGATCTGGAACGAGACATGGAACTGCTCCGGCGCATCGCCGGCGGCGACCGGTCCGCCTTCGCCAGATTTTACGACGAGTATTCCGGGTTGTTGTTTACCATCGCCGTGAAGATTCTAAATGACCCCAAGGAAGCCGAGGACGTGCTGCAGGAAGTGTTCCTGCAGATCTGGAACAAAGCCGGCGCCTATGATCCGCTGCTGGGCAAACCGGCAAGCTGGGCGGTGACGCTCACCCGCAACAAGGCCATTGACCGCATCCGCTCCTCGCAACGCCGTTCCAAACTGATCGAGCAAGCCACGGTGGAGGCGGCCGTCTCGCCGGACAATTCCCCGTCGGCCAACGAAAAATTGCACGGCCGGGAAAACGCCCAGTTGATCCGTTCCGAGGTGGCCGCCTTGCCGCCGGATCAACGGCGCGCCATTGAACTGGCTTTTTTCAGCGGGCTGACCCAGGACGAAATTTCCCAAACCTTGCAGGAACCGCTGGGCACCATCAAGGCGCGCATCCGGCGCGGCATGTTGAAACTGCGCGAAAAATTGGAGGGATTCATATGATTGACGAGCGCATGGAAGAACAAGCCAGTTTATATGTGCTCGGTGTGCTGACGCGGGAGGAAGCGTACGCCGTTGAAACGGCATTGAAGCAGGACGCCAAACTGCAACAACTCGTGTCCGCCCTGCAGATTTCACGCGACGCGCTGGCGGGCTCGCTGCCGCAGATCACGCCGCCGCTCGCGTTGCGGCAACGGGTGCTCGAACAGGTCAAAGCCCCAGAGAAAATCGTCAAGTTTTCACCACGGACTGAAGAATCTTCCGGCGGTTGGGCGATCTGGCTGCCGTGGGCACTGGCGGCGTGCCTGGCCATCGTTTGCGCGATTTCCTTGTCGCAGCAAAAAGGCTTGCGCCAAAAAATCGACGCGCAGGCGAAACAACTGACCGAACTCGATCAGATGGCGGATGCGTTGCGCGATCAAACTCAGAACTTGAAGCAGGCGGTGGCCACCTTGCAGGAGACAAACCGGCTGGCCAGCCTCCGGATTGCGATGCTGAATTCCATGCTGGAGGATTCCCCCAAAGCCGTGGCCGTGAGTTTGTGGGATGAACAGCAACAGCGCGGCGTTTTCCTGGTGCAGAACCTCAAGCCGTTGCCGGCGGACAAAGATTACCAGTTGTGGGTGATCGATCCGAAATATCCCACGCCGGTCAGCGCGGGCGTCTTTCAGGTGGATGCACAGGGCAACGTGCGCCTGCAATTCAAGACGGACAAGCTGATCGAGACCGCGGACAAATTCGCCGTCACGCAGGAACCGAAAGGCGGCCTGCCCGTGCCCACGCTCAAGAATCTGGTGTTGATCGGCGGCTGATGCCGGTTCCGTTGTTCATTCGCGTGGAAGGATGACCCGCCCTCGATTTCTTAAGCGGCGATCAATTTCTTCTCCGCCTGTTCATTCGTCAGCTTTTCTTTCGCACGCAGCACGGCCATGCCCACCACCGGCGGATACGCCTGGTCCGTTTTCATGCGCGGCTCGACGTATTCGATGATTTCGAACAGCAGTGCGTTGGCCGCCTCGTAATTCAAGCCCGTCAGCTTGGTGATGTAACGCGTCGCGCGATCGATCAGCTTCAGATTGCTCGGCACCACCCAGATCATGTAATTGCCCATCACGCGGCCGAGACGGACCATCGTGCAGGTCGAGAGCGCGTTCATCACCAGCTTCGCCGCCACGCGCGTCACGCCGTCCAAGAGCAGATCCGATTGGGGGACCGGAATGAACAGCGCGGTCTCCGCCACCTTTTCCAATGCATCCGACTTGTCAGCCCCGAAATAAATCAGCGCCGTTCGCGAACCGCTTTCGTGCGCCGCCTTGAGTTGATCGGAACAAAACTTGACCGAGGCAGCGGAATCCGAAGGCGACAGAACCGCCACCGCGCTGTCGCCCTTTCCCCGCGAGCGGAACTTGGCCCCATTGATGCCAATCTTATAACGCATCAACTCCGTGGAATTGATCCGGCCGAGGGTTTCCAGCGTCTTCTCCACTTTTTCCTCGTCCACGAGCGCACGGACTTCCTTTTCGCTCCACTCCACGCAGCGGGGTTTTCGTTTCAAGATGTGCCCCCAGGCGGCATCGGTCCAATCATCCGGCAGAAACAGAAACGCCCAGGATTCCGCCGCCGTCGTATCGTCGAACTTGCGGAACGGCGGCGTGCAATACGTGGGCGAACGCTCCGTGGTGTCCGTCAGCACGTCAATCCCCAGCCGGTCGGCATAATAATTATTCTTGTGGTTCGTGCGATACACGGTGGCTTCCAGCGTGACGAGTTTGGCCAGCGGTTCCAGCACCGCCGGCGTTTTCAGATTGGCGAGAAGTTCAATCACCTGCTCCAGAAACATTTTTGGAACGGAAGCCGGTTCCCTTCCGGTTAAGTCGCGCACGACCATTTCCAAAACCGTCAGCATCACGCAAAGCTGGATCGAGGTCGCCTGCATCCGCGTGGAACCGGTGATGGCCATCGGCCCGGTCGTGAGATTAATTTTTTCGATCCGCGTGTCTTGAATCACTTCCCGGCTGCGCTGGACGTGTTCGCACAAAATGTCGTCGGGATTGTTGTAGACGAAATAAACTTTCGCACCCGCCTCGACGCCCGCCCAAGCCGTGCCGATGACAAAGGAGGTTTCGCCGCCTTCGGTGATGGCAAACACAATGTCTTTGGCCGACACGCCGAGGTCACTGATCTGTTTCTTGCCGAATGCCGTGAAGTCTTCAAAGCCTTCCACGGATTTGATGAGCGCGTAATCACCTCCCGCCATCACACTGAACGTGCGATTCTCATATTCATTCAAGGTAGGGCGCGTCACTCCGTGCGCGCCGTCTTTGGAGCCATCGTCCTCCGGCGCGCACGGAGTGACGCGCCCTACCTGCTGCTGCCAAAAATCGCGCCAGACGGAATCGAGCAGGATGCTCAACCGCCCGGTTGAACCGCAGCCGGTGAAGAAGATGCGTCCGCCGTCCTTCAGCGCGCGCAACACGGTTTCCTTGATCTTCCCTGCCCGGCCCGATTCGACGAACTCGCGGAATTTTTTCACCACGTCGTCATCCACGTCGAAAAGCAGCTTGAGTGCGGATGCGACATCGCCCTTGACGACATCGCTTAAACTGGCCGTGACGGGATGCGAGGACTCGGTGACCAGCGCGCCCAGCTTGAACTGGCTGCTGATTTTCAAAAATTCTTCGGAACGCTCTTGGGAACTCAAACTCATGTCCGATGATTTAATGAAATTGCCAACCGCGTGTCACGCCGATAGGCCGCCACAAATTAGGGGGATGAAAACCGCCGCGCCTTGCATCAATGCGATTGTCAATCGCGTGTCACGCCGATAGGTTGGGGGTGTCCGTATGATGCCCACACAACAACTGGCCACGCTGAACGCCGCGAATTGCGAAGTCGCCTTCGACAACCTGACGCGCCAGCTCTACGCCACGGACGCCTCGCCCTACCAGATCGTGCCGATGGCGGTGGCGTTTCCCAGAAATGTCACGCACGCCAGCTCCATCATCCAGGCCGCGGCCCATGCCGGCGTGGCGGTGATTCCGCGCGGCGCGGGCACGGGCCTTTCCGGCGGGGCGATCGGTGAAGGACTGGTCATCGATTTTGCCAAACATAACCGGGAGATCTGGGATTTGAACAAGGAGGCCCGCACCGTCCGCGTCGGGCCGGGCGTGGTGCTCGACCAGTTGAACCAGTTTTTGCAACCGCACGGCTTCCGATTCGGACCGGACGTGGCGACCAGTTCGCGCGCCACGCTCGGCGGGATGATCGCGAATGATTCGTCCGGCTCGCACACGCCGGTCTATGGCACGACGGGAATGCACGTGAACGAACTCAAGATCGTGCTGGCCGACGGCAAGGTGGTCACGGTCGGCCCCAAGCACGACACCTTGCGCCCGCAGCGGCAACTGGTGGAAGACTTGGTCTCGCTCAATTCGCTGCAGATCGCCGAACGGTTTCCGCCGGGACTGTTGAAACGCTGGCCCGGCTACGCACTGGCCCGGGTGTCGCAGAATCCGGCCAATCTGATCTCCCTGCTGACGGGCAGTGAAGGCACGCTGGCGGCGATCATCGCGGCGGAATTGAAGATTGTTCCCCTGCCTGCGGAGCGCGGCGCCGGCCTCCTGTTTTTCGCGTCCGTGGCCGAAGCGATGCAGGCCACCGAGGAGTTGCTGGAGTTGAACCCCGCCGCCATCGAGCACATTGACCGTGCGCTGTTCGACCAGACGCGCGGCCAGCGGGAATTCCAGGCCGCCCGCGACTTGCTGGAACTCGACGCGAAACCGTGTGAATCCATCCTGATCGTCGAATTTTTCGAGCATGCCAGGGAACGGCTGGCGTTGTTGAAGAAAAAAAAGCTCGGCCTGCGCCAGTTGATTTTGAAGACGCAAACCGAAGCGGATCTGGTCTGGTCGGTGCGCAAGGCGGGATTGTCCCTGCTCACCGGCTGCAAAGGCAGCGCCAAGCCCGCGTGCTTCATCGAGGACGCAGCGGTGCGGCCGCAGGATCTGCCGGCCTACGTCAGCGGCCTGCAGGAATTGATGCAGCGCGTGGGCGTCACCGCTTCGTATTACGGTCATGCAGCGGCGGGCTTGCTGCACGTCCGGCCCGTGCTGGATCTGCATCGCGACGATCACTTGGACAAATTCCGGCAGATCGCCGACGAAGTTTCCGCGCTCGTGCTGCAGTTCAAAGGCTCGCTCGCCGGCGAGCATGGCGTCGGCATGGCGCGCACGGAATTTCTGAAGGATCAGGTCGGGGCGGAACTTTACCGGTTGATGAAGGAGATCAAACTCTCGTTCGACCCGAACAATGTTTTCAATCCGGGCAAGATCATTTCCGACGGCCGTTACCGGATTGACCGCAACCTGCGGCTCATCGCCGGAAGCGGCCCGGTGCTGCCCTTTGAACCGCGGCTTGCGTTCGCGGCCAAGGACGGTTCCTTCGCCGGCAATCTGGAGCAGTGCAACGGCTGCGGCGGCTGCCTCAAACAGACGCCGACGATGTGCCCGACTTATCTCGCGACCGGCGAAGAGATCATGTCCACCCGGGGCCGCGCCAACGCGATCCGCGCATCGCTGGAATTGCGGGGCAGCGGCCACGACCCGCTGCGCGCGAAGGAACTCGAGACCGCGTTGAGCAATTGTCTTTCGTGCAAGGCCTGCACCACGGAATGCCCGTCCAACGTGAACATGGCGCTGCTCAAGGCCGAGCTGCTGCACGCCCGCATCCGCCGCGACGGCCTGCCCCTGCGTGAACGGATGTTGAGCAACGTGGACTTGCTCGGCCGCCTGGGCTGCACGATGCCCGGCCTGGCCAACTTTTTCCTGAAGTCCGGTTCTATGCGCCGCATTTTTGGCAAGCTGCTCGGCTTCACGCCCGAACGTCCGCTGCCCCCATTTGCGCGAACACGTTTCGACCGCTGGTTCGCGAAACGTCCGCCATTACACAAAACTTATCGTGGCCGGGTCATTCTCTGGGACGACACCTTTGCGCGCTATCACGAACCGGAGATCGGCATCGCCGCCGTCGCCGTGCTGGAGACCGCCGGATTTGAAGTCACGCTCCCGACCCAGCGCAAATGCTGCGGTCGTCCGGCCTTCAGCATGGGCAACCTCGACGAAGCCGCCAGACTCGGACGTCACAATCTTGCCTTGCTCAGCCAGAGCGACGACGATGCGCCCATTATTTTTCTCGAACCGTCGTGCTACTCCATGTTCGTCGAGGATTACCGCGAATTGAAACTGCCGGACACCGACAAGGTCGCCAGCCGCTGCATCCTGTTCGAGGAATTCGTCGCCAATCTGCTGAAGCAGGAGCCGGGCGCTTTGCTGTTCAGTCACGATGCCCAGAAGCTCGTCATCCACGCGCATTGCCACGCCAAATCGCTCGGCAACACCGGCTACCTGCGCCAGCTCGCGGAACGTCTGCCGAACCGGATGGTGACGATGCTCGACACCGGCTGCTGCGGCATGGCCGGCGCGTTCGGAATGATGGAATCGAAATATGAACTGTCGCTGAAAGTCGCCGAACCGCTCGTTCAGAAAATCAAAAGCCAGCCCTACGGGACCGTCGTCGTGGCGTCGGGCACCAGTTGCCGTCATCAGATCCAGCATCTCACCCCGAACCGCACGCAGCACATGGCCTGCGTGCTGGCCGACGCGCTCGTTTAATCCTGGAAACAGCAGTTGAAACCACGAAACACACGAAACACACGAAACACACAAAAGAGACAAGGCATTGCCGAATCTCTCTCGATTTCACCCGGAGGATGAATGTTGGAATGGAGACAAAACAGGCGTTTTATCCTTTGTTTTCGTGTATTTCGTGTATTTCGTGGTTCATCCCTGCTGCGGATTTTAGGTTGATCGGAGCGCCGGGCAATGCCCGGCGCTCCATTCAAACTTCCTCCGTCGAAAGGCCGATGCCCACGATGCTGCACGCCTGGATGACGTTCAATTTGAGCTGTTCCGCCAGCGCCAGCACCGCAGCCGATTCCGTTCCCGGATTCAACCAGAGTTCGTCGCAACCTTTGGCCGCGATGTCCGGCAGCACTTCCAACAACACCGGCGGCGGCAGATAAACACTGACCAGATTCGGGCGCACCGGAACTCCAGCGATGCTCTTGAAAGCGGCCAACCCTTCGATGTGCGTCTCTTTTGGATTCACCGGATAAACCGTGTAACCCTGCCGCACGAACGCGCGCACGGCTTTGTTGCCGAACTTGCTGTGGTCCGTTGAAGCTCCGATGATGGCGACAGTTTTCATATGTCAGATTTTCCGGCAAAGGTCGTTTAAAGCGGGGGCCAGTTCCGGAAACTGATACTGGAATCCCGCCGCCGCAAATCGCTGTGGCGCGCAACGCTGGCTCGTCAACGCCAGCGACGGTTCGCTGCCCATCAGCCGCGCGCCCAGTCGCACGGCAAACTCCGGTGCGGGCGGACTCCACGGACGA
Organism: Verrucomicrobiia bacterium; assembly: GCA_035577265.1. Taxonomy (GTDB): domain Bacteria; phylum Verrucomicrobiota; class Verrucomicrobiia; order Limisphaerales; family UBA11358; genus UBA11358. The sequence continues at coordinate 6,510 of DATLVR010000133.1, read as the reverse complement.
CGCAGGGCCCGGCGCAATTCGCCCATGAACTCCGCGTTCGTCACCGGGTCCGGCGCGACGGCGTTGAAGGTGCCGGATGCATCGGCGCGTTCGATCGCCTCGACGAACATCCGCGTCAGATCCGCGAGGTGGATCCAGCTGATGAATTGTTTTCCGCTGCCGACGGAGCCGCCGAGATATAATCTGGTCAGGCGCGCCAGCACCGGCAGCGCACCGCCTTCGCGCCCGAGCACGAACCCGATCCGCAGCAATACCCGCCGAACCTTGGGCGTGTCCGCTTTGTTGAAGACGCTTTCCCATTGCACGCAGATTCTCGCCAGGGCGTTTGAACCCGCGGCGGATTGCTCGTCACACAACCGGTTGCCGGTGTCACCGTAAAATCCCGTGGCCCCCGCCTGCACCCAGACACGCGGCGGACGCGTCGCATGAGCAAACGCCACCGAGATGGCGCGGACCGAGTTCAATCGCGACTCCAGGATTTCGCGGAGATTTTCCGGCGTGTGCGGGCAATTGACGTTGCGCCCGGTGAGATTGACGACGGCCTCGGCGCCCTCCATGAATTGGATCCACTCACCAATGTGCGCCCCGCTCCATTCCACCTCCATCACCCCGTCGTTCCGGTCACGCGGCGAACGCGTGAGCACGATCACTTCATAGTTACGGGCAACCAAAGCCGTGGCCAGCGCGTGACCAAGGAATCCGCTGCCGCCCGCAAGAATGATGCGCTTTGGGTCCATGCAAAACTACGTTTCCAGTTTCAGTTCCGGCACGGATTGCGGCGTCAGTGGATTAACGTTGAATCCGTCCTGTTCCAACCGTCGCAACCACTCGGTAATCAAACCCAGCACGGCTCCCAGGTCAAGCCGCTCATGAATGCGGGGATACTTCTCCAGGTTCGCCTGCGCCAGTTTGAACAGCGCGGCGGAGGGACGCAGCCGGTTTTTTTGCAGATGCACGAACGCGCCCGCCAGCTGGATGAGTCCCTTGTAAAAATTCCCGTTCACGCCGTGACGGTCCGGCAGCCATAAATCTTCCAGGACATCGTGCGCCTCGTAAAAAAGCTGGCGGTTGAAGCAGTCGAAATACCCGAGGTAATGGGCGTCCAGTTCCTGTCCTTGGAAGGATTCAATCATCGTGGCGATACGGGCGCTTTTGTGACTCACCGGTTCAGGATAATACGCCAATTCCGCAGTGACGAGACTCATTCTGAAACGGACCAACACTCATGCGACAGAGGCGCTCGCGGACTTTGCCGCCCAGGCCTGCGCCGCCGCGAAAACTTCTGCACCAACCCAACCCAATGGACTCTTCTCAGTGGAAAATCCCAAAGCCAATGCGGGTGAGCAGATCTGACTCGGTGCGACTGGCCGCTATTTGCCGGGGAGATCGCCTGGCTGATTCAAGAGTCCACTGCGCAGCGTGGGCTGGTCTGACGAAAACAAAACAACCACCTTCACATCGAAGGTCCGGAAAAGATCTTCAAAGCGGGTTTTGATCATTTGCCTGGCGTCGCCAATGGCCAGGGCTGAATCCGCGCTTTTGCGGGCCTGCGCTTTGAGTTGCATCAAAATCTGCCGGTGATCGTCCGTCGTGATTTTATTGATCACGCCGTCGGCCGCCAGGTAGTAGTTCGGTGCCGGGCTGGAGGATTCGAGCGATAAGATCTTCGGCTCCGGCAGCGTGATGGTGATCACCCGGTTGGTCGCGTCGTAGATGGCGGAAAATCTGGCCGCCAGGTCAAAGCCGATCTTCGCCACGAACGTCTGCTCCGCAATGATGCGCTTGTTGCTGCCCAGGTCGGTCTTGGAATAATCCACGATTTCCCGGATGTTCCGTTGCAACACGGCCAGTTCCGCGATCGGGGTGGCGTCGCAAACCGTGGAGGAAGCGACCACGTTGACCCGCGACTGAAAAATGGCCGTGAACGCCTCTGATACCCTGTCAATTCCGTGCTTGCCCAGTTCCGCCACCCTGTCCACGCCGTGGCTGGCGAAGGTGCCGACCGATTCCACGCCCTTCTCGGCCGGCCGGGTCACATTCAAATAGATGACCACGCCGATGATCAACGCCAGCAGGGAGAGGCCGATAAAGAAGGAGAGGATTTTATTCATGAACTGGTTTTGCTGAAAAAGTAGCCGACGTCATTTTGAACTCACGATAAAACCTGCGCGAAATGGATTGACCACTTGGACGCCGTCGAAATTCTGACCGTCATTCAAATCTTCCGAGTAAAGTATCGTCGAGCCCAGCCGTTTGGCGGCGGCGACAATTGCCGCGTCCCAATACGAAATCTGAAACCGCCCGTGTATCTTCACGGCCTCTTGAAAGAGGACAAAATCCAAATCCACAATTTGTGCCGGTGAAAGTTTTTGAAGGAATTTCAGCGCATCATCACTGCTCAGTGGCGGTTTGAGTTTGCGGGTTGCATTCACAAAGAATTCCTGCGCAACTTGCGTTGAGAATCCAAATTGTCCCGCAGCCAGTATTTCACGCGCCACCCGCCGCTTTTCCACTTCGGACGGATTCGTAGAAACGGCATACAGCAGAACGTTTGAATCAACGAAGGCGGGGATTGTCGGCATAAGTGCGCTCGCGGGTGGGTTGCTCCCCGACGGTCACGTCATGAGTGGCGTCCCACTCGGCAAAGAAAGCCTCCAAACGCATCCGTCGGGTGGCATCTTCCTGCTTGTCCATCTCTTGAAACGCGGTTAGTGCGCTCTCATCGCAAAGGGCTGTGTCCTCATCCGCCGCGACCATCAACTCGGCTAGTTTGCGGCGCACTTCGCGCCTTTCCGCCTCGGTGAGTTTAGGCAACTCCTGAATGATTTCCATGGCACTCATGCGGGCAATTTAACGCCGATGGCAGATGCTGGCAAGCCCGACGGCGGCACGCCCGGTGAACCCGATGCCGCAAATCAAAGCCTCGTCGTCGGCTTTCCACGCGCAACTGACGGCGTTGCACGGTTCTTATTTAACAATGTTTCCTAATCCAAATTGGTTCCCGGCGCGGATAGGTGCATCGCCCGCGAAATCAATTTCCAGAAGCTTCTCGCTTTGAACCGCCGCGCCCGTTTCATCCGTCAAGCGCGCAATGATCTGGTGCGTCTTCACGTCAATTACTTCGCCGGTTGAAGGCCACGCGTAACGACCGTCAATGCTGAACGTGATCCAGCCGGGCTGGTCGCGCAGCGGGATGTCCATGATTTGTTTCGGCGGCATCACGGTGTTGTCGAAGATGTGCAGGCAACTGTTCGCGGAATCGGCCAGCCAGAGTTCCTTTTCATCCGGCGTGAGCGCGATGCCGTGGCTTGGACAGCCGTGGCGCTTCACCGGTCCCTGTTTGAAGCCCGACACCTCGACGCGCTGAAGCACCTTGCCGGTTTTCAGATCGCCGATCTCAAAGCCGAGCAACCCGTTCACGTTCGCGTAACAAAGCGTCTGCGCGCCGTTGATGGTGAATGGACGGATGGGTTTGCTGAACGGTCCGATTTCACGGACAACTTCGCGCGTTTTGGTGTCCACCACCCGCAGCGCTGGCGATTTTAATCCGGCGAGATAAGCGAATTTGCCATCGAGGCCGATGACGGTATTGTGCGCACCGGCGGGTTTGGTGAGAATTTTTTTGAGAACTTTCCCGGAACGCGCGTCCACCACATTCCAAAAATCGCCCTCAAATGACGGCAGATAAATTATTTTGCCGCCGGGCGAAATCGCCATGCGGTCGCAGCCGCCTTCATAGGATTTTTCCCAGAGCAGTTTTTCAGAGACGAGGTCGAAGCATATCATCGTCTGGAGGGTGCTGACGTAGAGCCGTTTCGTTTTGGCGCTCGCGCAAACGCCTTTGACGTTCATCACATGGTTCGTCGCATCCACGCCTGCCGACGGGATGCGCTTCACGAATTTGTATTCCGCGTCCATGTCGAAAACGAGAATGCCGTGACCGCCATGATCCAGTTCATCACGGATACCCGGCGCGGCGACGTAAAGGAAATGATGTTCGGGCGCGGATTTTTCAGCGGCGGCGGCGAATGAAACCGCAAACAAAATTGGAAAGAAGATTCCGAAAAGAGTTTTGCGTTGCATGAATCTGATTTTGTCCCAAGCGGGACTGACTACGCAATGCCGGAAATCAAAACCTCGTCGCCGACCTTCAGCACGCGGATTTTTTCTTCGGAAAATAGAAATGAAAGTTTAATCATAGCCTAACAGCAATTTTTCTCATCACTTTGAATTCACAATAGATGACCGGATTCGTTTTTTCGGTGGCAGTCCGTTCGACATGTCAGAAAAAAGCACATAATGATATAATCGGTATTGCCGAATGAGCGCCACTAGCCTGTCTAAATCAATCATAACTAATTGTCGATTTCCTTCAAAGCCATCTTCAATTAGGCGGCGGGCAGACGGTGTTATTGTTGCACTAGCAATTATGACGAATTTGTCTATGCGTTTCCTTTCGTTATCAAATTCATCGACAAATGAAACCCGTAGCGCTTGCTGTGCCTGAGCCATTAACTCTCCTGCATTCCCCTGACGACTCGACGTTCCGTGAATCTTTGCTGCCTTGGTTTGAACCGCCACATATTCGAACGTGCCAAATGGCGTAGATTGACGAAAAGGCATAACGTCTCGACCAAATTCCTCTCGACCATGAAATGCAACCTTTCGCAACCCCTCGAAGCCCATGCGTTCCAAAAGAGGCATAACCACAAATTCTAGCAATGAATCTTCATCCAAAATCTTGATACGAGAACGAAGTCTTGCATCAAGTCGCGGATCTTCTTCAACAACGAAACCATATAGTTGATAATTCAATTCAATGCGTCGTCGAAGCAGACGAGACCATTGCTTAAAAAGTTCTTTCGGATTCCGTTCGGACAACCATCCACCTTCTTTAAGGTCTGTGAGATCGAGTTCAACAAGTGTGCTCGGTTCAGCTAATTCAAGAATGAGTCTGACTTGTAGAACGAAAAACGCATCATCAAAATGCTCTGCGTCATCTGAAAACAAATCGGAGGGAGGCCGCTTGGATTTGTCAATGGCATCGTTCGAATCATCATTTTCATTCCAAAGCGCTCCCGAGCCACGACGGAGTGCTGCCTTCAGAAATTGCAGATAATCCTCGAACTGAAACTGGTTTGAGATATATCGCGAATCATATGAATTCGGGATGAATTCATGAATGACTTCAGAGCGAAATTCTCCGAAGAATCGTTGACAGAATTCGAACGTAATGCCGCGCGTATCAAGTCTCTCGCGGGCTTGTTTTACAGTTGTCCGCATCCCGAAGAAACCGACGTCATCTTCACTTTTTGAGCGAGTCACCAGCGAATCCGATTCAACGAACAACAAACTCGGCTCTAGAGGAATCCAATTCTTCCAAGAGGCAACATCCAATTTCCCAATGTGAAGCGTTCCGTAACTTCCCATAAAATTAATAAAGCCACTTCCCAATTTTTCCCTCCGCATCCAGCGTCACACCCTGACGCCGATATGCCCAGCACATGTAGCTGATGCTCACGAAAAACGAGGCCGGCACGCGGTTCGCCGCGCAAATCTTCACGCCCAGCAACGTCGTCTTGCCGCCAAAACCCATCGGGCCGATGCCGAGTTCGTTCGCCGTCTTCAAGATGTCCTGCTCCAGTCCGTCGAGTTCCGGATTCGGATTCCGGTCTTCGAGCCGGCGGAGAAATTGCGTCTTGGAAAGTTCGTAACCCGTCGCGCGGTCGCCGCCGATGCACACGCCGAGGATGCCCGGCCCGCAGCCCTTGCCCTGTGCCTGCAACACCGCGTCGAGAATCACCTTGCGGCAGCCGTCGTGGTCGCGGTTCGCGTTGAGCTTCTCGATCGGCAGCGAGTATTGCGCACCGACATTTTCGCAGCCACCGCCCTTGAGCACGAGCTTCACGCTGACTTCGTCGGAGCGATGCTGATGAAAATGAAATGCCGGCGCGCCCAGCCCGACGTTCGTGCCGTCGTTCTTGCCCGTGAGCGAATCCACGGAGTTCTGGCGGAGATAACCTTTCTTGGTGGCGAGCTTCACGGCCTCACGCGCGGTCTCGGCGAACGTGATCTGGTCGTAGCCGATCGGCACGTCCACATAAAACAAAATGCTGCCAGTGTCCTGGCAGATGGGCTGCGACTTCTGTTTCGCCAGCGCGATGTTCTGGTCAATGATCTTGATGGCATTGGCGGCGAGGGAACCTTTCTTCTCGTTCTCGAGCGAGGTGACGATGGCCTGATGCACGTCGTCGGGAATTTCGGCGGACGTGCGGCGGATGAGTTCGACCAGGGAATCTTGCAGTTGGCTCATAAGTTTGCCCAAAGCGTAAGGCTTGTGCGCATCAGCGTCAATCGGCGGAGCGCGAGTGTCGGAACTCCATGAGAATGTCCCCATGCGAACTCGATAAGAATGTCCCCATGGGCCGGGATGCGGTAGCCACCCGGCTACCACATGGAGACATTAACAATGAGCCGGAAAGAACGGAAACGAATGACGGTGATGGCGGG
>DATLVR010000132.1:0-65121 GCA_035577265.1 Verrucomicrobiia bacterium | reverse complement strand
CCACCGCCGTGCAGGCCGTCAGCGACCTCGTGGCCATCGGCTGCGCGAACGCCCTGCTCTCCCAAGGCCTGAAAATCCCCGAGGACATCTCGCTGGTTGGTTTCGGCAACATTCTCACGGCGGAACATTTCCAGGTGCCTTTGACGACCGTCCGCCAGCCGAAATTCCGGCTCGGGATTGCCGCCGTGGAGATGATGATGGGCCTGATCCGCGGTGAAAAAGCCCAGACCAAACGGCTGCCTGCCGAATTGATCGAGCGCAAAAGCACGGCGGTACCACGCCCGGCAGGACCGTTGAAATAGCGGAGTGCGGCAGTCCCGGCCGCAGCATCGTCGGATGGGCAAGTTGATTGGAAATATTCCGTGGCTTGAACTATTGAGGCCCGCATCATTGGGTGACGGCGCGCGGGCTTCAGCCCGCTTCAACGTTCCGATTCACGAAACGCGTAAAAACCTCCACCCGGCTTGGTCGGTTCACGCTGAAGCGGCATCAAATGCCACGCTCCGCTCCCCCTGTGTCACTCTAATTTAGGAGCCTCAATAAGTCAGTTGCTGCGCCCGGGGACGGGCGCACTCCGGCAACTTCCGATTTCCAGTTCAACCTGGAAACAGCAGTTGAAACCACGAAACCCACTAAAGAGACCAGGCATTGCCGAACCGCTCCATTTCACCCGAGGGTGAATGTGGGAATGGAGCCAAAACAGGCGTTTTATCCTTTATTTTCGTACGCTTCGTGTGTTTCGTGGTTCCTCCCGGCTGCGGATTTTAGATTCAAAGCAGACCCTTCCAAACCAATTTCCGTTCTTGCGATTCTCCGCGCGGACTTTAATCTACGGGCCGTTTCTATTTTTATGAATTACAAAATCTCCAAGCGCGCCGCGTCCCTTGCACCCTCACTCACTCTGGCCATCGATTCCAAGGCCAAGGCGATGAAGGCCGCCGGCGAGGACGTCGTGGGCTTCGGCGCCGGCGAACCGGATTTCGATACGCCACAGCACATCAAGGACGCCGCCGCCAAGGCGCTGGCCGCCGGGTTCACCAAATACACGCCGAGCGCGGGCATCCCTGAACTCCGCGAAGCCATCGCTGCCAAATTCAAGCGCGAGAACGGCCTGACTTACAAGCCGTCACAGATCATCGTCTCGTGTGGTGGCAAACATTCCTGTTATAACGTCATCCTCGCCACCTGCGAAGAAGGCGATGAGGTCATCATCCCCGCCCCGTATTGGCTGAGTTATCCGGAAATGGTGAAGCTCGCCGGCGCGAAGCCGGTGATTCTCACCACCACGGACAAGACCGAATTCAAAGTCACGCCCGAACAGCTCCGCGCCGCCATCACGCCGAACACGCGGCTGTTCATCCTGAATTCGCCGAGCAACCCGACCGGTTCCGTTTACACGCCCGAAGAAACCAAGGCCCTCGGCGACATTTGCGTGGAGAAAAACGTCCTCATCATGAGCGATGAAATCTATGAGCATCTCCTTTACGACGGCGCGACGGTGAAGAGTGTCGCCAGTTTTTCTCAGGCGCATTACGACCACACCATCATCGTCCACGGCCTCGCGAAAGCGTATTCCATGACCGGCTGGCGGCTCGGTTTTCTCGCCGCGCCGGAACCGATCGCCAAGGCCATTGACGCCGTGCAAAGTCACAGCACCAGCAACCCGACGTCGTTCGCTCAGAAGGGCGGCGTCGAGGCGCTCAACGGCCCGCAAGACCACCTGCCCGTGTGGCTCGCGGAATACGACAAGCGCCGCCGCTATGCGCACGCCAAGTTGAACAACATCCCCGGCCTCACCTGCGTAAACGCCAAGGGCGCATTTTATCTGTTCCCGAACATTTCCGGAACCGGCCTCAAATCCGCCGAGTTCTGTGCGAAACTGTTGGAGCAGGAAAAAGTCGCCGCCGTGCCCGGCATCGCGTTTGGCGCGGACGATTACATCCGCTTGAGCTACGCGACCAGCCTGGCGACCATCGAAAAAGGTTTGGCGCGGATTGAGAACTTTTGTAAAACGCTGGTCAAATAGTCGGTGATCTTATGACCAATTTCGGCATCGGTGACAAAGTGGTTTGCGTGGACGACAAGTTCCCGCCGGACATCAGCAAGCTTTACGACGCCTTGCCGGTGAAGGACGTCACCTACGTGGTACGCGACATCCGGCTGGGCATCAATCTGACCATGGAAGGCGACGTGTCGGTGCTGCTCATCGGCCTTGTGAATCCCAAGGCCGATTCCAAGGCGAATCTGGAACGCGGCTTTCGCGCCGACCGGTTCCGTCCGCTCGAAGAACTGCGCGACGAGAAAAAGGCCAGTCAGACGGACGAAGAAAAGAAGGAACTGGTTCAGCCGATCGAAGCGTAGCGGCGGATCGGCAGACCGCCGCACCTCGTTCCCGTCTCGAAGAGACAGGCCGACAATAGTCCGGCGTTGAAACGCTGCGCTATTTTCAGATGTCCCGTTGGGACAAACCAAAGGAGCAAGTTCGACCGCTGGAAGCGTAGGAACGCGATAGTCCGGCCTACTTCAAAAAATCCCGCTGAACCTGTCGCATCAGTTCGTCCACGGCCAGCATCAGTTCGCCGCGCCGGTCTGAATCGGTCTCGTGATCGGACAAATCGATCGGCGCGCTCATCGCCTCCGCATAGCGTTTCGTCATCGCCAGTTTCTCGTCATTCTGTCCCAGCTGACGGAGCAGGCCGCGCACTTTTTCCACCTGGCGTTTGGTTTTGGCAATGGTCTTTAACGCTGTGTCGGCGTCCAGTTCATCGGCTTGCACACGCTTCAACAGACCGCATTCAAACGTCCGGCACCGTTTCGGACGGTCGGCGTAAATTCCGCAGAGTTTGCCATCGAAGCAGGAGCACGGCTGGGCAAAGGCCAGTTTGCTTCCCTTCATGCCCAGCAACAGTCCCAGTTCCGCGAGCCGTCCGGGATCATCGCCCGGGCGCAATTCCACGTCCGCAAACAGCACGCCGTTACAGCAGAGCCCGCAGTTCGGGCAGAGCTGGTCAACGCAGCTGTTGGAAGAATTTTTGTTCACGTCCGCCCTCATCTTAGCCTTCTCCCCCAGGAGAAGGAACAGCTTTTGCACGCTTCCGGTTTTCGGTTGACCGTCCGGCCAATCCAATCGCGGGATTTTTCAGAAGCGCGGGAGCGAAACCCTTTAATGGTAGTAGACGACGTGAGGAGACTCTGACAAAAAATGTTGGTCTCACAATTAACTTGGTCGCACAACCGCATTTCGTTTGATCCAGTCAGCGGCGCTCTGCCGAAACGCCGCTACGTTTTTATTTCACCGAGTTGATCAGCGGCTCGAGGCCCTGGATCCGCACTTCCAGTTTGTCGCCACTCTGGATGGGGCCGACGCCGCTGGGTGTGCCGGTGAGGATCACGTCGCCGGGCAGCAACGTCAGGTTGGTGGAGATGAAGCTGACGAGTTCGTGCGGCTTGAAAATGAGCTGCTTGGTGTTCGAGTTCTGGCGGAGCTGGCCGTTCTGGAATTGCTGGATGTTCAATTCGTTTGGATCAACTTTGGTTTCCACGAACGGTCCGAGCGGCGTGAAGGTGTCGAACGACTTGGCCCGCGCCCACTGGCCGTCGGATTTCTGGACGGTGCGGTCGCTGATGTCCTGCGACGCCGTGTAGCCGAAGATGTAGCGCGAGGCCTGGGTGGGCGAGACGTTGCGAATTTTGCGTCCAATGACGATGGCCAGTTCCGCCTCGAAATCCGTGCGGTGTTGCGGAAAGGGAATTTCAATCTTGCCGCCGTCCGGCAGCAGCGAGGTGGTGGCCTTGAACCAGATCAGCGGCTCCTTTGGCAGTTCCCGTCCCATCTCGCGCGCGTGGTCGAGATAATTGACGCCGACGGCGATGATCTTGGTCGGCACGACGGGCACGAGGGTCTTGATGCCCTTGCGGGGAGTCGCCTTGCGGTCGAAGGAGGGCGAGCCGAAGACATCGCCGCGCAACCGGAACAATTCGCCGTCCACAACCTTGGCGTAGAAAATCTCCTCGCCCTTCTGGAATCGTCCGATGGCTGCCATAAGATGGCGTCAGGCTAACCCTGAGGGCACGGCGGTCGCAAGATTCAATTGTAGCGGCGTCTCGGCAGAGCGCCGCACTTTCGATTTCCGGCTTTCTGCCGAAAGCCGCTACGCCATCCATTTAAACGCAATGATTGCCGTTACGCCATTGTTCCATTACATTCCCAGTATGTTTCGCCTGACCAAGCAGGAACAACTGGTTCTCTGTGTTGTGCTGGGCCTGTTGTTGACCGGTTGGGCGGTGAAAACATATCGCACCGCGCATCCGCCAGCGACCATGACCCGACCGGTGACGCCTTGATATGCAAGAAATCAATTTTGACGAAGCAGTGGAGATGATCCTCACGAAGGATTCACGCTACGCGCGCGACGCCTACGCGTTCGTCCGCGAGTCCCTCGACTTTACGCAGAAAACCATCGGCAAGGAGAATCGCGGCCAGGTCCGGCATATTACCGGACAGGAACTGCTTGATGGCATACGGCAATTCGCGTTGAACCAGTTCGGCCCGATGGCCGTGACGGTGCTGGAGGAGTGGGGCGTCCACAACTCGCGTGACTTCGGCGAAATCGTCTTCAACATGGTGGAGATCAAATTGCTCGCCAAAACGGAGAAGGACAACCGCGACGATTTCAACAACGGCTACGATTTCACCGACGCCTTCCGCAAACCGTTCTGGCCGCCGAGCAGGTTGAATCCCGTGGTTAAGCCGTTGCCGGTTGAATAAAAATCTCCGCCGCCGAAGCGAAACAAATCCGCGCGCTGGGATGAATTGAAAACGGTCATCTAAGGTTCTGTGGCGTGCCGCAAGAAGGAAATTTCGGCGCGCCGGAAAAGTCCGCCAGAAAATCGTGAAATAAAACTCAATGGACAAATCCAAAGACGAGACATATAAATCAAATCGAATTAGGTTGTGAAAATCCAGCCTATGCACAAGGGCCGCGAAATCGTCCATACTGTGACAGATTACTATGATGGGCCGCGAGGTGGTATAGCTGACTATCAAGGCAAGCCACATATTTACAATTCTCTTTGGGACGAGACTGCCGATGATTGGAGCGACATATTCCTATTGCAGCCTGTTGACGACGAGACGTTCCGTTTGGCGATGGAGGACTGGGCAATTTGGTGTCGCTGGGAGCGCGCGTTCCATAGTGGCCAGACCACCAAAGCTACTCATCCAGCCCTGCCAGATGAGCAATCTCGTCACAATGAACTTTCCGCAATTCTCACGCCGAGATTGCAGGTTAATCCGAGGCAAGCTATTCGTATCAAAGGTAAGTTTGAAGCACGCACAAAAGCACAGCGGGGAATTACTTCGTCGGGCGAGTTGGTTGTCGTTTGGTCATCACCCTCGTAAAAACAAAACGGCGCGGTTCATCACCACGCCGTTTGTCATTTGAAAATTTTCCGCGAATTATTCCGCCGCTTTTTTCTTGGAGAAGATATGCGTCGCATGGCCGTAGTAGGCATCCGCGCATTCCATCAGGGTTTCGGACAAGGTCGGATGCGGATGAATGGTCAACGCGATGTCCTCCACCGTCGCGCCCATCTCCATGGCGAGCACGGCTTCGGCGATCAATTCGCCCGCGCCCGCGCCGCTGATGCCAACGCCCAGCACGCGGTCGGTCTCGGGATCCACAATCATTTTGGTCAGCCCGTCCGTGCGGTCAAATGTCAATGCGCGGCCGGAAGCCGACCAGGGGAATTTGGCAACGACGTGGTTCACGCCCTTCTCCTTGGCTTCGGCCTCGGTCAAACCGCACCAGGCGATTTCTGGATCCGTAAAAACCACGGCGGGAATGACGCTGTCAAATTCGCTGTCCACGCCGGTGATCACTTCCACCGCAATGCGCGCTTCCTTGTGCGCCTTGTGCGCGAGCAGAATGCCGCCCGCGATGTCGCCGATGGCGTAAATGGCCGGGTCGGTGGACTGCTGGTGGTGATTGACCTTCACGAACCCTTTTTCATCCAGCTCAACCTTGGTGTTCTGCAGGCCGAGATCCCTGCTGTTCGGCACGCGGCCGACGGAAACCAGCACGCGGTCGTAAAGTTCGGAAAGTTTTTCGCCGTTGTATTCGGATTCCACTTTGATCTGCTTGCCGACGGTGGACATCTTGGTGACCTTGGCCTTGAGCCGGATTTCTTTGAACAGCTTTTTGGCGTTGGCCACGACGGGACGCGCGAGATCGGCATCGGCTCCGGCCAGAATGCTGTCCAGCGCCTCGACCAAAGTGATCTTGCTGCCGAGTCCGGCGTAAACCGTGCCGAGTTCCATGCCGATGTAACCGCCGCCGACGACCAGCAGGTTTTCGGGAACGTCCTCGACTTCGAGCGCCTCGGTGGAGGTCATCACGCGCGGGTTGCCGAGGTCAAACGCCTTGGGCATCGCCGGCACCGAACCCACCGCCAGGATCGCCTGCTCGTATTCGACGAACTGCTGGCCCGTCTCCGTCTCGACGCGCAACTTGTTTGAGCCTTCAAAATAACCGCGTCCGGCAATGACCTGCACGCCGCGCATCTTGGCGAGCGCGGCCACGCCGCCGCTCAACTTGGCCAGGATGGTTTCCTTCCAGATGCGCAGCTTGGCCACGTCAATGGCCGGTTCCGTGAAGGTGATGCCGCGATGCGCCGATTCGCGGGCGTTGATGATCTGATGCGCCGCGTAGAGCAGCGCCTTGGACGGGATGCAGCCGCGGTTCAGGCACACGCCACCGAGCTTTTTGTCCTTCTCAATGAGAATGACCTTCTTGCCCAGATCGGCTGCATAAAACGCCGCCGCGTAACCGCCGGGGCCGGCACCAACCACAACAACTTCAGTTTTAATCGAGTCCATGAAATTTCTTTGCGCTTAAATTTTGACCGTCGCTTCGTTGAAATCGTGGAACGCTGCAAGCAGATCCACCGTGAACCGCGCCGCGCTGCCGCCGTCAATCACGCGATGATCGTAGCTCAACGCCATCGGCGTCATCATGCGCACCTCCACCTTGCCCTCGCGCACCACCGGCTTGAGCGCGCCGCGGCCGAGACCGAGGATCGCCACTTCCGGCAGATTGATGATGGGTGTGAAATGCGCCCCGCCGATCGCGCCTTGATTCGAGATGGTGAACGTGCCGCCCTTCATTTCGTCGGCGGTGATCTTACGGTCGCGCGCCTTCGCCGCGAGCGATTCCAATTCCTTGGCCAGATCGAACAGGGATTTCTTGTCCACGTCACGGATGACGGGAACCATCAAGCCCTGATCGGTGTCCACCGCAATGCCCAGATGAATATATTCCTTGAGGACGATTTCATTTGCCACTTCATCAAGGCTGGAATTGAAGATGGAATGTTTCTTCAAGGTGTCCGCCACGGCCTTCAACACGAACGGCGTAAGCGTCAGCTTGACGCCCTTGGCTTCATAAGCCGCCAGGTATTTTTTCCGCAATTCGCCGAGCTTCGTGAAATCAATGTCGTCGAACTGCGTGACGCGGGCCACGGTGTTCCAGCTTTCGGACATGCGCCGCGCAATGACCTTGCGCAATGGCGTGACTGGCTTCTTGCTCACCGGCCCCCACTGCGAGAAATCAATCTGCACCGCCGCCGGTTTGGCCGGGGCTGCAGCCGCCACCGCTGCGGGAGCGGGTTTGGCGGCGGCCTTCATCAGCCGCTGGATGTAAGCGCGCACGTCGCCAATGACAATACGGCCGCCGGATTCACTGCCCCGGATTTTGCCGAGGTTGATGCCAAGTTCGCGCGCCATCTTCCGGATGGACGGTGACGCCGCGACCGCCGCATCAGAAACTTCTTCTTCGACTTCAGAAATAGATTCGTCCTCGTCCTCGACCGGCGCAACCTTGGCCGCGGCCTTTTTTGCCGCGGGTTTTGGCGCGGCTGCCGCCGGAGCCGGAGCTGCCGCCCCACCGCCGCTCAAGGTGATGAGCATCTGGCCGACGCCGACGCGGTCGCCAGCCTTGACATGAACCTTGGCCACGACGCCCGCGCCCGTGGACGGGATCGAGGCGACGGCCTTTTCATTTTCCAGTTCAAGAATGGCCTGATCCTTGGCGACCGTGTCACCTTCTTTGACGAAGATATTGACCACGACGCCCGAATCCGCGCCCTCACCCAGTTTGGGAAGTTTTACGTCCATAATTTACAGGCGGATAAATTGACGTAAATTGCCGGAGCTTTCCAGAAATAAATTTTCCTCTCCGAGGAAATAACTTCAAACATCCCTGCTTATATGGCATCTAATCATCGTGCGACTCATCGGAATTCTCACCTGCTTTTGTCTCGCGGCCTCCGTCGCGCGCGCCGCGCATACCCAGGCCAGCCTGCTCTTTTCCGCCGACCCTGCGCAGCCCGGCACCACGATTCTGTCCGGCGTGCATCTAAAGATGGACGAGGGCTGGCACACCTACTGGAAAAATCCCGGCGCCGCCGGCCTGCCCACCAAGATCGAATGGCACCTGCCGCCGGGTGTCACCGCGGGAGAGACCCAATGGCCGTTGCCGGAAATCATCCCGCCCACCGAGGTCACCACCTACGGTTACGAGGGCGAAGTCGTGTTGCTGGTGCCGCTCACGCTCGCCGCTGATCTGAAACCCGGCCCGCTCGTTTTGAAGGCGGATGTTTCGTGGCTTGAATGCAAGGAACAGTGCGTTCCTGGCAAAACAACCGTGGAAGCCACGTTGAACATCGGCGACGAAACCAAGCCTTCCGCCGACGCTGCCCTCATTGAAACCTGGCGGGTCAAAGTTCCGCGGGCTGACACCAGCTTTCCCTTCCGTGCCACCTGGGAGCAAATGGCGACCAATGACTCGCGTTCCCTGCTTTTTGAGTTGCCGGCGTTCGAGCATGCCAAATGGCTGCCGATCACCGGCGCAGATTTTTTCCCCGACGCCAGCGACAACTTCGAAGTCCAAGCGCCGGCGGAAAAGATCGCCAACCCGTCCGCCGAATTTGAATTTCGCAAGCAGGTGAAAAAATTCTCCGGCGACTGGCCAAAGGAGATCAGCGGCGTGATGATCATCGCGCACAATGGCAGTCGGGAAGGCTACCAAGTCAAATTGGCCATCGGCGATTCCGCGTCAGCAACCGCCCCCGGCACGACGCCCGCCGTGCCCGCAACCACTCTGCCCCCCGAACCACTTTGGAAGATGCTGGTTTACGCCTTCATCGGCGGGTTGATCTTGAACATCATGCCGTGCGTGCTGCCGGTCATCGCGCTGAAAATTCTCGGCTTCGTCAGTGAAGCGGGCAGTTCGCCGCGCCGGCTCCGCGCGCTTGGCGGTCTTTATGCCGTGGGCGTGCTGATGTCGTTCGTTGTCCTCGCGGCCGTCGTCATCGGCATCAAAGCCGCCGGGCATCTGGCCGGCTGGGGGATGCAGTTCGGCAATCCCATCTTCCTCGTCTGCCTCACCACGCTGGTCGCGCTGGTCGCGCTGAATCTGTTCGGAGTGTTTGAAGTCACGCTCGGCGGCCGCGCGCTGAACGCAGCGGGAACGCTTGCCTCCAAACACGGTGCCGCAGGCGCATTTTTCAACGGCGTGCTCGCCACCGTGCTCGCCACGCCCTGCACGGCACCGATCCTGGGCACGGCGCTCGGTTTCGCATTCGCCCAGGGTGCGGTGGTGGTGCTGCTGATTTTTCTGACGGTCGGCCTCGGCCTCGCCGCGCCCTACGTCTTGCTCTGCTGGAATCCGAACTGGCTGAAATTCCTGCCCAAGCCGGGCGCGTGGATGGAAAAATTCAAGATCGCCATGGGCTTCCCCATGCTCGCCACCGCTGTCTGGCTCTTGAACATCGCCGCCAGCACCTATGGCAAAAATGTTTTGTGGCTCGGCATCTTTCTCGTGGTCCTCGCCTTTGCCGCGTGGATCTTCGGCGAGTTTTTCCAGCGCGGACGCAAGCAACGCGGCCTTGCCCTGATCATCACGCTCGTGCTGCTGGTTGGCGGTTATGCTTACGCCCTGGAAGGTCAGTTGCGCTGGCGCGAGGCGGCAGCCGAAACAGCCGCGACCGGTTCACTGAAAGAATCGCCGGATGGCATCGACTGGCAGCCCTGGAGTCCCGCCGCCGTCGCCCAGGCGCGCAGCGAAGGCCGGCCGGTGCTGGTGGATTTTACGGCGGACTGGTGCCTCACCTGTCAGGTCAACAAAAAGACCAGCATTGAAATTCCGTCCGTGCGCGCAAAGCTGAAGGATCTGAATGCCGTCGCGCTCATCGGTGATTACACGCGCACGCCTGACGCCATCACGACGGAGTTGAACCGCTACGCGCGCGCCGGCGTGCCGCTTGTTTTGGTGTATTCCAAAGACGCCGCCGCCCCGCCCATCGTGCTGCCGGAGGTTCTGACGCCCGGCATCGTCCTCGATGCGCTGGACCGCGCCAATAAACAGTAGGAGACGACGTGAGGAGTCTCTAATTAATTTTGGTGGAAGTTTGAGCCTCGTCACCTCGGCTCCTACAAAGAATTTTTGAACCTAATGGCCATGAGTTGCGTCTCTTATCTTGGCAACCAAAACTCAAAACCAAACCAAACCATGAAAAAATTATCCATCCTTTTAGCGGCCATGGCGTTCGTCGCCACCACGTTCGCCGTGGAAATCGGCAAGCCCGCGCCGGACTTCACCGGCACCGACATCAACGGCAAGACCATCAAGCTCTCGGATTACAAAGGCAAGATCGTCGTCATCGAATCCTACAACTCGGATTGCCCCTTCTGCCATAACCATTACCAGACCGGCGCGATGCAGGAATTGCAAAAAGATCTGGCGGCCAAAGGCGTCGTGTGGCTGATCGTGGATTCCGTGAACACGAAAAATTCCAGTTACCGCACCCCCGAACAGGCGCGCAAGGAATGGGCGGATGAAAAGATCACCGCGACCGCATGGATTGACGACCACGAAGGCACCATCGGCCATCTCTATGACATGAAGACCACGCCGCACATGTTCGTCATCGCCAAGGACGGCACGCTTGCCTACGACGGCGCGATTGATAACCGCCCGCAACCGTTCGGCGACCCGCGCGCCGCGAAAAATTACGTCCGCGCCGCCGTGGATGAAGTGATCGCCGGCAAGCCGGTGACCGTTGCGCAGTCCAAGCCCTACGGCTGCAGCGTCCACTACGCAAATTAAAAATGTAGCGGCGTCTCGGCAGAGCGCCGCCAGCATCAAAGTTAAATTGCGGCTCTCTGCCGAGACGCCGCTACGCCTTTTTTTCCTTGGGCACGAACGCGCGCCGCACCCACTTCGCTGACTGCAATTCCGGCGTCAGCTTGAAACCAAATTCCTTCAGAAAAGTTTCCGTGGGCGCGAGAATGGTCACCGGCCGCCGCGTGAAGGTGTCCTTGTAAGCCAGCCGCACCGCGCGCAAGCCCAGTCGAAACCCTTTTTCCACCCGGCCATAAATCTCGTCGCACATGATCGGACTGCCCGACTCCGCCAGATGCATGCGAATCTGATGCGTCCGCCCCGTCAGCGGACTCGCCTCGATCAGCGTGAACCGCTCGTTGCTCAGCAGCACGCGGAAATGCGTCTCGGCCTCCTTACCCTCCTCCGTGCGATCCACCCGCATCCGTCCAAATTGTTTTGGATCCGGTCCCAGCGGCAGTTCGCAGATCCATTCCTTCTCGCGCGGCACGCCTTCGACGACGGCCAGGTAGGTTTTCTCCATCCGCCGCGACTCGAACATGTCGCCCATCGCGCGCATCGCGCCTTCGCTTTTGGCGAACAGCATCACGCCGCTCGTGTCGGCATCCAGCCGGTGAACGTGCCGGAGGTAGCGCAGATTGCGCGAGCGCGCCCAGAAATCATCCGCCCGGATGGACGAATCAATCGCCGTCTGCAAATTCCAGTTCGTCTTGCGCCACGAATCCGGCACGAGCATCCAGCCGCGCGGCTTGTCAATCGCCAGCACCGAGCGGTCCTCGTAGATGATGGGGATCGGCTCGCAGCCCGGTAGTTCGATGAAATTGGGTTTGGCCATTCGCGCCAGCTTATTTGAAAAGATGAACCAACGGAAGCTTTGCGGTGCGCGCCAATTCAGCTTGAGCCACATCGCAAGTGATAAAAATTTCCGCGCGCAAATGCTGCGCCGCTGCGACATGAACAAAATCCCACGTGCCCGCCGTAAAATCCGACGCATGACGCGCGCTCAATTCATCGCCCCATTCCAGATAATCATTCAACCGGTGAACACCCGGTTTTAATCGCTGCGACGTTTCAGCGGCACGATAAGCGTGCCACGCCACCGCTGCGTATTTGCCGGAAAGCCGGCGCAGATTGTGCCGCAGTTCCGCCCGCAGCAAAGGATTCCAGTAAAATTCCGGCGCGCGCCCACGACACCATGCCGTCACCGACGAGGCAAATTCATCCGCTGGATTGAACCACGCGACCAGCGCGGAAGTGTCGGCGTAAATTTTCATCGCCGGCGACGCTGCCGCTCCTGCAGCACCGGATTTCGCACGCGGTCAGCGCTCTTGATGCTTTTTTGCGCCTGCCACACTTCGCCCATGATGTCCGCCCAGCCAGCCGACTTGGGAGCGGTCAAAGGCTCAATCCGCCCGATCGTCCGGCCATTGCGCGTGATCACCAGCGATTCACCCTGCTCAAGCTGGTTAAGAACCGCCTTGGTTTTCTGGTGCAAGTGTTTTGCCGTGATGGTGCTCACGCAGGAAAAGTAACACCGTGAAAGTGTCACCGCAAGATTCAAGTGCAGCCAATCAAACTGGAATCGGCTCGCAGCCCGGCAGTTCGATGAAATTCGGTTGGCCATGACGGCAGCTGAAAGGGTTGGTAATCCGCCCGCAAAATTTCCTCTCACTGAATCGCGGGCAAATGCCACAAATCACCGCTTGACCCCGAAAAACCTTTCTGACACTGCTCTTCCAGCGATGATTAAACCCAATTCTCCCCAACTCCAGGCAACGTCAAACAAGTGCGCATGAGAATCCCCAGCATCATCAAACGCGAACCCTTGCCCATCGCCACCGCCGTTTCAAAACTTTCCAAAGTGGAGTTCGCCCGGAATCCCTTTCCGGCATTGCTCAAGGAACCGGCGAATTTCTGGGATGAGATTTTCATCGCGAATGAAGCCTACATCCTGGAAGAGATCACCCACCCGCGGATCCGGGAAATGCTGGCGTATGACGCCACGTCGCATCAACTCTTCCTCGAATACGTCGAGGGCACGACCCTGCAGGATCTGGTGAAAACGGGAGAAACGCTCAAAGATCCCGCCCGGACCCATCACCTGCTGCAAAGCGTGGCGGAAACGGTGGCCGACATGCACGCCGGAATCCTGTGCGACCGGCCAATCGTCCACAATGATTTGAAAAGCATGAATGTGCTGGTGCCTGACGCCTCACCCCGGGAAACCGTCCTGATCGATTTTTCGCACTCCTATTTTGAACATCATTTGCCGCCGTTCATTCTTGATAAGAAGAATAATCCGGTGGGCACGGCCAGATACATGGCGCCGGAGAAGTGGGCTGGCGACTTCACGCACGGTTTTAAAAGCGACGTCTTCGCCTTTGGCGTCATGGCCTATTATGCCTATACCGGCAGACATCCATTTGAAGGCGAGCTCGCCCAGATCGAGCAACAGATCCGGGAAGTGACGCCGCCATCGCCGATTGAATTGGGGGTGGATGTCCTGCGTAATACTTTGGCCACCATGATGGCGTGCCTGGCCAAAAAACCCGCGCAAAGACCGTCCATGGAACATGTCGCACGAAGTTATGCGGATGCGGCCAGCCTTTACCGAAAAGATTCCACCAAGGTTTCGCAATGATCATCATCGGCCCATAGCTCGACAGTTCGATGAAATTGGGCTTGGCCATTCGCGCCGTGGTAGCAGCCGAGGCGAACCGGCTCAAACAATTCAAAATATAGACGAAAACTATTGCGAACGGAGGCGGTAAAAGCGGCCGGGATAATTTGTCCATTGCGAATCGCTGAAATAGGTCGAAGCGATCGTGAGCATATTTGTTTGCACCGGCTGCCAATCAAGGAGATTTGTGCTGGCTTCCACCACCACCGTCTGTCCACTGGCCCAATTGATGTTGAAGCCAAATTGATTTGTCCGCACACCGAAGTCGGCATCGGTCGTTTGCATCTGCGGCAACCAGAGCGCGGTTGAAGCACCAGCGAACGTCGTATCCCAGCCCGTAGTGCCTGGCAGGTAATAGATGATTGCATTAAAATCATATTGGAAAACATACGGATAGACATAGCTAGGAGCGTTACCGGCAAAAAAGATTTCCTTTAGATTGGGGCAGTCAGCAAACGCAAAACTCCCGATGTTTGTGACGCTGTTGGGAATGGTGATGCTGGTCAGACTGGCGCAGCCACCGAACGAATCGCCGATGCGGGTAACGCCGTCGGCAATAGTTACGTTAGTCAAACTAGTGCAGTCACCGAACGAATCGCCGATGCGGGTGACGCCGCTGGGAATCGTGACGCTAGTTAGGCTGGTGCAGGAATAGAACGCCGAGTCTCCGATGTTGATGACGCCACTGGGGATCGTCAAGCCGGTCAGCCCGTAGCATTGGTAAAAGGCCGCATAACTGATGTTCGTCATGCTGTCGGGAATGATGATATTTGTCAGGTCAAAACAATTGAGGAACGCCACCTCACCGATAGAGGTCACGCCATCCGGTATCACATAGCTTCCTGACCGTCCTTTCGAGAACAATACAATTGTCTTTTGATTTTTATCAAACAACACGCCGTTCAAACTGCTGTAAACGGAATTGGTCGCATTCACCGTGAATGAATTCAAACTGTCGCACCACAGAAACGCATCCGGCGAGAGATTTGTCACACTGCTCGAAATCGTCAGGTTGGTCAAAGCGGAACAACTATCGAACGCCGCGCTCTCGACGGTAGTAATGCCTTCGGGGATCGTGATATTTGCCAGACTGAAACAGGCATCGAAAGTAACGCTTTTAATAGTGGCGACAGTTTCCGGAAGTGTGACGTCCGTTAAATTGGGGCATGACGCAAATGCATAGCCGCCAATGGATATGACGCCATTGGAAATGGCAACCATATTTAGGTTGTAGCAACTGCTGAATGCGCCAACCCCGATGTTTGTCACACCGCTCAAAATAGTGACATTGGTCAAAGTATAGCAGCCCATGAATGCAAAATCGCCGATGTTGGAAACGTTGTCTAAAAAGGATAGATTGGACAGCTTGGAGCAACCAGCGAACGCATAACTGCCGATATTGATTACGCCGTTAAGCAGAATAACGCTCGTAAGATCAGAACAATCGGAGAACGCATGGTCGCCAACAGTGAGAACGTTGCTGATAATCATGGTCACGTTGGTCAGGCTCCAACAATTAAAGAAAGCGTGGTCGCCAAGATTTGTAACACTTTCAGGAATCGTTATGTTAAACAGGTTCGTGCACGCAAAAAATGCTCCGCCTCCAATGCTGGTAATATTGGTTCCTAAATCCACACCAGCAAGACTCAAACAATCAGAAAAAACGCCAGTTCCTATACTCAAATGGCTGTCGAGAATTTTGACCTGTGTTAGATTGCCGCAAAGCATGAACGCAAAATCTCCTACATTCGTGACGCTCCCGGGAATAATAATATTGGTCAGCCCCGTGCAATCAGAAAAACAATAACTCCCAATATTTTCGACGCCGTCGGGAATCGCAATGTTCGTCAGTCCACTGCAATATGGAAACGCATAGTCACCGACACTGATTACTCCGCCCGGCATTGTGTAGCTGCCGCTCCGGCCCTGAGGAAATTGGATGAGCAAGGTTTTGCTTTGGTCAAATAAGACTCCGTCCTCGCTGCTGAAGAATGTATTTGCGGGATTTACGGTAATGGCAGTCAAGGCACGACAGTTAGCAAACGCTTGGTCTCCGATGGACTTAATACCACTTCCAAGAATGACATTGGTAAAACTATTGCACGCAGAAAAAGCCCATAGTCCCACATTTGTAACGCTGTCAGGAATTGTGATATCCGTCAAACTTGAACAAAGAAGAAACGCCTGAGATTCAATGTCGTTAACACTGTCGGGAATAGTGATGCTGGCCAGATTGGCACATCCGGCAAAGGCTCCAAATCCTATGCTCGTGACACCGTATGAGATGATTACGTCCGTCATTCCAACGGAATCAAACGCATCATCTCCAATTGCGGAAACTGGATAACCATTGATTGTGGCTGGAATGACGACTGTGTTGTCACTGCCGGTGTAGCCGGTGATAGTAATGGTGTTATCGTCATTCGTCGTGAAAGTAAATTGCGCCTGCACCACAGCGGGGAACAGCAGTATGCACAGAAAACAACTGCGAATGAGAATTAATTTATTTTTCACGGGTTGCGCAACATCAGGAATTCAAACGCCATTTTTCGCAATCGTCCATCTCAAAATGGTTTTTGTCGCTTCCTCCACTCCGTCTTCGGCGGCTCCGGCAAACCTTGGGCGCGCAGTGCCGTGCGGAAATGCAGCTTGGAAATTTTTCCCAACTCCCCTGCGCCGCGTTCCTCCACAAATTGCTTCGCCGCCGCATCCACGGCCGCGCTCGCGCCCTTGGGCAATTTCACGGCAAACTCCTGTTCCAGTTTCGCCAGGCCTTTCACAAAGCCGTCGCGCGCCAGAATCGAGGCGGCCGCCACGGCGATGTCTTCTTCCGCCTTGTGCCGCTGCACGAGCTGCAGTTCCTTGCCCTGTGCCATCAGCGCTTTTTCAATCACGCTCTTGCTCGCGGCGAACTGGTCGCTGATGGCCTTCACCGGCGGCGGGTTCATCTGGTAACGTTTGCCCAGCAGGTTCTCGATCACGCGCGCGTGGCCCCACGCGAGCAGCGTGTTCACGCTCCGCATCTTTGTGTAAAGCCGGTTGTAAGCCTCGTTGCCCACGACGACGCAATCCGTCACACAACCGGGCGTGGTGCGGATTTTCTCGGCCAGCTCGGCGATCTTCTTGTCGCTGGAAATATTCTTGGAATCGCGGATGCCGATCTCTTTCCAGGCATTGATGACGCTCTCGTTCACGTAAACGCCCGCGATGGACAGCGGCCCGAAGAAATCGCCCTTGCCGCTTTCGTCCACGCCGATGCGCGGCAGGAGCAGGTCGGGATTCAAAACGGTTTCGTAGCCCAGCCTGACCTCCTTGAGGATCTCCGGCTCCAGCACGAACTCGACAAATTCCGCCGTCCCCTTCCCCTGCACCACCAGCTTGCCGCTCTCATAAAAAACGATGTTCGTTTTGTCCGATTCAAACGCGAACCGCGCATACGGCACGGTGCGTGGCTTCCAGTTGCGTGACTTCAAAGCGGCCAGCAACACCGACGCCTGTTCGTCGGTCAGCTTGGAGGTATAAATGGTCAGCGGTTTCACTGCGGAAAAAATTAACCGCAAAGGAACGCAAAGGACACAAAGATTTTAAACGCAGAGACGCGGAGACCGCAGAGATTTGCGGAGAAATTAAAACCGGTTGGGTTCGCCGGCTGACGATTTCCTCCCTCTTCTCTGCGTCTCTCTCCGCGTCCTCCGCGCCTTTGCGTTTCTCCCGCAAATCTTTCTTCGTTCATTTTTCGTGTGTTTCGTGTATTTCGTGGTTCAACAAAAATGACTGCCGCCAAAAAATCCAAAGTTCAAAATCTCGTCCCGCTTTTATTGGATTGGTTTGCTAAAGACGCCCGCGACCTGCCCTGGCGGCGCACGCGCGATCCTTACGCCATCTGGGTTTCCGAAATCATGCTGCAGCAGACGCAGGTGAAAACGGTGATTCCATTCTGGAGCCGCTGGATGAGGGAATTGCCGACGATTGAAGCCGCCGCGAAAGCGCCTTCGGCCAAAATCCACAAGCTTTGGGAAGGCCTTGGCTATTACACCCGCGTCCGCAATCTGCAGAAGGCCGCGCAAGCCATCGTGGAAAAACACGGTGGAAACTTTCCCGAAAAATTTGACGACGTGCTCGCTTTGCCCGGCATCGGCCGCTATACCGCCGGCGCGATTTGCAGCATCGCCTTCAACCAACCCACACCGATTCTTGATGGCAATGTCATCCGCGTGCTGACACGCGTCTTTGACATCGCGGAAAACCCAAAGGAGAAAGCCACTAACGCGCGGCTTTGGCAACTGGCGAAAGAACTGGTTCAAAATTCAAAATTAAAAATTAAAAATTCAAAAGCTTGCTGTTCCCATCTTAACCAGTCGCTCATGGAACTCGGGGCGCTGATCTGCACGCCGCGAAATCCGCAGTGCGTGATCTGCCCGGTCAAGAAGCTGTGCGTTGCGTTCAAGGAAAACCGTATTGAAGATTTGCCGAACCTCGGCAAACGGGAAGCCGCCACGGCGCGCCGATTTATCGCCTTTGTCATTGAACACAACGGCAAGTTCGTCGTGCGGCAGAGGCCGACGGGAGTTGTGAATGCGCATCTGTGGGAATTCCCGAATGTCGAAGTCGGAGCGCGGTTCCGTGAGCCGCAGCACATTGTTAAAGAATTCAACAAGCTACGGGTCACAGACCTGCGCTCCGAACGGCTTGAACCGCTTTGCACGGTAAAGCATTCCATCACGCGCTACCGCATCACGCTGGAGGCGTTCCTGGTCCGGTTAACAAGGTCTCCCGCAAAAAACGGCGGCCCCTGGCAGACGCCCGCGCAGCTCCAGCATCTGGCCTTCACCAGCGCGCATCGCAAGGTTTTACGCGCCCTGGTCGCCGGGGCCGCCCATTGAGGGCGGCTTTACTTCTCCGCGATCCACGTTAGCTTGAACGCCACATGATGTTCCTTCGAGTTGACATGATGTTCCTGCGAGTTGTTCTGGCGTTGCTGACCTTCGCGTCAGCGTCACATGCCGGAAGCCTGCCGCCGGTGCAAACCGTGTTCGTCATCCTGCTCGAAAATCACAACTGGTCTTCCTACAAAGGCAGTGTGGATGCGCCGTTCCTCAATGGAACGCTGCTGCCGCGGGCGTCGTATTGCGCGCAGTATTACAATCCGCCCGGCCTGCATCCGAGCGAGCCGAATTACCTGTGGCTGGAGGCGGGAACCAATTTTGGCGTCTTGAATGACAACAATCCCTCCTCAAACCACCAGAACTCCACGAATCATCTGGCGGCACAACTGCGCCGCGCGGGCATCTCGTGGAAATCGTATCAGGAGGACATCACGGGTCTGGTCGTGCCGCTGACGGCGGTCAATGGCTATGCACCCAAGCATAATCCCTTCGTCTATTTCGACGACATGACCGGCACCAACAACGCGAATAACGCCTACGGCATTGCGCACAACCGGCCTTACACCGAACTGGCGGCCGACCTGGTGAATCATTCCGTGGCGCGGTACAATTTCATCACGCCCAACCTGTGCGACGACGGCCATGATACTTGCGCCCCCCAGGACAATCCCGTGCGCCAGATTGACGACTGGCTGGCCAATCAGGTTCCCAAAATTCTCAACTCCGCCGCATATTCCAACAACGGCGCGCTGTTCATCACCTGGGATGAAGGCGCGAGCGGCAGCGACGGGCCGATCGGCATGATTGTCCTTTCACCGCTGGCGCGCGGCGGGGGCTATTACAACCGCATCCATTACACGCACAGCTCCTTCGTGCGGACGATGCAGGAAATTTTCGGGGTGTCGCCGTGGCTGGGTGACGCGGCGAACGCCACGGACTTGAGCGATTTGTTCACGCAGTTCGCCATCAATCGGGCCAACGCAACCAGCAACGGGGCATTCCGGTTGAACGTCACCGGGGTCGTGCCGGCGCGGACAAACTTGGTGGAAGTCTCGACCAATCTCACGACGTGGAACGTCATCAGCACCAACTGGAGCTCCAGCAATTCGTTTTCCGTGGTAGATAGCGCGGCAACAAATCATGCCTGGCAGTTCTATCGCGTCCGGGAATGGCCGTAAGCTTTGGACACCGCGATTAAAATTCTCGCCAGTCGCCCGCGCTCAATTATCATGTCAGGCCGATGATTTACTTCGATTACAACGCCACTGCGCCCGTGATGCGCGAAGCGCGCGAAGCCTGGCTGGATGTCACCGAGAAGACCGGCGGCAATCCGTCGTCCATGCACCAGGCCGGCACGCGCGCTGCCGTTGCCCTGTCCGACGCGCGCGAGAAGCTCGCGGAATTTCTCGGTTGCCATCCGCAGGACCTCATCTGGACGAGCGGCGCGACCGAGGCGAACAACATGGTCACGCACCATTTCGCCAAGACGCTCGGCGCGCAGGACGAGATCTGGATTTCCGCCATCGAACATCCGTGCGTTCACGACTCCGCGAAGTTCTATTTCGGCAAACGCGCAAAATTGATTCCGGTCACGCACGACGGCGTGGTGGACATGGAATGGCTCACGATGGAACTGGCGGACAAACGCCCCGGATTGATTGGTGTGATGGCTGCGAACAACGAGACCGGCGTCATCCAGCCGTGGCGCGAAATCCATTCGATCTGCCAGGCTTACGAGGTTCCGTTCTTCACCGACGCCGTGCAGTTCATCGGCAAGATGCCCATGAAAGGACTGGGCGACTGTGAATACGTCAGCGGCGCGGCGCATAAGTTCGGCGGGCCGCGCGGCGTGGGCTTTTTAAAGATCCCGCACCGGAAGTCCATCACGCCTCTGCTCCACGGTGGCAAACAGGAAGGCGGAAAGCGCGCGGGAACGGAGAACGTTGCGATCATCGCCGCCATGATGGCCGCGCTCGAGGTCCGCGAGAAACAGATTTCGCACAACCAGCATCTGCTGCGCGGCGTGTGGCGCGATAATTTCGAACGCGAACTGCTACGCACCCTGCCGGGCACAACCATCATCGGCGGGAATGTGCCGCGCTTGTGGAACACGGTTTCCGCGCTGATGCCCGAAGGCGACCGCAAGCATCAATGGGTCATCCGACTGGACAAAGCCGGGTTCGCCGTCAGCACCGGCTCGGCCTGCACGACCGGCAAGGAAGAACCGTCGCACGTTCTGGCCGCGATGGGCATCAAGGCGGAAAAGGCCGTGCGCGTCGTCCGTTTCAGCGCCGGCTGGGAGACCAACGAAGCCGATTGGGATGCACTCGTCAACGGCGTGGCCAAAGTTCATGGCGAGATGCATCATGCCCACACGGCGTAAAATGTTCTGGCCCATCTGAACGGCTGGCAATGGCAGGTGTCGAAGTTAAAGTTCCGAGAACCAAGAACCCAAAACCAGGACCCGATTATGATGACCCGACGCCAAGCCATAAAAACCACCGCGCTCGCCAGCGCCGCACTCGCGACCCTGCCCGGAGCCATCGCCCAACCGACACCCGGCAATCCTGTGCCGATCTTGATCAGCACAGCGCCACAGCCATTCACTCTGCCACCGCTGCCTTACGCCTACGACGCGCTCGAACCGCACATTGACGCGCGCACGATGGAGATTCATCACGACAAACATCACGCGGCCTACGTGGCGAACTTGAACAAGGCCGTTGCCGATTATCCCGACCTCGGCAAAAAGTCCATCGAGGATTTGATGAAGGATTTGAATGAGGTTCCCGAAAAGATCCGCACCGCCGTGCGTAATCAAGGCGGCGGCCATTACAACCATTCCCTGTTCTGGCAGATGATGAAGAAAGGTGGCGGCGGCGAGCCCACTGGTGATCTGGCCAAGGCGATTGACGCCAGTTTTGGCAGTTTTGGCGAGTTCAAAGGCTCATTATCCAAGGCCGCGCTCGGGCAATTCGGCAGCGGCTGGGCGTGGCTCGTGATTGACGGCAAGACATTGAAGATTGAACCCAGCGCCAATCAAGACACGCCGTTGAGTTCGGGTAAAACGCCGTTGCTCGGCCTTGATGTCTGGGAGCACGCCTACTATTTGAAATACCAGAACAAGCGCGCGGATTACATCACCGCGTGGTGGAACGTCGTGAACTGGGACTTTGTGTCCGAGCGCTACGCCAAAGCAAAGGCGTAATTACTCCCCCGTGATGAATTCGTAGGAGACGACGTGAGGAGTCTCTAATTTCTTTAGATTGAGTCTCGTCACCTCGACTCCTACAAAATTCATTCGCCGCGATACACCGCGCGCGCCGTGCAGGTCTCGGCCACGACGACTTCCGTGAGCAACGGCAGCTTGGGCTTCAGTTTTTTCCAGATCCACACAGCGACCACTTCGCTCGTGGGATTTTCCAGACCGGGAATTTCATTGAGGTAGTAATGATCGAGCTTTTCCCAGATCGGCCTGAACGCCGCGGAGATCTCCGCGTAATCCATCAGCCAGCCCAGCTTCGGATCGCATTCGCCGGCCACGACAACCTCCACGCTGAAGCTATGGCCGTGCAGCCGGCGGCATTTGTGGTTTTTCGGCAGGAGCGGCAGCAGATGCGCCGCCTCAAACTGAAACGATTTTCTTAATTCCATTTTCATATTTTAGTCTGTCGTCAATAGTCAGTGGTCAGTAGTTAGTAGTCAGTAGTTTCGTGCCATGGAACTGTTGGGTCGCCGACTACTGACTGCTGACTACCAACTACTGACTGTTTACATTTCAAAATCCGTCCAGGTCACCAAATCTCCCAACGACGGCCGTCCGTCATGCCGCCATGTCAGCGGCGGGTTTTGCATCCGGCCGAGCGGGCAGATCCGCGTCGCGCCCCAGCGCGCCAGTTGCGTGGTGATTTCCTGGGCCTTGTCTTCCGGCACGGCGATGCCGACGGTCGAAACTTTCCCGCGGATGTCATCGGCGCCCTGCAACATCGCCGTCACATCCGCCACCGCCTTGACATAGACAAACCGGTTCAGGCACGACATTTGAAAGTGCGCGTCCGCCTCGTAAACCACCGTCCACGCCGTCGAATCCTTGCTGCACCAGTGCTGCGTCGTTCCCGGTGAATGCGCCGCGCGGACCTCGTAAATACCGCGCCGGGTCGCGATGGCCGCCGCGTCCTCCGCCGGCAATGCGCCGCGCGGCTCAATTTGTTCGCGCCGCTCCAATTCCTCCGCCAGCAACTCCGCGAATTGCTCCGGCCCGACTTCACCGCCGAGCTGGACATAAATGACGTGCGGTGAAAGGCAGCCCAGTTGATTCCACGCCACCACGTCATCCGCCGCCCGCGCCACGATTTTCTTCGCGCTCGAGCCAAACAAATCGTCGCCCGACACAAAGCCAAAACTCACCCGGTGACCATGACCCAGGAAACGGACTTTGACCGGCAACTGCGCGCGGATCGCCGCCAGCGTTTCGTCGCTGCCCGTCGCCGTCACGCAATCCGCCTCGGCGAACAAGGTGCTTTCCAGGGCGGCATTGCCACCGCGCCATTCGGCCAGTTCCAGACACGCGCCGAGTTTCGGGTCGGCTTCGTATATCGAGTGCGCAAACAGTCGCGGCAGAAACGCGGAACCGCTGCCACACTTTACAAACTGTGCCGAGCGCGTGAGCAGGCCGAACACCATGCTCATCAAGGTCGGGTTGGGGATGTTGCCCGCCGCGATGTGCACCTGAAATTCCGGCGCGTTGATGATGGCCGAGCGATTATGCCGCTGGTCGGCGGGCGTGGCCGTCAAGGCGTCGAGTCGTTTCGTGTCGCCGAATTCCTGCACGAGCAGCGCGTGAAAATCATCGCGCGTGAGCTGGGCGAAAAAATGATCCAGCCCGCGGGCGAGGGTTTCGCGGGAGAATCCCGTTTGCTCCGGCCCCAGTTTCAAGGCGAATTGACGAAAAGGATTTTCCGGTTCGAGCCAGCCGTCGGCCACGCGGCTCAACGTTTTAATCAGACTTTCGGTGGAACGGTTCGCCAGGTATCGCTCGCGGTTATGCTTCAAGGTCTGGCAGGCCTCCGTGATCAACGTGGGTGTGAGGGTGGCCTCCGGCGGCAGATCGGCGAGAAAATAATTGGGCAGGTTCATTTGGTTAGGTGTTCACGTTTGCGGATGGCGTGCAAGCAGGGCAAGCCGGCGAGTGATACCAGCAACAGTCCGGCGAGCGCGCCGTAAAGCGGGAAATAACTTTGCACCTGATGCGCCGAATCGCCCAGCCGGTTCACCTGAGAGCCGGCGAACCAGTGCGCCAGCTGGCCGACCAATCCACCGACCGTGATGAACATTCCGTAGATCCGCCCGCGCACGGCGTCCGGCACGGACTCCATGAGCGCCGCCTCGACCATGGGATAACTGGCCAGGAAGAAAAATCCGATCGCACCCAGCACGACAATCGCCCAGCGCGCCGGCACATGGGGAAACAAGGCCAGCAACGCCGTGGAAATCAGCAGCACCGCGAAGGTCCAGCGTTTGCGCCCGGTGTCACTCAAGCCGCCGAACAAGGGATTGCCGATGGCGCTGGCCAGATATAATACGCTCAATGCCAGCCCGGCATCGCGTGTGTCGAAACCACGCGCCTTTTGCAGGAACAACGAACTCAAGCTGCCGGCACCGGCACCGGCAAAATCGCGCAGACCAAACGCCAGCGCCGCGGCAAAGAAGAAAACATACAGCGCCGTCGTCGGAAAAAGTTTATCGGCCTGAACCGGTTTGCGCGCGGCGACCGGTACGGATTTTTCTTCATCCGCCAGCCAGTAAAACAGCGCGGCCACCAGCACACCCAGCAGACCCAGTTCAAAAACCGGTTCGCGCCACGCTGCCGCGCCGCGCGTCGCTTCCAACATTCCCGCGCGCCAGCCGCTGAACAGCGGCCCGAAGCAAAAGCCCACGCCGGCCCCGATGCCGACCAGCCCGAACGCCTTGCCCGTGCCGGACGGAAACAACCGCGCGATCATCGCCGTCGCCGCCGGATGATAAAAGCTGCCGCCCAGGCCCGCGACCACGCACGCCGCGACCGCACAGACGTAGTTCGGCGCGAACGACAGCGCCACGAAGCCCAGTCCGTTCAGCGCGAGCCCGAAGCTTAAAAGTTTTTTCCGGTTCAACCGGTCGGCCAGCACCCCGAGCCAGTAGCTCGGCACGAAATACGACAGCATCAACACCGTGACCAGCGAGGTCGCCTGGCCTTCACCCGCGAAGCCGAAGTCGCGCTTGATGAGCAGATAGAGCGGCAGCAGCGCGACGTTGAAGATATGCGTCATCGCGTGCAGCATCCCCAGCAGCCACAGCGTGCGCGTCTTGTGTTGGGCGTCGGCGCTCATTTTTCCACCTGCAACGGTAATCCTTCGAGATGCGATTTAATTTGCGAATAGATCGAGCCACCCCATTCCGGAAGTTTGACAAATTGGGGAACGGATTTTCCTTTGCGGAAATCCACAGGCGTGATGATGACGGTGACATTCTTCAATCCGGTGTCTGCCGCCAAAACAAACAAGTCTTCCGCCGCTTCGTTGCCCATCGCGAGGCAACCGATGGAAACCGAATTACCGTGAATCATGATATCGCCACCTAGATTCGTGCGGCCCTCTTTTGACGCCTGCAAGCGGTCAAAATCATTGGGATAGCCGACCCGCAGGGCGACATGAAAGAGGCTGTTGGGATTAAGCGATTCAATCGGATAAATGCCTTCCGGCACCTGGCCATCGCCTTCGCGCAGCTTCGGTCCGGGATCACCGCTGGCCGCGAGAATGGGGTAGGATCGAATCCAATGATTGCTTCCTGATTTATCACCCGCATAAACTTCCAGCACATGCTCAAGTTTCACCGCCACGAGCTTCACGTTCGCTGGAGGATAAACGGTTTGCGCATTGCTGAAATAAGGTTTCCATCTTGCACGGGCTGCCTCGCCAAATTGGCCAAGCCTGTCGGCAATGGTTTTGCTATTGGTGAACTTGTTCGTAACCGGCGCAATCACCGTTCTGATATAAGGCTTGAAAACATAGGCCAACACCACCAACGCCAGGAGAGCTAAAAGAAAATAAAACCGTTTCATAGTAGGTTCAAACGGTCATCAAGGAACAGCCGCGCGGTTCGGCCAGTTGCGCGCGGCCGATCAATTCAAAGCCGTCGCCACGGCGAATCCCCAAGTCCTCCGTCTGGATGGCCGCCACCGAAAACACATTCGCCAGGTCAAAGATGCGGATCAAACCCGTTTCGCCCTCGCCGACTTCGCGGCCGGTTTCCGGCGAGACGATTTGCACGCGCGCCCACGGCGGGAAGTGGAACTGGCGTTCCGAATTTTGAATTTTGAATTTTGAATTTTGAATTTTCAAGTCATACGCCTGCGAACTCAATTCGCTCATGCCGTATTCGCAGATAATGTTCTCAGCCGTGACCCCTAGATGCTTCGTGATCAGTGCGTGCAGTTCCGCTTTTGGCATGGTGCGCGACCGGTTCTTGTAACCGCCAGTTTCCATCACGCGCGAGTCCACTGGCAGTTCAAACTGCAAATGATTCTCCGCCAGATAATCCAGCAGATGCACAAAGGAAAACGCGGTGCCGAGCAGGAGCAAGGGTTTGGCGTCCGGGGTCTGGCGTGCGGGGGAAAGCGCGTCAACGACGGCGGTGAAATCCAGCGTCCAAGTGCCATCGGATGCGAGCTTGCCGACAAATACTGATTCCGCCGCACCAAGTTTCTGCCGCACGGTTTCAAACATGTGAACCAGCGACGAATGCGGCACTTGCTCCGGCGGCGGGGTCAAAACCAACAATTTTGAATGTTGAATTTTGAATTTTGAATTGGCAAAAATATTTTGCTCGAACCACGCCCACAGCGATGCCTCGTAGACTGCCAGCGATTCGGCGCAGTGAAAATGGCTGCTCGGCTTTTGTTCAGTCGTGCCACTGGAATGAAAGACAGCGATGCGTTCGTCCGGCGCGAGGCTGGTCAGTTCCAGTTCCTTGAACGCGGCGGTCGGCACGGAGGGGATTTGCGTCCAATGCCGGACCACTTGCGGCGTCAGCTTGCGCACCTCGCATATTTTCCGGTAGGCGGCGTTGTGTTTGAACTGAAGTGCGAACAGCTCCAGGGCCATCGAATCAAATGTTTCACTGTAGGAGCCGACGTGAGGAGGCTCTGAACATTCCCGATTTCCGATTTCCGATTTCCGATTTTCAGGAATGAGCCTCGTCACCTCGGCTGCTACCAGAGAGGAAATGAACTCGCGCAGTCGCTCGGCGAAGCTGGAAAGTGGTTGGTTCATGCGGTGTTTGTTTGCCGGCTGGTTTTCCGCGACAGCCGGCAGGCATAATAGCAATATTCGCCGCCTCGGCAAGGGCGATTGCCTCAACTGGAATCAAGGCACTCGTCATTGACAAACCAATACAACAGCCCTCAGACTCATAGAAATTTGGCGGACATATATTTACAAGGATGATCACCATGCGAAACCTGATTCAATTCTGCCTGCTTGGTGTGATGCTAATGGCACTGCCAGCCTCGGTGCAGGCGCAATTCACTTTTACTACCAACAATGGCGCGATCACCATTACGGGCTACACCGGGAATCCGACGACGTTGAACATTCCCAGCACGACTAATGGCTATCCGGTCACCAGCATCGGGGATAATTCGTTTAAATTAAAAACCGGCCTGACGAATGTGGTGGTCCCGGCGAGTGTCCTCACCATCGGCAACCATGCTTTCGACGGCTGCTACAAACTGGCCAATGCTTCCTTGGGTTCAGCCGTCAGCAGCATTGGAGATTATGCCTTCAATGTGTGTTCCGTTCTGACCAATTTCACCCTGCCCAATAATCTGACCAATATCGGCAATTGGGCTTTTGCTGATTGTTATGGCCTAACGTCTTTGGTTTTTCCTGACAGTGTGGTCAATATTGGTGTGGATGCTTTTGTCAGTTGCGATCATTTGACCAATGTTCTGATTGGCAGCGGCGTCACCAACATTGGCAACAATGGCTTTGATGCCTGCAAACAGCTAAAGTCATTTTCCGTGAGCAGTTCCAATGCTGTCTATAGCACCGTGAATAATGTTTTGTTTGATAAGCAGACGAATACGCTCGTCTGGTGTCTTCCGCAGAAAACGGGCAGTTATACAGTTCCCAATAGCGTCGTGCGAATTGCCAATTCAGCTTTTGCTGGATGTGGGCTGGATACCATTGATATGGGAAACAGCGTCAAGAATGTCGAGAGCTACGCCTTTGCCTCCCAAAATCTAGTGAACGTGACCATCGGCAATGGCGTCACCAACATTGGCGACTATGCGTTCTCCTGCACCTTCTCAAAGCTGGCCAATGTGCAGATCGGAAGTAGCGTCACTCGGATTGGCCAGCGTGCCTTCAATTCCTGCGTGGCCTTGGGCAGCGTCGTAATTCCCGATAATGTCCTCAATATAGAGAGTTATGCCTTCTATACCTGCACCGGCTTGAACCATGTGCAAATCGGTCACGGTGTTGTGAACATCGGGATGAATGCATTCGCCCGTTGTTCAAGCCTGGTCGAAGTGACGATCCCAGACAGCGTCACCAATCTCGGGTTCGACGCCTTCGGTTATTGCACCAGCCTAGCCGATGCCACGATTGGCAATGGCGTGACGACCATCACGGATCAAGCCTTTTATTTTTGCAGCAATTTGAAGCAAGTCACCTTTGGAAGTGGCGTCACGCAAATCAATAGTATGGCGTTCTCCCATTGCCGCAGCCTGACCCGCCTCACATTTCCCGCTAGCATTACCAATATTAGCTTCTACGGATTTCAGGACTGTGGTGCTTTGACGGAAATTTATTTCAATGGCAACGCCCCCAGTGTCGACGGCACAGTGTTTGAACTCGATACCTT
This sequence comes from Verrucomicrobiia bacterium, assembly GCA_035577265.1. Taxonomy (GTDB): domain Bacteria; phylum Verrucomicrobiota; class Verrucomicrobiia; order Limisphaerales; family UBA11358; genus UBA11358. The sequence continues at coordinate 36,472 of DATLVR010000132.1, read as the reverse complement.
GGCAACGGCCTATTATTTGTTTGGAACAACCGGCTGGAGTGACTTTGCCAATACCACCGGACTTCCAACCAGGCTATGGAATCCTCAGGCGAAAACAAGCGATGGCAGTTTTGGGGTGCGGACGAATCGGTTTGGCTTCAACTTCACCGGTGTAAGCAATACGGTCGTTGTAGTCGAAGCCAGCACAAATCTGCTCAATTGGCAGCCGGTGCAAACGAACACGCTCACGACCGGCTCGGCCTATTTCAGCGATCCGCTTTGGACGAATTATCCCGGCCGCTTCTACCGTCTGCGTTCGCCCTAAAACGTGACGGGCCTGCAACGCTTTGAATCCGGTTTGCCTTCGCGTCCTTTGTCCGCCACACTGCGCGCTCGATGAGCAAACGGTTTTACATCACCACCGCGATTGATTACGTCAACGGGCAGCCGCACCTCGGCCATGCCTACGAGAAGATCATTGCCGACGTCATCACCCGCGCCCGGCGCAGCCTCGGCCAGGAGGTTTTTTTCCTGACCGGCCTCGACGAACACGGCCAGAAAGTGCAGCAAGCTGCCATCGCCGAGGGGAAAACACCGCAGGCTTACTGTGATGCGCTCGCCGCCGACTGGCAGGCGTTCGCCAAAAAACTGGAGCTGACCAACGACGATTTCGTCCGCACCACGCAACCGCGCCACAAAGAGTTCGTGCAGGCGATCCTTTCCAAGCTCAATGACGCCGGCCATTTCTACAAGGCGACCTATACCGGCTTTTATTCCGCCAAGGAAGAAACGTTCCTCACGGAAAAAGATCGTCGTCCGGACGGCACGTTCGATCCGAGCTACGGTGAAGTGGTCGAGTTGAAGGAGGACAATTACTACTTCAAGCTCGGCGCACAGCAGCAATGGCTGATTGATTACATTGAGGCAAATCCCGATTTCATCACGCCGAGCTATCGTCGCAACGAAGTACTGGGGTTCCTGAAGAACAACACGCTGGAGGATCTCTGCATCTCGCGCCCGTCGTCGCGTCTGAATTGGGGCATTCCGATTCCGTTCGACCCGAACTTTGTCACCTACGTCTGGTTCGACGCGCTGGTGAACTACATCAGCATCGCCGCCGCGCACGGCGATCAAACGGTTTTGTCTGCTGCCGGCAACTCTCAACTCTCAACTCTCAACTCTCAACTGTCCCTGTGGCCTGCCGACATTCATGTCATCGGCAAGGACATCTTGAAATTTCACGCGGTCTATTGGCCGATCATGCTCAAGGCGATGGGCCTGCCACTGCCGAAACAGATTCTCGTCCACGGCTGGTGGCAGAAGGACGGCGCGAAGATCAGCAAGAGCACCGGCAACGTCGTGGACCCGATTGCGGTCATCAACGAATGGGGCCTGGACGCCTTCCGCTTTTACGTCCTGCGCGAACTCGACATCGGGCCGGACGGCAACTGGACGGATGAAGGTTTCGCAACGCGCTATGATTCTGAACTAGCAAAGAAGCTTGGCAATCTTCTGAATCGCGTCCTTTCAATGCTGAAAAGTTATCGCAAAGGTATTGTGCCCGCGAGACATGATGAACTTGCGGCGGACGCGGCGAAGGCGGCGGATGAAACGCGCGCCTTGTTCAAGCAGAGCCAGCTTCAGTCCGCGCTGCAAAGCATCTGGGGTCTCGTCAACCGCGCGAACCAATACGTGGATCAGACCGCGCCGTTCAAGCTGGCGAAAGACCCGGCGCAGGCGCAGCGCCTGGATGAAGTGCTCTACAACCTGACGGAAACGTGTCGCGTGCTCGCGGTGTTGCTCTGGCCTTTTCTGCCGGGAACCGCCACGAAGATTTACGCGCAGCTTGGACTACCAGGATCACCGGATAAATTGGACGCCGCCAGTTGGGGCGGATTAAAGCAAGGCCAAGTGATCGGCGAACCCGCGCCATTGTTTCCGCGCAAAGACGTTTGAGTCGGCAGGCCTGCGTTGCTGCGCAGCCCAAATGAATGAGCGGCGGCGCAGCGCCACCCTGCCGGGCCACAGACCTTTTGCGCTTTGCCAGCGGTCGGTTAAATTGCCTCCATGAAAATAAACTTTGCCGGGAAGTCTTCCCTGGGCGCATCCGGGCACTGCCCCGGAGCGCGGGCGGTCCCTCGCCCGCAGCGCTCACGCCCGCCTAAAGTCGTCCGGATTTTCCCACGCGTTCCTTGCCGTCCACCCGCTGCGACCGGGGACCGGTCGCGCTCCGTCGGGGGCGGCGTGCGGATGCGCGCGTTTTCCCTGCTTGCGGTTCTGTTCCTGATCACCGGATTCATCGCCGGTTGCAAGTCCACACCAACAGTGGATTGGGATGGACGCGTGGGCTCTTACACCTACGACCAGGCGGTGACGGATCTTGGCCCGCCGAACACACGAGCCAAATTAACGAATGGCTGCACGATCGCCGAATGGATCACGAGGCGCAGCAGTGGGAGCAGCTTCAGCTTCGGCACCGGATACATTTCGGGCGGTGGCGGAACCGCCACGAGCGTGGGTATCGGCCCAGGCGTCGGGTTCGGTGACGACGATCAAATCTTGCAACTCACCTTCGGCACCAACAACGTGCTCACCAAGTGGTCGAAAAATTGAGGCAGCCTCAGTTCAGCGCCACGCCGCGCCGCACGAACGTCGGGATGTCGAGATCCTCGCCTTTGTGAACCGTCGGCTCGCTCTTATCGAAACGGCCCTTCGAGATGATCGCCAGCGGCAATTGCTCCTGAAGCATCCGCGCAGGAGCTTTCCGCGGACGGCCTGAATTTTTGGCCACCAACTGTTCGCGCTGATCCAGATTGAAAGCCGGTGCCGGCGTGGCACAACGCGCAGCAGACCGTGCCGTCGCGCCACGTGGAGTCATCGGTGCAACCGGTTCAATTGAAGATGTGGCGGCAGTTGAAGTAGCCGAAGATTCCGCCACGGCATTATGTTTTGCGGCAATGACGGTCACGGACAGGCGATTTTTCAATTCCGCGTCCACCGCCGCGCCCATGATGATTTGCGCGTGTTCGCAGTGACGCCCGATCTGTTCCATGACGCGGTTCACCTCCGCCATTGTCAAATCGGTTCCGCCCATCAGGCTCACCAGCACCGCGTCGGAATCCGTCAGCGCGCGGCCTTCGTCCAGCAGCGGATGCGCGAGCAGTTTCTCCACGATCTCGCGCGAACGTCCGGCACCACTGGCTTCGACAAAGGCAAATGAACTTTCCGAATGACGGTTACGCACCAGGGCGCACAAGTCGTCAAAGTGAATTTGAATCAGACCGGGGCGCGTGATCAACTGCCACACGCCGCGCACGCCTTCGATCAGGAATCCGCCCGTGATGCGAAACGTGTCGAGCACGCTCGTATTCTCATCAATCAGCTTGAATGCTTTTTGACTCGGAAGACAGATGACGCCATCCGCGACGGATTTGAGCTGTTCCAGGCTTTGTTTTGCCTGCTGCTGGCGGCGGTTGCCTTCGCATGCGAACGGCAGCGTCACGAACGCCAGCACCAGCGCGCCGGTTTCCTTGGCCGCGCGCGCCAGCACGGGGCTGATGCCGCTGCCCGCGCCGCCACCCAGACCGGCGATGATCAAAACCACATCCGCGCCGGCGCAGGCCGTTTTGAGCGTGGAAAATTGTTCCTCGGCGATGGCCTGTCCGCGTTCGGCATCGCCGCCGGTGCCGAGGCCGCGCAGCAATTTCGTCTCGAGATGAATTTTCACCGTCGCCGCCGAGGCCGTGAGCGACGCGCCGTCCGTGTTGATGGCCACGAAGCCGGCGCCGGCAAATTCGCCGCCGGGCAGCGTGTCGAGCAGGCTGACGCCCGCGCCGCCGATGCCGATGAGCTTGATCACCCGCGTATGACTGGATTCGAGTTCTGCCGCCGGAGTTTCAGGGTTGGTTTTCATGGCAAATGATTTTTGTTAGCGACGCCAAAAATTGGTGATGGTGCTCACGATGGATTTCTTACCGCCGGTGCCGCGGGATTTCAACGAGCCGAACTTGGCCAGCCCAATGGCGGTGACAAACTCGGGTTGATCCAGCGCCGACTTCAATCCGCTGATGGAATTGGTCTGGCCGATGGAAACTGGCAGTTGCAAGATCCGCTCCGCCAGTGACGCGATCTGCGGCGCGCGTGCGCCGCCGCCGCAAAGAAACACCCCGGCACCCAGATAACCGGGCAGCCCGGCTGAGTCCAGATCCCCCGCGATGATCTGGAACATTTCCTCCAGCCGCAGCGACATGATGCGTTGTAGATGTTCCAGGTTGATCGTCTTGAGCGGCAGGCCGAGTTCATTGACGATCGTCGCCGTCCGGCCGACCATCGCCGGGTCCACCAGCGCGGAACCGTATTCGAGCTTCAATTTTTCCGCGCGGCTCAATGGCACCTTCAACCCGTGCCCCAGATCGTTCGAGACGTGGTCGCCCCCGACCGCCAACACGCCGGTGTGCTTGATAACGCCATCGGCATAAACCACGTAATCCGTGGTGCCGGCGCCGATGTCAATGACCAGTGCGCCCAGTTCCTTCTGCTCGCTCGTCAGCAGGGCGAGCGACGACGCCAGCCCGCTGGAGACAATTTCGTCCACCTTCAACTGCAAGCCCTTCACCATCCGGATGGAGTTTTGCAGCCGGTTCGTGTTGCCGTGGACCACGTGCATGTCCACTTCGATCCGCGCGCCCAGCATCCCGACGGGATCGGTGATGCCGCCGTGGCCGTCCACCAGAAAATGCTGGCGCACCGCATGGATGATGGTGTTTTCGGCCGGCAGATTGATCGCCTTGGCGTTCTTGACGACGTCGTTGACATCGTCCTTGGAAATTTCCCGGTCGGCGGAGACGACCGGATGCACGCCGCGATTGTTGAAGCCGCGGATATGCCCGCCGCTCACGCCCAGATACACGCTGCGGATCTCCACGTCGGCCATCTGCTCGGCCTCGACGATGGCGTTGCGCACGTCCTCCTCGACCATCGCGGCGTCGGCGATCTCGCCCTTGCGCACGCCGCGCGAACGCGCCTGGCCGAGCCCGACGACGTTCAGCGAACCGTCGGCGCCCTGCTCGCCGACGACGGCGCAGATTTTTGAAGTGCCGATCTCCAGACCGACTATGATGTTGGATTCGTCAAACATTTCTCCTCCGGGTTATGGGGGTGGATTTTTTGGGGGCCGCCGCCGGGACGATCTTGAACACCATCCAACGCACGGGAACGTTGTTGGCTACCGCCAGATCCGCCGAGGCAATCGTCTTGCTCATGGTTTGTCCCCAATCGTAAATTTTCCGCAGGCGCGCCAATTGTTGTTCCAAATCAGCCAGGGCGAAAGTGATTTCGCTCCCCTGCGCGGTGGTCGCCACGACCACGCCCGGCTGCGATACGTCCACGCGCCGCAAATTCACCAGCCCGGCCATCGGCGAATGGCCGAACGCGCCCACCAGTTCCAGCGCCGCCTGCACCTGCGGCGATTCGACGCGATGGCCCGGCTGCAAATCATAGATGTTGAGCCCCGTGATCACCGGCAATTGCTCGGTCATCTGCGAGAGCGGAATCACCGACAAGCGCGGATCCAGCGGCTGCATGACGTAGCCGTTGGCGTCCACCTGGAAAACCGAAACCGAGATCCCGCCGGGACCGCCCGCTGTCGTCACGTTCACCTGCGCCACCGGGGTCCGCTCGGTCACCCGCACTTTCAACGTGTGCGGCAGCACGCGCTCCACGGAAACCGCGTCAATCGTCGAAACCAGTTCGAGATTGCGTTTCACGGAGGCCAGATCGAGCGCGATCAGGTTTGCGCCGGGCCGCACGCGGGTCCAGCGCCGCAATTGTTCCGGCGCGATCACGCCGTCCGTCTGCACCTCGATATTCTGGATGGCGAAGGTGGAATTTTCGTAGATGAACTTGTCCAGCGCCCACTCACCGGTGCGCCATAAAAGATAAAGTCCGAACACCGTGCCGAACGTCACCGCCAGCGCGACGGACGCCAGCTTGGTGCGCGCCGCGTTCACCTGGTCCGAGCGCAGCTTCACGTCAAGCACATCCCCGCGCTTCTTCAACCGCCGGTTTTTTCGTTCACGCTTAAACCACATACAAGTTTCTTCCGTCCCGTAGCGGCGTCTCGGAAGAGCGCCGCTGAAATTCAAATAATAAGTTGGCGGCGCTCTGCCGAGACGCCGCTACGCCAAAACCGCTTTCCGTTTCAGGGCCAGCTCAATCATCCGCTGGCACAACTCCGCATAACCGATTCCTGCCGCCGCCGCGGCCTTGGGCAACAGGCTCGTCTCCGTCATGCCGGGCAGCGTGTTCACCTCGAGCACGATCGGATCACCATTTGCCCGCACCATCACATCCACCCGCGAATAATCGCGTCCGCCAATCGCATGAAACGCGCCCAGCGCAGCTTCTTGAATCCGCTTGGTCGTCACCGCGTCAAAATCTGCGGGGCAAAAATATTCGGTGTTGCCCGCCGTGTATTTGTTTTTGTAATCGTAGGAACCAACTTTCGGACAAACTTCCACGATCGGCAACGCCACGCCGTCCAAAATACCCACCGTCGTCTCGCGTCCGACGATTTTTTCTTCCACGAGCAATTGCGAATCGTAGCGGAGTGCCTCGCTCAAGGCGTTGCCCCAGTCCGACACGCGTTCCACGAATTGTAGGCCGACGCTTGAACCCTGCCGCACGGGCTTTACCACCAGCGGCGGCTGCCAGCCCAGCGGCCACGGCGTTTTGGCGGATTCGACCACCAGAAATTTCGCCGTCGGCACGCCAGCCACGACGCACCGCTGCTTCGTCAGCACCTTGTCGAACGCGATGCGGCTCGCCCCGGCATCGCAGCCGGTGTAAGGCACGCCGAGCTTTTCGAGCTGCGCCTGCACCGTGCCGTCCTCGCCGTAAGTGCCGTGCAACGCCAGAAACACCGCGTCCGTCTCCGGCGGCAAAATCCAGTCCGGGGTTTCCGGATCCAGTTCCACCACTGTATGGCCGAGCGAACGCAACGCCTTCACCACGCCCGCGCCGGAATTCAGCGAGACTTTGCGTTCGGCGCTGGGGCCGCCGAGCATCACCACAATGTTGAGTTTGTTAATCATCCTATTTCCAACGCAGAGGCGCAGAGAACGCAGAGGGTCGCGGAGAAAATAAAATATAATTCCTCTCCGCCACTCTGCGTTCTCTGCGTCTCTGCGTTAATTTTCATCAGATTTCCTCGCCAATGATTTCGACTTCCGTGTGCAATTCGATTCCGCGCGCTTCCTTCGCCCGCGCCTTGAGCAGCGCGATCAACTCCAGAACATCGCGCGACGTCGCCTTGCCGTCGTTCACAATAAAATTCCCGTGCTCGGCGGAAACCACCGCGCCACCCACGCGCGTGCCTTTCAAGCCCAGTTCGTCCACCAGCTTGCCCGCCGGAACGGTGCCGGGATTTTTGAAGATGCAACCGGCGCTCGGCGCGGCGGGCTGCGATTCCCAGCGCTTTTCACTGTAGGCCATCATGCGCTGCTCAATCTCCGCGCGCGGCAACGGCGTGCATTTGAATACCGCGCCCAACGCGATGTGCGTCTTCAGCAGCGGACACGCGCGATATTCCACCGGCACCTCGCCCGCAACGCGCTCGTGGGTTTCGCCGGCATGATCCATGAACCGCAGCGACTCGACCGCGCTGAACGTCGCCGCGCCCATTGCGCCCGCGTTCATACGCAGCGCGCCGCCCACGCTGCCGGGAATGCCTTCCAGAAATTCCACGCCGGTCAAATTGTTCCGCTTGGCCTCGACCGAAACATTTTTCAACTTCGCACCCGCGCCGCAATGCAGCCGTTCGCCCACGATCTCAATCTTGCTGAAATGCGGATGCGCCAGGCAGATCACCACGCCGCGAATCCCGCCGTCGCGCACCAACAGATTCGAGCCGCGGCCAAGAATAAAAAACGGCACGTCGCGTTCGCCACAAAATTTCACGATGCCCGCCAAATCCGCTTCCGAAGCCGGCTCAACGTAAACGTCTGCCGGACCGCCGATGCGCATGGTCGTGTGCTTCGCCAGCGGTTCGTCGCGGCGAATCAACGTCACGCGCGAAATGCGGGCGGCCAGTTCATCGGCGATGTTCTTTTCAATTCGCATCGGGCTTTCCAAAATGTTCGCGGTCGGCGTCATGGTTCAATGCGCGTGTTTCGCCGAACCGTGCGTGTGGCCGCAGCCACACTTTTTTGCTTTTGATTGTGCCGCCTTTGCCGGTTGGGCGATGGCAGTCAAAATAATTTCAGCGATCTGTTCCGCCGCCTTGGGCGCGTGCCATTGGGCGAGCGCGGATTGCATTGCGGCACGGGTTGCATCGTTTTCAACCAGCTCGCACAACAGCGCGGCGGTTTTTTCCGGCGTGGAATTTTTTTGTTCCAGCAGTTTGGCAGCGCCGGATTTTTCAAACGCCAGCGCGTTGACGAATTGATGATTGTCCGCCGCCGTCGGATACGGCACGAGCAATGACGGCAGCCGCATGGCCGCGATCTCCGCGAGCGACGACGCGCCGGACCGGCTCACGGAAATCGTGGCCGCGCCCAGCGCCAGATCCATTTCCGCCAGGAACGGTTTTACGACCGCTTTGATTCCGAGCGTTGCGTAAGCGGCTTTAACTTTTTCAAAATCGCTGGTGCCGGTGAGATGGAGAAATTGCAACTGCTGGGAGCGCTGGCGTCCCGCCGGCATGTTCGTGATCAACTCGCGGCCGGGCCGCCCGCGCTCCTGCAAAAGCGGCAAGGCCGACAGAACCATGTCGTTGAGTCCGCTCGCGCCCTGGCTCCCGCCCATGACGAGAATCGTCGGACGATTCGGATCCAGGCCGAGAGCGACGCGACAGGTGGCGGCAGGCGTCTCGCCTGCCGTAGAGGGCGGCATCCTGCCGCCCGGACCAGCGTCCAAATTTTCCGCGACCACTGAATCATTCAGGTTCTTTCCGCCGGGCAAGATGCCCGGCTCTACGGCAGGCGAGACGCCTGCCGCTACAAAACCGGGGCGCACCGGCGTGCCGGTGGTCGTGATCTTGCGCGCTTTCAAGCGCGAACCGGCTTCGGGAAACCCGACGAACGATTCATCCACAAACCGCGCGAGAAAACGATTGGCGCGTCCGGGAATGGTGTTGGATTCATGCAAAAACGTTTTCGCGCCAAAGGCATTTCCGGCAAGGACCGGCGGCGCGCTGGTGAATCCACCCATCGCCAGCACGGCTTGCGGCGGACGGGCCTGAAATATTTTCTTCGTGGCCCGCCACGACTGCCAGAAACTGCGGAGGAATGAAAAGTAATTCCGATTTTGCAGCGCGACGGCGGGCAGCGTGAAAACTTGCAACGGAGCGCCCGGCACCGTCTCGGCAAGTTGGGGACTATTTTCCGTTTCGTGCCGGGCAGGTGCCCGGCGTTCCAACGCCGATTTCACGGCCTGTTGATCCACGTCCTTGGGCGAGATGAGCAGCGCCACGGAGCAGCCGCGCTTCTGGAGCTGTTCGGCAACGGCGAGTCCCGGAAAGAGATGCCCGCCCGTGCCGCCACAGGCGATGGCGACGAAGGGTGATTGGGGCGCGGTTGAACTCATGTGGCTTTGGCGGCGAACGGATTGTCGCCGTGGTCAACGATGGATTCGGAAACTTTTTCACGCGCGTGCGCCTGTCGGGCCACGCTGAACAACAGCCCGATGCACGTCAGCATGGCCAGCAGGTTCGAGCCGCCATAGCTGATGAACGGCAGCGGCAGTCCCTTGTTCGGCAGCGCGCTGGTGACGACGCCGATGTTGATGGCGGCCTGCAGGCTGATGAGAAACGTGATGCCTGATGCGAGCAAAAAGCCGAAGGTGTCGCGCGCGTGCATCGCGATGTAAATGCCACAAAACGCCATGACCACAAACGAGACCACGACAAACAGTGTCGCGATCAGGCCGAGTTCCTCGCCGATGTTCGCAAAAATAAAGTCGGTGTGAATCTCGGGCAGGTAGCCGAATTTCCTCACCCCGTTGCCGAGACCGACGCCGAACCAGCCGCCGTTGCCGAGGCCGAGCATGGCCTGCTGCGCCTGCAAGGCCGCGCCATTGAGGTGATCCTGCGGATGCCGCCAGGCCATGATGCGTCCCATGCGCATCGGGTCATGCAAAATGGAGACCGTCAGCGCGGCGGCACCAACGACCACTGGAATCAAAACGTGTTTCCACTGGACGCCCGCAATCAGCAGCATCGCTCCCGTGACGGCGGACAACAGGATGGTGGTGCCGCGATCGGGTTCGACAAAGATGAGGCCGAGGATCAATCCCGCCAGCATCGCCGGGAAGATGATGCCGCGTTTGAAGGTGTGCATCTGGCGTTGATGATGGTCGCCATACCAGGCGAGCACGATGATCAGTGTGATTTTGCCGAGTTCAGACGGCTGAAACGTGAACGGACCGATGCCGATCCAGCGGTGGGCGCCATGGCTGGCCCGTCCGATATGCGGCACGAACACCGACATCAGCATCACCACCGCAAAAATCAAAATCGGCCACACCAACTTTTTCAACCATTGATAATCAATCGCCGTGGCCGCGACACAGAACACGAAACCGACGGCGCACCAGATCAGTTGCATGATCAGGTCGCGCGCGCCGGTTTCCAGGTGCGTGCTGCGGTTTACCAGCGCCCAGCTCGAGCTGTAGAGCATCACCAGTCCCAACGCGAGCAGGGCGGCGGTGCAAACAGCCAAAGTTGTCACGGCGACTTTCATTTCAAGGTCTCAAAACAAATGCCTACCGAACCAGAACGCCCTTATTGTGGAGGTTGCGTCGCAGGCGCGGTTGCCGGAGCAGCCGGTGCGGGCACGGCGGGAGCCGGCTCAATCACCGGTGCGGGTGCCACAGCTGCCGCCTTCACGGGAATTTTCAGTTTCTGACCGACGTTGATCTTCGTCGTGGTCAGATTGTTTTCGACTTGGATGGCTTTAACTGAGATCCCATGCGCCTTGGCAATCTTGAGGAGGTTATCTCCCGATTTGACGACGTAGGTTTCGCTGCCAGAGCTCATGCCGGTCGAAGTCGGCGCGACCGTCGTCGCGGCTGCTCCGGAGGGAATCACGAGTTTTTGTCCGATGTGCAGCTTGGTGGGAACCACACCGGGATTGGCGTCGGTCACGGCTTTGACCGTCACGTGATGGTTCTTCGCGATTTTATCCAGCGTGTCGCCTTTCACAACCACATACTCGGCCGTGGCCGGCGCTGGCGGGATGACGACCGGCGGGATCTCCACCACGGGCTGCGGCATGACCGGCGGATTGGTGTCAATCACCGTGGTGTTGGTCTCAAGGTTCGGCATCACGTTCGTATCGATCGTCGGCGTCGTCAGGTCGGTCTCGACGGGCTGCTCGCGTTTGCAACCCTGGATCAGCATCACCGAGAGGCCGGTGACGCTCACCGTCAGCACACAGAACACGGCGAGTTTCAAACGCGAACGGCGTTTGGTTTGCAGCTCAAGAATCGAGCCCTGGGGAACGAATGGATTTGAGTTTTTCATTTAATTTGGCGCTGGCAGCGTCCTTTCTTCGAGGCGATTTACATTGTTTTGATTTGTTCGCTGCGGAACCTTCCCTCGAAAAATTCCGCCGCGAGTTAAATTATTTCTGCGTGTTGGTGGCGTCTTGAAACCGTCGGTAAATTTGAAACCGTCGGGAAAAACTGGATGCGTCCGGCTGTTGGTGACGCACCGTGCCGCTTGCGATAAAATCAATAGCAGTCCCCTCCGCTTCACGCAAGAAACAAAGCGTGCGAAACCGTCATTTTTATTGAACATCAGCGTCATGTTTCACCTCAGCTTCAGCGTGGCCAGCGCGACGACCGCGAACAGCACGCACAAAATGTAAAAGCGGATCACCACCTGCGATTCATGCCAGCCTTTTTTCTCGAAATGATGATGCAATGGCGCCATCAAAAAGATCCGCTGCCCGGTGCCCGTCCGCAGGCGGGTGAACTTGAACCAGCCTTTCTGCAGGATCACCGACAACGCCTCGATCACAAACACGCCGCCCGCGATCACGAGCACAAACGGCTGATGCACCAGCACGGCGATGATGCCGAACGCGCCGCCCAGCGCGAGCGAGCCTGTGTCGCCCATGAACACCTGCGCCGGATGACAGTTGAACCAGAGAAATCCCAGTCCGGCGCCCAATAACGCCGCGCAAAAAACGGTCAGTTCGCCCGCACCCGGCACAAATGGAATCTGCAGATACGCCGCCGCCTTCACATTGCCGGCGAGGTAGGTGAAAACTAGAAAGACAAAGCCCACGATCAGCGTGCAGCCTATCGCCAGCCCGTCCAGGCCGTCCGTCAGATTCACCGCGTTCGAACTGCCGACGATCGCCAGCAGCACGATGAACACCCCGACGATCGCCCCCACCTCATAGGGATATTTGCAGAACGGCAGCATCAGGTCGCTGACGAGATTGCTGTGCATGTGGATGACGGACTTTTTTCCCGGGAACTGCAAATCGCTCGTGGCTGGGAGCTTCAGCAGATAGATTCCGACAAACAATCCGAGCGCGGTTTGCACCAGCAGCTTCACGCGCGGCGGCGTGCCGCCGCCGCTTTGCTGGACGATTTTTGCGTAGTCGTCGTAAAACCCCAGCCCTGCCAAAACCAGCACCGCGAGCATCGTCAATTCGACCTGTGCGTTCCATTGGGCCCACAGCATCGTTGTAAAAATGAGCACCATCACGATCAGCACGCCGCCCATCGTCGGGGTGCCTTTTTTATTCACGCGCAGATTTGCCAGGCCCGCCACCTCGGCCTTGTCGGCGTATTCCTGGCCGAATTTCAATTCCTTCAGCCAGCGGATGATTTTCGGGCCGAGCCACCAGCTTAAAGCCAGCGCGGTGATCGCCGCGCCCGCGCTGCGCACCGTGATGTAGCGGAACAGGCGCAAAAACGAGAGCCGGCCTTCCCAAGTCGTCCCGTGCGCCCAATCCAATATTTGCTGGCTCAGATAGTAGAGCATGTTTTTTACGATTTCTCTGACTAAAATTTATGTCTGCCTTAATGGATTGTGAATAAATGCCAAAAATAACGGGATGCCGTTCAGAAGTAATCCAGCTATGACCAGTTTTTGATTTTTCTCCCGTCGAACTAAGGCAATCACGCCAGAAAGTGCGCCGATTACAAACGAAAGCATTAGGATACTGGTCATGTAATAAAAATCTCTCAAACCCATGTGGCCAGCATCTGTATCCGGCGGAAGTAAATAGGGAACTCCAAATGCCAAGAGCAAACCAATAACCGGTGTTAGCGACGAAGCTATTGCAAAAATAGTTTTGTGCGTCTTTCTATTTTTCCATGCTTCAAGCATGCGCTCTTCAATGTTCTTTCCCGTTTTCATTTTTCCACCTTCAACGTTTCCGCAATCCGTTCCAGCCGCGACGCCCGCGACGCCTTCAACAACACCACGTCGCCCGGCTTCAAAAAATTCTTCACCGCTTTCACCGCCGCTTCCACATCGGCGAATTCAATCACCCGGGCCAGCCCCGCCGCACGCGCGGCCTTGGCCGTCGCCGCCGACATCTTTCCGACCGTGAACAACTGGCCGACGCCGAGTTCCGCCGCGCGCCGTCCGACTTCTTCATGCGCCGCCTCGCTGTGCGCGCCAAGCTCGCCCATGTCGCCCAGCACCGCCACGCGCCGCCCTTGCAACGGCAGGTCCAGCAGCGTTTCCAGCGCGGCCATCGTCGAGTCCGCATTTGCGTTGTAACAATCGTCCAGCACGCGCACGCCGTTCGCTTCCCAAAACTGCAGCCGCATCTTCGGCGGCTGACAACTGGCGAGCCCTTCCCGCAATTCGGAACCATCCAGCCCGAGTTCCGCGCCGACCGCGATCGCCAGCAGCGCATTCAACACCTGATGCCGGCCGAGCAGATTGACCCGATACTCGCCGCTCAATGCCGCCTGCGGGGCCTCCACCTGGAACGTCACGCCGTTTTTGTCCACCCGGATTTTCCTGGCGCGCCAGTCGTTTTTTTCACCCAGCCCGACGCGAACCACGTTTGCTTTTGTGCGGGCGGCAATTGGTTCCGTCCACTCATTGTCGCCGCCAGTAAAAAGTTTTCCCTCGGCCGGCAGCAGCTCGGCGAGCCAGCCTTCCTCCCGCGCGACACCCGCGACATCGCCAAAAAATTCCAGATGCTCGCGACCGATGTTCGTCAGCACCCCAAACTTCGGCTGGATCATGTTCACCAGCGGGGCCAGTTCGCCCGGATGATTCGTGCCCGCTTCCAGCACGGCGGCTTGATGGGTTTTTTCCAGCCGCAACAAGGTCGCCGGCACGCCGATGTCGTTGTTAAAGCTCGCTTCGCTCCGCAACGTCGGAAATTTCCGGCTCAAGACGGACGCCAGCAATTCCTTCGTCGTCGTCTTGCCATTCGAGCCGCCGACCGCAATCACCGGAATCGAAAACTCTTTCCGATACGCCGCCGCCAGTTTCCCGAACGCCGCGCGCGCATCCGTCACGACCAGCACGGCACACTCCGGCAGCTGCGCGGGGATTTTATTTTGTTCCACCACCACCGCCGCCACGCCTTTGGCCGCGACTTCCCTGAGGAATTCGTGACCGTCAAAACGTTCGCCCTTGATCGCGAAGAACACGTCGCCCGGCTTGGCCGACCGCGAATCGGTGCAGGCATCTTTCACCAAGATTCCCCCATCACCGTTCTGGATTTTTCCCGTGCAAGCTGCCGCAACAAATTTCAAAGAGCGTGTTTCCACAATAATTATTTCAGCAAAAAGGTGGCCGTGACGACGGCGGTGATGGTTTTCTGGCGGGAACTCGTGTCGTTCATGCCCTCGCCGCTGGTGTCGTTGCTGTGCAGCGGCGTGATCTGGAAAATGCCCATGTCGGCGTCATGCAGTTGGGCAATGCCGCCGCCCCCGTTGGTCGCGATCTGCTCCGCGCGGGCGCGGGCGTTCTTCGTCGCTTCGGCCAGCATCTCAATCTTCATCTCGCCCACGCTGGTGTAAATAAACTGCGGCGGCTCGGTGGTGAAGAGCAACCCCTGCTCCACCAGCGGCGTGGAATCCAGATGATCGAGCCGTGCGACATCCGTGGATTCCACACGCACCTGCTGGCTCAAACGGTAGCCGGTGGTCCGCGATTGCGACCAGCCATCGGCATTTTTTTGCATCGCGCGCACTTCCTCGATATTGATGGGCGCGAAGGAAAAATTGGTCACGTCCGCGCCACCCAGAAACTTTTCCACCACCGCCCGGTTCGCCTGGATTTTGTGCTGCGCGTCGAGCAGGGTTTCCGATTCCACCACGAAACTGCCACGCCAGACGGCGAGGTCCGATTCAATGTTTTTCCGGGCGGAACCCTTGACGGTGATGAACTGCGAGTTCTTTATCTTCACCCAGGCGGTCGTGCCGAGCATGGCGGAGAAGACCAGACCGGCGGCGAGGAAAAGTCCGGCGAGCATTCCGAAAAGTTGAGGGCGTGAATGGCTCATGGCGTCGGATAGTGATCCTGATTTTGGGCCGAGGCGACCACGGTTGGCGCCGGGGCGGGCGGCGTGGAAATCTGATCCGGCGGAATGTTCAGGTAGCTGGCGCAGCGCCGGCCGATCTCACTGAAGACCGGACCGCACAGCGCGCCGCCAAAGGCGCGCCCACCTTCCTTCGCCGAATCCATCACGATGGAAATGCAGATCTCCGGTTTATCCGCCGGGAAAAAACCGATGAACGAAACCACAAATTTTTCCGACGAATACCGGCCATCCACGACTTTTTGTGCGGTGCCGGTCTTGCCGGCCACCACATAATTGGTGATCGCCGCAAACTGCGCGGTGCCGTCCTTGCTCACCACCGTCTTCAACGCCTCGGTCATTTCCTTCGCGGTGGATTCGCTTACGACGCGCCGGACGCTGACCGGATCGTAGCGCTGGATGACATTCCCGCCGTTGTCTTCCAGACGCTTGATCAGCATGGGATGCATCAGCACCCCGCCGTTGGCGATCGCACCGAAGACCATCGCCATTTGCAGGCGGGTCGCGGCGACGCCCTGGCCCATCGGAATCTGGGCGATGGAATATTTGCCTTTCAACGGATGCACGAACCGGCCGGCGCTGGCTTCATGCGGCAGGGGGATCATGGTGTAGGCACCCAGGCCGAACTCCTGCATGTATTCATACAGTTTACCCGCGCCGAGCTGCATCCCGATTTTCGCCGCGCCGATGTTGGAGGACTTCTGGAGGACCTGCTGCACGCTCAAATTGCTGAAGTGATGGTTTTCCGAATCATGCAAGGTGATTCCCGCATAATGGAAAACTCCGTTCTCGCAAAAGACCGAATCGGTCAGCTTCACCACGTTCTCATTCAACGCGCCCGCGATCACGATGGTCTTGAACGTCGAACCCGGCTCCATCACGTCGCTGATGACCCGGTTCGGTTCGGTGTTGGTGGTGATCGTGGCAAGATCGTTGGGATCAAAGCTCGGCAGAGACGCCATCGCCAGGATTTCGCCGGTGCGTGGGCGCATCACGATGCCCGTGATGCCCAGGGGCGAATGCTTTTCCACCGCATTGGCGAGGGCGGTTTCCACGATGTGCTGGATCACCGCGTCAATGGTCAGCACCACGTTCAAACCGTTTTGCGACTGGACGTCCTCGTCCCGCAACGCGACGAGTTCTTTTCCGCGGCTATCCGATCCCGTCACCCGCCAGCCGGACGCACCGCGTAATTTGTCGTCGAAAGTCCTTTCCACGCCGTCGAAGCCGAAGGTTTCGGTAGTGTGGTTGGTGTTCTCCTGCGTCCCCACAAAACCCAGAACGTGCGCCGCCAGCATGCCATTGGGATAAACCCGCAATTGATTCGGTTCCGCGGAAAGCGCGAATTGGCGCAAGCTGCTCAGAAAGGTGCGGTTGGCCTTCGATAACTTTGTTTCGTCCACACCGAATTTGAGCTGGCTCATCGTCGTCCGGATTTTCTGCCAGGTCTCGTCCGTGACGTTTTTCTGAAGCCGGACATAGTGAAGGCCGTTGGTGACGGTTTCCCCCTTGGAATTCATGGACACGCGCGGAACCAGGCGTTGATACAAATCCGCCTCGCTCATGCCCAACAGCGGGGCAATCGCCCGCGCCACAATCGTCTGCTGGCCGCCGATGAGCGAGGGATCCGCGCAGATCGTGTTGACCAAAACACTGGTCGCAAGCTGGTTGCCGTTCGCGTCCAGAATATCCCCCCGTTTCGCCGTCTGCCACGTGGTCCGCACCGACCGTTTCTCGGCCATCTTCGACAACTCCTCGTGCCGCCACACCTGCAAGTCCGTCAACCGATAGCACAGCCCGATGAAAGCCAGGATGACCAGTCCCAGCAAGAACAGTGCGCGATTGAATTGTTGCCGCCGTTTTATCATCCCAAAAAGCGGCCAGCCGCCCGTGGCGATCGGTCCCTCATCCGACGGCGTCACGAGCGGCGGCCAAAATGTTCATGGTTATTGCGTCGCCGCCTCCGCCTCCCGAATGGCAAGCTGGCGTGGTAAATTTTTGCGTTCCGCCGGTGCGAACGCCGGTTCCGGCAGCCGGACCACCTGCATGGGCAGCGCGGGTGCCAGGCCCAGGTTCGCCGCGCGCTGGTCGAGCATCCGCACCGAACGCAAATCCGCAAGCTGGTCTTCGAGCTTTTGATTGTCCGCCTTCAAGCGGGTCAGGCTCGTTTCCTTGTCGTGCATCTGTTTGCCGAGCTGGTAAATCTGGCTTTTCTGCCAGACATAACCCACCGCCGAACCCGCGATCAACAGGCATAAAAACGTAGCCTTCAACGCCGGGCCGAACCGGATCGCCGCCGACTGATTTTTTCGATTTTTTGCCATCTTAAATTTTCTCCAGCACCCGCAACTGCGCGCTGCGGCTGCGCGGATTTTCTTCCCGTTCAACTTCCCCGGGCAAAATCGCCTTGCGACTCACCCACTTCAATTCCGGCACGCGCGGCGACCGCAACTCCGGCACATCCACCTCGCCGCTGAAGGTGTAATCCCGCGTCCGTTCGCGGCCGAATTCCTTCACCACCCGGTCTTCCAGCGAGTGAAACGTGATGACCGCCAGCCGTCCGCCGGGCTTCAAAATGTTCACCGCCGCGGCCAGCCCCTGTTTCAAAGAACCGATCTCGTCGTTCACCGCGATCCGCAATGCCTGAAACACCTTCGTGGCCGGATGCGACTTCTTCCCGTGGCGCGGCGCCAGCCGTTCGATCAATCCGGCGAGCTGCCGGGTCGTCGTGAATTTCAACTGCGCCCGATCATGAACGATTGCCCTGGCAAACCGCCGCGAATCCCGTTCATCACCAAACTCCCAAAAAATCTTCGCCATCTCCTCGGCACCCAATTCGTTCACCAGATCCGCCGCCGTCAGTTTTTGCCGGCCGTCCATCCGCATATCCAGCGGACCGTCGTTTTGAAAACTGAATCCGCGCTCGGCCGAATCCAATTGCGGCGAACTCACGCCCAAATCCAGCAGCACCCCATCGCAACTCACCGCCGGAATCCAATCCGCCATTTCCGAAAAATTTCCGCGCCGGATCTCAAACCGTCCGGCAAACTCATCCGCCAGCCGTTTCCTGGCGGCCTCAACCGCGACGCCATCGCGATCGCACCCATACATCCATCCAGTCGGCGAACTCGCGGCCAGAATGGATGCCGCGTGTCCAGCCCCACCGAGGGTCCCGTCGGCGTAACGGCCGTTCGCCTGCGGCTTCAGCGCGGCCAGCACCTCCGCCGCCATCACTGATTTGTGAATGAAATCGGGCACGGCGCATTGTTTTCGTGGGCTTAAAGTGCGGTTGCCTTCATGATCCGCTCTCCCAACGCTTCCCAGGACCGTTTCCCCGGGCGCGAATCCATCGGGGTCAGCCCAGGCGCCGGACGTGATTTCATCGGGACAATTTCCACGTCCGCGTCGGTCAAATCGTTATGAACCACCTTCACCTTTTCCAGGGAAAGTTCGGTCTGCACGGCCACCACACCCTGGTCCGCGGCCGGTGCGCTGCGGAACAGCGACACGGGATTCAACTTCGTCGCCCAGCTGGTCGCGCCAGCCGGCCGCGCCGGAGCCACCACGGCGGGCAGCTTCCGCGTTTTCGCCCAGGGCAGCGCGGTGGTCTTTTTCAACTGCTCAAAAGGTTTCTTCACCGCCGGCTTCGGCAGTTCGGCTTGAGCCGGGGCAGGGGCCGAGGCGGCCGTCGCAAACGGATTTTTTGGCGAACCAAATTGCGGCAGATAAAACCGCTTGTCCGTGCGATACGCAGCTGGTTTGCCGCCACTGATAAAACTTTTCCCAGCTCCGAGTAATTTTCCCAGGTTCATAATTTTTTATTCCATGAGTTTGAAGGCTTCAGCCGCCATCACCGCGTCCGTCGCCTTCACGGTTTCGTAACGAGTCGGATTCCAGATTTCAAAACGATCAAGCAAACCGACGAGCACAACCTCGTCCTTGATGCCCGCCGCGCGCGCCATTTCATCCGGCAGACAAATCCGACCAGCTTTGTCGAGACTCACCTGGACGGATTCGCTGCCGATAAATCTTTTCAGGACGACTTTGTTGGGGTCGCCGTTGGACATCGCGTCGATGTCCGCCATCAGTTGCGCCATCTCCAGCGGCGGCAAAACCCGCAAACAATTTCCCGCCTGATGCTTCGGCCAGAGGATCATCGTCAGTTCCGCCCCATCTTCCTCGGGCCGCCACTTGGCCGGAACCTGGACGCGCCGCTTCTCATCCACTCCATGCCGATAGCACGAATTGTAATAAGTCGGTTCCTTCGTCTGCGCGTCGCTCATTTATTCACCAGTAACCCCAAAACCTGCAATTCAACCCACAACAACCCCTTTTTACCCACTTTAACCCACTCCAGTCAATGAAAATCTGGCTGGAAAGCGGGTATTTATTCAAAGGTTATTCACAATTTGCGAGCCGGTGCGGCCGCGCAGTAAAACTAATCCACGTGACGACTTGAAACTTTAAAGCTGAAACTCGAAACTCGCCGCCATGCGAACCGCCGATTTTGATTATGTCCTGCCGCCCGAACTCATCGCGCAGCAACCCATGCCAAAACGGGACGAGTCGCGGTTGCTGGTTTTAACGCGCCCGGACGGGCGCATCGCGCACCGGAAATTCCGGGATTTGCTGGAATTTCTGCGCGCGGGGGATGTGCTCGTTCTGAACAATTCACGGGTGATTCCGGCCCGGTTGCGGGGTGTGAACGCCAAAAGCGGCGGGAAATTTGAAATTTTTTTGGTCGAAGAAAACGCGCCGAACGATTGGTGGTGCCTGATGCGGCCGGGCAAAAATGCGCGCATCGGCACACAAATCGTCCTCTGCGATGCGAACGGGCAACCGGCAACCATCGGCGCGACCGTTCTCGAAGTGAATGACGAAGGCCATCGGCGGCTCCAGTTTTCCGGAACGCCGGACATCCGCCGCGAACTGGATGCCCTCGGGGAAATTCCCTTGCCGCCCTATATCGAACGGGATCACCAGCGCCCGGAGGACAAGGCGCGCTACCAGACGGTGTTCGCGCAACCCGCCGGCTCGGTTGCCGCACCGACCGCCGGACTGCATTTCACCGAAGCGCTGCTTGATGAAATCCGGGAGCGCGGCGTGGAGATTTGCTTTGTCACCCTGCACGTCGGCCTGGGAACTTTCCAGCCCGTGAAGGTTGAGACCCTCGCGGCGCACAAGATGCATGAGGAGCGGTTTGAGGTGGGCGAGAGGACCGTCCGCCTGGTGAGTGAAGCACAATCCGCCGGCCGCCGCGTCATCGCCGTCGGCACGACCAGCCTGCGGGTGCTGGAAAGCGTCGCCGCGCAGAACGGTGGAAGGCTCAATGTTTACAATGGCAAAACCAACATTTTCATTTTCCCGCCGTTCCAATTTCGGATCGTGGACGCGCTGCTGACCAATTTCCACCTGCCCTGCTCCACGCTGCTGATGCTGGTGAGCGCCTTCGCCGCGCCGGGCGAAACGCGCGGGCGTGAAATGGTTTTGTCCGCCTACGCCGAGGCGATCCAGGAACGCTACCGGTTCTTCAGCTACGGCGATGCGATGCTGGTTTTTTAATTTTTTGGAGAAATATTTGAAACCAAAATCAACAAATAAAAAATCCCGGCTTCCGTTCGTCTCCATCAACCTGGCGATGACGGCGGACGGAAAAATTGCGACGGCGAACCGCGCAGTGACGTCATTCGGCAGCCCGCGCGACCTGGAGCACCTTTACGAATTGCGCGCCAAGGCGGATGCGGTGATGTGCGGCGCGCGGACGGTTGAACTATCGCAAAGCATCCTCGGAACCGGGGGCGAAAAATTCCGGCGGCGGCGGCTGAAGCACGGACTGGCGGAATATAATTTGCGGGTGATTGTCAGCGGCAGCGGCTCGATTAATCCAGGCGCAAAAATTTTCAAGAGAAGATTTTCACCGCTCATCGTGCTGACCACGGAGCGCGCTTCGCCAAAAAATCTGGCCCGGCTCCGCCAACTGGCGGACGAGGTGAAAGTCTGCGGCAAAACCGGAATTAATTTCCCCGCCGCGCTGCGCTGGCTGCGGGAGAAATGGCAGGTGAAGCGACTGCTGTGCGAAGGTGGCGGAGAACTAAACGACGCGCTGTTCCGGGCGAATCTGGTGGATGAAATCAACCTGACGATCTGTCCGAAAATCTTCGGTGGCCGCACTGCCCCGACCATTGCCGACGGCCAGGGTTTTGGAAAACTGGCGCTGGCAGGCAAATTTCAATTGCATTGGGCGCAGAATTTCAATAGCGAGTTATTCACCGTGTTTTCCCGGCGTAAAACCAGTGACTTTGCCTGATTTCAGACCGGTTTTGGCGATAAAAACGGGCGGGTTTCAATGAAACCCGCCCGTCGCGATTTTAATTTACCAATTCAAACTTACGGCTGGCGCAGGATGTAGAACATCTGGCCATTCGTTGCCGGATTCTGGTTGGTGAAGTTATACTGACCGGCCGGACCTTCAACCGCTTGTCCGATGACCGGCCACGTGGCCTTCGGCGCGGCAATGTCGTTGGTCGCCAGCACCGAGAAGTTCAATCCGGTGGCGTTGGTGAAGGAGAACTGCAATTGCCCGCCGACCACAGCAATGCCTTTCAGGATCGGCGATGGAATGACAACCAAGGTCTGAGTCACCGAAGCGTCACTATAACCCGTCGCCTTGATGACAATGTTTTTTAGACCCGCGCTGGTTTGAGCCAGGTTGAATACGATCGCACCCGGATGGGTCGTGTCATACTCGGTGTTCAGCAAGGGAGAGCCGTTCACCGTGATGCCAGTGATGGAAGCGCGCCAGTTGGCGTCGTCCGGAGTGTTCGTCACCGTGAAGAGGTTGCCGGTGTAGGCAAATTTTTGCGCGGTGAGGATCGGCGGCGGAATGAGCGCAGCCGCATCGGCGGTTGGCACGGGCACAAACGTGACGCCCATAACGGTGGTGCCCGCACGAGCGGTATAGATGGTATTGGTCGAGATGATGTTGATCGAACCCATGACGGACTGGTCGGTCACCCGGATAATGCTGTTTGCCGCACCGCTACCATTGGCGTAATACAGATAAACGCCGCCGCTGCCGTTGGTGGTGGCGAACAGGGTGTTGCCGTTATCCGTGTTGGTCCAGGATCCGATGGCCGTCCAAGAATCGTCAGCGTTCCGTGACCACTTGTTGATGACTCCGCTCGCCCCGTTTGCTCCTCCATTTTGATCCAGAGTATAGAGGATGCCAAAGGAAGCCGGGTCCTGAGTTCCGTTGGTGGAAATCATGTAGAAATCCACGACCAGACCATCCGGCGGCGGCGTGGCGGACGTGGTGTTCCAAGGCCCGTCGTTGCCGGAATTATTATAATCCAATTGTCCAACCGTGCCATTGTTGAATTGGAAGACGGCCGGGCTGGGCACATTGGCGACGACTTTTGCGGTCAGAGACCAGGCACTACCGCCAAACGACCGGACGCAATAGTTGTTTTGCTGGTAAACATTAAAGCTTTGACCGCTGCCACTGTCGTAAACATATAAGCCGCCCTTGTCATCAATCAGGAAGTTGACGCTGTCCGGACTGCATGCCGCCCGAACCGCGCTGCCACCGAGCGAATTGGAAACATACTTGCCCGCCTTGGTGAACTTGTTGGTGTAGTCCAAGGTTCCCACCGCGCGGTTCAGGTTGAAGGTTTCGTCCGCCGTCGCCGAACTGCCATCGTCAAACGCGCCGAAGACCAGGAAGGTGCCGTCATCGCTGAGCGCCATGTGACCCGCACCGCCGCCGCCCATCCGCAAGGCATTTGTTCCCGTGGCGGTGATGGGGTTGATGCTGACGGGGGTGGTTTGACCCTGAACGGAGGGTTTGATTTCGATCACGCTGAAGGTTGAGTTGGCCGCAGTCGTATCAACTTGAATGGCCGCCAAATTACCTTGGGTAAACTGACTGGGCGGCGCACCAATAATGAAACTGGTTGAATTGGTGGCCGAGATAATGCCACCCGATATGGCGAAGTGGATCGCCGCATTGGAAATCGCCGACGTGCCGATGACCGTGGCGGTCAAATCGGTGAAGGTGCAGGAGCCGTTA
The DNA here is from genome assembly GCA_035577265.1 of Verrucomicrobiia bacterium. Classification (GTDB taxonomy): domain Bacteria; phylum Verrucomicrobiota; class Verrucomicrobiia; order Limisphaerales; family UBA11358; genus UBA11358. Next base: position 12,901 of record DATLVR010000132.1, on the reverse strand, counting down.
ACAATCGGTTGAACGGTGGAACCGCCCAAAACCCAGGTCGCCGGCGAGTTGCTTACCGTGGCCGTGACGAGCATGCTCGCATAGGGGTTCGTGGTGCCGTTGCCATATTTATCCGTAACGGTGAAAACGGGGTTGGCAGTCAAGGTGCCGCCGCTGGCCGAAGGGCCGGCGGGTTGGGTGTAGGCGAGTTTCGTGGCCACGCCGGTGTTGACCAACTGGGTGATTTTGGCAGAAGTATAATTGGTGGCGTAGATGACGATTTGATCAGATCCAGCCACGGTCAACGCCGCCGCCGTGGAGGACGGCGTGTAAACGATATTGCTTGCCGTCACGACATAAGCGGTTTTCGGCAACAGCACGCCGTTGACATAGATGCTGGAGATGTTGGTGTGCCAACCCACGTTGTTGTCGCCAATGGTTTCACTGAAGGTGTTGGTGAACGGACCATCCACCGTGGCCGAGAGGGCATTGGTGAGCACGGGCGCAACCTGCCCGTTAAACTGGCCGTTGACCGCGACGTTATCTATGCGGGCATTGCCGGAGTTGTTGTTATAGGGCTGGTGCAAAAAGTTCACGCATTCAACACCCGTGGCGGCATTCACAACCCGGAAGGCAAAATTGGGATTGTTCGCCACGCCGGGAACGCCGGTGAAATCAACGCTCATGTAGTTGTAAAAGAGCGAACCGATGGTGTTATCAATGAATGCGCCATTCACAATATTGGGGGTGTAACCTTGCGATTCGGAGGCGCCCGAGGGTGTGTTGGTCTGGATGAGCGTGGGATTGGAACTGCAGGCCAAGGGGGCCACACCCGTGGTCACCCAACCGTCGGTGGTGTAAAGCACGCACATTCTCGCCTCACCCTGGGTCGTGAAAAAAAGATCGAAGGTCACAATGATGTTGGTGTAATTGACCGTGCTCACATCGAACTCGGCGCCCTGGCTGCCGATGGGCTGCGTGGAATGCCAGCCGTTGCCCGGCAAACCGCGGAGACGCCAAACTAATTTGCCGGCCGCGCCGGTGGAAGTGAAGGGCCCGCTTCCCATACTGACGATATCCCCAGCGTTGGTGCTATAAGTTCCGGTCGCAAAAGGAGGAGTCGGGAGCAAATGGTTGGCGGGGGTGCCGAAACCAATGCACGCGGCGGTCGCGGTGTTGTTGGCGATGGAGGGAGCCGGATTATTGAGCGGGGCAATGACGCCAATGTCATCAAAAGCCCAGTTCGCCACTGTGTCGAAGGAAACGCCCTGAATGGCGACATTGTCCAGCGTCCAGTCACCATGGTTGGCGCTGTTATAGAGGGCACCCGTCGTGTCGAGGCAGTTCGTGCCCGTGGCGGCGTTGACAATGCGGATGGCAAAATTCGGGTCGTTGGCCACGCCGGCGACGCCAGTCAAATCGACCTTCACCCCGTTGTTCCAACCGGCGGCGTTATTCGTGAGGATCAGATAGGAGCAACCAGTCACAATCCCGTTGGTGGGGCTGGTGTTGGTGGCGAGGATGCCCGCCGTTCCCGCCGAAGTGATGTTGGCATTCTGCCAGTAAATGCCGTCCTGCGAATACTGCACCAGCAGCGCGGCCTCGGCATTCGCCTGGGCATAAACATCGAAGGAAACCTGAACCTGGTAAAAGCCCAGCGTGCTGACGGCGAACTTCGCGCCCTGCGAGCCGACGGACGCACTGGTGTTCCAGCCGACAGTGGCACCGCCGGTGTTGCCTACGCTCCACGCATTGGCACCACCCGTGGAACTGCCAGACTGCGCCACCACGGCAGGGCTGCTGCTCCCGCCGAAGCCGAGAACCGCAGCCGAGCCGAAACCGGCCGCTGGCGCCGGGCTGGCGCTTGCACCGATGGCGACGTTGTCAAAGTTCCAAGTAGCGAGAGTGCTGGCGGCTTTCGCTCCGGACAGCGAGAGCGCCAGTATTGACGCGATACAGGTGAGGTTTTTTAATTTCATTTAATTTTTGAATTTTATTTTTAAAGCAGAAGGCACACTGGTTTGTGTGCGGTGATTATCCATTTTAAAGTTACAAACAAAGGACTCCCGGGTGACGATTGGGTGACGAAGAAAACGAAGTTAAACCGGCTGATTTATGTCACCGTTTCGTCACATTTCCGACATTTGGCCGTAACGAAAGGTTGGAACATTGTGGCCGATGCATCTAATTTACTGCTCATCCCCAAAACCCAAACGCGTCGGCGGGTTTACGCTGATTGAACTGCTGGTGGTCATCGCCATCATCGCCATCCTGGCCGCGATGCTGCTGCCCGCGCTGGCCAAGGCCAAGGCCAAGGCGCAACAGATCTCCTGCTTGAACAACTTGAAACAGTGGGGCCTGGCGGACACAATTTATGTGGATGATAACAACCAGTTTTTGCCCGCGCCACGTTATCAGGATTCTTATATCGTAAATAATGCTGATCAAGACAATCCGACATGGACTGACATCGACTTTTACCATTACATTCACAATCCCCCCGTAGGCGATGATGTCTGGTTCAATGCCCTGCCTTCTTTGGTCGCCAGCAAGCCTATGTATGAATGGGCCATCGGTGCGAATAAATTGCAGTTCAACAATGCCACAGGCTTAAACGGTTCCGCAGGCCGGAATATATTCACCTGCCCGACCGCCCTCGCCCAAGGCTTTGACCCCAACGACCAAGATCCAAATCATGGTTACATGGTGCAGGGTCAGCGCCCGTTGTTCTCCTATGGCATGAATTCAAAAGGCCCGGCGAACAAAAATCTCACGGTCAATCCCCCCATCGCCAATGTCAAGCTGACGATGGTGGCACATCCTTCCGCCTATGTGCTATTTTCTGAGACCCGCAATCGTTCTGCCGAGACTCCGTATAATGGCACGCCGGACAATCAGCTTGTCTTAGGCACGCCGCAGTCTTACACCACGCGCTTCTCCGCCCGGCACAGTCAGGGCGGACAGATTACTTTCAGCGACGGCCATGCCGCCTTCTACAAATATAACTATGTCGTATCCGACGGCACCGTCGTTCTCTCTTCCGGCCCGACGGCCGGCCAAACCGCCGTTGCCGGCGCCGACCCCGGTCGCCCGGACATCAACTGGGATATGCAGGGAAACCCGGTCATGAAATGATTTAAAACCGGCAAATTCATTCTCATTCTCCCATGAAATTGAACCATCGTTCATTTGTTTTCCTGTCCAGTGCTTGTCTCGCCCTGTTGGTGCTTGCCGCCGTTCCGTTGCGGGCGGCAGACGACAACCGGTCGCAGCCGGCTCAATCGTCTAAAACCGGCGAACTGCACTACCTCGCGTCCGGCAAACCCGACGCCACCACCCTGCTCACGCCGCCGCCGCTGCCGGATTCCGCCGAGCAGACCGCCGACATGGATGAAGTCCGCAACGTATTTCATGCCGCCACCAGCAACGACTTGGCCGCCGCCTATGCGGAAAAGAAATTTTCCGTGTTCAACTTCGCGCCTGCCGTCGGCGCTTTTTTCCAATCGAACAACCTGCCCAAAACCGCCGCCTTCTTTAAAAAAGTCCAGCTCGACGCCGCAACCGTCACCGACCTCGGCAAAGATTATTTCCATCGGCCCCGGCCTTACACGACCGACCCGAGCCTGGCGAACGGCAAATTGGAAAAATCCTTCAGCTATCCCAGCGGCCATTCCACCGAATCCATGGTGCTCGCGCTCGTCCTCGCCGACTTGCTGCCGGAGAAACATGACGCCATCATCGTCCACGCCCGCGCGATCGGCTGGCATCGCGTGCAGATCGCCCGGCACTACCCGACCGACATCTATGCCGGACGCGTCTTCGCGCAGGCCATCGTCGAGCAGTTCAAGAAAAGCGAATCCTTTGAAAAAGATTTCACCGAAGCGCAGGCGGAAATTGAAGCGGTGAAAGCTGCGGGTAAAAATTAACCAACTGGATGCTCTTTTGAAAACGCGCTGGATTTATCCGGCGCGTTTTTCATTTTTTCACATGATCCGATTGCGTTTCCACCCAGCGCGCGAAGAGCCAGAGCAAGTCCGACAGCCGGTTCAGGAAAACCAGAATCTCCCCGTTCTTTAATTCGCCGGCGGATTGCAAATCATACACCCGTCGTTCCGCGCGACGGCAGACTGTCCGCGCCACATCCAGCGCGGCGGAATTGACCGTCGCGCCCGGCGTTGCCCACCCTTTGAAACTGACCTGTTGCGCTTCGATCTCCTTCACGAGCGCGTCCAGCTTCGCCGTCAACTCCGGTTTCACCAGCGTGAATCCGCCCGCCACGTAACGCGGCAAATCATCCACCGGCACACCCACCTCGCCCATCACATCCACGAGGCTTTTCTGGATCCAAAACAGATTCTCACCGACAAATTTTTCCGTCGCCGTCGCGCGGGCGAGACCGATGGCCGAATTCAACTCGTCAATCGTCCCGCAGGCCTCGACCCGCGGATGGTTTTTGGGGACGCGATGGCCATACATCAAACCCGTCGTCCCGCCGTCGCCCGTTTTGGTGGCAATGCTCATTTCAATTCGCTCTGGGAAAATTACTTTGCTCTGTTTACTCCTGCCGGCTTGCTCGCGCCAGCCGGATTTGCTCTCGGCGCTGGTGGTGGCGGCGCGGTCAATTTCTGATAGGCCAGGATTCCCTTCACGATCGCGGCGGCCATCTGTTTGCGGTAGGCCGGATCAAAAATCTTCCGGCTCTCGGTCGGATGCGTCATGTAACCGCCTTCGATCAAAATCGCCGGCATGGCCGCATCGCGCAACACGGCGAAGCGCGCGCGCCGGACGCCGCGATCATCCGCGCGCAGATTTTGCACGAGGGCTTTTTGCATCTGATAGGCGAACAGCAGGCTTTTGTTCTCGTAACGGTTCGCCAGCGTCGCGCCCGACCCGCCGCCTTCACCCTGCGCGTTCGACGAACTCGCGCCGACGGGGGTGATGCAATACGTCTCCGGTCCGTCCACTTCATTTTTGCCGGATTGCGCCGCGTTGAAGTGCAGGCTCACAAACAGATCCGCGCTCAGTTTGTTGGCCAGCGCCGGCCGTGCCGGCAGTTCGGGATAGACATCCTTGCTGCGCGTGAGGATGACATTGAACCCGGCGCGTTTGAGCTGGTCGCGCAACTCCAATGCCAGCGCCAGCGTGTAGGTTTTTTCGCTGTTCCCGAAAAATCGGCCGCCGACGCGATTGCCCGAATCTTTTCCGCCGTGCCCCGGATCAATGCAGATGGTCGTGATTTTTTGCGGCTGAACGTAACGCAAGGGAAACAACAGCGGGCGGATGGTCTTGTCCACGTCCAGTTGGGCGATATAAGGTTCGCCTTTGACATTGGCCACCGGAAAGGACAGCCGCACGTTGACGCCGTTGATTTGCGCCTGCGCCGAATCCACGTCGAACACCAGCCGGCTCGCACGGTCGGTCACGACGATTTCCGCACCGCGCCGGGACCAAGCCGCATTCAGGCCGTTCGCACGGGCCCAGTCCACGAGCGACACATAACTGTGTCCGTTGATCCAAGCCGCGCGCGCCGGTTCCGCGCAAAATGCGAAACCCAGCGCGAACAGCACTAGAAAAAAACTCTTCAGAACGCGCAAATTGCCACACCTGATAACGGATTCAAGGGAAAGCTGCCGGGTGGGCGCAGAAATTTAAGGGGTGGCAACGCGGCCAACCATGGACATAACCCTGTTTGGGCATCAAACGGCGGTCCTTAATTCCATAAAGATCGCAGCGCCTTGATCGTTCGACGCAATAAATGCGGGTGACTTCCCGCAGCGGGTTTGATGGCGTGTCTCCGCGGCAGCGCTGCCGCGGAAACCGTCGGGCGACGACGCGAGTAAAGTCCGGGGGCCGGATCATTGGCGGGACAGCGAATCCGCGCGGCCACTTTTTCCATCGCTTCCGATTTGAGCAGGTAGCCCGACGCGCCATCACCGAGCGCCCGTTCCCGCCATTCGGGATTGAAGCAGGTGGTGAACATCAATACTCGGGTCGAACGGGTGAGCGATTTGATCGGGCGCACCGCGTCCAGTCCGTTGCGATCGCCCATTTGGACATCCAGCAAAATGACATCCGGCCCGGGCTTGCTGGCCAGCTCGCTCAACAGCGCGTCCGGAGAGGAGAAATGACGGGCGCAATCGATGCCGCCAAATTGAGTGAGCAAATCGGCGACCATCGTGCGAAGCTGGTCATTGTCATCCACCAGCCAGACCCGCACGTTCGGTGCCGAAGCTTGAGTTGAAACGGAGGCGCCCGTCATCGTCCCGCTGGGCGAAGGGGCGGCTGGCGTCGAGGCTTCATGCATATTCAACATGACGGATTGTAAGCTTCACGGATGCCAAAACGTCACGCACAACCTGGCCGCAACGGTTGACCCACGAGAAGTCTCGCCAACACAGGATTTTTACAAGTGTTACAATTTGGGGAAAAACCGGGCGACGGAACCAAGGTGTTCGACGATGGCGCAATCTGTTCAGGCTGGCATAAACCAAACATCAACTCCGCCACCCGTCGGATGTCAGGCATGAGGTTTTGTTGCTCGCACACTCGCAGGGCACCGGAGTAAGCGACGCCTTTGACACCGCCGCCTTACGGGAACGCCGATGTAGCACACTCTGCGAACGCCATTGGTGGCTGGCGTCTGAATTCTGGACTCCAGCATCCGGCGGCCCGCCGATAGCCAAGTGGTCGCCGTCCGCAAGGACTGGCCGTCCGCAAGGACAAATCATTTCGCCGGATTCACCGCCTGATAATCCTTCACAAACAAATTCACCATCTGCTTGAGCGCCTGCTCGATCACATCCACGCGGTCCGGCGACGTGATCCCCTGGATATCCGGCCGCCAGGTGCCCGACATCAGATGCTTGGATTTTGGGTCCCGCGTCAATTGCACGTCCTGCGCCACCTCCACCGTTACCGTGAACACATACACGTCCAGTTGCGTCTGCTTGATCGTGGCGATCGTGATGGACAGGTTCGCATCGCCGTTGAATTTTTTCGGCACTGCATCCACGGGAACGCCCGCCTCCGCGAGCGCGAACTTGACCAGCGTTTCCATCCGATTGGTCGTCAATCCTTCCGGCTGCACGTCCACCAACTGGCAGATGACATACACACCGGTCAACACGCGCAACGATTCCTTGCTGTCCGCACGCTGCACATCGGCCCGGGCAGTCAGACCGGCGAACAACAAAACCGCGATCAACGATGTCAGTGCTTTCATGATCCCGGTGTTTTACCGGACCTCCGCAAATCAGCCCAGTTAAAAGTTGCCTGTAAATTGTCCAGTCCGGCCCGTGGCCGGATCCGGAGTTTTGGACGCACGGGTCGAGGCACAACCTCGATGCTGCACCTTTTGCAAAAATCTCCATTCGATTTTTTCAAGCAGGACTTTCACAACACTACCCCCAGCTTTGGCTGGTTGACCGCCTGCCGGATGGGGCCTTAACCTCTCGCCGCGATGGCTTGCCGAATGTTTGGATATAGTGGGACGCTGGAATCGGACGTGCACGAACTGCATGCCGCCCTTAAGCGCGCCTGTGCGGATGACCCCACCCTTTCCGCGGTCGCACCCGGCTGCTCCGCCCATTGCCACGGCTGGGGCTACGTCATCCACGCGGACAACGGCCTCTTTCATTACCGCACCGCCCGTTCGATCTACAATGACGAAATCGTCCTGCCGAAACTGGAAGGCCACATCCGCGCGATTTTCCACGGACGTTATGCCAGCAACGAGGAATTGATCGGCCATATTTTCTCGCATCCGTTTGTCGCCACCGACGACACCCAGACAATTTATTTTGCCCACAACGGCGGAATCGAGGTGCCCGGACTGCCGGCAAGAACGGTGGACAGCGAATGGGCGCTGGAGCAGATCATCGCGATGGGCGGCATTGAACCGGCGTTACTCAAGCTCAAGGAACACACCAAATCGGCGCTCAACCTTTTGATCCTGACGATTGGCCGCCAGAAGGAAACCCCCGCCGCGCTGAACTACTTCCATTACTTCAAGCCCAAGGAACCCGGGAAGGTCGAATACTATAAGTTGTTCGAGGGCACCATGCCCGGCGGACGCGCCCTGGTTTCATCCACACTGACGCTGCCCGATGCCAAACTTAAAAATCTGGCAAACATTCAACCGGCAGTTTTCGACAAACTCATTCGGCAGGAAGTGTGAACCGGCGGATGGTTGTTTCCTGCAATTTGGCGAAGGAGTGGAATTGGGCGAGATATTTCTTGGAGCAGATTTTCAGTTCGTTGTTGAGCAGTTTCTGCAACAACTCCACCTTAAGGTTGCGCCGGGTAAACGCTTTACCTCTGCTATGAGAAGAAGTCTTTCTCACTCACTGCCGGCGAAACCAATGGGCAAATATCCTTAAATGTTTTGCGACAACATTCGAGCAATACAGCAGTGACTTCGGCTGCGCATTTTTCGGGCACTTCGGCGAGAAGAGCGTCGTGCATCGGCAGCAACACCGCGACTTCCGGGAGTTCAACCGTGAGTCTGTTAATTAGCTTTTTTAAAATAAGTGATCCAGTTCCTTGAACGACTTGGCTGATGGCCCAACGCCGTTCCTTTGCTTCCAACTCACCGCTGTTTTCCCGATAGCGATAGTTTCCAGACAGGGTTCCAATTCTGCCAGTCATCGCCAGCTCGTTTTCCACTGTGAGTTTCCATTTCTCAATGCCTGCGAATAGCGGAATAAAGCGCTCATTGATCATGGCCTCCGATTTCTCCCTAGTTCCAAGGATACCAACCAAGAAGTCCGAAAGCGTAGAGACCTGCTTGCCATACGAGTATGCCAAGAACATCAATTTGACTATCTTGCGGTATTTAGCATCACCGCAAAGCTCGACGGCCATTCGTTCGTAGAGATCACCTGCGCTGCACAAAGCCAGCAACTGGGAATCTTTTGAAATACTCGACATGATATTCGGCTCGAACTGGGAGTAATCAACGTAAACCAGTTTTTGGCCAGCACGCGTCCGAATCATGCTCCGATACTTCTTAGCGAGGTGTTGTAGATGTGGGTCAACGGCGAGTATTCTACCAGTAACCGTCCCCATCGTGTCAAAAACGGGATAGCAAAATTCAGCATCGCTCCCAATACTGCGCAAAAGTATACTCCGGTTTCTGCGAGCATTGGCAACTTCGTGAAGAAGAGCACAAACGGGGTCGAAATCTTTCCGGGCGTCGATCAACTGAGCGACATCAGCAAACTCATCCGCATATTGAATGGGGTGGATCAGATGCGAACTGAGATATTGAAGGTCTGCTAAGGCTCGCTCCACGTCTATTCCCTTGCCAATCGCAAGTTGATAATGGGCTGAGACGTAATCGTCTTCGAGCATTTGCATGAGTCTGTCGCGACAATGAGCATCAAGCCTGATGCCTCGATATTGCGATGCCAACATGGCATTGTAGGCAGGAACCTCGACATCAAGAAAACGCCGCAACTCCCCTTTCACCTCCAATTCACCCAGGATTTCGAGCCACAAGCCTCCCAAACCGGCGGCGATAACGGTCATCCATCTAAGATTGGCAAAATCGCTTATGGGTGGTTTGGCCAGATGCGTCGCCAAAGATGCCCGCACGCCCTTCTTATCGTATCTGGTATGAACAAATCGTTGGAACATACTGGGCATGTCCCATGGTCGTTGAATATCAAAATCAGATTTGGGCCTGCCGACCAGAAGTTTTTTCGCTACTTCCAAGTCAACGACGTTCTTGGGTAGTGGGAGAGTCTGATTGCGAAACCAGTCAACAAGCAACGTAAAAGAGTGAGTGACAAGCGGACGCTCGATCTTTGATATTTCCTCCAATGTTGCAGCTTTAACCTTGCCGTCTGCACCCGATATTAGCAGCAGTGGTTTTCCTCCGAAATCTGTTGGAGGCGTGTGGTGAAAAAGAAAGCAGCAATGTTGCGTGTCAATCATAGGCACTCATCTCGTCGTAGATTGAAAGAACAGAGACCGGTGGCAGAGGGCGGAAATATTGCCCTGAAAATTCGTCTTTAATTCTTTTATAGGCACCCTGCAAACTTGGCATTACATGGTCTTTGACGTGTTCTTTAATTCCGGAGTCGAACCCCAACTCATGAACTGCGATTAGTGCGTTACGTTGGACGATGTGCTTGTCACAAGTATTAAAAAGCTTGGCCACGAACAGGCGATCTCCTTCCGTTCCCAAAGCCCCCAAGTATAGAATCGCTCCAGCTCTATCCGCTGGCCTATTCACTTGTTCCGCTCGTTTTCTTGCAACGGCAATTAATTCAGGGGCAGCATATTTTTTGTAAACCAGTAATTGCCAAAGCAGATAATTCTGCCAGTCATAAATTGACCGTTCGTGGTCAGCGACTAGCTCGGCAACATGTCCAAGTTGTTCTGATGATGTGGGTGCCGCTTTCAAAAATCGGACAATCTGATCCGAACTAAATGGCTGTGAGTCCAATTGATGGATGCAAACCTCAGTCACAGGATCAAAAAAGCTCTTTGGCACACCCAACTCAGGACAGAGGGCAAGTTTCGAAAACCGCTCGACACAAAACCGGAAACCACGTTCTTGGGTGGCGCCCTTATTGATGAGGTCTTTGGCAAATTTCTGAAGCGGAGTGAATGACCGACGTATCACTGGGAGTGATCGAGACCGCCACATACTATCAATCTGTGCAAGTAGTGCGTCGTCTTTTCCTAAAGCCTTCTCATAGTCTTGCATACCCGGCTCCAGAATAAATGTTTTTTGAGAGTTTACGTTGAGGCCAAGTTGTCTGAGTTCAGTTGTTAGATGTTGAAGTGCTTCTCTGGCCTTATAGCGAGTCGGTGCGGCTATTCTAACGTCATCCATGTAGCGGTAATAGGCATAGCCGCGAGCTAGCATTTCCTTGTCCACAGACAACATTGCTAGGTGTGCTAGAAATGAGGAAGCATCTCGGTTCTGTGGGAGACCATGCGTAGACTTGTAGCACCACTTATGAAGGCAACGATGGAGCTCTTTGATTATGTGTCGAAGCCTAGCCTTATCTGAACCTCCGCAGTTAATATTGGGAATATTTGATTCGAGTTCCGCAATGACACGGTTCACTTCAATGTTTTCGTAGTAGTTTTGAACATCCGTAAGCAAAATTACCGGTTTTGTATTTGCCTCGTATGCAACATAGCCCTTAAATAATTTCCACTGGTCAATTGCAGGCTTAAATATGTGATTGTTATGTGTCCGATTCACCGCATATCGGTGATTAAGAACTTGGTTCGGGAGGATTGGATCGAAGAACGGAATAAGTTGGCTAACCAATGCCTGATAATATAACCGGTCGGGCAAACTCATTTCGAGTGAGTATCTAAGAACAAAATTTTTCTTTGGGATGTTTAGTTCCGTCCGGTCGTCTGGGACATACAAGCCATGATTTTTCTGGAAGCACGCCGTAAGCAATTCGGCAGCAACATCCGGTTTCAAAGCATCTTCATAGCCGAGTGGATCCGGATACCAGTCATCTTTCAAATCCTGCTTCAACTGCCGGACAACTTCCGACATGTCGGAGGAGAAAGCGCCAAGTTCAATAATCTTGCTCACAACGCGGATGCCTCCTCGATGATGATGTGGTGTAGGCAGTGATGCATGAATTGTTTAAACCAAGAGCAGTTGGCGTCGTTAATTTTCCTTTGGCACAACTAGCGGGGGTTTGGCCGGGCTGGGCACTTTGCTTGGCGATTTCAGGCGCGGCATCAGCGACATCGCCACGATGAAGAACAGCAGTCCCGAGCCGGTGATGAGCAGGCCTTGCAGCCGGATTTGGATGGCCGCCACGATGGTGAGCGTCAGCACGGCCATCGCCGGCAATACAATCCCCAGCAACGCCAGTCGCACGCTCATGATGGTCATGGAACGGATGGCAATGATGACGATCACGATGGCCGAGGAAATGAAGATGGCCGCGTTGAGCGGGATGAATTCCTGCGCGAAATACATCAGCGGATACGCGCCGGTGAAGGTGCCCAGCACCAGCAGCAGCATCCAGCGGTCGAATTTCTGGATGTAAAACGCGTTGGCGATCAGTCCCAGCAAAAAGCCGAACACCACCACGCTGGCCGGGCCGAGCCAGGTCAGTTCGCCCAGGCGGTCAATCGGTGCGACGCCCAGCACGTCAAGCGCAATCGGCCGGCCGAACAGCAGGCGTTTGTAATCCCAAGTATAAACGGTCTGGCCGTTGCCACGCGCATACTTGGTGGGCTGCAACGACAGTTCCAACATGCGCACGTCGGAGCCGACGGCGGTGAGGTCAATATGAAACATGTCCAGGATGTTGCCGGGCGGCGTTTGCAGATAATAAACGCCCTTGCCCACGGCGGAGTAGGAAATGCTGATGGGCGTGGGTTCGGACGGGAGCGCACCAAACCAGACGAGTTTGTCGCCACGAATTTCCACCGACTCGCTGGACTGGCCATTCACGGTCACTTCCAAGTCGGCCAGCGAGATGATCTGCGGCGGCAACGGCAGCAGCACTTCACAGGCGCCATTGCCCGACGGATTGGACGCCTGGAACGTGGTCTTGAATTGCGCGGTGTAAATGGATTCCGGCTGCACGGTGCCGACGCTCAACTCCGGCTTGAGCGCGACCGTCGCCGAAAAACTTTTGATGTTGGCCAGAGAACGAGTCTGCGTGGCGCTGGTATTCGCGGTCGGTATCGGCTCGTTGCGCACGGTCTCGCTGCCCACCGCACTCATGCTCCGGCTCAAGGCGCGTTTCTTGGCCGCCGACAACGCAGGCAACAGCAGCGCGGCGATGACCGCAATGACGGCGATGACGACCAACAGTTCGATCAGGGTGAAGGCGCGACGGTGAGTTTTCATAAATGCTGATTCCAATGCCGATCCATCGGACTTTTTTTGTGAGGTTCCTTTGGCCATGTGAGTTGGCAAATCGTA
>DATLVR010000131.1:0-42143 GCA_035577265.1 Verrucomicrobiia bacterium | reverse complement strand
TGTCAACCCTGGTCGGGGTGGAGGAACAACCGGCCGACACCAGGACGGCCGCGATTAATCCGAGCAGTGAATGGAGTTTCAACGACATAATTTTTAAGTTTGGTTTGCCCGTCATCGGCAGGCAGATCATTCGCCGGCCTTTTTGTCCACCTTGTTGAGCGAGAGCGCCAGCGCCTCGGTGTAAACGATGACGATCGTTTCGCCGATGTGGACTTTGGTCAGGCGTTCCGGATCCGCCACGCGCGCGGTGAAATAACGTCCCAGCGGGCCTTTGACCGTGACGGTTTGCTCCGGACGATTCAAGGCTTCGACGGTGGTGACGACCTTGAGACGGCGGGCGACTCCACCGACGGGCGCAGAATCAGCCCCCGCACGACCGCCGGCTTCCATGATCACCAGCGGATGCTCTTTCTCCTCCGCCGTGGGCTTGCGGATTTCTGCCGCCACGGAAACGAGGTAGTCCACCCGGACAAAGTCGCCGACTTTCACTTCGTCCAACCGCTTCACCACCGGGCTCACGGTGACCGTCACTTCGTTGCCCTGCGGTCCTTTTAGCGTCACTTCCCGCTTGGCGAGGTCGAGGGCGGTGACTTCAGCGGACAGGGTGGCATGCACGGCTTCAATCCGGCCCATCGAAGGATTGTTGGGCGCCGCGGTTTCCTGCGCCAGCAGGCCGGGACTCTGGCTTGCGGCCAGCAAGGGTGCCAAGGCAAGGGTGTATGGGAATGAGGTTTTCATTTTGTATGGTTATAGTGTTGTTGGTGTGGTTTTAAGTTCAATATTTCTCCGGCACAAATTTCCGGCCTTTCAGCGTGGCCTGATCGTCGTAGGCGCCCTTCATGGACCGCTTGGGCAACTTGATTTTTTCACGGTCCACTTTCTTGTAGGGAATGATTTTCAACAGATGATGAATGCAATTCAACCGGGCGCGCTTCTTGTCGTCCGAAACCAGGATGCGCCACGGCGCCCACTTGGTGTCCGTGGCCTTGAGCATCATGTCCCGGGCGCGCGAATACTCGAACCACTTGGTGCGCGACGGCAGATCCATCGGGCTTAATTTCCACTGCCGGATCGGATCGGTGATGCGCGCCTCAAACCGGCGCGCCTGTTCCTTGTCGCTCACTTCCAGCCAGAACTTGATGAGAATGATGCCGCCGTCCACGATGTATTTCTCCACATCCGGGCAACGTTCCAGAAAGAGCTTGTGCTGCTCCTTGCTGCAAAAGCCCATGACATACTCGACACCCGCGCGGTTATACCAACTGCGGTCGAAGATCACGACCTCGCCCGCCGCCGGGAAATGGTTCATGTAACGCTGCAAATACATCTGGGATTTCTCGCGGTCGGACGGCGCGGGCAGCGCCACGGTGCGGAACACGCGCGGGCTGACGCGTTCGGTGATGGCGCGGATTGTGCCGCCCTTGCCGGCGCCGTCGCGGCCCTCGAAAATGATGATCACGCGCAGCCCCTTGTGTTTCACCCAGTCCTGCAAATGGCACAACTCGGCCTGGAGCTTGCGCAATTTCTTCTCATATTTCTTGGCCTTCAATTTCTTGTCCCGGTCAGGTTCGGGTTTGCTCTTTTTGGCCCCGGCTGCGGGTTGGTGGCTCCGTTGCTTGAGTTTTGGTTTTGCCTGATCGGATTCTGGATTCGGGTCGGTGTCTGTGCTCATGGTGTCTCCTATGGATTGAGGGTTGAATTGGTTGACGTCTGGCCCGGCGTGACCGGGTTTTCTTCCGGCGGGGAAAGACTTTCCGAAACGGCTGGTTCGGCGGGCGTCACCGTCGCGATTTCGCCGGTGAATATTTTTTTAACGCTCTTCACAATCTGACCCGCTGCCTTGCTGGCCGCCGGGGGAATCAGGACGATGGGCGTTTCCGAGCCCCGGGGAGCGGCGGCAGACTTCTTCGCGGCTTTGCCGTCCGGGCTGAGCTTCCGTTTGAATCTTGTCCGCCGTGCCACCGGCTTCCTGACGTTCAAGGTTTTTTGGGGTTGCGCCGCAACCGGCGCCACCGAAATTTTCCGGCGCGACGCCACGGCAACTTTCTTTGCCGTCATCCTCCGGAACTTGCGCTTGACCCGGGTTGAATCCGGCCGGGCCAGCCTGGCCTGGAGTTCCGCGAGCGCAAGTTTCGCCACAGCGACTTTCTCCTTGGCCTGCTTCGCCAGCTTCTTGGCATGACGGGCGGCCTGCTTCGCCGCTTTGCGCCGTTGCCGGGCGAGACGTGCCTGTTCTTTGGCCTCCGCCAACTGGCTGTCAGCCTTCACCAATTGGAGGCGAGCCAGACGAATTTCGCCCCTCAGCTTTTGCGTCGTGTCGTTTTGTTGAATCGCTTTCATTGATTCGCCCGGTCAGAATCATTTCGCCGCCACCGGCGCTGGTTGCGTGGCGGCGGTCTCAAAACTGCCACCCAGCACGAGATGCAGGGTCGCGCGCTGGCTCAACTGTTCGCTTTGGACGCGCAACCCCGTGAGGCGCGCGGCATAAACATTCAACTGTTGTTGCTGCACACTGCGCAGGTCAATCTTGCCCACGCGATAGGAAGCCTGGGCCAGTTCCAAGGCGCGCTGCTGGTCGGCAACGGCTTGATCCAGCAACTGCCCGCGTTCGGCCAGATTCTCGCCGGCGGCCAGCGCGTTCTCGACATCACCGATGGCGCGCAAGGCCATGGCGGCATATTCAGCGACGGCCGTCTTCTGTTCGAGCGTGCGGATTTTCACCTGCGTCTGAAGCGCGCCGCCGGTATAAATCGGTGCGACCAGATCCCCGCCGAAACCGCCAATGGGATTCTGGAAGTTTTTCTTGAGATCCAGGACATCGCTTTCAATGGCGGCGACGCTGCCATTCAGAACGATGCGCGGCAGGCGGGCGGCCTTGGCTTCGCCGACCCGGTGGAACGCCGCCGCCACGCGCCGCTCGGCGGCAACCAGGTCCGGCCGGCGCTCGAGCGATTGCAGCGGCATGCCGACCGGCACCGGGCCGGGCAGCGGCGGGAGACTTTCGCGTGCCGCCAGTTCGGCGGACGGATAGCGGCCCAACAGCAGTTCCAACGCCCGTAACGCCTGCTGATGGGCGAGATCGACTTGTTTCTCCGTGTCCTTAAAACTGCCCACATTCGCCCGCGCCAAAGCGACATCCTGTTCGCTGCCCGCGCCCACTTGCCGGCGTTTTTCAGCCAGCACGACCAGTTCTTCCGCGGACTTCACCATGTCGGCGGCCAACTGCATCTGCAACCACGTTTCGCTGGCGGTGAACCAGCTTTTGGCGGTGGTCGCCGCGAGCGACTGGCGGGCAAATTCAAAATCAGCCTGCGTGGAGGCGTAGGTGGACTGCGCGGCGTTGCGGCCGTAACGCATCCGGCCCCAGAGATCCGGCTCCCACGACACGGCGAGCATGATGCCTTGCAACGCCGAACTCACGTCGCTGCCGCCGCCGCCCTTGAAGCCGCCGGTGCCGGCGATGGCCAGCTTCGGACGCAAGGCGGCTTTGGCCAGTTCGACATATTGTTCGGCCTGCTCGACGCGGGTCGCGCTGACCCGCAAATCCAGATTGTTGGTCACGGCTTCGCGGACGAGGGCATTCAGCTGTTCGTCGTTGAACGTGGCGAGCCAGTTGTCCTGGATCACGCCCGTTGTCCCGCCCGCCTTCCAGGCGTTCGTGAGGGCGATGTTGGGGAGCGCCTGCTGCTGGATTTCCGCCAGCGTCGGCGGCGACTTGGTTTTGCAACCGGCGAACAGGAGCGCCCCCAACAGGACTACGATGATGAGTTGGATGTGTCGCATGGCGGCCTCAATGCATTTTCAGGATCAGCCAATTCAGCTTGGCGGTGATGCGGACCATGACCTTGCGGATGATTTGGATTGCGTGTCCACTGTCGGTGTAAACCGCGCCGGCACCGTGCGCGCCGGAGGCCAGGAACAAATCCTTGTCCTTGGCATCCTTCAGCAGCCGGACAGCGAGGCACTGCGGCGGAATGGGAGCGACGCCGCCGGCCGCATTCATGGAGCCGATGGGCAACTGACCTTGCGCCGTGGCCCACATGATCGAGTCCACTTTGCATTTCACGATCCGGCCGGGATACATCTCGAAGGCAACCTCCGCCTCCTGGTCCGGCTTGATCTTGCGGACTTCGTTTTGATGGTAAATGGCAATGATCCATTGCTCATCTTCAACGAAATTCATGGCGGGTGTCACCGGCAGCGTCACCGCCATGGCGCCGGGCCGCAGCGTGAGTGCGATCACCGTGCCATTGGCCGGGGCGTAAATCGTCGTCTGGCTTAATTCCCACCTGGCGCTGGCCAGTTGCGCTTCGGCGCTCGCGATCTTCGCCCGGATACCATCTTCGTTGGCAGCGGAGGCGTCGAGTTCGCCCTGTAAGTTCAGCACGTCAGTTTCCGCCTGTTCCTGATCAAACTTGTTGCCGGCGCCGGTGCCGGCCAGCTCGGTGAACTGGCCCAGCCGCTTGCGCGCGAGACCGAGCTTGGTGGTGGTGATCACGTCGCCAGCCTGTGAGCTTTTCAATTGTTCGCGCAGGCTGAGGACATCCGCCTGGTTGTTGCTGACCGCAATCTCATACGGAACCGGGTCAATCTTGAACAGCACGTCGCCTTTCTTGATCGGGGTGTTCGGCTCAATCGGCACCTCGACGACGAGACCGCGCACGGGCGAGTTGATGGGAACCACGTAGTTGATCACGCGCACGTCATGCGACGACGGAGCCACGATGTTTAATAACAGAATCGTCGCAGTCAACCCGATGACCGGAATGGTTACCGTGATGACCTGGCTGACGATGTTCCATGGCAGCCATTTGAACTTGAAGAAAACCAGCCAGGCGAAAAACGAGTAGATGGCGAGCAGTAAGATTTCCATAGGTCAGGCCTTTCCTCCGTCGGTGGCGGATTTGCCGGCCAGCTTGGCCTCGAGTTCGGCAAGCCGGCGGCGCAGTTGTTCAACCTCGTTTTCCGTCTTGATGATTTCCTTTTTCTCGTGTTCCAATTCCTCCTCGACATCGGTGCCATAGGCCATCTGGTGCAGCACCGGCTTGGTGTAGGCCCAGAGCCAGGCGAGCGGCCAGAGCAAACCGCCAAAAGCCAGCGACAAGAGGCACAGCACCTGGATCGCCTTGGCCTGTGGATGCTTTTTCTTTTCTGCGATCTTTTCGGGCAGGATGTGAACCAGCCAGAAGACGGCGATGGCAATGACCGGCGCAATGATCAACACAATCCAGGTGAGCACGTCGGCGGCCTTGTCGAGCGCCTCGCCTTTGAACAGGGAGGCGTGGGCGGGCGACGGCAGCAACATGAGCAAAGCGAGAAGTGTGCCGGGCACCCACCGGGCGAGTGCGGGCAATTTTCCAGGCGAAGGGGATTTCATTCTTGGTTTCATACGTGGTGTGTCCATGGGCATCAGCATATCGGAATGCGAGTGTGAACCGGTTTCATATGGCTTCAAGCATTTTTTGGATTCCGTTCTCACGATCTTGGTTGACGGTGGTTTTCAGAATCGTGCAAGGCATCCCGCACCTGGTAAGCATGCGATTCGTTATCACATGCCAACAGGTTCAAGTTTTGCATAAAATTAGTTTGTTCGAAAATCATTTCACGCTTCACTTTGAATTCCCTCGATGTATCCCTGCGCGCCAGTCTTCACGTTCGCGGCGTTGGCCTCGTCGGTGTCAATATGCATGGCCAGCGCGAAGCTTGGATCCACGCGGACAAGCACGTCGCCAAAAACGAGTTCGCGGTCGCCGGCCACGCGCACGCGCACGATGGACTTGTCGCGCACACCGTAACGCAACGCGTCCTCCGGCGTCATGTGGACATGACGAAAGGCGCAGATGACGCCGCGGTCCAGCTTCACGCTGCCAGCCGTGCCTTCGAGCGTGCAACCCGGCGTGTCCGCAATGTCGCCGCTCTCCCGGATCGGCGGATGCACGCCGAGCTTGAACTGTTCGGTCATCGCGATCTCGACCTGGGAGTATTTCCGCGCCGGCCCGAGCACGCGCACGCGCTCGATGCGACCTTTCGGCCCGACGATGGCGAGCTGTTCTTTGCACGCGTATTGTCCGGGCTGCGACAGGTCGGCATGTTTGGTGAGTTGATGACCCTTGCCGAACAATGCCTCAACGTGTTCTTGCGTGAGATGAATGTGATGCGCTGAAACCTCGACAAGAAACGGCTGATGCTTCTGCGCCGCCAACACTTGCGTAATATAGGAGCGGCTCAACGTCCGCAATGCCTCGCGCGCCATCATGCGCTCCTCGTCCGTGGGCACGACCAGCACCGTCACCGGCGAATCGTCAGCGGAAATGCGGCAGACTTCGTCGAACCCGCGCGCGTCGCGATTGCGCTGCATGTCGAGCCGGATACCCATGCACTCCAATCCTTGCAATGCCAGCGCGCGGACCTCCGCACTACCCTGCCCAATGCCGCCGGTAAAAACCACCGCGTCCAGCCCGCCCATCGAGGCGACGTAAGCACCAAGGTATTTTCGCACGCGGTAGCAATACGCCTTGAGCGCGAGCAGCGCGCGCGGCTGGTCTTCGGCGGCGGCCTTAAGGACTTCGCGCATGTCACTCGAAACTCCGGACAGCCCGAGCAGTCCGCTTTTCTTGTTCAGCATTTCCTCGCTTTGCGTCGCGGAAAGTTTTTCCTCGCGTTCCAGAAACGCGAGCACGCCCGCATCCACATCGCCACAGCGCGTGCCCATGATCAATCCCTCGGCCGGCGTGAAGCCCATCGTCGTGTCCACCGAACGCCCGTGATCCACGGCGCAGAGCGACGAGCCATTGCCGAGATGACAACTCACCAGCCGCAGCTCGTTCGGACGGCGCTTCAAGAACTGCGCGGCGCGCAGATTGACGTATTGATGCGACGTGCCGTGAAAGCCGTAACGGCGCACACGGTGTTTTTCGTAAAGCTCGTAGGGCAGCCCGTAGAGAAATGCGTAGGCCGGTAGCGTGTGATGAAACGCGGTGTCGAACACCGCCACGTGCGGCACGGCGGGAAAGAGCCGGCGCATTTCGCGGATGCCCGCAACGTTTACCGGATTGTGCAGGGGCGCGAGCGGATTGAGCGCCTCGATCCGCGACAGCACCTCGTCGGTGATGAGGGTTCCTTCCGTGAACTGCTCGCCGCCATGCACGACGCGATGCGCCACGACACTGATTTCGCCCGGGCCACCGATGACTCCCGTTTCCTTCGCGGTAAGGATCGCGGCCATGGCTTTGAACGTTTCAGCGAAGCCACCCTTCGGCAGTTCCTGTTGCACCTCGCCCTTCGGCCCGCAATGTTTGAGCCGCGTGCCATCCATGCCGACGCGCTCCACCACACCGCTCGCGCGACGCGACTCGTCCGCCGTGTCGTAAAAACTGTATTTAAGCGATGACGACCCGCAGTTGATGACGAGCATTTTCTCCGGCCGCTCGCCTTTGAGCTTGAGGCCGTAAGGGTCATCACCCTGTCGCAACGCCGCCGCCGCCTTCGCCGGATCAAGCAGCAAAGATTTCATCCGGTGGGCAATCGTCCGCGAGATGTGCTGCACCGTGCCCGGCTCCGCCACGATGACGGATTGGAAGAGCGACACTGGAATGAGGAGGACTTCACAGCGCGAGTCAGCGATGAAGTCCGCGAGCACCGTGTCGCCGGTCATCAGCGCCATCTCGTTAAACGTGTCGCCGGCTTTCAACTGTCCCAAGGATTGTCGCGCGCCGCCGTCGCCGAGAACCGATGCGGACACGACACCGCTCAACACGACACCAAAATGCGTTGCCTCCGCCCCATGGTGGGCGATGGCTTCACTGGCCTCAAACGACCTGGCGCGCGAGCCGGCCGCCAGTTGCTCCAACCGTCCGGCAGAGAAGTCTTTGAAGAGGGCAACCCGTTGCTTTAAAAATTCGGTCGTTTTCATAGTCAATTTCGTTCAACAGAAATTTCAAGACTCGCGTCTCGTTCCCACCGTCTGCAACGGCGAGAACGAGACCGAGCTTTGAACGAGGCGGAGGAACCTCGAAATGTTTTCAGAATCATTCACATGGTTGCTTTGCTGCGCCATGATGTGCCTTCGTCAAAACAACGAATAAGCGATGCCGGTTTGAACCCGCCACACGTCCCCGTGGGCACCGCTCTTCTCGTCCTTGTAGCCGTAGAGGCATTCGAACCCGACACTCAAACGCTTGCGCAACTGCCACACCAGGTTCCCGCTGGTATAATAGGTTTCGTGGTAGGCGGCCGGATCCTGCGCCGATTCGTTCTGCAGGTTCACATAGCCAAACGTCGCGGTGGAACGGAATTTCTCCGACCATTGATGGGTATAGCCGACCATGGGGGCGAGGTAGGTCAAGGCTTTCAAATCTCCTGCGTTATTATACGCCGCATCACCACCGTTGAATCCGGTGTAGGTGAAGTTGTCGTTGCAGAAGTGGAAAATACCCTGACCGTAAGTGAGCTGCGCCTGAACCGAGTCATGCTCCAGCACGTTGAGACTGGTGGACAGGTTCAATCCCCAACCGAAGACATTCTGCTGGCCGGTGGTGGGGCTGTTGGCGCCCACATCGCGAAAGATGGTGGCAAACTGCACATGTCCGCGCTTGGCATCCTCCCAGCGGATGTTGAATCCGCCGTCGGGCAGATGATCCACGTTCGAGGCATCCGCATTCACGCCGGTGTTGTCCACTTCCGAGGCCGGATCCTGAAGACCAAAGTTCATCTGCCATTTCTCGCACAGCGGGACCATGTAACGCACCGTGGCCTGGCGGGCGAAGATCATCGAGTTCGGGCCCTCGAAATCCACCGTATCGGGCCAGACGTCCGGATCCTCGAAGATGCTGTAGGTGAATCCGGCAGTGACATTGTAGAACTGCCCGTATAATTGCTTGAGGCGGTATTGCATGCCACTGCCGCTCCCGAAGAAGTCATTGTTGTAATAGAAGCGGAAGTTTCCCGGAATGTTCGGCGCCCGCACATCCAGGCTCAAGGATGAACCCCGGGCGGTCATGTTAAACTGTTCGCCGCCACCGGAGGAGGGCGTGTGGTTCATCGGGATCGTGGCCGTGACGAACCGGTCAGGGTTGCCGGAATTCTGGCTGTCCTCCATCATGTCCACCCGCGGCTTGGCGTTGAACTTGATGAGCGCCGGCGTGTTCGGAATGGGGATGAACCCCCGGTATTCGGGATCGAGCGTGAGGTCATCCAGGCGGGGAGCCGCCTCCTGCTGGTCGTTCAAGTTGTCGCGGTCGACGATGGCGCTGGCGTGCGGGATGATGGGTTTGGTCGGAGGCAGAAAGGTGACGCCTTCCGCGGCATTGGTTCCCGGCCCGGCCCAAGCACTCTTCTCTTTTTCCAGCGCGTCGATCTTCTTCTGCATTTCCGCCATGCTCTGTTGCATCTTCTGCATGTCGGACTTGAGCGCGTCAATGTCGGCGGACGACTGCGCCCGTCCGTTGATGCCACCGCCGACCACCAAGGCCCCGATGACCACTCCGGTTTTCAATTTTGTCAGTTTCATATTTTTTTTTGGTTGAGGGTTCACTTGGTCGAGCCGAAAATGTCCAGGTCGAGCGAGTCGATGATGTAGTTGATGGCCTTGGTGGCGCGCACGCTGTTGCCCGCCTCATTCACCGGCGGTGAAAATCCGACGATCGCCATCCTGCCCGGCACCACCGCGACGATGCCGCCGCCCACGCCCGTCTTGGCCGGGAGCCCGGAGGTGTAGGCCCACGCGCCGGATTCATCGTAGAAGCCCGCCATCATCATCACCGCCAGCACGCGCGGCACATGCTTGGACTCGAGGCACCGTTCCTTGGTGAGGGGATTGACGCCGCCGTTGGCAAGCGTGGCCCCCATCACGGCCAGTTGTTTGGTGGTCACGCCGATGGAGCATTGCTTGGTGTAGACATCCGTCGCCTCGGGCGGATCGCAGAAGAGGTTCCCATTGTTGAAGAGAATCCACGCGATGCCGCGATTGCGGAAATTGCTTTCGGCTTCGGATTTGTAAACCTCGTCAATCAGCTTGAGTGGCTCACCGGCAAACTTGCTTTGATAGGCGAGGATTTTGTCCCAGCGTTCCGCCGCTCTGCCCGCTTTGACCAGGCTGACCGAGGCCATCGCGCCGGCGTTGACCAGCGGATTGACCGCCTTGTTTTTGTTCATGCCGAGGGCAACCACGGAATTGAACGGCATCCCGGTCGGCTCGACCCCGATCTTCTTGAAGACGGCGTCTTCGCCCGATTCCTCCATCACCTGGGCCATGGTGAACACCTTCGAGCAGGACTGAATCGAGAAGGAATAATTCACGTCGCCGGCGGTGAACACCTGGCCATCGGCTGTCACGATCGCGACGCCGAAGAGATTGGACGAAACGCTGGCGAGATAGGGAATGTAGTCCGCGTTCTTGCCCGTGTGGTCGTCCTTGAACCTGGCGTAAGCCTCATCCACGACGCTTTGAAGCTGACTGGCACCAGGCAACGCCGCCACAGCCGTCGAGACGGGCTGCGCGGTGGTTTGCCTGGCTGGCTGGGCGCTGGCGCAGCCGGTCAATCCGGCCATGGTCACCGCCAGCCCGGTCACGCACACGTAGCGGCATGCCTGGTTGATGAATTTTGCTTTCATAGATTGTGTTGTTTTGGTTGCGTTAGTTTTTGCAGCGGGAAAAACGGGTCAGTATTCCACGAAGTATTTCTGAAGTTTTTTGGGGTCGTGCGTTTCCGTCAGGCCGAGCATCAACAGAATGCGCGCCTTCTGTGCGCTCAACTCCATGCCGGCGACGAAGCCGAGCTTGTCATCGTTCACTTCGACGTTGCGATCCACCACGCCGCTGCCGGTGCGCGAGCAACGCACCACCACCACGCCTTGCTTGGCCGCCGCCTCCAGCGCCGCCAGCGCGGCGTCCGTCGTGTTGCCGTCGCCCACGCCGTCGAGGATAATGCCTTTCACGCCTTTCGCGACGAGCGCATCAATCATGTCTCCGCCCAGGTTCGCGTAGGAATAAACGATGTCCACGCGCGGCAGGTCGCTGACGCTTTTGCCGTCCACGGAGAATTCACTTTTTTTGCCAAGTCGCGTGGTGTTCTTCGAATAGAAGAACGCCTTGCCGGTGTTCATCATTCCGGCGATGCCGCGATTCGGCGACTGGAACGTGTCCATCCGCGTGGTGTGCATCTTCTGCGCCTCGCGCGCGTAGTGGATGGTGTCGTTGATCACCACCAGCGGACCGCGGCCCCTGGCCTCGGGATTGGCGGCCAGCGCGACGCCGTTGTAGAGGTTGATCGGGCCGTCCGCGCTGATCGCCGTGGCGGGGCGCATCGAGCCGACGAGCACCACCGGCTTGTCGCTCTTCACAACGAGGCTGAGAAAGTAAGCCGTCTCCTCCATGGTGTCCGTGCCGTGGGTGATGACGATGCCGTCCACGTCTTTTTGCGCGAGCAGTTCGTTGCACCGGGCGGCGAGCTTGAGCCAGACCTCATGGTTCATCGTCTGGCTGCCGATGTTGGCGATCTGTTCGCCGGACAACACGGCGACATTCGTGAGCTGCGGCACGGCCAGGATGAGATCGTTCACGGAGAACGTGCCGGACTTGTAACCCGCATCCGATTGCGCGGCTTGTGCGCCGGCGATGGTGCCGCCGGTGGCGAGGACTTTGATCTTGGGCAGCGCCCAGGCAGCCTGGGCAAACATCAGCGCCAGGCTGAGAGACAGGAGGAGTTTGATGGTTTTCATATTGCGGTATTTGTTTTTATTTTGCCGGTTGGTTGTGGGTGAATCCGTTTTGGTTCATTTTTCCTGCGACGCTTTCCATTCATTGACGTAGGCCATGGCGGTCTCCCGCAGATACTGGCCGATCTTCGGGTAAGTCTCCTCGGCGAGATTGGCGAGCGATACGCGGACGGACCACGCCGGTCCGCCGAAACCGCCACCGGGCATGAGCACGATGCCGCTGTGCTCGGCCAGCCGGAAGAGCACATCAATGCACTCGTAATTCTTCGCGAGGAACCTGGCGAACTCCGGCCCGTAGGTCTTCCCGGCCCACACCATCAGATCCAGCTCGACGTAATAAAAGGCCCGGTTGCTGTCCTCCGGCAATGTCAGGCCCAGCCCGTCGAACAGCGCATGCCATCGGCGGCGACAGATGAGCTGGCAGAGGTTTTTGTAGCTGTCCGCCTTGTCGAGCAGCGTGAAGGAGGAGAACAGCATCATCTGGATCTGCGACGGCAACGACAGGCCGGCCGTGTGGTTCAGCGCCACCATCCGGCTGTCCGCCACCATGCGGTCGATGAACTTCACCTTTTCCGGTTCCAGCGTGATGGGGCTGTAACGGTGGTTCAGCCTGGCGCGCACCTTGGCGGGCAGCTTCGCAATCATCTTGTCGAAGATGTTGTTCTGGTGGACGGCCACGACGCCGAGGCGCCAGCCGGTGCAGCCGAAGTGCTTCGAATAGGAATAGACGCAGATCGTGTTCTGCGGCAGTTCAGCCATCGCCGAGCGGAAGCCAGGCACGAATGTGCCATACACGTCGTCGGTGATGATGATGAGGTCAGGCCGCTGGCTCTTCACCAGCTGCACCAGCCGCCGCATTGACTTGCCGCTCACGGCCACGGACGGCGGATTGCTGGGATTCACCAGGAAGAACGCCTTGATGCGCTTGTCCTTCAGCTTGTCGATTTCCGCGTCCGAATATTGCCACGTGTGGCTTCCGTCCTTCCGGCATTCCGCGGCCGCGTCAATGTTGACCACCTTGAAGGCAAAGCGGTCCATGTGGGCGATCTCGATGTAAGGCGTGAAGGTCGGCACGGCCAGCGCGATGGTGTCGCCGCGATGCAACAGCTCATTCTGCATCAGCGTGTCGAAAATGTAGCACATCGCCGCCGTTCCGCCCTCGACGGCAAAGATGTCAAATTTGCCGGCCGGCGGGCGGCGGTCGCACATTTCGCGAGCGAGAAATTCATGCACGATGCGCTCGCAACAACGGAGCATCCGGCCGGGCACGGGATACAAGTCACCGATGATGCCCTGCGCGAGTTCGTAGGCGAACGCTTCCGGATCAAGCTTGAGCTGGTTGACGCCCCAATTCCAAGTGTCGTTCAGCAGTTTGATGCCGGGGGCTTTTGGATTCGCCTTGAGGAATGCCTCGAAACGCCCGGCCAGGCCAGGAGTCCGGGCAATCTGGCGGCCCGCGTCGGGGATGGTGAGGCCGTGCCGGGATTCTTCGAGGCCGAAGCGGAGGAGCGTCCCGAAGGCATCACGCGGCGTGGTACAGATCCAGTTCGGGTTGCCGCGGCCGGCGTCGAGGAACTGGGCGACTTCATCGCGTTCGGCGACCTTGGCAAGTTTGATCAGTTCATCCTTCAGTTCAAACGGGCTGAGTTTCAACAGCGCCTTTTGGCTGGCGCGGGAAGTGGAAGTTGGTTTTGACATAGGCTTTATGTTTTTAACTTTTTACTCGTCTGGGTGATCATGAAATGGTTTCAAGGGCTTTCGAGTGGCGCTTCCACCGCATGGGTTTTCCAGTTGAAAATGATGGCCAAAACGCGAAACAACACCGTCGCCAGCGTGGCATAGAAGGCGGCGTGAAAAGCCGGAACCTTCCAGTGCAACGTCAGGGCGGCATACGCACCGGCGCCGGTGAGGGCTGCCAGCGCATAAAATTGCCCGGGCTTCAACAACAACGGCTCGGCGCGGATGAGCAGGTCACGCAACAGTCCGCCGCCCACAGCGTTCACCACGCCCACGAAAATGGCGGCGAGCCAATGTAACTCCATCCGCAGCGCTTTGTCCGTTCCCACCACGGCAAACGCCCCCAGCCCGATGGCGTCGAGCACGGCCACGATCTGGTTGAATCTTTCAATCTTGGTGCTGAAGCGGAACAATCCGCACAAGGTGGCACACAGAACCGCGATCATGAACAGCGGATCCGTCAGCGCTACAACGGGGCCGTTCCCGCCCAACAGGCTGTCGCGGATCAGCCCGCCCCCCAGACCCGTGACGAACGCCAGGGCGAACACCCCGATGATGTCGTAACCCAGCCGCCGGGCCGCCAGCGCGCCAGTCAACGCAAAGAAGAAAACTGCGCTGACATTGAATGCGTCGCTGAAATGGAGTTCTTGCGGGTTCATGGTTTCAGGGAGTCAGTGCCACAATCACCGGCCCAAACACGGCCAGCAGCACGTTGGATATCGCATACGTCACGGTGAATCCCAGCACGGGCGTCATGCTTTCAGTTTCCTCGTTTACTGCGCTCAGGGACGCTGCCACGGTTTGTCCGCCGGCCAGCGCTCCCAGCAGCACGACCGGATGCAGCTTCAACACAAATCGTCCAAAATACAACGCGACCACCAACGGGATGATGGTCACCACCGCGCCGGCAATCAGCAAGGCGACGCCGTGTTGTTGAATCGCGGCCACGGCTTTCGAACCGGCGGAAAGTCCGATCGCGGCGGCGAACGCGCTCAGGCCCAGCTCGGAAAGAATCCATTGCGACGCCTGTGGCATGGCGCCGAACACCGGATAGCGCGTGTGCAGCCAGCCGAAGCACAAGCCCGACACCAGCACGCCGCCACCCACACCCAGCGTCACCGGAATACCGCCCACGCGGATGGTGATCAATCCGAGCAACGTGCCCACCACGATGGCGAAGGCGTGATACGCCAGGTCGCTTTTTCCGCCCGGCGACTCGGCGTGTCCCACCAGCGCCGCCACGCGTTTCACTTCGCTGGGCCGGCCGGCCAGTTCAATCACATCCCCGCGCCGCACCACCGTCTTGGGCATGATCGGCAATGGCAGTCCCTGACGTTTGAGGCTGACCAGATACACGCCCTCCAGATTCTTCAAGCCAATGTCACTGCGAATCTGGCGAAGTTTTTTGCCGATCACATTGTTGCTGGTGATCACCACGGTGCTGACTTCCATCGAGAAAGACAGTGCCTCCTTGCTCTCCACTTCTGCGCCGATCAATTCACCGGCGGCCACGACGGCTGCCAGTTTTCCGGCCAGGCCGACGATGTCTCCAGCTCTCAACATCACATCCGGCGCCGGTTCGATCACTTCGCCGTCACGAAGTATCCGCTCCACGGAAGCGCGTTCAAACTGGTTTGTCAATCTGGCAACCCTCAGGTTGGCGGCCTTGCCTTGCTCCACTTCAAACGCGCGCGCGACCACCGGTACGAAGGGCGTGATGTATCCCGGCCGCGTCACTTCGCCGCCCTCGGACAGTTCGGCTTCCAACTCGCGCGCTGCTTTCTTGATGTCCCCGCCGAGCAGCTTCGGCGCGATGCTGCGCACAAAGATGATGACGCCGACCGTGCCGAAGACATAGGTGATGGCAAAGCCCACCGCCATCTCGCTGGTCAGCAAGGTCAACTGGTCCGGGCTGAGACCCAGGCGCGTGAGTGCATCCCCGGCCGTGCCCATCATCGCCGTGGCCGTCAGCGCCCCCGCGCCGATGCCCGCGGCAAAACCTTTGCCGAAGCCGCAAATCCGCGCGATGACCAGCAGCGCGATCAGGGCGGCCAGACATTGCACCACCGAAGAGAGCACGAGTTTGAATGACGAACGGTTCAGCCCACCGAAAAATTCCGGGCCGCTTTTGAAGCCGACGGCATAGATGAACAGCGCGAAACAGACGGCCTTCAAGGCATCCGGCAATGTGACGTCCAATTGTCCGATCACCAGTGCCACGATGAGCGACCCGGCCACGCCGCCGAGGCTGAACCCTTTGACCTTCACCCGGCCCAGAACCCAACCAAAAAATAGCGCGGCGAACAGAGCGATCTCCGGCGCGGCTTTCAGGATGTGTTTCAGCAGTTCCACGAGTGGCTGTATTCAAGGTTCGTCAGCGGCTCTTCCGTTTCTTCAGCACCCCGGGCTTGAGGAGTTTCAATCCGGTGACGGCGTGATAGCCGTGGATTTCCTTCACATCGAGTTTGCGCATGAAGGTGATGATCTCGGGCGTGATCACCTGGCCGGGCGCCATGATCGGGAAGCCGGGCGGATACGGGATGACGAAGTTGGCCGACACCGCGTCGCCGCGCTTCACCCGCGCATCCAACTCCTTGCTGTTCAAGGTCAGGTGTTCGCAATTGGCCTCGTCATAAGCCAGGAAGAACGGCGTGCGCATGTCGCCCTCATTCGTCTTCGATTTCGGGTTCTCGCGAAACACATCGTGAAAGCGGCTGAAGTTCGGCAACTCGGGAAGGTCATGGCAAAGGCTCTTCACGCGGGCGTCGAACCCGGCTTTCTCCTCCGCGTCCTTGGCGAGCCGCCGGTCCAGATCGCGCGCGATGTCCGCCAGCACCTTGATGAGATAGGCGATATCACTGCGCGTGTTGTTGATGTTCGACTGGAGCAGAATGCTGTTGCGCGAAGTCTTGTTGAGCTGGATGTCGAACTTGTCCGCGAGCAAGGTCTTGAACGCCGTGCCGTCAAAACCCGCCGTGCCGCACAGCAACGTGATGCGCGTCGGGTCGAGGGCGAACTCGTCCGTTTCCCACGCATCGTTCAACGTTTTCCACGTCACGCCGGGCGCGTGAAAATCTTCAAAGCCGCTGGCGCGATGCGCCTGCGGCACCATGTCCGCGTTGGTGGCGATGCGGAAATATTTCGAGATGAGCGGATGGCTGTTCACCTCACGGCGCAGCATCAAAGCGAGTTCGATGGAGCGCATCACCAGTTCATAACCCTCCAGTTCGGCCTGACGCCGCGCGATGTCGAGCGACGCAATGATCTGAAGGTTCGGCGACGTGCTGGTGTGCGTGAAGAACGATTCCTCGAACGTCGCCTGCGTGCTTTCCCAGCAATCGTCGTTGACCATGATGTAGGAACCCTGCCGGAAACAGGAGAGTGATTTGTGCGTCGAGGTCGTGGCATAGACGCGCAGCTTCACGGCGTCGGGATCGGGCAGCAGATGCGTGTCGAGCAGCTTCGGATTCTTCGGATCGAGCTTGCCGTGCTTTTTCTTGAATGCCTCATACTCCGCGCGATAGGCGGGGCTGGCGTAGCGTTCGCGCAACGCCTCGCACGCGCCCATCGCCGAGCGGCGACGATGGAAGGGCGAGAAGCGCGAGTAGGCATACCAGGCTTCGTCCCACAGGAAGACAATGTCAGACTTGATGGCCAGCACTTCTTCCATGAAGCGCGGCACATTGTAAATGTGCCCGTCGAACGTGCAGTTGGTGAGCAGCAGCATCCGCACGCGGTCCAGCTTCCCTTCCGCCTTCAGATTGAGCAGCGTCTGCTTGATGGTGCGGAGCGGCACCCCGCCATACATCGAATACTGCATCAGCGGATACGCCTCGACGTAGAGCGGCTGACCGCCACAGAGCACCAGACCGTAGTGGTGCGACTTGTGACAGTTGCGGTCCACGAGCACGATGTCGCCGGGGCGCACGATCGCCTGCACGGCGATCTTGTTTGAGGTTGAAGTGCCGTTGGTGGCGAAGAATAATTTCTGCGCGCCGAAAGCACGCGCGGCCTTCTCCTGCGCGACCTTGATGTTGCCCGTGGGTTCCAGCAGCGAATCGAGACCGCCCGTGGTGGCGGAGGATTCGGCGAGGAAAATGTTCGTGCCGTAGAAATATCCAAAGTCGCGGATCCAATGCGATTTGAACACCGACTTGCCGCGCGCAATCGGCAGGGCGTGGAACGTACCCATCGGTCTGCGCGCATAGTTTTTCAGGTTGTTGAAAAACGGCGTGTCGTAGCGGTCATTGACGCCTTCGAAGACGGCCAGGTGCAGTTCCATCAGGTCTTCGATGCCGTAAAAAATGCGGCGGATATTTTTCGAGTCGAGATGGCTGGCCAGCTTTTCAATGGCGCGGTCCACCACCAGATAAACGTCCAGCTCCGGACGGAATGCGCGGATGGTCTTGGCGAGAGTGACGCCATAATCCTGAGGCGCGACTGTGGCGGCGTCCTGCTTGAGATGCTGTTGCAGATATTCGCGGAGCAGCGGCGCGTGGAGACGCGTCGGGAAACGGAAGTTGTCCTGAATGATGATCGCCTGGATGTTCGGGTTTAACACCACGCCCAACACGGCATCCTCGAAACCGGCGGCGACGACAATTTCATAGACGAACGGATCCTCGGGCCGGCGGAGTTTGCGCCATTCGTTCCGGACCTGGCGGATCTGCTCGGGCGTGCCGTCATCGGTGACGATGAGCACTTCGAAATAGGGCTTGGCCAGATCGTCGCCCTCGAAGTAATCCTTCAACAGCCGTTCGCTCGATTCACCTTCGGCCTCTTCGCCGGCCTTCCACACTTTGGCGCTGCGGCGATAGGTGCCGTTCAGCAACGCCTTGCTGATCCGGATGGCGAGCCGGGAGAAACCGGCTAAATCACTGCGCTCGATCAGATCCTTGAGCGTGGTCATCAAGGCATCGCCCGGATAAGCATGAAAGGTTTCCAGCGGTTCGAGGGCGGCGAGCAGTTGCGCGATTTGCGCCCGCGCCTCGGACGAAGGCTTGCCGGCTTGCGCGGTGGCGACGAGAGTTTCGGCGGCGTGGCCAAGTTCGCACCAGCGATCGAACCGCGCTTCGGATGCACTGAACAGGCCGTGTTTCAGCCCCGTGGCGGACGCGGGGGATTGAATTTTTGCAGTCATACAATTTGCGTTGATTGTTCTTTAATTCGTTATTTCATCATCAGCACGATGACCACGCCCCAGATGATGAGAAGCGTATTGCCCACGGCGTAGGTGATGGTGTAGCCCAATGCCGGCACCTTGCTCCTGGCTTCGTCTTGAATCGCGCCCAGCGCCGCAGTCGTCGTGCGCGCGCCGGCACACGCACCCAGAATGATGGCGGGATGCATCTTGAAAACGTATTTGCCAACGAAAATGCCGACGACAAACGGCATGGTGGTGACGAACACGCCCCATAGGAACAGGCTGACTCCGGCAGCCTTCACGCCGGACACGAAGCTCGGTCCGCAACTGATCCCCACCACCGCGATGAACGCGGTCAGGCCGATGTTGTTGAACACCCAGAGCGCGGGTGCCGGAATGCGGCCGAAGGTCGGATTCACCGCACGCAGATAACCGCACACCAGCCCCGCGAAGAGCGCACCGCCGCTGGTGCTCAAACTGATCGGCACCTTGCCGAAGTGGATGGTGATCGCCCCGATCAGCGCCCCGATCACGATGCCCAAGCCCATGAACACGACATCGGTCTTCTCGGTCGCCCGGTCGGCATAGCCCAGCTTTTTGGCCACCTGCTCCACCTCCTGCACGGGACCGACAATTTGCACCACGTCGCCCCGATCCACCTTGGTGCCGGCGTTGAACGGCATCTCCTGGCCGGCGCGAAAAAGTTTGCGCAGAAAAACACCGCGGACTTCCTGGGCCGCTTCCGACTGCCGGATTTCCATGAGCGTCTTGCCCGCAAATTTTTTGTTCGTGATGACCACATCGAGGATCTGGATGGGGACATCGAACAGCTCACGGTCGTCCACTTCCGGGCCGAGGGTGGTTTCGATCTGCAACAACAACTCGCGCGGCCCCGCCAGCCCCAATACGTCACCAGAGCCGATGACCATTTTAGGGTCGGCGTTGCAAATTTTGGATGCCTGCCGGAGACGCACGATGAACACGCGCGGCACGGTAAACTGCGCTTCAAATTCCGCGACGGTTTTGCCGACCAGCTTCGATTCCATCCCCACCTGATAAGCGCGCATGGTCAACCGCCGGTAGGCCGACATCTGGTCGCCTTCGCTTGCGGAGCCGCCCATCTTGGCTTCGTAATCCGCGCACTCCTTGGCCAGGTCAACGCGCAGGAGCTTCGGTCCGATGGACGCGAGAAACCACGCCGAGCCGGCCGTGCCGTAGAGATACGTGACGGCATAGGCCACCGGCATGGCGTCCACCATCGCTTTTTGCTGGTCGGAGGAAAGACCAATCTGGCCGATGGTATCGGACGCCACACCCAGAACCGCCGAAATCGTGCAGGCGCCCGAGAGCAGCCCGGCAGCCTGGCCCATGCTGTAACCGGCGACCTTGGCCGCAATGAACGCCGACAGCAGACAGGCGACGCACAGGATCACCGCAAAAAAAACCTGTGGCAGCCCGTCACTTTTCAGTCCGCGAAAAAACTGCGGCCCGACGCTATAACCGACTGCGAAGAGGAACATCAGAAAAAACACCGACTTCACATTGGGAGAAATCGTGATGTTCAACTGACCGATCAAGACACCGGAGAGCAGCACGCCGGTCACATTACCAAGGCTGAATTTGCCGAACTTCAGCCCCCCGACATAAAAGCCCATCGCCAGCGCGAGAAAGATGGCGATCTCCGGATTACTTCGCAGTGTGTCAAACAGCCAGTTCATAATGGAGCTTGTTATGATTCAGAGGTTGGTTGCATCCGGTTTTTAGCGCTTGATGAATATTATTTTTTCCCCCGGGATGTCCCGGTTTGTTCATCGCCTGGTTCCGGGCTTTTTCGGTTGCTGGAGTTGACGGCCTTGTTGATGGCTTCAATGAGCAACTTGCCGGGCACGGGTTTGAGAAAGTAGGCCGAGCAACCGGCTCGTTCCGCCTCCGCGCGAACCCCCGGTGCGTCATGCGCGGTGACAAAGATGATCGGGACCTGATTCCCGATTTCATTAAGCCGTCGCTGCAAGTCCAGGCCGGACATGCCGCCGAGTTGGATGTCCAGCACCTGGCAGTCCGGCGGCGGACGCACGGTGGCAGCGAGGAATATTTCGGCCGAGGGAAAAGTGCGGACTTCAAACCCCGAGGCCCGGAGCAGCCGTTCAAGGGCACAGGCAAAACTCTCATCGTCATCCACGACCGTGACATTGATTTTGTTCTGGTTCATTCGGGTTGACACCACTGATTGGGCTGATGCGCGAGATTAGCGGAGATGGACTGAGGCCGCCTATTGTCCTTTGGTGCAATACGGCCTGGTCCTTTGAGGCAGTTCGACAACGGGGCGAAAGAAAAATCAACCACCGTGGCCAGGAGCTGGCTGGCGTTCACTGACATCACAGGCCTGCTTCTAAAAACTGATTGAGGTTACTTACAAAACCTGCGTGCACGCCACATGAGTATTGGCTTGCCTGGTTTTATTCCCATTTCCGTTGCTCATGCAGTCATCCTTTGTGCTTGTGTTCCCGCCTGCAGCACGGCCTGCAACTGCTCGCGCAACTGGCCGCGTTCAGCGTCGGTGGCCCCGCGTGGAACACGAATGGGTTCGCCAAAGGTCATTTCACAATGTGAAAACGGCAATGGAATTTGAAAGCGGTCCCAGCTCTTCAATTGGATTTTCCAACCAAGCCGGCAGGAGTAGGGAATGATCGGCAGGCCGGTGACCTGTGCGAGCGCCATCACGCCATCCTGCACCACGTGGCGCGGACCCTTTGGACCATCCGGCGTCACCGCAAGATCATAACCGCGCCCGGCCCATGAAGTCAGCTCGAGCAGTGCCTGCGCGCCGCGCCGGCTGGAAGATCCGCGCACCGCCTCCACCCCGAAATCTCGAAGGACAGCCGCGAGCAACGCCCCGTCCTTGCTGGCACTGATGAGCGCCGCCAGATGCTCGTGGTCGCAATCCGGCCGGACGAAACTCTTGTAAACCTTCATGCACAAGCCCAGCCGGTTGTGCCAGAGGGCGAAGATGACGGGTTCGTCCGGGAGACTGACGGGGCCGCGGCCACCGTTGACGCGGTAACGCAGCGTGGCCGCGAGCAGGCGCATCCCATTGGCCACCACGCAGGCGAGCGCAACTTGGCCGCGCGAAGGCGCATTCGGCACCACCACGCCGCTGACGCGTTTCCGTCCCAGAACTGGACTGGATGAATGAACCGGGCAACTTTTCATGACAACGGATCCGCGATTGGGTCTGCGGCAAACGAGAAAAATAGGAATTCAGAAGCTCGGAAGGATGCCAGATGTCTTCAAGTCTCGCGGAGACAGATGAAACACTGTGCGCCGAACTTGTAAAGATATTTTCCGTGGCGACCCGGTGAAAATCCAGCCGGTCACATTCCGAAATGAAATTCGACGCGCACCGAATTCCCGCCAATCCCGCTGTCAGGCTGTCATCACGCCCTGTTCACTTGGCCACGGTATGCATTTCTTGCAAGGCTTCATACCCCTCAAGCCCAGCCGTCCTGGTTGAGCCGAAGTTGTATTGGAACGCCACCGCGACCGAGTAGCCACCCCGGCCATGCTCACGCTCGGCTTCAAAACCGTAGCCCACCAGCGAGAGGATTTTCCAGCGCCTGCTGGGCGCGCTGTAGCCGCCGCCCACGCCAACGCCCGAGTTGAACGCTCCCGGTTGCCCCGTGCCGTCCACATAATCCACCAAGGCGGCTGAAGCGCTGCCCATGATGTTCCACTGGTCTTCGGCCCCGAACGGGATGGCGTAAGTGCCGTAGGCCAGCCCGAAGGACTTGGCCGAAAGTTCCTGAAAGTAATATCCGGGGATGGGCAGCGGAAATTCCTTGGTGTAGGGCAGCACGCCACCCAGACGGTAGGCACTCAACCGGTCCGCGTTGATCATCGTGCCTCCCTGCAATCCGGCCACGACGTAATGTTTCGATTCCAGTGTGGTGTAGTTCAACTGGGCACGGGCAAAGAACCGCTGGCTGACCCGCTCGAGTTCCCGGTCATTACTGAAACCGTAACCGCCGGGTGAGGTGCGCTGATCCAGTTCATACCAGCCGGAAACCTCCATGCCCAGAATCGGGGTGAGCATCGGCTCCTTGCCGCCCCAGCGGAACCCGGCGCGGTAGGTCATGATCGGCTGGTTCTCGGGCAGAACGAATGCAGTGCCGTTATTCTTGACAGTAGCGGTGTTGTCCGTCGTGTCGAAGGCGTTATAATCCATGGTCGCGCGGAGCACGCCGGTCAGGGGAATGTGCTGGTCGGGGTTGAACCGTTGATAGAGGCTCACGTCGAAACCGCCGCTGTCGCCGTCGAACGACTCTCTTTTAAACCAATGGCCGTGATCCACCTCCTGATAGCTGTTGGCATACATGCCACCAAAGGCGCCCACGGCCAGGTCCGTGTTTTTGCCCAGCAGGTGTTGGAAACCCAGATTGGCGTCCACATAAACCGGCGCGATGACCAGGCGCAACACCTCGTTGGTCGTCGGCACGTTCGGCATGTTCCAATAATAAAATGCGTAAGCCCCCATCGGACCGCTGTCCGTCAGCGAGGCGTTGGCCCCCAGGTGCAGCAGCTGCCGCGGGGCGGGATCAATCTGCGCCGAGGCCGTGAAGCCAACCAGCGCCAGCGAGGCGACTCCCGCCAGCAGGCGCGAACAGATTGGAGGTAAAGGCAGGTTCTGATTTCTAAATGCAGTCATAATATTTTTGTTCGGGAATTTTTTAAATCGGGCAACAGGCTGGTTTTGAAATTGTTTGATTTGGTTCATCTGCATCGGCTCCGCTGCCCAGTTCGGAGGAGACTATCGTAAATGGGATGAGGCTGCCTATTGTCCTTTGGTGCAATACGACGATGTCCTTTGGATACAGCACGAAAAAGGCGCGGGGGAAAATAGTAATCAGTGGCCAGTAATTAGTGACCCGGTGTTGGACTGACGCTCACTGACATCGCACGCTGCGTCCGACTACTGACTACTGACTAAACCCGCTTCGTGCGCCAAGTGGGAGAGTTCGGCCACGGACTGCACCTGCAACTTGGCCATGAGATGGGCGCGATGCGCTTTGATGGTCCGCTCGCTGGCGTCAATGTCCAGGGCAATCTGTTTGTTCATCTGGCCGCCGAGCACATGGACCAGCACTTCCCGCTCGCGCGGCGTGAGCGTGTCGAACCGGGAGCGCAACTGACGGCGACGGGCGCGTTGCTCGC
The DNA here is from genome assembly GCA_035577265.1 of Verrucomicrobiia bacterium. Classification (GTDB taxonomy): domain Bacteria; phylum Verrucomicrobiota; class Verrucomicrobiia; order Limisphaerales; family UBA11358; genus UBA11358. The sequence goes on along the minus strand of DATLVR010000131.1, from coordinate 18,340 downwards.
GATCCCGCGCGTCACGCGCCAGCGCGCGCTCAATCGCGGGGAACAAGACTTCTTTCCTGGCCGGTTTGGTGAGGAAATCCTCCGCGCCGGCGCGCATCGCCTGCACCGAGGCAGGAATGTCTCCTTTGCCGCTAAGGAACACGATGGGCAGCGGATTTTCGCTGCGGGCCAGGACGCTCTGCAAATCCAGTCCGCTCGGACCGGGCATGTGCAGATCCAACAGGACGCAGCCCGGCGCATCTGGACCGGCGAATTGCAGAAACTCCGCTGCTGACGCGAAGGCATGCACGGCATAGCCGCCCGCGTGCAGCAAACGCCCGATGGCTTTGCGGAACGAGGCGTCATCGTCCACGACAAAGATCACAGACTGCGGCGAAGATCTGGTGTCAAGTGAAGCCATGGTGTGGAAATGATACGCTGGGTTTGAGATTTCCGTTGCTCATTCAACTTCGTGCCCGGGCGGCTGCTTCCGTAAAGCCGGCAGCAAGATGCGGAACACCGCGCCGTTCGATGCATTGTTCTCCGCCCAGATGCGCCCTTGATGCGCTTTAATGATCGTGCGGGCAATCGAAAGCCCCATGCCCATGCCGTTGGGCTTGGTGGTATAGAACGGCTCGAAGAGGCGCGGAAACTTATTCAGCTCAATGCCGTGGCCCAAGTCTATCACCGCCAGTTCCACCAGGCCGTCGCCGCCCAAACGCGTGCGCACCTGGATTTGCCGCCGTTCGCGCGGCTGGTTGTGCATGGCATCCATGCCGTTGATAATGAGGTTCAGCAGGACTTGTTGCAAGTGAACGCGGTCGCCGGCAATCTTCGGCAGGAAGGGCAGGAGATCGGCGGCGAGCGAGATCCGGCGCAGCGTGGCGTCCGCGCTGACCAATTGCAATACTTCTTCCGCCAGAGAGTTGATGTCGAGCGGTTGCAGCTCCAGTTCGTGCTTGCGCAGCAAAGCACGCATCCGGCGGATCACTTCACTGGCGCGCTCGTCGTCCTTGCGGATATCCGCGAGCGCGGCGCGCAGGTCATCGAGCGCCGGCGGTTTCTGCTCCAGGAACAATTCCGCCGCCTCGGCATTGGCGAGGATGGCACCCAGCGGCTGGTTCAGTTCGTGCGCCACCGAGGCCGCCAGTTCGCCCATGGTGGAGACGCGCGCGACGTGCGCCAGTTCCGCCCGCTGCCGGAGCAGCTCGGCTTCCACCGATTTGCGATTGGTGATGTCCAGACAGGAGCCGATGTAGCCCAGAAAAATCTGCGCGGCGTCGTAACGCGGCACGCCGTGGTCCGACATCCAGCGATACTCGCTGTCGTGGCGGCGCAGCCGGTATTCCATGGTGAAGGGGCGCCGGGCATCGAAGGATTCGACGTAGGTTTTCAGGCAGGTCGCCAGATCATCCGGGTGGACGCCCTCGGCCCAGCCGTTGCCCAGTTCCGCTTCGAGCGGGCGGCCCGTGAAGTCGAGCCAGCTCTTGTTGAAAAAATTGCAGAGCTTGTCGGTGCCTGACATCCAGATCAGCACCGGCGCGGTATTGGCGACCGTGCGAAAGCGCGCCTCGCTCTCGCGCAAAGCCTGGTCGGCACGCTTCCGAGCCAGCGCGTTGGCAAATATCTGCGCCACCAGTTGCAACCGCTTGATCAGCGCATCCGGCCAGTCGCGTTCTGTCCGCGTGGTAAAGCCCAGCGCACCAATGGGTGGCTCCCCTCCCACGGAAAGCGGTATGGTCAAATTCGACTTGAAGCCGAATCGGCGGAAGGTTTTCCGGTCGCGCGCGGCCTCCGGCGGCAGTTCATTCGTCGAGCAAATGACCACGGTGCGGCCGGCCAACACTTGCTGTTGGAACCAGGGAAGATATTCCTGTGAGTTCATCCGTTCGGGAAATTGCGGCCCCTCACCGGTGCGGGAAAAATGGGTGATCCTGAAAAAACCCGAGGCCTCGGCGGACCATTGCCAAAACCCTGAAACGTCAAGATCGAGCAATTCGAAGATGCGGCGCTGGGCGTCCTTGATTTCGCGGTCCACCACACCGGGCTGAAGATTCACAAACTTCGACGAGATTTCGGCAATCAGTGCCGCCGCCGCCTCTCCTTGGAGACGCCTGGCCCGGTTTATCAGCAAGCCGATGATTAAGCCGGCTTCAACCGCACAAAATAAGATCGTGCCGACAATCGGCCACCGGTAAAGCTCCCAGAAGCCCGGCTGGCGGAACTTGATGGAGCTGGCGGCTGGCAGGTTCGCCGGACCGATGCCCCAGCGTTTGAGTTCGCGCGCATCATACTGCGGCGGGAGCGGCCCCACAATCTTCGGCGGGATGCTCGACGCCGGCTCGCCATGCAGGATGCGGATGGCGATGTGAGCCGACTCCACCCCCTCGAGTTCGGCCTGGTAAAGCCGGCCACCGACAATTCCCATGCCCAGTTGATGTTGATAGATGCTGTTCACGGGTGCATTCGCGACCGCATGAATTCGTTTGAGCGCCTCGTCAGCATTGTGAGTCACCCCCGTCGCATCCCGCATCAGCAGGACGAGGAAAATGAAGGAGTGCGGCGGCAATTTACCGACGCGCGCCAGCATCTGATCGAATGACAAATCATTGAGCCAGGTGAAGCTCACACGGTTTGTGAACGGTTCAAACTCCCGGCGAAAAGCGGTCGTCCAAAATTGCTCCAGGGGCGACGCGCCAATCACGACCACAATGTTGGTCGTCGCCGGCGCCACCTGGAGAATATCTTCCACAAAGCCGGGCAGGTTGAAATCCTCGCCCACGAAGGTGGCATTCGTTTGCAGCGCGCCCGCCGGCAACCGCCGTCCGTCCATCCCGGTGTAAAGGATGGGTGTTTGCGGAAAAAGGCGCTCCCGGTTTTGCGCGACGAAGACCCCGGCCGGCGAGCCGATGGGCACCACCAAATCCGGCTGCCATTTGGCCACACGTTTGCGGATGTATTCGACGAGCGCTTCCTGCGTGTCGGAGTCCGCGTAGCGCGCCACGTCCAACGAGATCTCGTCGAGATCAACCGGTTTCCCCAACTTCTCGGTCAGCTCACTCTCAAAGGCAATCGAATGGGTGGTGAACGGCGGCGCGGCACTTCCAAAGGAATGAACAATGAGCACGCGCGGGGGGGCGGCACTCGCAACGCCGCTCCAGACAGACAGGAAGATGGCCAAACCCAACCGAAACCGGCGGCCTGCGTAACGGGGCAACGCTGCCAGCCTGACCGGCAGCAGCGTCTCCCAGCAGGCACGGATCCATCGCGTCATGGGCAGTGATCTCGTCATGGTCTCGGATGGAGACTAGACATCCCCCCGGCGGCTGGCGAGCCCTGACTCGACGAAGACAAATCAACGTTCATCACGAATCGTGAGCGAGCTGGTTAACCGCGCAAATGGCGGGACATACTTTGCTTTCGGATTCGACGATCAGCGCCGCAACACGTGCGGGCAATGAGATGTCAGCATCGCGCGCGAGCGGCAACATCCGTCAGCATGGCGATCAACCGGTCCAGCTGTTCACGGGTGTGTTCGCTGGAAATGACAAACCGGAAAATCCCCTGCGCCGACGCGCCATAGATCAGGTAAGGTGGATAAATTCCGGCAGCCAGCAAACGCTTCTTCAGATTTTCAACGCGGGCGCGGCTCATCGCCGGCAAACGAATGATCGGGCCCGGCGTTTCGGAAATCTCCCAACCCGCCTGGCGCAATGGCCTCCGCACCTGGTTGAGATTCTGGAACAACCGGTCCCGCCGTGCCGGTTCGCTTCGCAAAATCTGCAGCGCGGCCAGGGCCGCACCCGCCAGCGGCGGCGGCAGCGGCGTGGTGCCGGCAAAGGTCCGGCTGCGCTCCAGAATTTTTTTCCGCCACGCCCGCGAGGTGAGCACCATCCCGCCGTAAACCCCCAGCGCCTTGCTCAACGTCGCACACTGGATGATGCGCCTGCGGCTCACATTCTCATGCTCAAGCGTCCCCCTGCCCTTCGCTCCCAAAACGCCGACACCATGCGCATCGTCCACCAGAATCATTCCGCCCGCCGGCAGGATTTTCAGATACTCACGCAACGGTGCCACGGAACCGTCATGCGAAAACATCCCATCAGTGAGAATGATCGTCCGCACGTTGTGGCCGCATCTGGCAATGAGCTTGGCCAGATCGGCAGGGTCGCGGTGTTTGAATTTTTTCACCGGGCAATCCAGCATCCGGGCCGCATCGAGCAACGCGCCATGCGCCAGTTCATCCACGAACGCGTAGGTGAATTGACCCGCCAACGCCTGGGCCGCCGCGATGGGGGCCAGGTAGCCGTCAGGAAAAACCAAGGCAGCTTCCGCCCCGAAGAATGTTGCCAGGCTTGCTTCCAGCTGGGTGTAGATCCCGTGGTTGCCGGTGGTGCGGCGCGAGGCGGCGACGTTCAGGCCGTCTTTGGCCAGCGAAGTCCGCGCGGCCTGCGCCACTTTTGGGTTTCGTGCCAGGCGAAAATAATCGCAACCGGAAAAATACGTGAGTGTGCGGTTGCGCAGGCGCACTTCATTGACACCGACAAATTCCAGATGCTCGGCCTCGGTCATTCAGTTCATCATAAATTCCCGAAACATAAACTGCACGCGCGAATTGAAACCATGAAACTGGTCCGCCGATACAGCTATTATTGGTGGGGTGGTTTATTCATGACATGTGGGGCAACCGTGTCTAAATTACCGCATGGAACGGCGACCCTTGATTTTGATTTCACCCGGTTTCGAACTGCGCGGCGTGGAATTCAGCGATTTGTCTGTCAGCCTGTCACTGCGGTATGTGCAGGCGGTGCTGGCGGCGGGCGGCGTGCCATTGGTCGCGCCGGCAACGACGGACCGGGCGGTGCTGGCGGAAAGCGTGCATCGCACCGATGGCCTGTTGCTCACCGGCGGCGATGACATCAACTCCGATCTGTATGATGAGCATCTCCCGCCCGCCATCCGCAAGACCGTGAACCCGACGCCGGACAACGGCCAGCGGGACATCACGGAACTGACTTTGATCGCGGAAATTTTCCGGCAACGAAAGCCGCTGCTGGCCATCTGCCGGGGCCACCAATTGCTGAACGTGGCGTTCGGCGGGAAGCTCGTGGCGGACATCGCGCAGCAGGTGCCGGGCGCGTTGAACCACCGGCGCATGGACCGCGCCTTTGAATTCGTCCACGACGCGGCATTGCAGCCGGGTTCCTTGATCGCCAAGGTGGCCGGAAAACGCCGATTGAAGGTGAACAGCACACATCATCAGGCCGTGGCTGAGCCGGTGGAACCGTTCGTCGCCACGGCCCGCAGCCGCGACGGGCTGGTCGAAGCGATGGAACTGCGATCAAACAAGGCTGCGGGAATGCCGTTTTTATTGAGCGTGCAATTTCACCCGGAACGGCTCGTCGAGAAAGGCGATAGTTACCGGGCGATTTTTCGCAGCTTCGTCGCGGCGTGCAAAAAGAATGCGTCCCGCAAAAAGTGAGACGGCGCTAGTTGCTGGAAACGCTGACTTCAACCGGCGACTGCACGCCTTGGGCAAATTCAGCCACGTATTTTTTCCACGCTTCCGCCGTGGTGATGTGCCCGGCGCGATCCCACGCAAATCCCGCCCAGTAGGAAATGGAATTGTCCGCGCCGGGTTTCACCACAAGCAGATGGTTCGATTTGTCTTCGGCCGGCTGAATCAACGTTTTCGGATCCACAATGACCGCGAGCCCTTGCGTGCCGAGGTTTTTTTCCATCGGCTCCCAAATCGTCAGCGTGCCGGCGGCTGCGTCAAACGACTTCTCCTCGCCTTTGGCCTTTCTCAACCCGATGGCCGGCGTCAATGCCGCGCCGTCTGCCGGTTTGAAGGTGACCTGGTAATGATCCATCTGGCTGCCGGCATCCAGGGATACGCGCATCACCTCCGAAACTTTGGTTCCCGCCACGTCGAACGCATCGTAATCCAGTTCGAACAGCACCCGGATCGGGCCATTGGCCAGCACGCGGGAATTCACAAAGTTTTTCGCGGCCCAAAGCTTGTTGTCCGCCCACAGCCCGCTGCCGCCATCGCCACGCGTCGCGCCGGCGGAATAATCGTCACAGCCTTCGCCCTGGTCCGAATGATAGTTGTCCACCATATACCAGTCATTGATGACCAGGCGCGAGGTGCGCTTGGACCAGATGTCAATCGCGCTGCTGGTCAACGGCTCGCCCTGCCAGGTTTCCAGAGCCCTGCCGTAAGTGCGATGCGCGATCAAATCATTCTCCCACGCGAAATCATCAAACCGCTCGCGCACAAACCGGCCGTAAGCCTTGAAATCCTCTTTCTTGTATTCCTGTTTCTTACCCGTCGTGACCGTGAAGGATTTGGTTTCACCGGGAGCAAAGTCCGTTTGAAAAATGATCATGTCCGGCTTGTGAAAGGCGTCAAAATCCGTATCCACCGCCTGACATAACACTTCCTTGCCGGCGGAATCTTTGACATGAATTTTTTCCAGATTGCTCTCGCCGAGCGGGGCCAGCTGGCCCGACGATAATTCAATGGTCTGGCTGGCCCGCGGAATCTGAAGTTGGTTCACCGCCGTGACCTTCAACGGTCCGGCGGCGTTGACAATGAATGCAGGCAGTAATGCCAGCACAATGGTTGGCGGGATTATTTTGAGGTGTTTCATGAATGAGGTTAGTTCGCTTGTCGTTCCAAGTCGCGTTGTTTATTGAGCCGTGGCGATGGAATAAATCTTTCCGTCCTGGGTGAGCACATAGACTTCGCCGTCCAAATCTTCCGCAAAGCTGGTGATGTTTTTCTTTTGATCCAGCAACGTGCCATGCGCCGTCACTTTCTGCGTGGCCGAATCATAGCGCAATCCCCAGATCGTGCCGAGGTTGTAGTCGCCGTAGATGTAAACCCCTTCGAGCGCGGGGAATTTTTTACCGCGATAAACGTAGCCGCCGATCACGCACAGCCCGATGCTGTGGTCGGGAAACATCGCCTGCGATTGAAGGTTCAACCGGTGCGGATATTCGATGACCGGATCAATGTATTGCGCGCCGGGCGGGCCGGGTTTGAAATGATGCGCGCCTTCCCGCACGCTCCAGCCGTAGTCGCCGCCCTTCGTGACGAGGTCAACCTCCTCCCACAGATTCTGCCCGACATCGCCCACCCACAACTCGCCCGTCTGGCGATCCCAGCTGTAACGCCACGGATTGCGGAGACCATAGGCGTAAATCTCCTTCTGGGCGCCGCGACTGCCCAAGTCCGGCTCTTTTGCGAACGGATTGTCCGACGGAATGCCATACTGCAATTCGCGTTTGTTTTTGCCGGACCCGGCGGTCGAGCGCGTGTTCACGTCAATCCGCAGCATTTTGGCGAGCAAGGTGGCCGTGCTTTGACCGCTGCCAAACGGATCGTCGGCGCTGCCGCCATCACCGAGCCCCAGATAAAGATAACCGTCCGGGCCGAACGCCACCTGGCCGCCCTTGTGGTTGGGAAACGGCTGTTGCACCTCGAGCAGAATGCGCTCGGAAGCGAGATCCGCCTGGTCCGGATCGGTGGCGGAGACTTTGAATTCACTGATGACGCTGCGGATCGGATAATTTTGCGGCTGCGTGTGTTGATCCGCGGGATTTTTCTGGTTGTAATAAATGTAGAACAGGTTGTTGGTCTTGAAGCCGGGATGGAACGCGATGCTCATCAGCCCGTCCTCGTTGCTGAAATGCGGCCCGCGGCTTTCGATGTCCATGAATTCCTTCGCACCGCCGCCGTCCGAATCCTTCTTCACAATGAGAATTTTGCCGTCCTGATACACCACGAACATGCGGCCGGACCCATCCGGCGCCTCGGAAATCCAGACCGGGCGCTCCAGCTTCAACTGCGGAAAAGCCGGGCGCAATTCGATTTTGGGAAGCGGCTGGGCGGTGGCGATGACGGTCGGGAGAACGAAGCAGCCGAGGATTTGCGTGAAAAGCAGCGTGGTTTTGTTCATGGAAATGCTTTGGACGGTGACTGGGGGAAGATGGTTACCAATTCACCTGACCTCCACCATTGAACATTCGTTTGAGTCATAAAGACCGCCCGGCAGTTCTGCCGACGCCTCACTAGCCCTGCTTGCGGGCGAATTTCATGACGGCTTCGGTCTGACTGTGGACGTGGAGCTTTTCGTAGATGCGCTGGATGTAGGTGCGGACGGTGCTCAAACTGATGCCCAGATTGCTGGCGATTTCCTTGTAGGGATGACCGCGCGACAAACCCTGCAACACCTCCAGTTCGCGGGCGGTGAGGGATTCCGTTTCCGCGCTGGCGGCGGCGTGCGCCTGGAAGGATTGCACCACTTTCCGCGCGATGTGGCCGGACATGGGCGAGCCGCCATCGAACACTTCGCGGATGGCTTCGAGAATTTTTGCGGGCCGGTTGCTCTTGACGAGATAACCGAAGGCGCCCGCCGACAACGCCTGAAACACCTGCTCGCCCTCCTCGAAAACGGTGAGCATGATGATCTTCAACGAGGGTGCCGCTTTCCGCAGACGCGACACGCAGTCGATGCCATTCATGCCCGGCAAATTGATGTCCATGAGCACGACGTCGGGGGGATGCAACGGAATGTCCTCCAGCGCGGCTTCGGCGTTCGCATACGCCTTCACGCAGCGGAAGCCGGTCTGCCCCGCAAAATAACGCACGAGGGTTTCGCGCAGCTTGGCGTCATCTTCGACGATGGAGACTTTGATCATGGGCGGTTCGGGCGACGCAACCGGGTCGCGGGGCGTCGCCGCGGAGGTTACCACGGCCATGTCGGGAACTGAATTCATTTTCAATTCCACTTTAAACCTGGCCACCGACGGCGGGTAGTCGGATGAAGTGTGGACAAGCCATCGGCCTGTCGCCGCCCGCCCGCTGTGACTGGCGAAAGCGGAAATTGACGCTGCCGAATTTCCCGGAGCTCGCGGCGGCAGGGCCCAAGCTCGAATCCATCCTTGAAACCGATGTCCCGGACAAATACACGCTGTCCGACCATCTGTGGAAATGAACTTGCCGCCGGCAGCGCCGTCGGCGCGACATCGTTGTAGAAACCGGACAAAAAAGGATTTTCAGGCTCCGTCCGGAGCGGCATCTTCGGCGCATGGCCAATACCTGCACACAAATCCATCTCCATGCTGTGTTCGCCGTCGAAGACCACAACCGCTAAAAGTAATACAAAATATATTTGACATACTTTTAGATTCCAGTTTAACTTAACGGCGTGATTGCAACCTTGAAGATGGACACCGTGAGTTTCGGCACGAAAGGCCAGGTGGTCATCCCCCGCCGCTTGCGCAAGGAGTTCGAAATTGAGAACGGCACCAAGGCCACTGTCGTCTCCACGCCGGAAGGCATTTTGCTGAAACCCATCACCCGCTCCTACATCAAAAGCCTGCGCGGCTCCTTGAAAGGCACCAAGGCGATGGAAACTTTCATGGCGGAACGGAAGCGGGAAAGGGATCTGTAATGGCCACCAAGATCCTGGACAGTTGGGCGCTCATGGCGCTGTTCAACAACGAACCTGCCGCCGACGCGGTGGAAAAGATTCTGGAACAGGCCACCGCCGACCGGCACAAGTTGCTGATGAGCGTGGTGAACTGGGGCGAGATTTATTATTCCGTCATGCGCGGCGCCTCTCCCGCCATGGCTGAGCAGAAGGTCAGGGAGATTGCCGCCATGCCCATTGAACTGGTTCACGCCGACCTGCACCAGGCACATCAGGCCGCCATTTTCAAAGCCACCAAGAAGATGTCCTATGCCGACTGCTTCGGCGCGGCGCTCGCTAAAATGAGAAATGCCGAGTTCGTCACCGGCGACCCGGAATTCAAGGAAGTCGAAAAGGAAATCAAAATCAACTGGCTTGTGAAATAACCGGATGGCACAGTCACACCCATTCAGCGGCATCACCCGATGAATTAAAATGAAGGCGAAACGTCCAACCCAACCCGATCCGGCGGTGGAACCGTTGACGCCGATGAATTTGCCGCGTTGCGTACCTCAATGGAGTCCGTCACGGGAACCGAGAACTCATCGCAATCTGCGATGAGTTCATGGCCGACGAAAAGGAAATTAAAATCAACTGGCTGAAACAACCATGTTCCATCACTGGCTAGTTGCCTTTAAAGCGCTCCCGGTGGTGGCGAAGAAAACTTGGATGTGGTTGACACAATGACGATAGGGGCGTTTTGATCTTCATGTCCGGGTTCAATAGTGCACACACTTTTTCGGGAACATGCTTTTTCGCTACGAGAATTTCACCTGCGTCTGAAATCGAAAGGAAGTGTCGGTCGAACAACCAATGAATCGTCCGCGCCAGCGCAATGCCGTTGCGTCCTGAATCCGGCCCTTGTTCATTCACAGGCCTGATGTGGGCAGCCTCGATTTCGCATAGGCCACCAGCATTAACAAGCCTGAGCCCCGTCATGGCGCAAGTGTTGTCATACTCATCCTGAATCAGGCGTGTGAATGCGGCATCGCGAAATGGCCGCTGAGTGACCAGCATTCGCCTCTCGCCAGCCAGTTCCACAGGTTGATCCTCGAGTCTCTGGAATGTTTGATAATCCTGAGGTGATATCTGCGCATCTTGGAAGCCGAGTCGGCAAATGATCTGGAAATCCTCAAGCGAAATAATTCGGATTGACCGTCCAAATCTGCCTTTATTTGTCGATCCATCTTCTTTTCGCAGTCCGCTTTCAAAATAAGTCTTTCCGATTCTAAACGGAACCGGCTTTGGGAATTGGAGGTAATCAGTAACGTAGGCATAGTAGTGGCCGCTGTTAGATTTATCTTCTTCGATTTTTGTGACTCGCGCCGCTGCGAAATAGCACTGGCGACCTGCGCGGCCAGCTAGATCAGCGCCCTCACGTCGTGGCTCGTAATAAAGAATCCAGTCTCCCACGGCCTGCTTTGCCTGATTGAGGTATGTGGAGGGAAAGTGATAGCGAAATTCTGGCAAGTCGTCATAGACCGGATTTACTTTGGTTGTGAATATGACGTTTGCCATCTTGCGGTGAACTTCTACCAGGTTGAGTTGGTCGAGGCAACAGATGAACGATCTGGCTGCTATCCGGCAACGAAACGATGCCTGCCAATTTCGGATGCGAATCGCTCTAATTATCGCGAATCGAATTCGTGAAAATTCGCGGAATTCGCGTCAAGTTTTTGAAGTCATGGCTGATGTGTTTTCCAAAGCGAAGCGTTCGGAAGTGATGTCGCGCATCCGCTCGCGCGGGAACAAGGACACGGAACTGGCGCTGGCAAAATTATTCCGGCGGAACAAAATCACCGGCTGGCGGAGGCAGCGGAAGTTGAGAGTCGGGAAGTTGAGAGTTGAGAGAAGACGCACCTCACCCCGGCTCGCTCCCCAGCGCGGAGAGGGAGCGCGGCGGCGGAACTATCAACCTTCAACTCAAATCCGCTATCAACTCGCTGTGCGTCCTGACTTTGTTTTTCCAAAATTGCGCACGGTGGTCTTCGTGGACGGTTGCTTCTGGTATGGCTGCCCAAAGCACGGAACGAAGCCAAAAGGCAACGCGACATTCTGGCGGCGGAAATTTTCCGGCAACATCGCACGTGACCGGCTGGTGACGCGGACCTTGCGGGCGCAAGGCTGGAAGATCGTTCGCATTTGGGAACACGAGCTTGCCCGCAGGAACGAAACACGGTTGCTACGACGAATGCATCAGGCGTTGCGATTAAACCAGTCTGCGAAGTTGTTTTAAGAAGGCAATCAAGTTACCAACCTCCCATTTTTGTTGATTGAGGTGGCGGTGATTCCAAAGCTCAAGAATTTCAAGTTCTTTGTGATTTGGCGGACGACCGCCACCGCCGCCACCACCGCATTGGGGCGTGGAAAGGATCATGTCAACCCCATCATCTTTTAACACAATTTGCACACACACGGCCTGACCGTCATGTGCGCGCCCGTTCACCTGATTGACAATCCAGCTTTCACTGGCTTCATCCAGACTTTTCTCACTATCGCCGATTCGGATTTTACTCATAAAATTATTTTGGCGGACACTCTGGCAGACTCAGAAGATTGTCGGGGTGTTCCCCGTCGGCTTGCGTCTTGAGGTATTTATGACCGTAGGCACTCACCGCCACAATCACCCAGACTGAATTTCCTCCCGCCTGAACGTAGAATTGCCATTTTCCATTTTCGATTCCAGCTATGGCGTCGGGTTGTGAAAGTTTCCAGCGCGTGCCGTCGGGATTGACACCGCCAACATTCTGAATCCGTTCGTGTGCGTTGTAGCGATCTGTTTTATTGATACATCTGATTTGCAATGTTGCTGCCATAGTTTTGTTTGGTTTAATGTTCAGACTAAATTGATTGATTTCGGCGTCCCGGCGTCAGCAGCTAAATGGCTCAAATAGCCAATTCCGGCAGCCCCGGCAATCAGAGTGATGACCGCTGGCCATTTTCCAGTGTGTTTGCCAGTTATGGCGTAGGCGACGATAGCGGCCATTGCAACGCTATGAAAAAATGCACGATGGTTTGGTGAGTCGGCTGGCTCCAAAATGTCAGGCGCAAGCGCCGCCATGCTTGCAGTGCCGGTGCAAATTACAAATTCGCCCCAATCAAACGGAGTTTTAGGATTTAAGGCCTTGCGGCCGGTTTGCATTGCGACGTTGACCACCGCGCCGGCCGCCGCACCGATTATCATATGTGTTTTCCAGCCTGGCATAATATTTCTTTCTGTGGGCATAGTCGTCTGGAATTTGAAAACAAAAAGGGGCAAAGTTTGTTGACAAATCTTGATACCAATTGTCTGGCGTTCCCGAATCTCCGCGCAGAATATGAATCGCATGAAGCGGAATTTACGAACAGACCTCGAACAACTTCAAAAACTTGCATTTCGCAGGGCGGAAAGATGCGGCCCTCTTTTGGGTCAATTCCACGCTACCCGTTTGAAAATTGATGCGCATCCATCGTCTTCGAATATCTGGCGGGTTTATGAGTGGTTGCTTGTCCCTTTTTCTCTTTGGCCAATAGATTTTGTTGGGTTCGCAAAACATTTACTAAACCTTGTCGAAATAGATGGCGACCTTGATCAAGACATTCTGCTGCTACTAAAACTTGTTGGTAACACACCAGACAGGGAAACGCAGGCAACCGTTGGTGTGTTTGAACATTTCGTGGAGGCTGGTCAATACGATCATCTGTTGAAACAGCCTGAAAAATTCCAAGAAGGTAAAAACAGAGTCAAACGAGATCAGGAATTGAAAAAGACGTGGCAGCAAATTAAGCATCGCTGGGATGTGTCTGCATTTCGGAATCCGCGTGGTGTAATTCGGCGGCGTATGTCGCAGGAACGAAACTTTCGCGAAAATTGGGCTTTCGACTGGAGCGACCAAAAGGGAAAGTTTCATTTGCTTTTTGATGTGATGTGCTACCGATGGAAGCTGTATGGAATGGAACATGATGATCCGCTTTTACTGAAAATCAGCGTCAACCCCACCCCGCATGGAACAATGATTGTTATTCCGCGTCATTGGAGCCTTGATTTGGCAAGAGACTTACATTGGAATAAAATCGGCGAATTACACCGGTCCCATAAAGCAATCCGACAAGGGCCGAAATTGAGCCCGGCTCGAACTGAAAAATACAAAGAAGCAAAACAAGTGCTGAAGTTTTGGAATGAGGCGGGTGTAAAAAAAATTCGCGGTGATGACCGTTACGAACACGTCCTAAACAAAATGCGAAAAACCGGTGGGACAGATTCAGCCCACAATTGGGTAAAACGACATCTGCTGTTTGCGCGGAAAGAAGCAAGTGCCGGATTTTCACCCTAGTCAGACACGTCTTGGGTCTGAAGTAAAATAATCGACGCAAGGTAGCGTCAAACTTGGCCGCCGCCGGCGGGTAGTCGGATGAAGTGTGGACAAGGACTCACCCGGAACAATTCAGCCCGAGTGAAACTGGTCTCACGCAAAGACCGCCAAGGACGCAAAGAAAACTGAATTCTTCAGTTCAAAAACAACACACTGAAAAGGGATTCAGAATTCTTGTGAAAACATCACTGCCTGCCCCTTCCCTTTGCGGCCTTGGCGGCCTTGGCGTGAGGTTCTTCTGCATCGTTCCGGCTCAGTTGGCCGCCGGCCAGTTCGCCGGGGCAATGAAGGTGATGCCGGTGCCCTGCCCCGGCTGACTGGTGCATTCACACCGTCCGCCCACGCTGCGCAACCGTTCGCGCATATTATCCAAACCGTTGCCGCCCCCGGTCCGCTTGGGCGGTGAAGCCGGGTCAAAACCGCAGCCATCATCTTCAATGCTGATTTTAAATTCGTCGGCGCCCACGACCAGCCGCAGCCGCACGCGCCGGGCTTTGGCGTGCTTGAGGACGTTGTTCAACGCCTCTTTGGCGGCGAGAAAGACCTGCTGGCGAACTTCCGGCGGCAACACCACCGGCGCAATCACCGGCGGCAGGTCAAAACCGCATTGCACCGGACTGCCGTCGAAATAATCCTCCGCGTAGCGGCACAGGTAATGCACCAGGTCGGCGAGGGTGTCGTTGCGGGGATTGACGGCCCACACGATCTCTTCAAACGAACGGATGGTTTCCCGCGCCGTGTCGGAAATTTCTTTCACCTCGCCGCGCGCGGAGGCGGGCATTTCAGGATTGCCGCCCGCCATTTCGGTGAGGAGCGAGAGGCGCGTGAGTTTGGCGCCCACTTCATCGTGCATGTCCCGCGCAATCCGGGCGCGTTCCTTTTCCAGCGCGGCCTGATGTTCGAGCTGCACCATGCGGGCGCGCAACCGGCGGAACGAAACGTAACGCACGACCGCCACCACGCCCGTGGTGAACACCAGCAAAACCAAAACGCGAAACCACCAGGTCTGCCAGTAAAACGGCGATACGACGATGTTCAGCGTCGCCCCGGCTTCGTTCCAGACGCCGGCATTGTTGCAGGCCCGCACATGAAATTGATAATCGCCCGCCGGCAGATGCGGATACCGGGCGCTGTGCTGGGAGCCGCCCTCGATCCAGTCCTCGTCAAAATTATCGAGCTTGTAGCGGAACTGGATGTTCTCCGGGGAAGCGAAGCTCAATGCTGAAAATTCCAATTCCAATTTGCGATGTTTCGGCGGGACTCGCAGCCCGGCTTTGGATTCACGCAGATCCAGCCAGCCGTTTCCGTATTCGGTTTGCAAGGGCGTCCGGGCGTCGTAGAGCGCAGCCGTCTTGTCATCCACGGTCACGCGCTCCAGCACGACCGGTGGCGGCAGCGGATTTTTGCGAATGCTCTCCGGCCGCACCAACAACAGGCCGCTGCGCGTGGCAAACCACAACCGTCCGTCGCCGCCCCGGCAGGTGTTGGGAAAGCCCGCGGTGTTCGGTTGAAAATTGGGCAGGCCTTCATTGCGGCCGAAGATCTGGGAGCGCAATCGCGCGGTCCGGTCCGCCGCCACCGCCGCCAGTTCCGCCACCGGCACTTCAAACAATCCGTGATTGCCCACAATCCACATGCCGCCGCGGCGATCCGGCAGAAGCTGCGACGCAAAATCATCCATCAATCCTTCCGCCGTGGTCACCCGGGAAAATGTTCCACCCTTGAGACAGCCCACGCCCGCGCCCGCGTAACCGATCCATAAAGTGTTGTCGGCCGTCGTTTGCACGGTGCGCACGGGCAGCCCGTTCGTTTCCGTCACCGCCGCTTCCCGCACCAGGGTCGAGTTGGTGACCCGCAGAATCTGACCTTCCAGGGTGCCGATCCACAAGGTGCCATCCGCACCTTCCGCCATGGTGCGGATCGTGCGATTGTCGCCGGGCAGTTCGTAGGCCTCCCCGATTTTTCCAGCGCGCAACCGCTGCAGGCGGCTCGGCGAACCGGTGACCACCCAGACATCATTGTTCCGGGCGACAAAAATCAAATGCACCGCGCCGTTGTGCAAGCCGTCCTGTCGCTGCCACGTGCGCCAGACGCCATTGTGAAAATAATTCAGCGAGCGATTCCGCGCCCCGACCCAGACGCCGCCGTCTTTGTCCGCCGCCACGCAGGTGGCGGCATCGCCCGTCCAGCCGGCTTCTGCACCGATCACTTCCCACCGGCCATCATGACTGCGCGCCAACACCCCGTTTTGGGACGCGACCCAGATCCAGCCTTCGGTGTCTTCGCACACCGAGGCCACCGACTCAAACGGCAGCCCCGCCTCGCGCCCGATCAATTCAACCGCGCTGGGACGGATGAGGTCCAGGCCTCCGCCGCGGGTGCCGGCCCACAGATTACCTTCACGATCCTCGCACAAGCAATAGACGGATTGCTGCGAGGTCGGCACTTTCTCCAGCGTGCCGTTCTGGAAACGGAACAGTCCATCCGCCGCCGTGCCGATCCAAAGCGCCCCGGCCCGATCCTCGAATAAAACCTGCGACTCGGCGTTCGCCGGCAATTGCCCGACCTCCATCGGCGGCTGCTGTTCATCGTATTTCAACAAGCGGACGCCCGCGCTGATCCAGAGGCCCGACGGGCCCGCCCCGCAAAGCCGGATGGCGGTTTCCTTGAACGAAAGTTTGTCCCGCAGCTCCCTGTCGTGAACGACGCCGACCTGGCCGCCTTTTGAAAACCACACGTTGCCGCGGGCATCGCTGGTGACCCAGGCATTGATGCCGGCAGGCCAGCCATTCGTAGCGCCAAACCGGGTTGCCTGACCGTCTTTGATCCGGCACAGCACGCTTTGATACGCGATCCAAATGCCGCCGGCCGCATCCTCCGCCGTGGCCGCCACGCGTTCCGCCGGCAACCCGTCGCCAGTGCCGAAAATCCGCGAGGTGTTGGACTCCAGACAAACCACCGAGCCCGTATCAATGCCCAGCCAAAACCGGCCGCGCCGGTCCAGCAGCATGGTGCGAATGGATTTTTTGAGCAGACTGGGCAGCTGAATCCCCGAGAACGTCGCACCGTTAAACCGCATCAACCCGCCGTAAGTGGCCACCCACAAATACCCGTCACTCGTCTGGGCGACACCCGTGACGCTGTTGTCCGGCAGGCCTTCGTCCGTCTGCCACGCGCGATACACCCAGTTGGCCTGCTCCTCCGCCGCCACCGCGGACACCGCCGGGGATAAAAACAATCCCGCCAGTAACAGCAATGCTGGGATGAAATCGTTCCGGCGCCGGGGCATGATGAAATTCTATTTAATCTGCCGGGTCAGTGCGAGTCCGATGAACCATTTAAAGGGATGGGCGGACAACCGCATCGTCCACCCACAGGATCGGCTGGGTGATGGCGATGTTGCGCTGCACTTCTTCGTTCGCGGGATCCGGCGGAAGTTTTTTCCAGAGATCCAGATATTTTGGCTCATCCAAGGCAAGACCGGCGAAAAGCAGCGAACTTTGCCGTGCGGGCCAACCGTCCCACGCCATCACGTCCGGCTGGAGCGGCCACTTGGATTTATCGGCGAGATAAGGTTGCAAATACGCGACGGCTTTGCGGATACCGCGACCGTCGGGCAGCTCAAAAGCCCACAAGGTGTCGGCTGGCGTGGAAAGCACCTGACAGAGCGTCGTCATATTATCGAGCTGGAAGATCGAGTAAGCGTAGGGCTTGGTGCGCTTCAACTCCGCCGGGAAACTGCCATCCGCCGCCATCTGGTTCGGCACGAACACCTCCTTGAACTGACGCCGGCATTCGCCCAAGCGCGCCTCATCGCCGGTGAACCTGGCGAACACGGCCACCTGCAACCAGAACGCGACGGCATGGTTGTTCCTGGCGTTGGCTTCTTCCTTGCCGTTCCTGCTGGTGAGCATCCAATCGGTATACGCGCGAAACCATTGCTGCAGGCCGGCGAGCATCTCCGGCGGAAACGCGGGCGACTTTTGCATGACCGCGATGGCCGGCGGAACTTCGATGAGATGCAACGTATCAATGATGCCGATGCCGCGTCCGGCCGACACTCCCGGGATGGCCTGGGCAAATTGCAGATTTGGATTCATGCGGGTCGCCGGATCGAGGAAAAACACACGCAGCAACTCCGCTGCTTTCGCGGCGTAACGATCCTCGCCCGTGATTTCGTAAGCCGCCCCCAGTGCGGCGACCGCATCGCGCAATTGGCGCAGCGCCAGCCGGTGCTGGTTGAAATTCCCCGGGTTGGACTGGCCGTCGCGCTGGATATACGGCAGTCCGTTGGTCTTCGCCGGATCGGGCCACCAATAATCGCCGTTGGAATAGTAATCATTCGGGCTGCCCGTGCTCAACGGAGCATGCAACTCCGTGATGGTGATCGGCGGCAACGCGAGCGCAGCGCTGGCGGCTTTCACGATGCGTTCCCGATCCAACGCCGCAACGTCGAGCTTGGGCCGGGCTAAGACGGGGAAGAGAAGCTGGAAACGTTCCCTGGCAACGTCGGGAAATCCGGAGAGA
>DATLVR010000130.1:0-28125 GCA_035577265.1 Verrucomicrobiia bacterium | reverse complement strand
GGATTGTCGGCGCAGCGGACGTATCATTATCGCGTCGGGGCGAGCAATGTGCTGGGAATGGCTTGGGGCGCGGATCAGTCGTTCACTACGGGTGGCCGGTTGCAAGTTTGGGGTGGTGGTGCCTTTGGCGAAACCAATCCGCCGACCGGTCTCACGAACATCGTTGGCATCGCTGCCGGCGCCAATCACGGCTTGGGTCTGAAAAACGACGGCACTGTCGTTGCTTGGGGAAATAATAATTTTGGACAAACGAATGTTCCAGTCGGATTGACGAACGTGGTCGAAGTGGCGGGAGGAATTCAACACAGCCTGGCATTGCTGGCCAACGGCACCGTTGTTGTCTGGGGCGATAATACCTACGGCCAGACCAATGTGCCGGCGGGTCTGAGCAATGTTTTGCAGATTGCCGCCGGTGGGTATCACAATCTGGCACTCAATGCCAATCAGACAGTGACGGCCTGGGGGCAAAATAATTTTGGCCAGACCAATGTGCCTGCCGGTTTGTCCAATGTGGTGAGCGTGGCTGCGGGGTTCAGTCATAGTCTGGCATTGAAAGCCGACGGGACGGTGACGGCTTGGGGAAATAATAATTTTGGCCAGACCAATGTGCCGGCGGGTTTGAACAGCGTCATCGCCGTGACTGCCGGCCAGTATCATAGCCTGGCGCTCAAGGCGGACGGCGTTTCGGCCGCAAACTTTTCCCCGGCCAGTCGATGGGTGGCGGATAATTTGTCGGGCAGCGATGGATCCTCCGTTAACAATTGGACGGATGGCATCGCCGGCAAAAATGCGACCCAGCCCTCAGGCAGTAATCAACCAAAGTTGTA
Organism: Verrucomicrobiia bacterium; assembly: GCA_035577265.1. Classification (GTDB taxonomy): domain Bacteria; phylum Verrucomicrobiota; class Verrucomicrobiia; order Limisphaerales; family UBA11358; genus UBA11358. Next base: position 27,298 of record DATLVR010000130.1, on the reverse strand, counting down.
TTCCAACGTCCTGAATGGACACAAGGCGGTGCGCTTTTCCAGCGCGGCCCCTCAATATCTGACCGTGACGGCGGCGGACAGTCCGATTTCCGGTGCGGCCAATTTCACACTGGTGACAGTGTTCAAGACGTCAACGCCCGGCGCGGCTTCGAGTTCATTTTACCAAAACACCGGCCTGCTCGGTTGCGAACAACCCAACGCCGTTGCGGACTGGGCATTTTGTTTGAACGGCACCCAACTCGGCGCGGGACTGGGCGCGGGCGCGGGCAATTGCAGTTCCGATGTCAGCGTTTATGGCGGCAGCGTGGCGGATGGAAAGATGCACGTCGCCATGTATGTGCGTTCTGGCAGCATCATCCGTTTGTATGTGGACGGCGTGATCGTGGCGATGCAGGACGGACTCTGTGCGGCGGCGCGTGGTAGTTATGACTTTCAGATCGGGGCGATGACGGCCGGCACGCTGGGTTTCGATGGCGATATCGCGGAGATCCAAATCTACAACCGTGCGTTGAATCTTCTGGAAATTCCGCGTATCACCCAGACGCTCGCCAACACCTATGGGATGAGTGGCGTTGCGGGCACGGCGGTCAACCGCTGGACGGCGGACAGCCTTGTTGGCAGCGACGGCACCTTGATTGCGTCTTGGGCGGATGTGCTTGCCGGCAAGAATGCGACGCAGGCTTCAGTCGGTAATCGGCCACGGCTCTATTCCAATGTTGTGAACGGCCACAAGACGGTCCGTTTCAGCAGTGGCAGCAGCCAGTATCTGACCGTGGCTGCCGCCGACAGTCCGATTTCCGCCGCCGGGAGTTTTACACTGGTGACGGTGTTCAAAACTTCAACTCCGGGTAATGCCTCAAGTGCGTTTTACAATAACACCGGACTGCTGGCCACCGAGCAGTCCGGCATTGTTCCGGATTGGGCGCTGTGCATTAACGGCAGTCAATTGGGCGCCGGATTGGGCGGCGGAGCCGGCGGTTGTGGTTCCGATTTCAGTCTCTATGGCGGCAACGTGACGGACGGAAATCCGCACATCGCCATGTATGTGCGCAGCGGTGAAACGGTCAGCCTGTATGTGGATGGTGTGCGGGTCGCGACGCAAACTTCCCTCTGCTCAGCGGAGCGCGGCAACTACAACCTGCAAATCGGCGCGATGACCACCGGCTTGTATTTCTTCAACGGCGACATCGCGGAGATCCAACTTTACAACCGGGGTTTGAGTTCTTGGGAAATCACAAGTGCCAACGAAGTCTTGGCCGCCAGTTACGGCATCGGCGGGGCGGCGGGCACCGTGGTGGTTTGGGGAAATAATTCCAGCGGCCAGACGAATGCGCCGAAGAATTTGACCAATGTCCTGGCGGTCGCCAGCGGCAGCGCTTTCAACCTCGCGTTGAAACCGAATGGCACCGTGGCGGGCTGGGGCAATAACAGTCAGGGACAAACCAACATCCCCGCCGTCCTGACCAACGTCGTTGCGATCGCCGGTGGCACGAACTTTGGACTGGCGATTGGGAATCGTCCACCGCAGGCCAATGGCGCAACGAATTTGGGTTATGTGAATCATGATCTGGTCCTCACGCTTCCCGTCACCAATCCCGATGGCAGTCCGCTGAATTATCGCATCCTGTCCCTGCCGGCGGCGGGGGCCCTCTTTCAAAATTCCGGCGGCACGCGGGGAGCGCCGATCAATCTGATCAATACAACGCTCAATGATCCTGCCGGGCAGGTTGTTTTTGCTCCAGCGGCGGAAGCGACGGGGAATCCCTACGCCACATTTGATTTTATGGTGGATGACGGCTTGTTCAGTTCCGGCACGGCGCAGGTGACGGTGAACCTCGGGCTTCCGGCGGTGCCGCAATTCACCGGCATGCTTTGGAATCCGGGAAGTCCCGGAAGTTTCAATTTGAATTTTTCCGGGGCCTCGAATGCGACCTATAGCGTATGGGCCGCGACCAATCTGGTGGACTGGGCAAAAATCGGGACGGCCAGCGAGCCAAACCCGGGCCTGTATGAATTCATGGATGCCGCCGCCACCAATTGGCCGCAACGATTCTATCGCATCTCCGCCCCGTGAACTTTCACCCGATTATTCCTGTTCGTGGTTTGAACTTGGATTGAACCAATGATTCAATGAAAAGAGCATTAACACGTCGGTTTTATCTGCGGGCGGCAGCCTCGGCTGCTGTTCTCGCCCTGACTTCATCGCTGTCGGTTGCAGAAAGTGCCTCGCCATTTTCCAGTGACACCAATCAAATCCTTGAGCGCACTTGTTTCCAGACGGGCAAGGAATGGACACCGCGCGGGAATCTGCGCTCGGATGTCGCCATCGTTTACGGCATCGACACCAATCTGCCCGCGCGCATCGCCACCTGGCGCGAGCACGGCTATCGCACCCATGTTATGACCGGCGTCGCCTGGGGCGAATATCAGGATTACCTCTACGGTCGTTTCGACGGCATCAATCACGAGGACGAGGCGCAGACGGATCGCGATGGCCACAAGATCGGCCATGGCGGCGATGTGTATTACATGTGTCCCGGCACGAACTACGGGAAATTTCTCTGCGTCGGCGTCCAGCGTGCCCTGGATGCCGGGGCGGAGGCGATTCATCTGGAGGAACCGGAATTCTGGGATCGCGCCGGATACTCGGAAGGGTTCAAACGCGAATGGAAGGCTTATTATCACGAGGACTGGCAGCCGCCGGACAGTTCGGTGGACGCCCGCTGGCGGACCGGCAAATTGAAATATTTTCTTTATCGCCGCGCATTGCAGCAGGTGTTCGATTACGTCCAGGCTTACAATAACCGCACCGGACGTCATGTCCGTTGCTATGTGCCGACTCACAGCCTGCTCAACTACGCGCAGTGGTGCATCGTCAGTCCCGAATCCAGTCTTGCGCGGCTCAACGGCAGCGACGGCTACATCGCCCAGGTCTGGACCGGCACTGCGCGCGAACCGAATCGGTATCGCGGCGAAGTGCGTTCGCGCACGTTTGAAACCGCGTTTCTCGAATACGGCGCGATGCAAAATCTCGTCCGCGCCACGGGCCGCTCCGTCTGGTATTTGAACGATCCGATTGAGGATAATCCCAATCACGACTGGACGGACTATCGCAGCAACTGGGAATCCACGCTGACGGCTTCGTTGTTCCAGCCGGAAGTTGCCAAATTCGAAGTCGCTCCCTGGCCGGAGCGGGTTTTCAACGGCCGCTTTCCGCGCTCGGCCAGTCCCGAGGACCGTCAGCCGATTCCGCCCGCCTACGCCACCGAGTTGCAGACCGTCTTCAGCGCGCTCAACGATATGAAGCAATCGCGCGTTGAATGGGATTGTGGCACGACGGGCGTCGGCGTGTTGATCAGTGATTCGCTCATGTTCCAGCGCGGCCAGCCGACGCCGAGCGATCCGCACTTGGGAAATGTTTATGGCCTGGCCATGCCGCTGCTCAAGCACGGGCTGCCTGTCGCACCGGTCCAGTTGGAAAACGTCACGGCACCGCACTATTTGGATCATTTTCGGGTCCTGCTGTTGAGCTACGACGGGCAGAAGGCACTGTCACCGGAGGTTCACGCACCGCTGGCTGAGTGGGTGAAACGTGGCGGTGTGCTGGTCGTTTGCGACCGGGACGCCGATCCGTATCTCAAAGTGCGCGATTGGTGGAATAGCGACGGGAAAAACTATGCCACGCCGCGCGAACATCTGTTCGAGCAGCTGGGTATTGGTGAATCCATCGCGACCAACCAGTTCGTTCGGGTTAAAAAAGGCGGTGTGATTTGGCTCCATGAACGTCCCGCCGAACTGTCATCGAGTGTCGAGGGTGTGGCGAAAGTCGTGGCAACCACCAGGCTCGCTGCTGAAAAGGCCGGATTGAAATGGCGCGAATCCAATTATCTCCTGCTCCGGCGCGGCCCGTATCTCATCGCAGCCGGACTCGATGAATCCGTTGCCGGCGAGCCGCACACGTTGCACGGGCGCTTTGTCAATCTCTTCGATTCCGAATTGCGTGTGCTGACCGACGTTTCCATTACGCCCGGTTCCCGCTGGTTTTTGCTCGACCTCGATGCTGCCCGCACTGGTGAGCCGCATCTGCTCGCCTCCGCCTGCAGGGCACTACCCAAGTTGACAACCCGCAAGCAAATTAGTTTCACCGTCGAGGGGGTCGGAGAAACTTCGGCGGTCATGCTTGTGGAATCACCCAGGCCGCCGCTTGCGGTGTCCTTGAATGGAAAAAATCTGACCACCTTCGAATACTCCGCAAAGGAGCACCTGCTTTGGATCCGCTTCGAGAACGATGTGGTTCCGCGCGAGTTGGCGGTGATGTTTTAAACGTCATCCGGTTTTAGCGGTTTGTTGGCGGGAGGGGATTTGCGCTCCCAATTGCAATCTTGTCTCCGCTCAAGATCCAAGATCCGGGCTCCGTGAACCAGATGACGCGGCTGATATTGCCGGAAGATTCACGGGAGTTTTTAATAGATAAAGCCCGCGTCGTCACCAGCGCGGGTTTACCATATCACCCCCCCTGAAAGAGGGATGGCAGAGCTTGAAAAGTCATCTATACTCAAACTATTCAGCCAATCAAACAGCGTGAACTAGCCTTTGCCAATTTAGTGTGCCCGCATCACCCAACACATGTTCAACCAAGTTCCAACCCCTATGAAAAACACGAAAGCTCATCAGACCCCAGTTCGTCCTGCGATTTTCCCCAGATTCAGTTGGGCTGGCTTGCCCTTGCCAATATTGATCGGGGCGATGGTTTTTACAAGTTGGCTGATGGCCGTTACCGTGGTGCAGGCCGCGCCTGTCAATCTATTGTATTTTCCTTTTACCAACGCACCGGGAAATACATTCATGCCAGGCAGCACCAGTCTTGGTGGCCTGAATATTAATTTGAACACATATAACGCCACTGGTGGTGCCGTGGATTTCGGTGGTGCCGTTGGTTCAGGGGTAAATGGCATTGTCACCGGTGCCAGAGCGATGTGTTTGACCAACGGAGCCGGGGGAACTCAGCCGGCCAATGCAACGGGTGGCAGCACTGGCGCCAATCCCGCTAATTCAGTTGCTGATATGGGCGATGCCGCACTCGCTGGCACCATCCATGACTTCGTGGTAACGATGTGGTTTAATCAGCCGGTAAAGGCGCCGAGCGGAGGTGGATTGGTGCTTCCCCGGCTTTTTGTGCTTAGCACAGGAGCGGGAGCGGGTCTTAACGATGGCAGCGCCAATTCCATCGGCGTAAAATTCCAGCAGGCAAATCAATTCATTTTTTCCATCAATACCTCTACGCTGACTACAACGTATGCCAGCGATCTGACGACGAACAAATGGTATTTTGTTGCGTGGGTTTATGATAACACCAACATCTATCAGTTTACCGGTTCTGACACGGCAGCAGCCACGCTGCAGAACCAGTTTGCGGCTCCAAATCTAGCGGTCAATTTGGGCAACCCCTCGACGCTGATCGTTGGCAATCGAAATTGGAAAGGCGCTCGCGGGTTCGACGGCTGGATGGAAGATTTTCGATTCTATACCAATGTTGCCAGCGGCGGCAACAATGCCAGCTTTGTGGAAAGCATCCGGGCGGCCATCGCTCCCAAGATACCCACCATCACCGGCACCTATCCGAATGGCGCTTCGCTCCTGCAGGCCACGAACAAATTGGTGTTCAATGCCATTTCGTCCAGCGGATTTAATCTTACCAACATCAGTCTGGTCTTGAACAATGTAAATGTTTCGGCGGGCTTGTCATTTGTGACCAACGGCACTGCCGGCACCTCAACGAACGTGACAGTCTCCTTCACCGGCCTGCCGCAACAGTCCATCAACACCGCGGTGATGACTGCGACCGATGCCCTCGGTCTGACCGGCACCGCCTCCGTGACCTTTGATACTTTCGACGCGAACAACTTCATCGTCAAGGCGGAAGAATTCGACTATGGTAACGGCTCATTCATTGACAATCCGGTTTATACGAACGTGGCGGAAGCCGACAGCTACTTTGGACTGGATAGTGTGGAGGGAGTTGATACGCACAAGGGAGGAACAGCTGGTGTGGGCAATGATGTGAACGATTATCGTGCCACCGATGGCACCGGCACCAGGACGCAGACACCTCTGGCTGTGGGCGAGCTGCCGTCCCCAACGCGATTTGGCAATGGTGTTATCCCCTGTCACATGGTCGGCAACTGGTCGAGCGGTGAGTGGCAGAACTACACCAAGACATTCCCCGCAGGCAATTATAACGTCTATGCCCGTTTGACCACCAGCAGCGGCTCAACCATCAACTTGGATCAGATTACGGCCGGGCAGGGCACCGCGAACCAGACGCTCTCCCGGCTTGGACAATTCACCTATACTGGCAGCGGTGCCTTCCAGTGGGTGCCCCTGCTCCAAAATGGCAGTCTGGCCGTCGTCAACTTGTCCGGTCAAAATACCGTGCGCGCGACCACCGGCGGTGGAGCCAATGCGGACTTTTATATGTTAGTGCCGGCCAATTCAAACCTGCCCGTCGTCAACAACGTGTATCCGGATGGCAACTATCTATTTGAACCTACGAACAAGCTGGTCTTCACGGTCAGTTCAGCGGCCGGTATTAACACCCAAAACATTACGCTAAGTTTGAACGGCACCAATGTCTCTGCCGGCCTGGTTTTCAGCGGCGGACCCAACACTTGGAACGCCAGTTACACCGGATTACAGTTAAATCAGACCTATGCCGCCGTCATTGGCGTGATCGATAACAATGCGTTCAGCGCCAATGCCACGCTGAACATTGACACGTGGAATCCCGTCTTGCAGGTCGAGGCGGAAGGTTTTGATTTCGACCCCGCTCAAAGCCCTGTGTTTAACGGGACGGGCAACCGTTACATTGATAATCCGGCACCAACGCCTCCCGGCATTCCTGCCGCCAACAGCTACGAAGGTCAGGTGGGGGTTGTAAATATTGACGAGGGTGGCGGTGCCTCCGCAGCAGGGCACGCACAATACCGCCCGAATGATCTTGTGGCCACTACGCCCGTCACCGATTTGGCGCGGCGGCAGTTTATTAACGGCGCTTTGGACTACAATGTCGGATTCCTCGCGATCGGCATGTGGCAGCAATATACCAAAACGTGGCCCAGCGGAACATATAATCTCTATGCCCGTGTTGCCTCCGGTGCCAACCAAGGCACGTATTACTCGTCGTGGTCCCAGATCCTCGGCGGGTGGGGCGGCACCAATCAGGTGACCCGGCACATTGGTTCATTTGCGGTTCCGACAACCGGTGGCTACTCGGCTTACTTTTACTCACCTTTGATGGACCAATTCGGCAATTATGCGCAATTGACCCTGGGTGGCACGAATACCTTCCGGGCAATCCACAATGTGGTTAATCAAACCGACAACCCAAATCTGGCAAATACGCAAGGAGGCATTAACATCAACTTTTTCATGCTGGTGGCCCCCAGAAACGACCTGCCCCGCATTGACGGGGTTTATCCGAATGGGACGACACTCATGCAGCAGACCAACACCTTCGCGTTTGTTGCCAGCAATCCGACCTATGGCATTACGACGAACAACATTCAGGTGACACTGAACGGGGTCAACGTCTCTGCGAACCTGGTGTTCAGCGGTTCGTCCTCCAGTTGGAATGTGAGTTATCCGGGGCTCCAACTAAACACAAATTATACCGCCGTTATTTCCATAACCGATAATAACAATCAAATACACAACCTCACGTTGAACTTTGACACCTTCAGCGCAAATAATTTCACCTGGGAAGCGGAAGATTTTGACTTTGATGCCAATAACAGCCCCGTCCCCAACGGCAGCGGGCTTCGTTACGTTGATAATCCGGCGCCCACTTCCGCGCCGGCGACCAACAGTTATTATGGCCAGACGGGCGGCCCGGACATCGACTATTCCTCGCAGTTCTTAAATGTCCTGCCCGTTCCCGCGGTTTATCGGTCATCCGCGATGAATTTAGACAATCTTATTCCGATTGAAGTCACCGCCGATGCACAGAGGCAGAAATATCAAAATGCGCAATTAACGCAGGTTGATCCCTATATTCAGGACTATGATGTCTTTAATCTGACAAATAACGCATGGATCAATTACACCCGCACATTCCCGACCGGCAATTTCAATGTCTATGCCCGGTTATCGGCTGGCACCACCACGAACATCAGTTTCCAGTGCGCGCAAGTAACCAGCGGCGTGGGAACCTCGACCCAGACGACCAATGTCTTGGGCTACTTCAAAGCCACCGGCAACAACTATGCCACCTGGCAAAACGTGCTTCTGGTAAACACTAATACCGGCCTGCCGGTTGTCCTTTCGCTCAACGGAGTTGAGACGTTGCAGGTGACCGGCGACGGATTTGAACGTGTGAACTACTTCATGCTTGTGCCCGTTACTCCGAACTCCGTCATCATAACTCCAGCCGTCAGCGGTCCGAACATCGTCCTGTCTTTCCCAACGCAAACGGGATCCACCTATACCATGTATTATAAAAATAACCTGACCGATCCAACTTGGACACAGGTGGTGGGAGGGGGAAATCCGGTCACGGGCAGTGGTCTGACCCAATCGGTGACTGACGGCTTAAGCCAGGGCCACCGCTTCTATCGGTTGACGATTCAATAGAGTTCTTTGGAAACAAACTCCGTGCCTGCTGCCGTCATAAAAAATGACGGCAGCAGGTCAGTTGTCGGTCTGTAGTCGAAATTATTAAATAATATGAATGGTGAGAATTTACGTGGGAGAAACAAGTTCTGTTTAGCACAGCCGAAGCGAGCCGGCTTGGGTGGTTTTACCCTGATTGAGCTTCTCGTGGTCATCGCCATCATTGCCATTCTCGCGGCCATGTTGTTGCCCGCCCTGGCGAAGGCCAAGGAAAAGGCCAAGCGCATCCAGTGCCTGAATAATTTGAGGCAAATTGGGATTGGTGTGGCGGTCTACGCCGGGGACAGCAATGACCAGGCTGTTCAAGTTCGCAAGCAACCATTTGGCGGGGGCACGGCATATGTCCAACTGGACTTGAACGTGACGGATGCGGATGGGCTGAAATCCATCGGCTTGATCGTCCAGTCGAATGTTCCATGTATCTGGACCTGTCCCAGCCGCCCCACTCTTCCCAACTTCAACACAACTTTCAATCAATGGAATATTGGATATCAATATTTTGGCGGTGTGCTCACCTGGGTAAATCCAATCTACCCCGGCGGGACTCCCGGCCACAGTCCTGTAAAGTTAAGCAACGCCAAGCCGTATTGGTGTCTTGCGGCGGATGCAGTGTTAAAGGGCAGCGGGGGCGAGTGGGGTCAGGTGGCGAATGATCAAGGGAATCCACAGTGTTATGTGGAATTGCCGACGCATCGCTCCAGCTCTTCAGGACCTCCTGCCGGGGGTAATGAAGTATTTTGTGACGGCTCCGCTCGATGGTGCAAGATTGACACCATGCGCTTCCTTACCACATGGGACACGGGCGACAGGAAGTTGTATTTTTATCAGGACAGCCAGGATTTCGACCCTTTGTTGCTGCAAAGGTTGAATACGGCTGGAATGGTGCCTTGACCATGATAAAAGATGCGTGGGCGGCGGAAGACACACCAATTTGCACCACAATGTTAAATCCGAAGGAACCGCATGTGGCAAAATCTCAACTAAGATGTTCATGCGCTTTGCTTTTATACGGATTCCACGGCTGCGATTGAGGATTCCTTCCCATTTTTGCCTGGTTGCCGCATTGTCGCTCGGCGGTCTTTTGATCGCGCAGGCAGATCCGCAATTGGTCTGGAGCGACGAGTTTGATGACAATTCTGTCAACGCAAATAATTGGACATATGACATCGGGAATGGTTCCGGCGGCTGGGGCAACAACGAACTGGAATATTATACGACCCGCCCGGAAAATGTTTATGTTACCAACGGCCTGCTTCACATCGTTGCGCGGCAGGAGTCTTACGGTGGCAAGAACTATACCTCGGCCAAGCTGAAGACCACGGGACGGTTCAGCAAAAAATACGGCCGCTTTGAGTTTCGTGCCAGGCTTCCTCAAGGCCAGGGTTATTGGCCGGCACTTTGGATGATGCCGCAGGATTCAGTCTATGGCGGCTGGGCTTCGTCCGGGGAAATCGACGTGATGGAAAACAAGGGCAGGGTTCCGACCAATGTGCTCGGCACCATTCATTACGGGGGGGGATGGCCCAATAATGTTCATTCTTCGGGACCCTCCTATAACTTTCCCGACGGAGACTCGGTGACGAATTTCCACGTTTACGCGGTGGAATGGACGACCAACGCGATCCGGTGGTATGTGGACGACCATCTTTTTGAAACCCAAACCAGCTGGTGGAGTTCCAGCAATCCGACCAACACCAGCATCCGGAATCCCTATCCGGCTCCTTTTGACCAGCCGTTCTACCTCATCATGAACCTGGCGATTGGCGGAAACTTCGACGGCAACCCCGACGGCACCACGGTTTTTCCACAGGAGATGCTCGTGGATTATGTGCGCGTTTATGATCTGGTCGCCGTGCCCCTGCCGCCGCCGGTGCTTAAATTGAAGGTTGCCTTCGATGATCCGCCAGGAACCACCACGACGCAGAGCGACACAAACAATGGTGCTGTTAATGTGACCTTGCAAATGGTGAACGGGGCGGGTGTCAACTCGGACTATCATGGCGCGGCTAACTCGGGGGTGGCTGGTGTGATGAACGGCAATCGCGCGTTGAATTGTTCCTCAACTGCTGCCAATCAACCTGTCAATCCCGGCCCGCTCGCGTCGGTGACGGGGGCGAATCTTGGCTTTGGGGTGGTCAGCAATTTTGTGATCTCCTTGTGGTTCAAGCAAAATGCCCTGATGGCGGCCGGTGCGAACGTTGGGCCGCGTATCTTCGTCCTGGGCGCTGGCACTCCCGGCGACACCGGAGCCGCCAACAGCCTCGGCTTGAAGTTTCAAACATCCGCCCAACTCTATTTTCAGGTCGGCGGCACGACCGCAACGGCAAGTTTTTCCACCAATCTGCCGACGAACATCTGGATTTTTGTGGCGGCTGTTTGTGACGGGACGAATTTGAAGATTTACGAAGGAACGGACACTAACTCGGCCAGTTTGATCAGCACCACAGCGTTCTCCGGGATGGTTGATTTTGGCTCGAATGGATCGTTTTACCTCGGCAACCGGCAGGATCGCCAGCGCTCCTTCAACGGCTGGATCGATGACATCCGGTTTTATACCGGTGCGGGCGACTTGAAATTCATCGAAAACATACGCTTACAGGCGGCACTGCCCTCCGTCAATGTGCTCTTGCAACAATCCGGCACCAACCTGACACTCACCTGGCCGTATGGCACGCTTCAATCTTCCAGCAATATCATGGGGCCTTGGAGCGGTGTTATGGGAGTGACCTCTCCTTGCGTCGTTGCCCCGAACTGGCAGCAGCAGTTTTACCGCATAAAAACTCAATGATGAGCGGCCTGCAAAAAATTCTGACGGTGACCATCCAGCAGGCGGCAAAGTGTCTTCGGCTTGGATCGTATGAAATCATTGCGCGCAGGGTGCGGCAAAGTGTGCTCGCCGTCATTGTCGCGTCTGGTTTTAATACCGTTTTGGTCGCCCAGTCTTACAGCCCGCCAGCGAACCATCGGGTGGACATTAATCTGGACGCTGGCTGGAAATTTATCCGGCAGGATGTGGCCGGGGCACAGAACGCCGGCTTTGACGATTCCTCCTGGACGAATTTGGACTTGCCGCATACGTGGAACAATCTCGACGGCCAGGATGGTGGAAATAATTACTACCGGGGCATCGGCTGGTATCGGATTCATTACACCACCGATGGCAGTTACACCAACCGCCACTTCTTCGTTAAATTCGACGGCGCGTTTTCCGTGGCGGACGTGTATGTAAACGGCAACTATCTGGGGCAGCATCAGGGAGGATTTGCGGCCTTTGTCTTTGATGTGACCCCGTATGTTAATGTGGGTGCGGACAATGTCATCGCGGTCAAAGTCAACAATGCCTTCAACGCAAACATCCCGCCGCTGACGGCGGATTTCACGTTCTTTGGCGGGCTGTATCGCGATGTGCATATGCTGGTGACCGACCTGGTGCAGATTTCCCCCTCGGACTTTGGATCATCCGGGATCTATCTGAAAACCACCAGCGTCAGTTCCAATTCCGCCAGTCTGCAAGTCACTGCGGTTGTTTCCAATTCCACCTTGTCGGCGCAGGCGGTGACGGTGCGGACGGTTGTCACCGATGCGGCGACCAACATCGTGACCATCCTGACCAATGTCCTGGTCTTGCCGGCTACCTCCGTCTCGAACGTGGTGGCGAACACGGTGATCGCCAGCCCGCATTTGTGGGATGGTCTCGCCGACCCGTACCTGTATCAGACATTCACCGAGATTTACGCCGGGACAAATTTGGCCGACGTGGTCAGCCAGTCACTCGGTTTCCGCTGGTTCAGCGTGGATCCGACCAACGGTTTTTTCCTCAATGGCCGGCACTATGACCTGCACGGAGTGAGTATGCATCAAGACTGGCTGGATCGTGGCTGGGCGATCGGCGGGCCGGAGCGGGCCGCGAATTTTGCCCTGCTAAAGGAGATCGGAGCCACCGCGTTGAGGCTGTCGCATTATCAGCATGACGAGGAAACCTATCGGCTCGCCGACCGGAACGGCATCATTCTGTGGAGCGAAATACCGCTCATCAACTACATCACCGAATCACCGGCCTTTTACGCCAACGCCAGGCAGCAGATGACGGAGATGATCCGCCAGAAATACAATCATCCCGCCATTGTTTGCTGGGGACTGTTTAACGAAATCACGCTTTCATCCGGGCCCGTGACCACCAATCTGGTCAGCCAGATTGCTCAACTGGTCGCCCAGGAGGATTCCACGCGGCCATCAACCGCGGCCGCAAATTCGAGCGATAGTGACCCGACCACCACCTATTCTCAACTGCTCGCGTTTAATAAATACTTTGGCTGGTATAACGGCGCGGTGGGTGACTTCGGCCCGTGGGCGGACAACATCCACGCAAATTATCCGGACCGTTGCATTGGGGTGAGCGAATACGGTGCGGGCGCAAATATTTACCAGCACGGGGAAAATCCAGTAACCGAACCCGCAAACGCCGGCCCATATCATCCGGAAGAATATCAAAATCTTTATCACGAATCCCATTGGTTGCAGATGAAAGCCCGGCCCTATCTGTGGTGTAAATTCATCTGGAACCTGTTTGACTTCGCGGCGGATGGGCGCAGCGAAGGCGGTATCACCGGGCGCAACGACAAAGGGTTGATCACCTATGACCGGCAGATCCGCAAGGACGCGTTCTACTGGTATAAAGCCAACTGGACGACTGATCCGATGGTTTATATCACCGGACACACATTCACTAACCGGCTGACCAATGCCATCACGGCGAAAGTCTATGCCAATTGCAATTCCGTGGAACTATTGGTGAATGGTGCATCGCTGGGAAGCGTCGCTAACACAAACTGCATTTTCACCTGGCCCGTGACGCTGCAGCCCGGCACGAATGTCGTCCAGGCCATCGGCACCAGAGGCGCCACAAATGTCAGCGATTCACTGTTATGGTTGATCCCCATCCCGCCACCCGGTGCCAGTATCATCAACCCGGCTTTGCCCACGGTTTATCTGAACGATACCAATGTGACGCTGCCATTGTCCGCCAGCGCGACCGACAACCAGCCGAATTCCGCGCCAGCGTTGACCACCAGTTGGAGCCAGGTCGGCGGGCCGGGCGCCGTCATTTTTGGTGACACCAACGCATTGAACACAACGGTGAATTTCAGCACGAACGGCGTTTACAGCCTGGCATTTCAAGCCTTCAAAGGAGCAACGACGACCAGCGTCGGGTTGACCGTTGTCGTCGGCGATGTGCCGTATGGCCCGAATCTCAAGCTGCGTTATGCCTTCGACGACACCGGTTCCGGCACAACCACTCCGAGCGACACTAGTAATGGTGGAGCGGATGTCACGTTGCAAATGATCAGCAAAACCGGTGGCGTGACCAATCTTCATGGCTCGGCCAAATCCGGGGTTGCCGGATTGACCACCGGCAGCCGGGCTTTGAACCTGTCGTCCAATTTGACGCAAGGCGTGAGCGGAAATTTCGTTGCCACCACCAATGCCAGTCTTGGCTTCGGAAGCGTCACCAATTTTGTAGTGTCCATGTGGTTCAAGCAATCGGCGTTGCTGGCAGGCAATATCGGGCCGCGCATGTTCATACTTGGCAACAGCACCAACGCGGACTGTGGCACACCCAACAGCATCGGAATGAAATTTCAGGACGCCAGCAACCTGTGGTTCTTCGTCAATACCCTCCAGGCCACGGCATCATTCACGCCCCCGCTACCGACCAACACCTGGCTGTTCATTGCGATGGTTTACGATGGCGGCAAGGTTGCGTTATATCAAGGCACCGACGTCAGGCCGGCCGGGCTGGTGAGCACGACCACAACGACCGGTCAAATAGTCCCGTTGGGAAATGCCGCCTCGTTATTCCTCGGCAATCGGCCGGCACATGATCGTGATTTTGCCGGCTGGATTGATGATTTCCGAATTTACACCGGGGCAGGGGATTTAAGTTTTATAGAAGCTCTTCGTCAAGCTTCGGCGGGCCCGGCCAGTTTGACGGGAACAGCGGGCAGCCATCTGGTCGGTTTGACGTGGAACGCGTTGCCGGGAGCGACCAGCTACAACATCAAACGTTCGACGGTTAGCGGCGGACCTTATACCACCATTTCCACGCCTGCCAGTGCAGCCGGAACCAATTACGTTGATACCACGGTTGCCAATGGGACGACCTACTACTATGTCGTGTCGGCGGCGACAATGATCAGCAAGGCGGGTGAAACGGCCAATTCTCCAACGGAAGTCGGCGTAACACCCGTATCGGGCCCGCCACCAGCCCCGACCGCGAACTACAATAGTCCGATGTATGCCGGCATGACGTTGTATCTCACGGCTTCAACCATTCCCGGAGCCACCTACAATTGGACGGGACCCAATGGGTTTACTTCCACCAATCGCACGCCTTCAATTCTCAATGCGGGTCAGAACGCCTCCGGCATCTATAGCGTGACCGCCACCGCAGATGGCTTCACTTCGTCGCCTGGAACGATCTCCGTGACGGTCAATCCACCGGTGGTTTGTACGGCCCAGATTGTGTCCGGAAGCTTCATACTGACCTGGCCTTTCGGGTTTCTGCAATCCGCCACAAACATTCCCGGTCCGTGGAGCAATGTCGCGGGTGCGCTGTCACCGTTTACAAACCACCCATCCCAACCGGAACAATTCTACCGGATTCTGCTGCAATGATCCCATTTAATCATGACGGTGGAATGCCATTGCAAACACTCCGCGCCCTGCTATGAAACCAATTGAACGATGCTTGAATGAAGTCGCAGGTAGTTCTTTGTCTCGATTTATCAATCCGGGTTTTTTAGCTTTGCCCGTTTTTTCGACCGTCGTCGCGCTGGCGATGATTCAAGGACCGGGAGCTCACGCCGGGCCACTGGCAAAAACGAGCGGCCCGGTGAAGGTCCAGCTCTTGCAAACCAACGGTGGCTATCAGATGTATGTGGATCATCAGCCGTTCTACATCAAAGGCGCGGGGCTGGGCTTGGGCAGCCAGGAGAAGCTGGTGGCACACGGCGGCAATTCATTCCGCACCTGGCAGCCGGGAAATGCGCGGCTATCCGGCAGGCAAATGCTGGATCGCGCGCGGACGAACGGGCTTTATGTCACCATGGGCTTGGAAGTCGGCCGCGAACGGCTTGGGTTTGACTACAACGACCCGATCGCCGTCGCAGGTCAGCTTGAAAAAATCCGGCGCGAGGTTTTGGAATACAAGGATCATCCCGCGCTGATCATCTGGGCGATTGGAAACGAACTGAATCTCGACGCCACGAACCCCAAGGTTTGGGACGCGGTCAATGACATTTCCAAGATGATTCATCAGGTCGATCCCAATCATCTCACCACCACGCCGCTGGCGGGTTTCAACCGCCAGGTGATTCAGCAGGTCAAGAGTCGCGCATCGGATCTGGACCTGGTTTCATTCCAGATGTATGGCGACATTGTCAACTTGCCCCGTTATTTACGCGAGTCGGGCTGGAGCGGGCCTTATCTGGTGACCGAGTGGGGCGCGACCGGCCATTGGGAAGTGCGGAAGACGGACTGGGGCGCGCCCATTGAGGACGACAGCACCGCCAAGGCCGATTTCTACCGGATCCGATTTGAAACGGTGATCCGGGCGGACCCAAGGCAATGTGTCGGTTCGTATGTCTTCCTTTGGGGCCAGAAGCAGGAGCGAACGCCGACCTGGTATGGCATGTTCCTCGAATCAGGCGAAGAAACGGCCGCCATTGACACCATGCAATACGTGTGGACGGGTGCCTGGCCGGCCAATCGCAGCCCCCGGCTTGAAGGCGCCTGGTTGGATGGCAAAACCAAGGATCAGAATATTCACCTTAAACCGGGCCAGACGTATGCCGCCCGGGTGCAGGCTGAAGATTACGACCATAAACCTCTCTCTTACTCCTGGACGGTGCTGCCGGAGAGCACTGACCTCAAAACCGGTGGTGACTCCGAAAGAAAACCCGAGTCACTCTCTGGATTGGTTCAGCCGTCGAAGCAGGGCAGCAGTGTGATCCAAGCCCCATCGCAGCCCGGCGCTTACCGTCTGTTCGCCTACGTATTCAGTGACAGTTCGCACGCCGCCTATGTGAACATACCGTTCTATGTGGATCAGTCCAAAGTTGCTTCCGCTGTTTCAGCGCAAGCGGCCGTGGCGGAAAACCAGAAGAAATGAAAACTGACTCAATCGTCTCCGATATTTGTTTGAACGCTGCCCGCGGAGGGTATTCGACAGAACCTGGCTTCACCTGCGAAGCGTCCTGATCTGAGCTTTGAACCGGCCCCCAAATTTTGACCGGGCTGAACCGGTCGGTGAATCGGCGCGGGATTTCGTCGGCTGGGTCACGGTCGCGAAAAGAAAGTTCTGGACTTTACCAAACCCAAAACCTGTAATTTGAACATCCATTACTCACCAAATATTTTTCGCCGGCTGGCCGGGCTGCTCGAACGGCGCGTCGCTTCAGGCCTGAAGCATCTCATCGTCTTCAGCCTGTTTGCCGGCTGTCCGGCGGTCTTGGCGCAGCCAACGAATGAACTGCTGACCAATGCCGTGGATGTCATTTCACTTCCTGCGGAAAAGGCTTCCGACTCCATCAAGGTGTTTGTGACCGGGGTGGTCACCGCCGCCGATCCGGCGTTGCAGGGGAGGTTTTTTGTCCAGGATGGAACGGGCGGGGTTTTTGTGGACAACGCCAATGGACGCCGTCCCGAGCCCGGTGAAGTGGTCGAAGTTTCCGGGATCACCTATATTGGCGCTTATGCCCCCACCATCACCGCTCCACTGGTGCGCCAGATTGGAACCGCCCCTTTGCCTCCGGCAAAGCCGGTATCTGTTGAAGAACTCATGTCGGGCGCGGAGGATAGTCAGCGGATCGAGATCGCGGGCATCGTGCGTGACGCCAGACTGGATGGCTCACGGCTGGTAGTTGATCTGGTTGCCGGCGGATTCCGGTTTCGGGCCTATGTGATCGTGCCCGTTGATTTCCAGCCGCACAAATTGATCGGATCCCGGGTGTTGATCCGTGGCACGGCCGCCGAAGCGCATAACCGGTCGTTGCGCCAGTTGATCACGGTGGAGATATACGTTCCCACGCTTGCGGATCTGGTCGTTGAAAACGCCGAGGGCGTCAATCCCTTTGACAAGCCGGTGATCCCACTCAACAAATTGGCCCAATTCCGGAGGGATAATTCGCTGGCCAAGCGGGTGCATGTTCGTGGAGCGGTCACCCTGCAGAAGCCCGGCGAATATGTGTTCCTGCAGGATGCGAGCGGCGGGCTTCAGATTCAGAATCGCCAGCCCGGCACCTTCGCTTTGGGCGACGTGGTCGAGGCGGTGGGCTTTCCGAGTTTTGAAAATCATCTTCCCGTGTTGGAGGATGCCACGTTCCGAAAGACACAGGCGCCGCCATCTCCGGTAAAGCCCAGGCCGTCGACGATTGAAGAGTTCCCCAATGGCCTGCGCCATGCCGAGTATGTCTCGCTCACGGGCAAGCTGATCGAGCGGACGGTCAAGCAGGGAAGCCGCGGCAAGACTGCGGGGTCCGACACCACCACGGTCCTCGTGCTGCAAGGCACCAATTTCACCTTCACGGCAGAAGCGGACGACCAGTCGGGGCGCCCGGCGCTCGGCGCGATCCCGATCGGCAGCGTCATGGAAGTGAACGGGGTTTGCGTGACGGAAATTGACAGCGATGGCAAATTGAGATCGTTTCAGATTCTGATGCAAAACCCGGGAGATTTTCGGATCATCCGCCGGCCGAGCTGGTTCACGCCGAAGCGTCTCCTGATCGGTTTTTCCATCGTCTCCGTTGTGCTGTTCCTCATCGTGAGCTGGACCGTCATGTTGTCGCGGAAGAACCAGGTGTTGAACTTTCTGATCCGCGAGCGGGAAAATGCCCAGCGAGAGCTGCAACAGGCGCACGATCAGCTTGAGGAACGGGTCAAGGAACGGACCGCCGAGCTGAAATTTCAAATCACCGCGCGCAAGGAATCCGAACTTCAATTCAAAGCGGTGTTGTCCGAGCGAACCCGCCTGGCCCAGGAACTTCACGATACCGTCGAACAAACGCTGACCGGGCTGGCCTGGCAGCTGGATGCGGCGTTCAAGTTGTATGCGCAAAATCCGGGCAGCATGCTCAAACACCTTGAACTGGCCCGTAAATTGATGTCCCGCAGCCAGACGGAGGTGCGCCAATCGGTGTGGGATCTCCGCCGGTTGGTTCAGGAGCATTTCGATCTTTCCAAGGCCTTGCTGGAAAATGCCCGGCAGCTTGCCGGCAGCGCCGGCATTCACGTGGACCTGAAGACGAAAGGCCGGGTGCGTGCACTGCCGGAAATCATTGAGGAGTGTTTTTTACGGATCAACCACGAGGCGCTCACCAATGTCATCAAGCACTCGGGAGCGACCTCGGTAAAGTTACAGCTGGAGTTCGAGCCGGAGTGGGTGGCATTGATCATCGAGGACAACGGACGCGGCTTTCATCCGCCAACGGCCGCCGGTCCGGGCGAAGGCCATTTCGGACTGCTCGGCATCTCGGAACGAGTCAAGCGGTTCGGGGGTCGGTTCAATCTCACCAGCGCGCCCAATATGGGAACCACGCTGCAGATTGAAATCCCCGTCGTTGCGGATCGGGAAAACGCCCAGCCCCCGCTGGTGAATTTTTAGGACGACCATGAAAAAATCGGACAAAATCCGCGTTCTGGTGGCCGACGACCACTATATTGTCAGGATTGGACTGGTCACCTTGGTCAATGCTGAACTCGACATGGAGGTGGTGGCGGAAGCGGACGATGGCGTCCAAGCCATTGAACTCTTTGGCCGGCATCATCCGGATCTGGTGTTGCTGGACATGAACATGCCCATAAAAAACGGCGTTCAGACCACCCGGGAACTCCTGGCTAAAACTCCGTCCGCGCGGGTCATCATCATTACGGCGTTTGACGGCGATGAGCAAATTCACCGGGCGCTGCAAGCCGGTGCCCGGGGATACGTGTTCAAGAACACTTCCGGCGACAAGCTGATCAGCGCTCTTCGGGCCGTGATGGCCGGACAACGTTGGATTCCAACCGAGGTCGCCAACCGGCTGGCCACCCGGGAGTCGTTTGTGGAGTTATCCCCGCGGGAAGTGCAGGTCTTGAATGAACTCGCCAAGGGTCTGGCCAACAAGGAAATTGCCGACAGCCTCAACATCACGGAACACACCGTGAAAGACCACATCAAAAACATCATGGCCAAGCTCCGGGCGGCTGACCGAACGGAAGCGGTGACGACGGCGATCCAGCGGGGCATCATCCAATTGTAAAATTCCCAGTGGCTTGGCCGGCAGAACTCAGCGCTTCCTGAGCAGTGCGAAACAAAGCTCCGTTGAACCTGGAAACAGCAGTTGAAACCACGAAACACACCAAACACACGAAAACAAAGGATGCAACGCGTGTTTTGGCTCCATTCCAACATTCACTCTCCGGGCGAAATAGAGAGGTTCGGCAATGCCTTGTCTCTTTCGTGTGTTTCGCGGTTCCTCCCTGCTGCGGATTTTAGGTTGAAGCACTTTGGTTCAGCCTGCGCGTAAACAATAAATACGTTCATTTTTCCTCACCTTGCACAGCTGCCTTTGATCTGGATTGGATGCCGGCAATGCGGGCAAGTTCACGTTGAATCCGCACCACGCGCTCGACCTGGCCTTTGGCAGGGAAGCGTTCATAAAATCCTTCATTGCGGTAGTTCCTGATTTGTTCAGCCCAAATCCCCAATCTCTGGCTCCAACGATTCACGCGGTCTTCCTCCGGTTCGCCATCTTGTGTGGCGAGATCGGCGCAGACGCGGATCATGGCTTTAAGTGTCACCGGTTTGGTCACCATGTAATCGGAGTTGCCCCAGGCTTCACCCCACACCTGTGCCGAAGCTTTTAGAAAGTCGCGCACCATTCCGTAATATCGAGCCGCTGCACGCTTGTCGGTGCCTTCCTTCTCGATGGTTGCCCAAGCCCGTTTTACCCAGCGATGGATTTCGTTGTAAAGCTCGGCCTGCAAAATCCATTTCTCCTGTTTGCTGCGACCGCCAAGCCGGTTGATCCGGTAGCGCAGCGGACTGTCCGCCTCGCGGTAGAGCATCTCGGCAATATGCGCAGCGAACCGGCGATCCGGTTCCGCCCACGAAACCCGCTCATACAAGTCCACCAGATGGCTTTTGTTGATGCGCGTCGGCGTCGAGTTGATGATCACGAACATCTCCGTGGCGAAGTCCTCGCTCCGCCCGTCGAAGATGACGCAGGGGACGCTGATGCTCTTGGCCTCGTCCGGATGCGTGCGTTCGTAACACTGCAGGGCAGCCAACCGATGCTGGCCGTCAATGATCAAATACTTCTCTTCCGGCTCCCGCAATTGGCCAACGCCGCTGCCATCGCTGCCGGCGTCGAAGCGCAACTTCTGCGGCGTGAACAGCAGGACGGTTCCGGGAATGGGCGGCTGGGAAATGGCGGTTTCGTAAAAATTGCGGATCGAACGGACTTTGGAGCGGGACAGTTCCCGCTGAAAAGCCTTGTCGCTTCGTTCGATCCTGGCAATGAACTGGGCAACGTCGTCCTCCGCTGGCATTTGTTCAGCGGCGATCACGCCACCTTCCTCATCAAAATAACGGCTGATGAAGCGCACGCGGGTCAGCAGCTGTTCTGACGGGTAGGAGGCAAAATAGAACACCGCATCCTTCTGGCGTATTTGTGTGGCAATCATGGCTATTCCTTTGGTTAAAACTTTCGTTCGCACACTACGGGCCTTTCCCGTTGAAGACAAGCACCGGAACGTCACGAGTTATTCACAAGGGTTTTCGCAAAGTTCACACTGTCTTCCTCACGACCGCCCGGTTTGATGCACGCTGGTCTGGCACCATGGCCCGCCAGCCTTCAGCCGTCTCAATCATTGGGGAATGGAAATGGCTCGATAACGGTTCAACCAACACCGTCACTGTCGGAGTAGCCGTAATGTGCCTTCGTAGAAATACGCGCCGTATCCGATCGTGAACGCCGCGCAGCCATACAATGCGTGTTCGGCGGCAACCGCAATCAGCGACGAGGTTCGTTGATATGTTCTGGCAAACAGCAGGCCGCCTAAAAATGTCAGGGCCACGGCCGGCCAATTATGAAACACGATATGGCCAAAACCAAAGGCTGCTGCGCTGGCAACAATAATCCCAAAGCCATTGCCAAACAATGGGTGGTAGCGCTTAAACAAAAACGCGCGATAGATCAGTTCCTGCGGGAAGACCGAAAGGATGGGGTAGGCGAACATGACCAACAACCAGATCTTCGGATGTTTGAGAATCAGGCCGAACAGTGCTGCCGGCTTGAGCAACCAGAGCATAATTATCAAAACGGGGATTGCCGCCAGATTAATGGAGAGAATCCTGCGCCATTCCCCAGGTGCCACACGGGTCTTCAACAAATCGATCACGGCAATTTGATGCAGCCGGTTCAGCGTCAGCCAGCACAAGGCCGCCATCACGAGCAGCAGCGGCATGATCGTGATGGGCGTCCATCCGAGCGTATAAGCGACCGGAACGCCAAAGAACAGCATGCAGAATTCGACGGCGAGCCGAAACTTATGAAAGCTGGGTGGCGCCATGCAACTGTCCTCAGCCGTCCACAATATCATTTTGCAGCAGGCCCAAGGTTTTTCCATCAGGTTCCCCGCCAAAATATTTGTCGAGCGCGGCCTGAAAGATTGGTTCTTCCGGAGCAGCTGCAGCAAACAAGGTCATGCTGGAGCGAAACTTCAGATTGTCCGGATGATCAAGAATTCCCTCAATGTTCTGGTCAGGCAATCGAAGCATCAACTGTGTGCATTCCCGCAGCCTCGAACCCAATAGCTGGTGCCGGAGGTAGCTCCGGGCCTCGCTCCTGGATGCGATGCTGAATTTCCGGGCCATGGCGCTGGAACCCAACCCGGCGATTTGGGGGAAGATGAACCAGATCCAATGTGTTTCTTTTCTGCCGGCCTTTAACTCCTGAAGCACCTGATCGTAAACCTGATTCTGGGCTGCGACGAATTCAGTGAGTTTGGCTTCGGTTGATCCCAAAGGCTTCATCAAAGCCAGCATCGCTTCGCCGATTGCAGGAATCAACCCTTAATCTCAACGACGGAGCAACCAGGCCTCGACAGAGAAACTGCCATTATTTAATTTTCCAACGCAGCCGCTTACGAGTGTCCCAAGGCAAAATCCTGGAAAAGGCGTATAGTCTGTTGGCTCTGGTGGCGGTTGGTTTCTGAGCAGCTGGTTCCTCCGACTGTCCGGTTTCTTTGGCTGTTATCAGGGCCATGTCGTATCAACCGTAGGCGTGATTTCATACGATCATGAAACACCCATGGCGATCTGCATCAGTCATCGCGGTGGCAGGAGGTTTCGCTGTGATTTATGAGCATCCCGGTCGGACTGCCGTTCAAATGGATTTTTGCGCTTTGTTGGTCGTCAATCGTTGCATGGGTGTGGATGACGATCAGAATTCTGAAAGATCCCTATTCGACCAACAGATCCTTTGACGAGTATTTTTACCAGGATCGTGAGGATATTTGCTGCAATGGGATAGTCCTTCGGTTGCTTGTTTTGTTTGCGCAAGAACACATCACAAAACTGCGGGGACGCTTTGAAAGCGAGCCCTGATAAATGACGAAGCGGATTTTCCAAGAGCATGACCGCCGCTTGCATCCGCCGTGGTTCTATGGAAAAACTTCACGCCGGCATCACCCCAGTCAGAGCGTTGGTGATTATTTTGGTCTTTAGGTCGTTGATGCTGCAGGCCGGGAAATTTCTTGGAATCAGGTTTCGCGCATCGATCGAAACGAAATGGAGACGTTTATCACTGGCGTCGTAAATCGCAAAATGAAGAATTGGCTGGCGTGGGCGTATCTACTAACTGGCCGACTCAGACACCACAACTCACTCTGCCTGCAACCGACAACTAACACTCACGTCCACACCAGCCGAGGTTAAAGTCGTCCTATTTCCCGGGATGTCAAGCGGGTCAAAAGAAAGACATTCTTGGCGGCTGTGTTCTGCTTGTAATTCTTGCTGGGCTGATGTGGTTATTCGGCAAGAAATAATTCAAATTAGGACACTACCAAAAGAAATAACCGGCTTGTTGCTATCACACCACGTTTCCGACTGCCCTTGGTGCTGGGGGACACGGGGCATGTCGCACGGGCGACTGCGAGCCCGCAGAGCCGTCGCCGCAGGATAATCCGCTTCGTTCAGCACCCACAGTTCGGCTTGGAAGAGTGGCGATGGAATCGTTCGGGCCA
The DNA here is from genome assembly GCA_035577265.1 of Verrucomicrobiia bacterium. Lineage (GTDB taxonomy): Bacteria > Verrucomicrobiota > Verrucomicrobiia > Limisphaerales > UBA11358 > UBA11358. The sequence continues at coordinate 3,346 of DATLVR010000130.1, read as the reverse complement.
TTTGCTCGTTGATTTCCACGCAACCGATGCCCGCCTGTTCCATCATGTTCTGAGCAAGGCCAGGATTGACGGATTGGTAGCTATCTGGTCAACTGACACTTCCGAGGAAAAACCACCATGAAGGAAGACGGGCAACACAATCCGGCGGGGCAGCAGGAGCATTTCTGCCGGCGAAGCTCATCTACCGTTAATGGAGTTCAACGACCCGCGAAATGTCGCTGGCTTAAATGCGGCACCTGGATGCGGACGATCATCTTTATCGGTTCATGTCTGCACCTGCCTGCAACCGGACAATCCCTGAGCGATCTCCTTTCAGGAAAGGTCAATACGCGCGGACTGAACGTATCGTTTTACGACCCTGGGCAGATGAAACCATCAGTGAACGTGCGCGTGGACCGGCTTTACACCGACTATGAGCGGAAGGGTTTTTTTCGATTGGGTATTTTGCCGCTGGGGGTCATGGAAAACGTCTTGATTGAAACCGACCGGACCGGGCAAACCACAAACCGTCTGGTTCAACTGCATGAATGGATCGGTTCCACGGCGGCCAGACGTCTCGAATTACGCCGCGTGACTTTTATGGTTCCCGACGGTTGCACGAATCGTTTGGAATGCGGTCGTGCCAGAATCGGGTCAGCCGGGAGGTGGGAGCTTTTGGACGGCGTGCGTTTTTTTTCCGGCACCAATCAAATTGAATCGGTTCGCGCCACGCTCCAGGTGAGCGGCGAGCAGGCCGGTCAGATCGATCTGGCGGGCACCGCGTCGAGGAGCTTCAATCTTTTTTCCGCCAATCCGTTTCAACCAACCTTACCGAAGAACAATCCATGAAAGCTAAAATGATGACGCTGGTATTTCTGTTCGCCTTCACCTGCCTGCTACGGGCACAACCGGCGGACGACTATGTGGCTTGGGGGCGGGCGGGCTTGGCCGACACCAACATACCCGTGGCCTATGATGCCTTCGCCCACGCCCTGGCGTTGGATATCAATCATCCGACCGCCAATGCGCTGTTTGCGATTACGCGCCTGCTGAACCTGCCGGGCCAACCGGCGGAAAGCAACCTGTTGAGCCGGGCGGGGGTGCCGGTGGCTGGGCGGGATATTTACAACTGGACGGCCTTGCTGCCCACAGACCCGCGCGGGAAGATTGTGTTGCCGGCAGGATTGAATGGCAGCGAGTTTTCGGCGCTGGTTCGGACGAACCTCCTGCTTGAGTTGATCGGTGCAGAGGGAAATCTGGCCAAAATCACGGACACCAATTTTCTGCTGACCCTGAGTGCGAGTGAAACCCGGTCCACTGCCGTGTCGCTTGACTACGGCGACATCCAATTGCTGCGGGCGCTGCTGAAGGCCGCGCAATACGCGTCCTATACGGCCTGCGCCTACAATATGGATGCCGATCTGGCAATCCTGCGGTCGTTGATCACCAACCAGCAATTCACGGTCGGGGGCTTGTTGATGGATTATCCAAACCTGATGACGTTCACCACGACCAACGACCTGACGCTGGCGGAGTCGGCTTTCCAGCGGGGCGTGGATCTCTACAACAGTGCCTCCCGAATCATCCGCAACCGCCCGGCCGGGGTGGTGCGTTTGTTCAACTACGATCCAGAGATGATGGTGGATGAGCAGAATTTCCGGCAAACTCTGACGGACCTGACCAACTCGTTCACCGACGCCGTGCCATTGACGGTGGCCTCCGAATATACGGTCTTTCTGGGTTCCTATTTCACCGGGAAGCGGGAACTCCGCAACTACCTGCCGGAAATCATCGGCAACGGATTTGTGCTGGGAACCCTGCCGGATATTACATTTGGCGGGATAGCAGGCGGGCTGTCGGCGAGTGCTATCGAAACCATGCTGGCCAGGAACCTGCAACCCATCCCGAGCCTCTCGCCGGTTAATCGTTCCGGAACCGGAGTCGTGTCGGTTCCACTGCATGTCCAGACAGGCCGTGGTTACGTGGTGCAGGTTTCGACCAATCTCACCTCCTGGCAAGATGGCATGGCATTTGTGGCCTCAGCCAACACGGTTGTATTTTCGAATTCGGTTGGCGCGGGGGTTTCCCGTTGTTTCTACCGGCTGGTGGATATTTCCGACGCCATGCCTGCGCCGCTAAATGACAACTTCGAGAACCGGGTCATCCTGGCCGGTCAGGGAATCACGACCACAGGATATACCGGAGGTTCAACGAGTCAGACCAACGAACCCGACTTTCCTTATTCGATGTCGGTCTGGTATCAATGGACCGCGCCGGTCTCGGGAACGTTTGTCATTTCGACCCGGGCACTGGGCCCATCTGGTTATACCTATGCCAACACCTACGCTGGTAGCACCCTGACAGAGCTGGCCTTGGTTGCCTATGATGGGCATCCTTTTCAGGCCGGTGCGGGAACGACGTATCAAATCCAAGTGAATAACGGGGGAAACCCTCCAGGTGGATTCTCCCTGACCATCACCTTGCCGCCGGTTCTGGCTGTGGCCGGGCTGGCGGATGGGAGCGGATTCACCGCCCCCACCAATATCACCATTTCGGCGTCCGCCACCGATGGGGATGGCAGTATCAGCGGGATCAGCATTAGCGGCGACGAGAACCTGTTAGGGAGCGCGGCCCAATCCAGTTACAGCCTGACCTGGAGCAATGTGCCGCCCGGGAACCATTACGTTGAGGTTGCAGCCACTGACAATCTGGGGGTCACGACTATTTCCAACCTGACATTCAATGTATTTCCAGCCAACGATAATTTCGCCAACAGCATTACCAACACGGGGACCTCGGTGACAGTTTACGGGTCGAACCGGGGTGCGAGCAAGGAAGGCAATGAGCCCAATCACGGAGGGATGGCGGGGGGGTCTTCCGTGTGGTGGTCCTGGATCGCGCCCTCGAACGGTCCCGCCGTCGTCTCGGTCTGGCTCAACAATTCGAGAGGACAGCCTTATGGCACTCCACTGCTTGGGATATACACTGGTAACAACGTAAGCAGCCTGACAGAGGTGGCTGGTGCCGCAGCACCCTATCCTGGCGGCCAGGCGACGACCAACTTTACGGCCATGGCAGGAACGACCTATCGGATTGCCGTGGACGAACGTAACGGCTACCAGGCAAATATCACCATGAATTGGATCCAGCCGCCGGCGGAAAAGGTGACGGTGATCGAGCTTGGCGTTGCGACCAACAACCTTTCCGGAGACAAGGACAGCCTGACCTATTATTATTTAAACATCCCCCCCGGCATTCAAGGCGCGGGGCAGATTTGGGTTTCCGGCGGGACGGGCGATTGCGACCTGTATGTCCGGCAGGGTTCCCGGCCGACGTTAACGGAATGGGATTATCGCCCGTATCTGGA
>DATLVR010000129.1:0-100941 GCA_035577265.1 Verrucomicrobiia bacterium | reverse complement strand
TTTTCTGCCCCTTGCCCTGGCCGGTGGTGCAGTGGCCTGCGTTAAACGGTTAAGCTGGCAGAGGACGCAGTGGCTTTGGCTGCTGCCGTTGCTTTGGTTCGGCTGGCAGTTGGTATCCGCCACCAGAACCTGGGACGCCAGCCTCACAGCAGCGACCCTCTGCCAATTTTTTGGCTGCGTGGCCTGTTATTTTATTGGCGCGCTGGTTTTGGGAAGCGAGCCATTACAGCGCTGGCTTTTGATCGGCGTGCTCGCGGCGTTTACTTTTTGCCTCGTGCGCGCCGTGGATCAGCGGCTGATCGAATTTCCGCAGAACCGGCAATCTCTCATCGAAGGTGAGCGGTCGGGCTGGACAAATTTTCCGCCGGAAACACTTCTGGAGATGAAGCGGGAAAACGTGATCATCGCCACCAATGGTGTGGATGTGGTAAATCCCGCCATTCTGGCCAAGTTCACCAAAGGCCGTGTCAATGGCACGCTCGTTTATCCCAATGCGCTCGCCGGCGCAGTTTTATTGCTATTTCCGGTATCACTCGTGCTCGCGTTCAAAAGCACGAAAAATCTGCGTTCGTTCATCCGCGTTATCGTTATCGTGATGACATTGTTTCTGGGAATCGCCGGATTTTTCTGGACGGGGTCAAAGCTTGGCTGGCTTGTCGCCATCTTAGTTAGTGGAACGTGTTTGTCCCGGCTGAAATGGGCGCCTCGATTGAAATGGACGGCGTTGATCATGGTTCTGCTGGTTGGCTTGGTTTTTTTTGCGGTTCGATTCCAAAATTATTTTGCCGCTGGTGCCACCAGTGCCAGCGCCCGCCTCGATTATTGGCGGGCGGCGGTGCAAACAACCGCCAGGCATCCGCTATTCGGAACCGGTCCGGGCACTTTTCAACGGCCATACGCGAAACTTAAATCGCCGGAAGCAGAAATGACGCGCCTGACCCACAATGATTATCTGGAACAATTTTCAGACTCGGGAATCCCGGGCGGGATTTGTTATGCAGCTTGGATTTTGCTGGCACTGGTCATCCTCGGCCGTCGCGTCTGGAATTCCGGCAGCCCGCTGACTTTCGCGATTTTTGCTGGATTGATGGGCTGGTTCGTTCAGGGGATTGGTGAATTTAGCCTCTATGTTCCCGCTCTGGCATGGACGGCCTTTACGTTGCTGGGGGGCATCTTGGGAAGCTCGGGAAATCAAATAGACAAGTCGGTGGCAGCAAATTAACCTTTTGACCGTAAATGAAGATTCTATTCCTCAATGGTCCCAACTTGAACCTGCTTGGCCAGCGTGAGCCGGAATTTTATGGTCGCACGACTTTGGCGGATATCGAAGCCAAAGTGCGGGAGCGCGCCGCCGAATTGAAAGTGGAGGTTGAATTTCGGCAGTCCAACTTGGAAGGCGAACTGGTCGGTTGGATTCAGCAGGCCAGGGGGAAATTTGAGGTGATAGTGATCAACGCTGCGGCCTACACGCATACAAGCATTGCGTTGCGTGATGCGATTTCGGCGGTGGGCGTGCCTGCGATTGAGATTCATCTTTCCAATGTCCACGCCCGCGAAGAGTTTCGGCATAAATCGCTGATCGCACCCGTTTGTCGTGGGCAAATAACAGGTTTCGGACAGAAATCCTACATTTTAGGGCTTGAGGCAGCAGTTGACGTTAAATAATCCACTAATTGCGGTAAAAGCGATGGTTTTGATGGGTTCTAAATTGATAGTTTTGATTCTTGACGATTGCCTTGGCGAACTCTAGACTGCGGCCAATCTTATGAGGATTTAGAACAGGGCTGGATTTTGGCCGCTGTTTTGAGGGATAATTCTTAAAACAATTTTACTTTAACGAGAACGAACCGTGGACCTAAAAGATATTAAAGCCATCATCGATTTGATGAAGAAGAATTCCATTACGGAATTCGAATTGGAGCGGCAGGATTCAAAAATCAGACTGAAACGTGGATTGAACGGCGGTGCCCCGGCTGTTCAGTATGATGAGCCTGCTGTTGTCAGTGCCCCTCCCGCCATACAATCACTTGCGGTAGCACCCGGCAATGCGGTTCAAGTTGCGGCAACGGGTGAGATAGATATTAAATCCCCGATGATTGGGACTTTTTACCGCGCGCCTTCCCCGGAAGCGGGCAGTTATGTCGAAGTTGGCTCAGAGGTCAACGCCGACACCGTCGTCTGCATCATTGAAGCCATGAAAGTGATGAATGAGATCAAAGCCGAGGTCAAAGGCATCATCACCCAGGTGCTGGTCGAAAGCGGCAAGCCGGTGGAATTTGGCCAGCCTTTGTTCAAAGTCCGTCCGAACTGAAATTGCGGCAGCACGTCACTTGAACCCTGTCTGCTTTCGTTGAAAGCCCATGTTTGAAAAAATTCTGGTCGCCAATCGCGGTGAAATTGCCGTCCGCATCATCCGCGCCTGCAAAGAGCTGAACATCCGCACCGTGGCGGTCTATTCGGAGGTGGACGCCAATTCCATGCACGTTCAGATGGCGGACGAGGCCATTTGTATCGGTAAAGCCCCGGCGTCTGAAAGCTATCTCCGGATCGATCGTATCATCAGCGCGGCGGAAATTGCGGATGTGGACGCCATCCATCCGGGCTACGGTTTTCTATCCGAGAACGCCCATTTCGCCGAAGTCTGCGAAAGTTGCAACATCCGATTCATTGGTCCAAGCCCGCGGGCGATGAGCGCGCTGGAAGACAAAGCCATGAGCCGCGCACTGGCCAAAAAGGCCGGCGTGCCGACGCCACCCGGTTCCGAGGGGATTGTCGAGAATGAAAAAGAAGCACTGATCATCGCCAAGCGAATCGGTTATCCGGTGATGATCAAGGCGGTCGCCGGCGGTGGCGGCCGCGGAATGCGCGTGGCGCACAATGATATTTCGCTCGTCAAAGGTTATCACACGGCACGCACCGAAGCGGAAAAAGCCTTCGGCAATTCGAATGTTTACATCGAGAAGTTCATTGAGAACCCGCACCATATCGAATTCCAGATTCTGGGCGACAACAAGGGCCACATCATTCATCTGGGTGAACGCGACTGCTCGGTGCAGCGCCGCAACCAGAAACTGATTGAAGAATCGCCATCCCCGTTGCTGGAGAATAAATTCCGCAAGCTGCGCGATAAAATCGGCAAAGCCGCCGTCCGGATCGCCGAGGCTGCCCGTTACACGAATGCCGGAACGGTTGAGTTCATCGTGGATAACGACGGCAATTTCTATTTCCTCGAAGTCAACAAGCGCATCCAGGTGGAGCATCCGGTTACCGAAGAGGTCACGGGCATTGATTTGGTGCGTTACCAGATATTGATCGCGGCGGGCGAGTCGCTCCAGCACTCGCAGGGTGACATCCAGATGAAAGGGCACGCCATCGAGTGCCGCATCAACGCCGAAGATCCGTTCGATGATTTTCGTCCCAGCCCCGGCCGGTTGGAAATGTATTATCAGCCCGGCGGTCGCGGCGTGCGCGTGGATACGCATGCGTATGCCGGCTACACGATTCCGCCGACCTATGATTCAATGATCGGCAAGCTGATCACCTTCGGCAAGGACCGGCGCGAAGCCATTGACCGCATGAGCTGTGCGCTCGGTGAATACATGGTCACCGGCATCAAGACGACCATTTCCTTTCAACAGGCCATCATGCAGGATCCGAATTTCCGGCGCGGGGTCTATTCCACCGCTTTTGTCGAGCAGCTGCTCGGGGGCGCACGCCGGGAACTGATCGAGGAAAAAACTTAAGCCGGCCATCAACCAACACCTCTTACCGGACTGATGGATTCCACCAGTCCGGTTTTTCTTTTCAGAAATAAATTTGACAGTCGCCGGGCGAACCTTATCTTCAGAATCAAACTTATGGCCGATATTCCTCCAATCAATCCGGGCGCACCCACCGGCGCTGAGCCGATGAAAAAATCCACCGGCCGGGTTCAGCCCAAAAAAGAAACCGTCCGGATCAATTTGCCGCCGAAACCGACGGCGGCTCCGACCATCAAGTTGCCGACTTTGCCGCCCGGCGGCCCGACCGGCGCCTCCAGTGGCGCTCCCATGGCCGCCCCCGCGCCACCGGCGCCCGGCGCTCCTCCCCTGCGGAGTTCAGCCGCACCCGCCGCCGCCGCGCGCACTGCCGCCGCCGCACCCGCCGCGGCCACCACGGCCGCTCCCCGCAGGCCGGCTGCTGCTCCTGCCGCTGCGACAAAGATCAGTCCGCTCGACAAAGCCCTGGCCATTGCCGCCGCCGTTCTTGGCCTGGCTGCGGTCGGTCTCACGGTCTGGATGATGATGATCCTCTCCGACGCGCTGAATTCTTAATCCCGTTTGGTCGCATTGAATTTTTGACTTATGGCATCCCCCCTGATTTCCGCGCTCACGCAGGATAATTTTGAAAAAGAAGTTCTCCAATCCACCACGCCCGTCCTCGTGGATTTCTGGGCTGAATGGTGCGGCCCCTGCAAGATGATCGCACCGCTCTTGGATGAACTGGCCGACGAATACGATGGCAAGATCAAGATCGGCAAGGTCAACATTGACGAGCAGCAGGCGCTCGCCACCAAATACGGCATTCGCGCCATCCCCACGCTGCTCTTGATCAACAAGGGCGAAGTCGCCGAACAGATGGTCGGCGCCAAGAGCAAGCGCGACCTCAAGGCCAGTCTCGACCGCGTCGCGGTTTAGTCCGGCCGCGGGCGTTATGTCGTTAACCATCACGCCCCGCCAGTTCACCCAGCGCGCCGAATTCTATCATCAGCTGTCGCAGCTGACGGCTGCCGGCATCGGCATTCTGCAGTCGTTGGAACAGCTCAAACGCAATCCGCCGGCCCGCTCCTACCGCGAACCGATTCAACGCCTGCTCAATGAACTCGGGCAAGGCCGCACATTCGCCGGGGCGCTGCAGCAGGTGGACGGATGGCTGCCGGAATTTGACATCTCCCTGATTGACGCCGGCGAACGGAGCGGCCGGCTCGACGCGTGTTTCCGTCTGCTCGCTAATTATTACACCGATCAGGCCCGTATGACCAAGCAGTTGATTTCCCAACTCCTGTATCCGGTCGGGCTCGTGCATGTTGCCGCATTGGTTTTCCTCATCATCATTCCGTTCGCCAAGTCGCAGTTCAACGCCAGCCTGCCGCTGTTGTTTATCAAAGCCGCGTTGGTGCTCTCGCCGCTTTATGTGATCACCGCCGTGATCATTTACGCCACGCAAAGCCGTCATGGCGAAAGCTGGCGCGCGCTGGTCGAATCCCTCTTGCGCTGGATCCCCCTTCTGGGCAAGGCGCGGCATTATCTCGCGCTGGCCCGGTTCGCGGCCGCCCTCGAGGCCCTCATCAGCGCCGGCGTGAACATGATTCAAGCCTGGGAACTGGCGGGCAACGCGAGTGGTATGCCGTCGGTGCGCCGCGCGGTGGTCGCCATGAAACCCTATATTGTCGCCGGGCAGACGCCCGCCGAGGAAATCCGAAAATACTCCGTGTTTCCCGACCTGTTCGCCAACCTTTACGCGAGCGGCGAAGTCAGCGGCAAGCTGGATGAAACCTTGCGCCGCCTTTACGCGCATTATCAGGAGGAGGGCACGCACAAGCTCGAGGCCTTCGCACAATGGCTGCCGCGCCTCATCTACATGATCGTCGCCGTCATGATCGCCTACTTTATCATCCAGTTTTGGGTCGGCTACTTCAACCAGATATCCACCATCACCGGCGGATTTTGATTCCGGCCTTTTAGAATTTATTTTGTCCCATGACCCTTGCTGAAATCCTGACCAACGAAGAATTGCGCCGCCACGAATTTCCCGTCGCGCGCGACAAGATTTTCCTCGGCCACGCCGGCGTCTGCCCGTTGCCGCATCGCGTTGCTGCCGCGGTTTCCGAGTGTGCCGCGCAGGGGACGCTGGGCGATCAGGAAGCCTTCATGCTCCACCGCCTGGGCGACGCGCGGAAGCTCGCGGCGCAGTTGCTGAACTGCCAGCGTGAGGAGATTGCGCTCGTCGGGCCGACCTCGCTGGGCTTGAGCCTCGTCGCGTCCGGACTGAGCTTTCGCAAAGGCGACAACATCCTGATTTATCACGACGATTATCCATCGAACGTCTATCCGTGGATGGCGCTCGCTGCCAAAGGCGTGCAGGTGCGGCTGATCAACACCCGCGGCCTCGGGGTCATCCGTCCGGTTGATGTGATGGGGCAGGTGGACGAAAACACGCGACTTGTCGCGCTGGCGTCATGCCATTTCATCAGCGGCTACCGGCTCGAACATCAGGCCATCGGAAAATATCTGCGCGGGCGCGGGATTTTATTCTGCCTCGACGCCATCCAGACGCTGGGCGCGTTTCCGACCACGGTGGAACACGTGGATTTTCTGGCCGCCGACGCGCACAAATGGCTGCTCGGTCCGTGCGGCGCGGGCGTGCTTTACGTCCGGCGCGAACTGCAGGAGAAATTGAATCCCCCCATCTACGGCTGGCATAACGTGAAGAATCCCAATTTTGTCGCGCAGGATAAAATCGAATTCCGCAACGACGCGACCAAATACGAAGCCGGCACGCACAACCTGCTCGGCATCGTCGGGTTGATCGCCTCCCTGGAACTCGTGCAGGAGATCGGCGTGGAAAACATCGCCGCCGAACTGCTCCGCAAACGCGCATTGCTGGTGCCGGCGTTGCAGGCGAAAGGCTTTACGGTTCTGAATGCGGATGCGAAGCCGGAAAATGCCAGCGGCATTGTCACCTTTTTTCAGCCGGGCAAAGACCCCTCACCCTTGCACAGAAAGCTGGCGGACGCCGGCGTCATCGCGTCGCTGCGGAGCGACCGCAATGGGCAGAACTACATCCGCCTCTCACCACATTTCTACAACACGGACGCGGAATTACAGCGGGTTTTGGAACTGCTGTGAGAAATTTTAATCCCGCCGGCTGAATTCCAATATCGCCGCGCGCCACCAGGGGGCGAGCGATTCGCCGGAGCGCTGCCACGCTTGCTGGTGCAGCCAGACCATGAGCCGTTGATCGGCCATGACCAGCATCCGTTCGGCCGCGGCCAGTTTGTCCGGCCCTTCGACCAGCAACTTTTGCCCCAGTTCTTGCGCGCGATCACTGCCCGCGCCGAGCTTGGAAAATTGCTCGGCATAGACCGGGTTGAGCTGTTTCTCGCGCAACAACGAAACGTGGATGGCGTTCACGTAAGGATCCAGAATGGCCTCGGCCAGGCCGGCGTGCGTGCGCGATGGAGCCGGATCATCGGTAAGATCGTGAATTTTCAGATGCGAACGCAAAGAGACGATTTCCGCCGGCGGCTGGGTTTCTTCCGGGGTGAGAAACAGTCCGACGCTTTTGGCCCGCGCGCCGAGGCTGCGGCGGCTCGTCAACACGCTCAGCGGAACGGACAAGACCATCCCGGACAGCACGGGTGTGAACCACCAGAACAACGACGGTTCCAGCCGCCACATGCACGCACCCCAGACGCCGCCAATCAGCGTGTGGCCCCAGTGACGTTGGATCGCATACAACCAGGTCGTGCCGTCGGCGGCGCGCTTTTGCGTCGTCCAGCCAACGCTGATGCCGAGCAGGTTGGTCAGCACGAACCGGGTGTGCCAGAGCATCAGCAGCGGCGCGTGCAAGGTGGAAAAAATCGTTTCGCCGACCACGCTCGCCGTGGCGCGCGCCAGCCCGCCGAAAGCGCGGCGACGCGGCCAGTCGTGCGCGAGGTCAATCAGGGCGAGCGCTTTGGGCAGCATGATGACGACCATGCAGATGACGAAAATCAGCAGCGCATGGGCCGTGCCGCTCAGGCCGCTCAAGAAGGGCGTGAACGCCGGGACGGGGATGTTCGAAAGTTCCGTGTATTCCTGATACCAGTAAATCCAGTTGAACGTGAGCAGAAACGCCAGCCAGAGCGGGCTGGCGAGATAGCCGCAGATGCCGAGAATCAAATGCAGCCGGCTCACGCCGCGCAATCCTTTGGTGAACAGCACGAGGGCGTGCTGCAAGTTGCCCTGGCACCAGCGGCGTTCGCGCTGCGCGTTTTCGATCAACGCCTGCGGGGCTTCCTCGTAGCTGCCTTCCAGGTCGTGGGCGAACCAGACCTCCCAGTTCTCACGCGACATCAGCGCGGCCTCGACAAAATCGTGGCTCAAGATCTGGCCGCCGAACGGCTTGAGTCCGGGCAGATGCGGCAGGTCGCAGCAGAGCATGAACGGCTCGGTGCGGATGATGGCGTTGTGGCCCCAGTAATTTCCCAGGTCGAGCGCCCAGTAGTTCAGCCCGGTGATGAAGACCGGCGCATAAAGCCGGTTGGCAAATTGCTGGATGCGGCCGAACAGGGATTCCGCATTCACGAGCGCGGGAACCGTCTGGATCAATCCGACCGTCGGATGAACCTCCATCATTTTCACGAGGTCCACGAGCGTTTCGCCGCGGATGACGCTGTCGGCATCGGCGCAGATGAAGTAGCGGTAGCGCCGGCCCCAGGCGTTGAGAAAGTCGCGCACGTTGCCGCTCTTGCGGGCTTCGTTGACCAGGCGGCGGCGGTAATAAATTTTACCGAGCGCATCGAGTTCACGGATCAGATCATACCAGCGGCGTTCCTCCTCCACCCATTTGTCCGCATTGGTCGAATCGCTCAGGATGAAAAAATCGAACCGCTCGAGCTGCCCCGTCTTTTCGAGCGATTGAAACGTCGCGCGCAAGCCTTCGTAAACGCGGACCACATCCTCGTTGTAGATCGGAAAGATGATCGCGGTGCTGGTGCCGTCAATGTTCTGGTGGCGATATTCCTTCAACCGGGTGATGCGGCGGGAATCGCGGGACATCCGCAGGAAAAATCCATACAAGCCGTGCATGCAGCCAATGGCCGTGAACAGAAACAGGACCACGAAGAGCACCAGCAGCACGGTGCGGGCCGCGGACCAGCCGGTGCGCCAGAGCAGGTCGGCGAAGATCAACGAAACCAGCCCGGTGAGCAGCAGCGCGCCGGAATAAAAAACGAAGACGCGCCAGCCGCGTTCGATGCGCAAGACCGGTGTCACGTGCGGGGGTGACGATTTAGCAGGCATGACTTATTTGTGCGTCAGGATGAAAATAGCGACGAGCACCAGCGCAAGAAAGGTCCACGCCATGGCCATCCGGAAATAAGGCATCTGTCCCAGGTTGGTCAGCGTGGTGATCGGGCCGAGGTCGAGCGGACGCGGTGTCATCTTGGAAAGCTGGAAGTCGGGACCGGCGCGCAGAAACGTTTCCCGCATGGCGCTGGTGAATTCCTCCGGCCACGGGCCAGGGCGCAGGAACTGGTCCTGCCATTTACCGGGCATGTCGGCGAGGAGCAGGGCAAGCCGTCCCCGCGTGGAAAGGGTCTGGTCGGCCCGGGTGAGCGGCGATTGCAGCACTTCGGAAAACCATTCCGTCACAATGCGGTCCATCTCCTCGGCGGCAAGCAGGGTGGTCGCGACGCCGGGCTCGGCGGGGGCGCGGCGCTGGGCGCGTTCGAGCACGCGCAGGACGAGCTGGCCGAGCAGCGGTTTGTTGCGGATGCGGAGCGCATGAAAATAACTTTCCACTTTCACGTAGGCGGCATTCCACTCCACCAGCGGCCGGCCGGCCAGCTGCCCGGATTCATCCGGCAAAATCGCGGGGTTCATGGTGGACTCCATTGGTAGGTCCAGGTTTCGCTCAGGACGTTCGTCCCGGTTTGCAACGTGCAGCGCAGATCCACCGGGTCCACGTTGCCAGGCTTGGGCTGCAATTGCAGCACCACCCGCCAGGTGCCGAGGTAGGGATTGCGCTGGACGAGATTGTCGGTGATATCGGCATTGGGGCTGCAGTTCGCGATGGCCTGCGGCGGCGAGCTTTCCGGGATGCCGTCCAGTTTGGGGCCGTCGAAATCAATGACGATCCGGCGGCAGTCCTTGCGGGTCAGATCCAGGCCGACCCTTGTGGAGACGGCCTTGTTTTCCGAAAGCTTCAGGTCGGTTTCGCCCGTCCAGTAAAGCGTGTAACCGAAACGATACGGCTGCAACGGGGCGGGTTTGATCTTCGGATCCCAGAAGGCAACGATGTTGTCCAGTCCTTCAAAGGCGGAACTCAATTCCACCAGATGCAGGTTGCCGTCACCCCAGTTGCCATGCGGTTCCACCCAGACGCTCGGCACCAGATGATACGGGTTGAAGCTGTCCTGATACGCGGCGAACGAGCGCTCCCGCTGCATCAATCCGTAACCCCGGATGTTCGGCGCGGAAAAAATTTGATGGCGCATTGTTGGCGGATTATCGAGGGGCCGCCACAAGATCTCGCCGCCGTCCATGTGCATCAACAGGCCGTCGCTGTCGTGGACCTCGGAACGGTAGTCATCGGGTTTGTGTTCGGTGTTCTTCCCAAACCAGAACATGCTGGTCAGCGGCGCCAGGCCGAGGGTGGAGACGGGCATCCGCTTCGGATCCACGGCGTGCACCTTGTTCGTGTCCCGTAGATATAAAATGGCCTGAATGTCGCAGACGGTCGTATCGCCGGGGCGGATGAGAAATTCATAAGCCCCCGTGCAGCTGACACTGTCGAGAATCGCGTAGAGGCGGATTTCATTGTCATCATTGTGCGGCTTGCCCAGCCACCAGTCGGTGAAGATGGGGAATTCCTCCGGACGACCGCTTTCGCCGCAATCCAGCGCCAGCCCGCGCGCCGACTCGCCGTAGCGCTGGTCTTTGCCGAGCAGCCGGAAATAACTCGCCCCAAGAAACGCGCCCAGCTCGTCCAGTTGATTCGTCTTGTTCAGCGGATACAGCACGCGGAATCCCGCGTAACCGGTCTTGGAGGGAATCTTGTTGGCGATGTCGAGAGTGCCGTAATCAAAAAAATCCTGCACGAACCGGATCGGCTGGACATGCGTCAGCGTGAATTCATTCACATGCACCGGTTCCTGATACAGATAGCCCGGATGAAAAAACTCGATGCGGAAGGGAAGTTTGTCCGCCGTCCAGAGGGCGCGGTCACGGCGGAAACGGATCTCGCGGTATTTGTCGTAGTCGAGGCTGTCCTGCTGCAACACCTTGGGCAGGTCGGCGCGCGGCGAGTGGAACGGATGTTTCGCCCGGTCCAAAGCAAGTTTCGCGACATAGTCGAGATTGACCTCGGCAGACTCCGAGGCCACGCAGACCGACACGACCAGCAGACTTACGATTAAAACCCAACGTCCAAAGGTTTGCCACATCTTGACCAAGGAGAACCGAAAACCGGCCAATTTGCAAGTTTAGCCGGAAACAGCGGTTTCGTCCTCGTTCTCGTTCTCGGTTTTACTTGAATTTCGAGGACGAGGACGAGGAGGAAGGCATATCTTGGCCATCCGGGCGATAAACCGGCTACAGGATTTTATAGCGAACAGCTTGCGCCGGTTGTAAACTGCCGCCGCTTGAGCGAAGAAAATCCAAATCTGCCCTGCCCCGAACCGGCCGGATTGCGTCCGCGGCTGAGCGAGCTGCGCGAAGCGCTGCTGCTCTTGCACAAGGCGCTGCTGGAATCGGAACGGGTCAGCTACGAGGCCACGTTCGGCAAAATCGCCTCGCCGTATCAATTTCTCCAGCTGCTCACCAGCGATCCGTGGTTTGCCTGGCTCAGCCCGATGACCAAGCTGATCGCCGCGATGGATGAACGGCTGGATGCGAAGGATCCGTTGACTGTGCTGGATGTGGAAGGATTGATCACGCAAGCCCGGATGATGCTGGTCGCAACCGAAGCCGGCGAAGGTTTTTCCCGCCATTACGACGAGGCCTTGCAACGCACGCCGGACGTCGTTCTTGCCCACGCAACGGTGGCGAAATTGCTCCGCGCCAGTTCGTCGTAGCGGCGCGTCGGCAGACCGCCGCATTAATTTTTAGAATACGGCTCTCTGCCGAGGCGCCGCTACATCAGATTAATCCAGCGTCTGCCGGTAGCGCTTCACGCCGATCACCAGCATCACCAGCAGGAACAGCGCAATCGGCCACAAGTCCGGCGCAATATCGGCCATGCCATTTCCCTTCAGCAGAATCCCGCGCACCACGCGCAGAAAATGGGTGAGCGGCAGACATTCACCGATGTTTTGCGCCCAGACCGGCATGCCGCGGAACGGGAACATGTAACCGGACAACAACAGTGACGGCAGAAAGAAGAAGAACGCCATCTGCATCGCCTGCAGCTGGTTCTTGGCGATGGTCGAAAAGGTGATGCCCACCGCGAGGTTCGCGACGATGAACAGAAAGGTCATCACGACCAACAGCGGCAGGCTCCCGACCATCGGCACGTCGAACAGAAATTTTGCCGCCAGCAGGATCAGCGTGACCTGCACATAACCGACCGCGATATAAGGCACGATTTTGCCGATGAGCACTTCGCCCGGCCGCACCGGCGTGGAGAGCAGGTTTTCCATCGTGCCGCGCTCGCGCTCGCGCGTGATCGCCAGCGCCGTGATCATCACCATGGTCATCGTCAGCATCACGCCCATGAGCCCGGGCACGATGTTATACTGCGTGATGTTCTCCGGGTTGTAATGCTGCTGCACGACGAGGTTGAACGGTGCGGAACTCGCGTGGAGCTTGCTCAAGGGCCCCGTCAAATCCCGGTTCAAAACCATCGGCGTCAGAGCATTCATCGCCGCGATCGCGTAGCCCACCGCCGTCGGATCGGTCGCATCCGCTTCGAGCAACAGGTCTGGTTTTTCCCCGCGCAGCAGTTTGCGGGAAAAATCCACGGGAATGCTCACGGCGAATTGCACCGTGTTTTGCGCGAGCAATGTGTTGATTTCCGCCTCGTTCTTCGGCTCACGCACGATGTCGAAATAGCTGCTGTTGTGCATGGCCTGCACAATGGTGCGTGAGAAAATGCTGTTGTCTGCGGAATAGACCGCCGTGGGCAGATGCTTCGGGTCGGAATTGATCGCAAAGCCGAAGAGAATGAGCTGCACCATCGGCACGCCGATCATCATGCCGAACGTCAAGCGGTCGCGGCGCATCTGGATAAACTCCTTGCGGACCATCGCGCAAAACCGCCGCCAGTTGAAGGAGTGAAGTTTCACGAGAAATTGTCCTTTGCCGTTTCCATCAGGCTGATGAACACATCCTCCAAACCCGATTCGATTTGGTTCCAATGATACTCACCCGTCATCCAAGGACTCACGCTCGCACGCAACTTTGCTGCATCGCGCCCGCTGACGTGCAGCGCGGTGCCGAACGCGACGACCTGTTCCACCCCCGGCAAACCGCGGAGTTTTGCGGCGAGCGCGGAAAGGTTCGTTCCCGTGACCTCCCAGGTCGTCAGCGTGGCGGTTTTCACAACGTCGTCCACGGAGCCGCTGGCGAGCAAATTGCCGTAGGCGATGTAGGCCAGCCGATGACAACGCTCGGCTTCATCCATGTAATGCGTGGTGATGAGCACGGTCAAACCGCCGGCGGCGAGTTGATGGATTTCGTCCCAGAATTCGCGGCGCGCCTTCGGATCCACGCCGGCCGTGGGCTCGTCGAGCAGGAGCAATTGCGGATCGTGAATCAGACAGGCGGCGAGCGCGAGCCGCTGTTTCCAGCCGCCGGAGAGCGTGCCGGCCAGTTGCTTGCGCCGCGCCACCATGCCGAGGCGTTCAAGGCTTTTTTCCACGCCAGCCTGACGTTGAGGAATCTCGTAAAGCCGCGCGATGAAATCCAGATTCTCCTCGATGCTCAAATCCTCGTAGAAGCTGAATCGCTGCGTCATGTAGCCGACGCGTTTTTTGATCTCGGCGCTTTGCGTGCGGAAATCCAGACCGAGGCAGTTGCCTTCGCCGCCATCCGGTTTGAGCAGACCGCAGAGCATCCGCAGGAAGGTGGTCTTGCCGCTGCCATTCGGGCCGAGGAAACCGTAAATCTCGCCGGGCCGCACCTGCATGGCGATGTCGTTGACAACCGTGCGCGCGCCGAATTTTTTCGTGACGCCCCGCACGTCGATGACGAGGTCGGAGGCGCTCATTGCTTGAATGCATCTCCAATAGCGAAATATTTTTCAATCCGCCGCTGTTTGCCGAACCAGCCTTCCGGTGGTGGTGCGGGGCCAGTCACGATTATTGTGAATCCATTTGTTGATGGGTTATAATCGTAATTGTCATGCCATGGATTATGCTGAATTTCATTTAAGAGGTTTTTAACCGATTGTTTTGAGTTTTCGTCCAACTCATGATTTAAAGGTAAGTCCAACAGTGAATGAGGATAAAAATTTTCACTTCGCTGATATAGTTCTATCCATTTTGAAAGCGAGTGAATGTAAGCATCTGTCTTGTTATCGCGTATTCCCTGCCAGAAACTTAAAAGAAGCACCAACGCCAAAGTAGCGCTAAATATAATTACACCGATAATGATTTTGTTGCCGCGTTTCATTTTAGTTTCACATCCACCGGTTGCCCGGGGCGCAGATTCGCCGCATCTGTCGCAGAGAATTTGGCTTCAATCATGTAAACCAGCTTCGCGCGATTTTCGCGGTTGAAGATGATCGGCGGCGTGTATTCGTTCTGCGTGGAAATATAATTGATCGTTGCTGAATACGGGTGCTTGCCGCCGTCGAAACTGACCTTCACTGCTTCCCCGGTTTTGATTTGCGGCAACGTGGCCTGCGGCACAAAGAAGCGGACTTTCAGATTTTCCGGCGGCAACAGAACCGCAACCGGATTTCCGGCGGCCACCCATTCGCCCTGCCGATACAACGTGTCCTGCACCATCGCGTCGGCGGGCGCGAATTGTTGTTTCTGGTCGAACGACCAACGCGCCTTGGCCAGGGCGGCGGTTTGCGATGCGACCGCACCCTCTGCGGCGTGGATGGCATCTTCACGTCCACCAAGCTTCGCGGTTTCCAAATCCGCCACCAATTGATCCACCCTTGCCTGGTCCGCGTCACGCTGCATATTCGCCTGATCCAGTTCCTCCTTGGAAATGACCCGGGAATCACCGAGCTGCTCGCGCCGGGTCAATGCGTCCTTGGCCAGTTTCAGGTTGGCCTGCGCCTGCGCCAACTGGGCTGTGAGCGACGCGATTTCAGTCGGACGTTTTCCTTTCGTCAGATCGTCCAGTTGGGATTGGGCCTGCGCGAGATTTTTTTCCGCCTGCTGGACGGCGCTGGCTTCGGATTCGCGTTCCAGCGCAAAGAGCATTTGCCCGGCCTTCACGGCGTCGCCCCGGGCCACGGCCAGATTCGTCAGCGCGCCCCCGAGCGGTGCGGCGATGTAAACGTATTCGCCCTCGAGATAGCCCTGAAATTCATCGGACGAATGACCGGAGCAGCCGCCGCAGCATGCCGCCGCCAGCGTGAGCGCGCCCAACGTCAAAATGTGAGGAGCTTTCATGGGAAACGAGTTGTTACGCCGTCACTCAACAAAATTTTGGTTGACGTGTCAAACAAATGTTTGAATCTTGTGTTTGAAACGTGAAGTCACATGCATCAGCGCCCCCGGACGACGCCACCCGCCAGCAGCTATTGGAAGCGGCGGGCGCGGTGTTCGCCGAAACCGGATTTCGCGCCGCGACGGTGCGGGAGATCTGCCGGCGGGCCGGCGCAAACATTGCGGCGGTGAATTACCATTTTGGCGACAAGGAGACGCTTTACGCCGAAGTGGTGCGCTACTCCCAGCAAAAGGCGCTCGAAAAACATCCGCCGTTGCTGGATGTCAGCCCCAACGCATCCCCGGAAAAACGGCTGCGCGCGTTTGTGCAATCGCTGCTGCTGCGGATTTTTGACACCGGGCCCATTGCGTGGCATGGCAGGCTCATGTCGCGCGAGATGATCGAACCGACGCCCGCCCTGGATTCGCTGGTGGAAGAACGCATCCGGCCCATGTCCGAACAATTGCGGAAGATCGTGGCCGAGATTTTGAAATGTCCGGTGAACGACGAGCGCGTGCGGCGGTGCAGTCTGAGCGTGGTGAGCCAGTGTCTCTTTTATCACCATTGCCAGCCGGTCGTTTCCCGTTTGTTTCCCGAGCAGAAATACGACAATGTCGGCATCGCCCAACTGGCGGAGCATGTCGCCAATTTCTCGCTGGCGGCGATGAAACATTTGCCGGAAGCCAAAACGATGAAATCAAAATGACAAAAATAATTTTTCCCCTCGCGCTGGTGCTGCTGGCCGGATCGCTCAACGCCCAAAGCACCAATGGCCTGCCCTCCTGGCTCACGAGGCCATTATCATTGGCGGATTCTCTGGACATCGCGCTCCAGCAGAACGACACAATCCTCAAGGCCAAGAGCGATCTCGAAGCGCAGTATGGCGTGGTGGTGCAGACGCGCGCGGTGGCGTTGCCGCAGTTGCAGGCGACCGGCCAGTATAAATACATTGAATCGCGCGCCCTTGACAGTATTCCGGGGACAACAACCCCCAATCAGAATTGGACCGCCGGCCTGCAAATCATCCAGTCCATTTATCAGGGCGGCAAACTGGTGGCGGCGATCAAGGCGGCCAAGGTCACCAAGCAGCAGGCTCTGGCGCAATACAACACGGTGATCGCGGATACGCTGTTGTCCGTGCGGCTGGCCTATTATGACATCCTGCTCGCCGCGCAGCAGATCATCGTCAATCAGGCTTCCGTCAATCTGCTGCAAAAGGAACTGGACGATCAGCAACACCGTTTTGACGCCGGCACCGTGCCGCATTTCAACGTGCTCCGTGCCAAGGTCGCGCTGGCCAATGCGCGTCCGCCGTTGATCCAGTCGCAGAACAATTATCGCATCGCCAAAAATAATCTGGCCAACCTGCTCGGTTACGATCTGCCGCGTGACCTTTGGGATAATATTCCGCTGAATCTTACCGACACGCTGGACTCCGCGCCGTATCCGATCAATTTACCCGACGCGCTCCAGCAGGCACTGGAACGACGGTCCGAACTGGTCGCGTTGCGCAAGACGGAGGAATTGCAGAACCTCAACATCACGGACGCCTCGTCCGGTTACAAACCGAACCTCCAGATTTTTGCCGGCTACAACTGGTTGAACCAGCAATTTCGCAGTCCAACCGCCGCTGATCCCAATCCTCCGGCCCCCGGCCTTGATCAATACCTTGACGGCTGGAATGCCGGCGCGCAGGTGACCTGGAACATTTTTGACGGTCTATTGACGCACGGCAAAGTTGTCCAGGCCAAGGCGCTTTATCAGAAATCAAAAACCTCCGTGGATGAGAAGGCGCGCCAGATCGAACTGGAAGTCCGCACGACCTATTCCGATTTCATCGGCGCTCAGGAAGTTTTGGAATCACAAAAAACCGTGCAGGCTGAGGCCGAGGAGTCCTTGCGCGAGGCCTATGCCCGCGCCAGCGCCGGCACCGGCACGCAACTCGACGTGCTGGATGCCGAGACGTCGCTCACGACGGCGCGCAGCACGGAGGTGCAGGCGTTGCACGATTATGACGCCGCGCGCGCGCGATTTGAACGCGCCATCGGCATGGATTTCAGCCAGGCAACGAACGCGAAGCCATGATTTTGAGGAGTCGCCTCCCCACGAGCATTTGACTCATATTTTCACCGGGATGATTTTCAAGCCGGTTCCGGCCTAAAACTTCCGGTTGACTTAATGCCCACCAGTCATATCGTTGATTTGACATGTGGGTTTCCAAGAAAACTGATTACGCATTGCGGGTATTGTTCACGCTGGTGGATCATTTTGGCGGCACGCCGATTCCCATCCGTGAACTGGCCCGGCGCAATGATGTGCCCAAGCGCTTTCTCGAGCAGATCATGCTCGATTGCAAGGCGAAGGGTTGGGTGGAAAGCACGGCGGGTATCCGGGGCGGTTATCTTCTGGCAAAGAATCCGGCCAAGATCACGATGGGCGAGGTGGTGCGTCATTTCGACGGCATTTTGGCTCCGATTGATTGTGTTTCCGTCGCCGGCTACAAACGCTGTTCGCAGGAGCCGGTCTGCCGTTTCCGGCGCGTGTTTCTGGATATTCGCAACTATGTCGCCGGCGTGATGGACCGTTCGACCCTGGCAGATGTGGCCAAGGTCTTGCCGGTGTCCAATCAGGAAATATCGGGGGTATTTGCCGGTGGAGAAGGGATCTGAAATAATTTCAAAAAGATATTTGACAAGTTCACCCACGCGTGGATAATAACGACATAGTAAGTCGTTATTAACTCGGACGCCAAGGAGGCGGTTTCAGGTTTGAGCGGGTTGGGTTGGGTAAAGATTTGAGCAGTTGGTTCAAATCTTTTTATTTGGGTTTAATAACGACAAGAACAGTCGCAATTAAGAATTATAAGAATATGAGCGCGGTCCCAGTCAACTCGGTCAGCGGTGCGGATGAAAAGCCGGACTGGCTGGAAGTCGTCCGGCAGCAGGTCGGTTCGCTGCGTTTCGGGGTGGTGCAGATCGTGGTCCACGATTCGCAAGTGACGCAGATTGAAAAGACCGAGCGGGTGCGTCTGGACAAACCAAAGAAAATTTAAGGCCGACCAGAACTCTGGAGGCACAAATCCTAAAAGCAAATTGAACCGCTGACCGAATCATCGGAAGCGGCCCGAAGCTGAAAAGTAAAAATGAAATTAAGCAAACTATGGCTGGCAACGATTCTGGGGGCGCAACTGGCCTTCACGTCGCTGGCCGCCGACGGCACCAGCGATACCAATCGGGATGCCGATATTGAAGCGTTGAAACAACAATTACGCGAGCT
Source organism: Verrucomicrobiia bacterium (assembly GCA_035577265.1). GTDB lineage: Bacteria > Verrucomicrobiota > Verrucomicrobiia > Limisphaerales > UBA11358 > UBA11358. The sequence continues at coordinate 82,315 of DATLVR010000129.1, read as the reverse complement.
GAGCCAGAAGGTTCAAGCGCTGGAAAGTCAGCGCGCGGTGGAGCAGCAGGCCGCCACCAACATTGCGAACGCACAAGTGCAGGAACTCGACCAGAAAGTCCGGATTCTTGCCCGCGAGCGCGAACTGGATCAGGAAGCGGCGGCGGCGCTGGCGAAAACGCAGCCCAAGCTGAGCATCGGTCCCGGCGGTTTGACGGCGAGTTCGGCGGACTCGAATTTTGTGTTCAGTCTGAAAGGCGTCATTCAAGTGGACGACCGCACGTTTTTGGACAACAGCGGCGCCAAGGGCAATGACGGGCTGCTGTTGCGCCGGGCGCGTCCGATCTTTCAAGGCACGCTCTACCGGGATTTTGATTTCGTGTTCATCCCGGACTTTGGCGGGTCATCGGTGCAGATTTTCGATGCCTACGCGAATTACCGTTACGAGCCGTGGGCGCAATTGCGGGTGGGCAAATTCAAAACGCCGGTGGGCCTCGAACAGTTGCAGGCGGACGTGAATACCTCGTTCAACGAACGTTCGCTGGTGACTGACCTCGTTCCGAACCGCGATGTGGGCGTGCAGTTGTGGGGCGACATCAACGGCGGCGTGTTGAGCTATGCAGTGGGCATTTTCAACGGCGTGGGAGACTTCCGAAATTCGAGCAATGCCAACGTGGACAATGACGGCGAATTCGCGGGACGGCTGTTCTCCCTGCCGTTCAAGAATTCGGACATCACGGCCTTGCAGAATCTCGGGTTCGGCGTGGCGGGCAGTTCAGGGAACACCTCCAGAACTGCGGCCGGCCTGCCTTCGACGACCGGCGGCACCTTGCCCGGCTACACAACGGACGGGCAGCAGCAATTCTTCGCCTACAATCCCGCCACCGGCGCAGTCGTGGCGAACGGCAACCACTGGCGACTTTCGCCGCAAGGATATTATTATTACGGACCATTGAGTTTGCTGGGCGAATATGCCATTTCCGATCAAGGAGTTCTCAATACCGGCACGGGGGCGCAGGCCCATCTCCAGAACACGGCCTGGGAAATTTCCGGCGGCTGGGTTTTGACCGGGGAAAACGCCTCGTTCAACGGCATTACGCCGCTGCATCCGTTTGATCCGCACAAAGGCCAGTGGGGCGCGTTGCAGGTGGTCGCCCGCTATGCCGAATTGAACATTGACGATGACGCGTTCCCGGTGTTCGCCAATCCGGCCACCTCGGCTTCGGCGGCACAAGCCTGGTCGGCGGGCTTGAACTGGTATCTGAATAAAAACATCCGCTTGAACGCGAGCTATTCGCGCACGACGTTCACCGGCGGCGGTGGAACGGGGACGACCGCTCCGGCCGTCACGACGCGCCAGCCGGAAAGCGTTTTCTTCACCCGCGTGCAACTGGCATTTTAACCGGAACGAAAACTTAACATTACGAATCATGAAAACATTTCTTAAAGTTCTACTGGCCACGTCGCTGGCGGTTTCTGCCAGCGCGAAGGACCTCAAGCTGCTCAACGTTTCCTACGACCCGACCCGCGAGCTTTACACCGCATACAACGCGGCGTTCGTCAAATACTGGCAGGGGAAAACCGGCGACACCGTCAACATCTCGCAATCACACGGCGGTTCGGGCAAGCAGGCGCAGGCGGTCGTCAACGGCCTGGAAGCCGACGTGGTCACGCTGGCGCTGGCTTATGACATTGATGCAATCGCGAAGCAGGCGAAGTTGCTGCCCGCCGACTGGCAGCAGCGTCTGCCCAACAACAGCACGCCCTACACCTCGACCATCGTGTTCCTGGTCCGCAAAGGAAATCCCAAAGGCATCAAGGATTGGAATGACGTGGTGAAAAAGGGCGTCAGCGTCGTGACGGCGAATCCGAAAACTTCCGGCGGCGCCCGCTGGGCGTATCTCGCGGCGTGGGCTTACGCTTCGGAAGCGAATAATCACGACGAGGCGAAGGCCAAGGAATTCGTGGCTCAGCTCTACAAAAATGTGCCGGTGCTGGATACCGGCGCGCGCGGCTCGACCGTGACGTTCGTCCAGCGCGAAATCGGCGATGTTCTGCTCGCGTGGGAAAACGAGGCGCACCTGGCGCTGAAGGAATTTGGCGCGGATAAATTTGAGATCGTCACGCCGTCCTTGAGCATCCTCGCTGAGCCGCCCGTGGCTGTGGTGGATAAAAATGCGAAGCGGCACGGCACGACCGAGGTGGCGAACGAGTATCTGAAATATCTTTATTCCGACGCAGGCCAGGACATCGCCGGCAAGAATTTCTATCGCCCGCGTTCGGAAGCCGCCGCCGCCAAATATGCCGCCAATTTCAACCAGTTGAAACTCGTCACGATTGACGGGGAATTCGGCGGCTGGGCCAAGGCGCAGAAAACACACTTCGCCGACGGCGGCACGTTCGACCAGATCTATCAACCGCAATGAGGTGCGACTGGACAAGCCACCGCACAAACAAACAGCAAACGAATAACAAAACACAGCGGCGCTGACCGGACAGCCGGAGGTTCCAAAAAATTAAACCCAATTGGAACTATGAAAATAAACAAACAAATCGTCACGATACAATACACAGCCGGGCAGACCGGGTTCGCCGGAAGAACCGCGTTCACCTTGATTGAACTGCTGGTGGTGATTGCCATCATCGCCATCCTTGCCGCCATGCTGCTGCCGGCGCTGGCCAAGGCGAAGGACGCCGCCAAGCGCGGGGCATGCCTTTCAAACATCCGGCAGGTCAACGTGGGCTTCAAACTTTTCCTGGGCGACAACAACGATCGCTTTCCCAAGGCCGTCACGGAACGGGAAGCCACCGACACGGCTCGTTGGGGGGCGATTCCCGATACGGCAAGTGACCGCACTCCGTTTTCCATTCGCGGCCAGCTCGAGCCTTTCATCGCCAGCACTGGTTTTATTTCCAATCCTGGCGCGAATGCGGATCCCGGCGCGAACGCATTCCGCTGCCGTGCCTCGGTGGATTGGCCCACACCCGGACCCGGCCAGTGGTTTACAACCGACTATGGTTTCAACTTGAGCGAGGCCAACTATTCACCCGGTTTCGGTCAGAGCACCTGGTATCAGGCGAACCCGAATTATGGTTTCAATGAAAACTACACGGACAGCTCCATCGTGAAGCCGTCGAATTTCATCATCCTCGCCGACGCCGGGCGCGGCGACAACACGCCATCGCGCGGCGGCTTGTATCCCATCCAAGTCATCGCGCCGGGGACGACCTCGCAGGCGCAATTGCTCGAACGGCACAACCGCCGCGCCAATGTGGGCTACGCGGACGGTCACACGGAGCAAGCGACTTTCACGAATTCGTGGAACGCCGGACAATGGCAGCGAAATTAAACACTGGAAAAAATTATGACCCTCGTCACATCACCGATAAAACACGCGCCGCAAGCGCCACGCAAACAACGCCGCTCCATCGCCAACTTGCTCGCGCCATTGGAGAAAATTGCTGCGAACTCGCCCAACCTCGTCGCCAATCACGCCGCGAAGTTTGAAGTGAACGGCGAAAGTTACGAACTGCCGCGCTATCTCTTCGTCGGGCCGCGTGGCGGCGATACGCCGATCCGCGTCGGCATTTTTGCCGGCATCCACGGCGACGAACCGGAAGGCGTCCACGCCATCGTCCAGTTCATCCAGTTGCTGGAGGCGCACCCCGAACTCGCGGCCGGCTACTATCTTTCGTTTTATCCGGTCTGCAATCCGACCGGCTTCGAGGACGGCACGCGTCATTCGCGTCGCGGCAAGGATTTGAACCGCGAATTCTGGAAAAATTCCAGCGAGCCGGAAGTCCGTTTGCTCCAGGCCGAACTGCAATCACGTTCATTCCAGGGCCTGATCTCACTGCACACCGACGACACCAGCGACGGCTTTTACGGATTTGTCGGCGGCGCGACGTTGACGAAGAGCTTGATCAAGCCCGCGCTGGCCGCCGCGGAAAAATTACTGCCGCGCGATGAGCGTCCGGTCATTGACGGATTCGCCGCGCGCAACGGCGTCATCACCGCCGGCTACGAAGGCATGCTGTCCGCGCCGCCCAAAGTGCGTCCGCGTCCGTTTGAGATCATTCTGGAAACGCCGGTGACGCCGCCGGAATACTTGAAACAGGCCGCATTCGTCGCGGCGCTCCAGACAATTTTGCTCGAATACAACAAGTTCATCGCCTACGCTCCGAACCTCTAAACTGTGGCAATTAAACGCATCTGGGCAAAAGAAAATCGTGTGCTGCCGGGCTTCAGACTGACGCTCGGCTTCACGCTTTTTTATCTTGGCCTCATCGTATTGATCCCGCTGGCGGCGGTCTTCTGGAAAACCACCGAGCTGACGTGGCCGGAATTCTGGCACACGATCACCATGCCCACGGCGATGGCGTCGTATCGCCTCACTTTTGGCGCGTCCTTTTGCGCCGCGCTGGTGAATGTTTTTTTTGGTCTCATCGTCGCGTGGGTGCTGGTGCGCTACGATTTTTTCGGAAAGAAAGTCGTGGATGCGCTGGTGGACCTGCCGTTCGCGCTGCCGACGGCCGTCGCGGGCATCACGCTGGCGGCCCTTTACTCGCAAAACGGCTGGGTGGGTCAGTTGCTGGCCCCGCTGGGGATCAAGGTCGCCAACACCCAACTCGGGATTTTTGTCGCGCTCACGTTCATCGGCCTGCCGTTCATCGTGCGCACGGTGCAGCCGATCATTGAGGACCTGGACCCGGAACTGGAGGAAGCCGCCTCCAGTCTTGGCGCCAACCGCTGGCAGGTTTTCTGGCGTGTGATCCTGCCGATGCTCACGCCGGCGCTGCTCACGGGCTTTGCGCTGGCGTTCGCCCGCGCGCTCGGCGAATACGGTTCGGTGATCTTCATCGCCGGCAACATCCCCATGAAAACCCAGATCACGCCCGTCGTCATCATGGGCGAACTTGACATGTTTGATTATGCGAAGGCGACGGCCATCGCGGTCGTGATGCTCGTCGTCTCGTTTGTGCTGCTGCTCGCCATCAACGTGCTGCAATGGTGGTCGAACCGCTATAACACCCACAATCTCGCATGACGCCCGCCGCCACCACCTTCCATGCACCGCACGCGGTGAGTCCCCGCCACACCACGGGCGAACCGGCGCTCGTGCGCTGGCTGCTCATCGGCGTGGCGCTGCTGTTTTTGAGCTTGTTTCTGTTCATCCCGCTGGTGTTTGTCTTCATGCAGGCGTTCGCCAAAGGCATCGGGTTTTATTTTGAAACGCTGCGCGATCCAAACACCCTGAGCGCCATCAAGCTGACGCTGACCGCCGCGGTCATCGCCGTGCCGTTGAACTGTGTCTTTGGCGTGGCGGCGGCGTGGGCCATCGCCAAGTTCGATTTTCGCGGCAAAAATATTCTGCTCACGCTGATTGACCTGCCGTTCTCCGTTTCGCCGGTGATCGCCGGTTTGATCTACGTCCTCGTCTTCGGCGCGCAAGGCTGGCTCGGCCATTATCGCGACGCGGAACACGCATGGTTTCCGTGGCTCCAGAACTGGATCAACGACCACAACATCAAAATCATTTTCGCCGTGCCGGGCATTGTGCTGGCGACGATTTTCGTGACATTCCCGTTCGTCGCGCGCGAATTGATTCCATTGATGCAGGCGCAGGGCCGGAGCGAGGAGGAAGCGGCGCGCGTGCTCGGTGCCAGCGGCTGGCAGACGTTCTGGCGCGTGACGCTGCCGAACATCAAATGGGGCCTGCTCTACGGCGTGATCCTGTGCAACGCCCGCGCCATGGGCGAATTCGGCGCCGTGGCGGTCGTGAGCGGCCGGATCCGCGGGCAGACCAATACGATGCCCTTGCACATCGAGGCCTTGTATGACGATTACAATTTCGCCGGTGCGTTTGCCGTGGCATCATTGCTGGCGTTCCTTGCGCTGGTCACGCTGGGAATCAAGACCTGGGTGGAACACCAGCACGCGAAGCAGAACGACACGGAAGTCATCAAATGAGCGTCGAAGTCATCAACGTCACCAAGAAATTCGGCAACTTCACCGCGCTCGACAGCGTGAGCCTCAAGGTCGAGTCCGGCGAACTCGTCGCGCTGCTCGGGCCGTCCGGCTCAGGCAAGACCACGCTGCTCCGCACCATCGCCGGGCTGGAGTTTCCCGATCCCGCCACATCAGATAAAAAGGCGCAGGTTTTGTTTTATGGCGAGGACGTGACGCAGATTCCCGCGAGCGAACGCAAGGCTGGCTTCGCGTTTCAGCATTACGCGTTGTTCCGGCACATGACCGTGTTTGAGAACATTGCGTTCGGCCTGCGCGTGCGACCCAAAACGACGCGTCCGCCGGAGGAGGAAATCCGCGCGCGTGTGGAAAAGCTGCTGAAGCTCATCCAGCTTGAGCCGATGGCCAAACGGTATCCGTCGCAACTATCCGGCGGCCAGCGCCAGCGGGTCGCGCTCGCCCGTGCGCTCGCAGTCGAGCCGAAAGTTCTTCTGCTCGACGAACCGTTCGGTGCGCTGGATGCGAAGGTGCGGAAGGAATTGCGCCGCTGGCTCCGGCAGTTGCACGACGAGATTCACATCACGACGCTGTTCGTGACCCACGATCAGGAGGAGGCGCTGGAAGTTTCCGATCGCGTGGCGATTTTGCGCGCCGGGCGCATCGAACAGATCGGCACGCCGGAGGAGATTTATGACAACCCGGCCTCGCCGTTCGTCTATGATTTTCTGGGAAACGTGAACCTGTTCAGTGGCCGCGTGCGTGACGGTTCGGTGCTGATCGGCGAGACGGAATTCGCCCTGCCCGAAAAAACCGGTGAAGTGGAGACCTCCGCCATCGCCTTTGTGCGGCCGCATGACATTCGCGTGACGCGCGAGGCGACGGGCCCGGCGCTGTCGGCGACGGTGGTGCGTTCCAACGCCGCCGGGCCGGTGGCGAATCTGGAATTGAAACGCGCCGATAGCGGTGAGCAGTTCACCGTGCAACTGAGCAAGGAGGTGTTTCAGCAATTGTCGCCGAAACCGGGTGAACGGGTGTTTGTGGAATTGAAAAACGTAAAAGTCTTCTCCGACGACTATTCGATTTGATCCGCCTACGCTGCTTGTGGGAAATTCGATTGGCTTGCCGGGCCGAAGCGCCCAGCGCAATTGGAATTGGCCCGCCGGTGTTTCACTTCGGCGCGGCAATCTTCGTTTTCATTGCGTTCAAGCGGAGGTTGGGGTGGCCGGCGGGATTCGAACCCACAATACGAAGCCGTGACCGTTCTTGAAACTCTGCACCGTCAACACAACCCGCAGCTTGGACTGAGTTTGTCATCCGTCGTGACATGGGTGTGGATGGCGGTCAGAATTCTGAAAGATCCAAATTTCACCGGCAAAACCTTCGATGATTATTTTTATCAGGATCGTGAGGATATTTGCCGGAATGAAAAGGAATGATCGCCTGGTTGCACTGACGGAACTGCCAAATGAGCAATTTAAACCATGCTTCACCTCTCTTCTTCGGCAATACGAACGCTGCGATGAAGCCTTCAAGAAGTCGGTGGTGGAGCACTGGCCGTCCAAGGAAAGCATGTTATTGTTGGAAAGCGTCCGTCGTTGTGACGTCCAATTCGTGTATGAAAACAGTCTCATTGATCCTGGCAGTCCTGCTTTCGTTGGTGCGCCTCACGTCGGCACAAAGCGTCGACGCCAGTCGCGCCGATGCGAAATCATTGCCGACCATGGATTTTTTACTGCAACAGATCGTTAATCGCGCAGTCAGCCAGGAGGGCAAGAACGACAATTTGTTCGATATGAACTACCAATACGATCGTATCCGCACTTGGGAATATCGTAATAACCGGGGTGAATTAAAAAGCACCAAGGAAAAGAGCAGCGTCGAAAACAAATCGCTTTCCATTGCGGCCAAAGCCGCCGGGCAGTCCGCTCCGGGCAAACCGGCCCTGATCACGCAGAATGAATCGGATACGGATTCCAATCCCAGCCCCACGGCACAGAAATTGAAAGAATATTCAGTCCCGGATCTGGTAAAGCGGTTTCAATTTACGTTCGTCGGACGGGAAATGCTGAATGGCCGGCCGGCCTTCGTGGTGGATTTTAAACCCGCCAGCGACCAACTGGAGGTGAAAAGCCTGGCGGACAATTTCATCAATAAAACGGCCGGTCGCATCTGGGTGGACGAGCAGGATTCGGCCATTGCCCAAGCGCAATTGCATCTCACTGAGCAGGTCAATGTGCTGGGTGGCGTTGTCGGCCCGGTCAGAAAGTTTACGTGCGCGTTTACGCGCCTTCGGACACCGGAAGGCTATTGGTTCGTGCGGAACATGGACTGGCATCTCGAAGGCCGGATGGTTGTGGTCAATCGCATTGTTGATTACCACGAGCAAAAAATTAACGAACAAAGAATCATGGCGACGGCGCTTTGAGGCAACGGGACGCAGCCCCCATAACACCAAAGGTTAAATGTCCTTTTACGGCAAACGGGAAAGGGTGCTGAATTTGTGGGGAGAGAAATTGGTGCCGACGTTCTGATTCACGCTGGCTTTTCAGTGTTTCCAATGGTCAAATCCGTCAACATGATGCGGAGCATTTTCGCCCTTTTTTTAGCCGGCCGTTCTCTGCTAATTCCGAATCCGGCCTTAGCCGGGGGTGGTGCGGGTCACACGGTCGCTGGCCAGCCCGCGACGCTGCCTTGACCTCCGAATCGAACCATGCTTGCCAAATTCAAACGCCGGCCGTTCCTGATCTACTGCGCGTGCATCGCCATGCTCGGAATCCTCGGCTGGCTCGATTACATCACCGGCTACGAACTGGGATTTTTCGTCTTTTATTCCGCCCCAGTCGGTATTGCCGCCTGGCAATTGGGACGCTGGCCGGCGGTGGGCATGTCGCTGTTGGCGTCCGCAGCTTGGGCGCTGGCGGACTCGTTTGGTGGCGCGAAGTGTTCCACTCGGTTCGCCTTCTATTGGAACAATGGCGTTCACTTTGCCAGTTTCATCATCAATGCCGTGGCCATCGCCCGCATCAAAGTGGAACTTGACCAGCGCCGCCGGTTGACCGCCGAACTCGCGGCGGCGCGGAAGACGTTACTGGAAGTGGCGGGGCAATTGCCCGCTTGTCCGGTGTGTGGTCAACTTCACCATCGGGAGGTTCCCGCCGGGGAAGCCTGGCACATCGGCCAGCCGATTCCCCCTGAACTGACCGGGGCACTCTGCCACTCCTGCCGGTCCGTCAATGCACCGGACACTCGTTGAACGGAAGCGAGGGACCGGAATTAATCCGCCCATATTTTTCAGCGCAGCGGCAATTATTTTAGACGGGACGGCGGATGTCCAAGCGCGGCGGTCATCGTGAAGCCGTGAAGGATGTTTATTATTTTGGCCGACGTGTAAGCACTGGTAATGAAGATGGGGTGGCCGACGGGATTCGAACCCGCAACAACAAGCTCCACAAGCTTGGACTCTACCATTGAGCTACGACCACCAACCGGCTGGCATTCTAGTTTTTTCCGGCGGGCGCGTCAAGTTTGCGGGGGCAATTCATTTGAGGCGCGGTTGCACATCGGGAACCGCCGTGCCGCGCGCCTGGGCAAACGTGATTTTGGAGCGCAGCAGCAGCGTGCCGAGGCAGAGGTCGGCGAAGGGCATGACGACGTTGAAGTTTTTGTGCATGTAACGGTGATGGAGCAGGTGATGGCCGTTGAGACGGTGGAAAATCCAGGAACGCTCCACGCGGCGGGCCTTGGGCAGGTGCATGCACCAGTGGATGTATTCATACGCCGCGTAATAAACGGTGAAGGCCGCCAGCGTGCCAAAAGCCAGATCCCAGCGGCCGAAAAAACCGGCCAGCGCGAACACCGGAAGCGTTGCCACGACAATGAGCACCGGGCCATTCCACCAGGCCATCGGGATGGTCTGCTTGTCCTGCGGGTTGATGAGATGATAGGTGTGGTCGGCCTTGAACGTGCGATGATGGACGACGGCATGTGCCCGGAACGGATAATCAAAACTACCCAGCGGTTTGTGCATGACGAAGCGGTGAAGCGTCCATTCGAAAAAGGAGGCAAACATCACGCCGGCACTGAAGCCCACGGTGGGCCAAAAAACAAAGTGCTCTAAAAAGAACATTGATTCTCAGACTATGTTCCTGTCCCAGACCAAAAGCAACAGGTTCCTGACGGTTCACCGGAATGTCACGCGTCCGTCACCTGCGGACATCGCCGCCGTTCTTACATTGCCAATCACGCATCCGCGTTTTAAAGTTTTAAGGTTCATGGCGGAATACAAAGTTCAATTCGAGGTCTTCGAAGGGCCGCTCGATCTGCTCCTCTATCTCATCAAGAAAGAGGAAGTGGACATTTACGAGGTCAACCTGACCAAGCTCGCCACGCAATTCATCGCGCACATTGATCTCATGCGTGAGTTCGATCTGGAGATCGCCGGTGAATTCCTCGTGATGGCCTCCACGCTCATGTATATCAAGAGCCGCGAACTCCTGCCCGTGGACCAGCAGGTCGTCGTGGAAAGCGAGGAGGACGGCGAAGACCCGCGCTGGGAACTCATCCGCCAGCTCGTCGAATATAAAAAGTTCAAGGACGCCGCCGCCAAACTCCAGGTGCGCGAAGCCACCCAGGAAAACATCTTCCCGCGCCTGCCGGGCAAGATGGAGTTCGCCTCTGACGCGCCCGCGGCCAAGCCCGACGTTTCCATCTTCGACCTGCTCAACGCCGTCAATGTCGTCCTCCAGCGTTTTGCCAAAGTTGAAAGCTCGTCGCGTGAGATCTACGAGGACAAATGGACCGTCAGCGAAAAGATCGAATACGTCATGACCGTGCTCAACTCGCGTCCGAGTGTGCGGTTCGCCGAGCTGTTTGAGAACGCTTCCAGCCGCACCGAAGTCATCTGCACCTTTCTCGCGCTGCTGGAATTGATCCGCCTCAAACAACTCGCCTGCACGCAGCCCGAGGCGTTTGAGGAAATTGAAATCCGCAAGGCGGCACCTGCAGTTGTAGCGGCAGGCGTCCCGCCTGCCGTGGAGAGCGGCATCCTGCCGCCCGGAGATCACGCTGAACCGCCCAGAGGCATGGAAATTTCTGCGAACCATCCGCCGGGCGAGACGCCCGCCTCTACGGCAGACGAGACGTCCGCCGCTACAGATACGCGTCAATCGTAAATCGTAAATCAAACATGGAATTAAAATTCATTTTGGAATCGCTCCTGTTCTCGGCCCAAAAGCCGATGAGCGTGAAAGAACTTCGCGATGTGTTCGCCACCGCCGCCACGGCTGAAGACGCAGAGGAAATGGCCACATCGCTCAAGAAAGTCAAAGACGAGGATGTGACTGCCGCGCTCGAAATGCTCGCGGGCGAGCACTCAACCGCCGCGCGCAGCTACCGGCTCGTGTGCGTGGCCGGTTCGTGGCAGTTCGTCACGCAGCCGGAATTCGCGCCCTGGCTCAAGGCGCTCGTTGGCGTGAAGGCGCGGCCCTCGCGGCTCTCGCAGCCGGCGCTGGAGACGCTCGCCATCATCGCGTATCGCCAGCCCGTCACGCGTGCCGAGGTGGAGCAGATCCGCGGTGTGAACATTGACGGCACCATGCAAACGCTGCTGGAACGCGGCCTCGTGGAATCCACCGGCCGTGCCGAAGTCGTGGGCCGCCCGCAGCTTTACAGCACCACCACGCTGTTCCTCGAATACTTCGGCCTGCGCGGCCTGGAAGATCTGCCCGCCGCCGATGAGCTTCGCCGCATCGTCGTCGAAAAACCGCCGGCACCCGTCACGGTGGATCCGGGCCTGGCCACGGCGCCGCCGGAGCAATTGAAGTTGGAAAATCCAGAGGCGAAAAGTGAAAATACGGAAACTCCGCAAACTTGATTCCATCTGCATTCTGCATCATTCTCCCTTTGCATGAGCCTTTCCGAACATCGCCAGGCGATTGACCAGCTCGACGCGCAAATCGTCAAGCTGCTGAACGAGCGAACGCGTCACGTCCTGGCCATCGGCGAGATCAAACTCAAGGCGGGCGATGAAATCTACGCCCCGCATCGCGAACGCGCCGTGTTCGACCGCGTGTGCAGTCACAACGCCGGGCCGATCACCAACGACCAGCTCCGCGCCATCTACCGCGAGATCATGTCCAGCGCCCTCGCGCTGGAAAAGACCATGACCATCGCGTATTTCGGGCCGGAGGCGACGTTCACCCATCAGGCGGCCATCCAGAAATTCGGCGCGAGCCTGAATTATTCCGCGCAAAAGACCATCGGCGACGTGTTCACCGAGGTGGCCAAGAAAAGCGCCGATTACGGCGTGGTGCCGGTGGAAAATTCCACCGAAGGCGTCGTCACGCACACGCTCGACATGTTCGTGGACAGCGATCTGAAGATCGTTTCGCAGATCGTCCTGCACATCCAGCAATGCCTGATGAGCAACGCGAAGCTGGCGCAGATCAAGAAGCTTTACGTCCATCCGCAGTCGCTCGCGCAATGCCGCGGCTGGCTCGCAAAACATCTGCCACGCGTCGAGATCGTGGAGGCGGCGTCCAACGCGCGTTCCGCCGAGCTGGCGTCGAAGGAAAAATACGCTGCATCGCTGGGCGGCGTGCTGGCGGCGGAAAAATACGGTCTGAAGATTCTGGCCCAGGACATCCAGGATAATTCTGTCAACGTCACGCGCTTCATCGTGCTGGGCCGCACGTGCAGCCCGCCGACCGGTGACGACCGCACCAGCCTGATGATCAGCGTGGCCGACAAATCCGGCGCGTTGCACGAGGCCATCGCCGCGTTCCGCAAGTTCAAGATCAACATGACGAAGATCGAGTCCCGCCCCAGCAAGCGCAAGGCATGGGAATATTTCTTCTTCATTGATTGCGACGGACATTTTCAGGACGCCAAGGTTGCGAAAGCAATGCAATTGCTTGGCACGCACTGCAACTTTGTCAAAATCCTCGGCTCGTATCCGAACACGGAATAGTTTTTATGCGTGTGCTGCTGACGGCGATCTGGTGCTTCGTCAACCTCCCGCTGACCGCGCCGGCCGCCGATACGAACAAGATCAAAGTCCTCATCGTGGACGGCTTCAGCAATCACGATTGGAGATACAACACGCAATTGCTCCGGGGAATTCTCGAACCAACCGGCCTGTTCAAGGTTTCCGTTTCCACCGCGCCGCCCACCAATGGCGCGCCGGAATGGGCGACCTGGCGCCCGAAATTCTCAGAATACGACGTGGTGATTCAAACTTACAACGATCTGAATGGCGGAACGCCATGGCCGGGGGAGGTTCAGACTGCCTTTGAAAACTTCGTGACCAATGGCGGCGGATTTTTTGATTATCATTCGGCCAACAACGCTTTTGCCAAATGGCCGGCTTATAACGACATGATCGGCCTGGGCTGGCGGAACAAGGATTTCGGCTGGGCCATCACGATGGACACCAACGAAAATCTCGTGCGCATTCCGGCGGGCGAGGGGTTGGGCACCGGTCACGGACCGCAGACCAATGTCGTGATCCACAATCTCGGCGGGCATCCCATCCATGAAGGGTTGCCAAAGTCATGGCAGACGCCGCATTTGGAGGTTTATTATTACGCGCGCGGCCCGGCACAAAATCTGGAGGTGCTGTCCTACGGTTTCGACCCGCGCACCAAGATGAACTGGCCGACGGAGTGGACGGTGATTTATGGCCAGGGCCGGGTGTATAACGCTACGTTTGGCCACGTCTGGAACGGCGATGTGCAACCGGAGGCGCTGCGTTGCGCGGGCGTGCAGACGATCCTGGTGCGCGCGCTGCAATGGCTCGCCAAACGTCCGGTGGATTATCCCGTGCCGGCGGATTTTCCGACTGCGGATAAACTTTCCATCCGCCCGGAGATTCCAATCCCGGCGCAAACGGAACATTGAAACCGGCGGCCTTCGCTGGCAACTTGGCACCCATGAGTCATCTGACCAAAGCCCGCGAAGTGTTCGACATCGAACTGGCCGCGCTCAAAGCCGTCCGCGCGCTGCTCGACAAATCCTTTGATTCCGCCGTGGAAACCGTGGTCGCGGCCCTTGAGCAGCGGGGCAAAATCGTCATCATCGGCATCGGCAAATCCGGCAATGTCGGCGCGAAGATCGCCGCCACGCTCACCAGCACCGGCTCCACCGCCGTGGTGCTCAACAGCGTGGACGCCTTGCACGGCGACCTCGGCATCGTCAATGACGGCGACGTGATTCTCGCGTTGAGCTATTCCGGCGAGTCGGAGGAGCTGCTGAACCTGCTGCCCGCGCTCAAACGGTTTTCCGTCAAAATCATTTCACTCACCGGCAATGTGAAATCGGCGCTCGCCAAGCACAGCGATGTTCCGCTCAACGTCAAAGTTCCCAAGGAAGCGTGCCCGTTCAATCTGGCGCCGACGAGCAGCACCACGGCGATGCTCGTCATGGGCGACGCGCTGGCGATGGCCGTGCTGGACGCGCGCGGCTTCACCCAGAAGGATTTTGCCAAATATCATCCCAGCGGAGCGATTGGTCGCGCGATGTTGTTGCGCATCGGCGACATCATGCGCACCGGGAATCGGAACGCCGTTGCCAGTGAAACCCTCACGGTCCAGGAAGCGCTGCTCGTGATGACGCATGCCAAGTCCGGCAGCCTCGCGGTCGTGAATGCACGCGGCAAACTGGCCGGCATTTTCACCGATGGCGATTTCCGCCGGCACATGGCCGGTGGCGACAACCTGCTGGCGCAGCCGCTGAAAAAGGTGATGACGCCCAAACCGATATGCATTCGCGACGATGCGCTTGCCGTTGAAGCCCTGAAAATTTTCAACGAGCGCAACATTGACGACTTGATTGTGGTGAATGCCAAGAACGAGCCGGTCGGCCTGATTGATTCGCAAGATTTGCCCAAGCTGAAAATCGTGTGAACACATGAAATTTATACGGATTTGCCTTTTGCCATTCATGGCAATCTTGCTTTTTCTTATGGTGATTATGCCTGGAGGCCTTGATTCAAGGCAGATGGCAACAGCTTGGCATCACTACCGCGACTCACCGGATGATGTGACTCAAAAAGAAATGGCGGACGCTCGGATGGCTGACCGGAAACAAGTGGTCAAAATTGAATTGGTTTTAGGAACCTTTCTTGCAGTGTCCGCATTTGTGTTTTTCAGGTTGGGAAGAAAAACCAAGCCGTCATTGGGTTAATCTGCGCGTTGTCTTCGGGCGTTTGAAAATTTTATGAGCCAAAGTCCCACTGTTTTGATTTTCATGGGCGTGTCCGGCAGCGGCAAGACGACCGTCGCCAGGTTGTTCGCCAAAAAGACCGGCGCGATCTTTTACGAGGGCGATGATTTTCACCCGCCGGAAAATGTCACCAAGATGAGCGCGGGAATTCCCCTGACTGATGCCGATCGTAAAAAGTGGCTGCAAGCATTGAGGAAGATCATCGTCTGCGCGCTGGCTAAGCAGGAGTTTTCCGTGCTGACGTGTTCCGCCCTGAAGGCTAAATATCGCGACCAATTGGCCGCAGATGACCCCCGCGTGAAATTCGTGCATCTCACCGGCCCGCTGGCTTTGATCGCCGAGCGGTTAAAAAGCCGGCGTGGACATTTCATGTCGCCAGCCTTGCTGGCCAGCCAGTTTGCCATTCTCGAACCGCCGGCGGACGCGCTGGTTTTCAGTTGTGCCCGATCACCTAAGAAAATCGTTGCTGAATTAATTCAGGCGTTGGAACTCACCGGGTGAACTTGCACTCCAAAACTAATTTTACAGGAGTGAACAGAGGTAACGGAGGGTCAATTGGATTGGAATTATGTGGCTGGATATGATTCAGGTTCTTGAGCCGGAATTTTTCGTCTCTCTCTGTTCTCTCCGTTGCCTCCTGTTCAATTGCTTTTGAGTTTTGGATGAATTATTCGCGCGCTTTTCGGCAGCAAAAAAGCCAGCGCGGCGGCGACCAGCATCCCGATTCCCAGGGCGTTGAACGGGATGGCGGTGCTGTGATATTCCGTCTTGAGCCAGCCGACGATGTAGGGCCCGGCAAAGCCGCCGATGTTGCCGAGGGAATTCACCAGGCCGATGACCGGGCCAAAAACATTGCGCGGCAGGGTTTCAGTGGGGATCGCCCAGAACGGAGCGAGCGCGGCGAATGGGCCAGGAATGGCGAGGCACATGAAGGCATAAGACAACCAGAAATGTTCCCGGGTCAGCACGCTCAAGATCAAACTCACGCCGCTCAGCGTATAGACCAGCGCGACGTGGCCGCGACGTTCGCCGGTTTTGTCCGAGTGCCACGAGTTCAGCACCATGACGATGGCCGTGACCACATAAGGCGCGGCGAATAACCAGCCGTATTCCACCGGGCTGAAATTTTTTGACTTCAATCCGTCCGTGAAAAAGGCCATGCAGCCGTAGGCCGCCGAGTTGTGCAGGAAATTCATTGCTATCATTACAAGGATTTCCCACCGCGCGAGCCGCTGCCAAAAAGGGATTTTGATCGGGGGCTCCAGCAGCGCCGCTTCGCGTTCCAGCGTGGTCTCCAAGAAGTTTTTTTCCCCGTCGGAAATCCATTTGGCATCGCGTGGACGGTCGGCGATAAAGAACCACCAGATGGGCAGCCAGATGAACGGCAGCGCGCCCTCCAGAATCAACATGGTCTGCCAGCCATACGCGCCGAGCAGCCAGCCGGTGATCGGCGCGGACGCGGCGACGGCGAGCGGCTGGCAAAGGTTCCAGAACGCACTGGCTCGCGCGCGTTCGGCGCTGGGAAACCAATGCGCCAGCAGGACGAGCGTGGCCGGAAACACACAGCTTTCCGAGACGCCCAGTAGAAACCGGGCGATTTCAAATTGGTGAAATGTTTTCGCCAGTCCGCAGGCCACGGCGCATGCACCCCAAAAGATCAGGCACAGACTGACGAGTTTTTTTGCACTCCACTTTCCGGCCAGATGACCACCGGCCATTTGTAACAAGACATAGCCGAGAAAAAAGATTCCCGCCGCCTCACCTTTCATCCGGTCGTCCATGAGCAGGTCGTGCATCATGGACGAGATCTTCGGATCCAGTGCCAGCGACACATTCGTCCGGTCCACATACGAGATCGTATACATGACCAGCGCGACCGGGATGATGCGGAGCCAGCGTTGGGAAATCACGCGCGGATGTTGTCGAAAGGCAGCACTGTGCGCAAAGATTAAGTGGCGGTGTCTGGATTTCGAAATGAATGCCGCTGCTAAAAATGGTTTAACCGGCCGCCGTCGTCCGCTATAAATTCGTCATGGCAAAACTCAACTCCCTCCTGTTGCTGCCGCTGCTGCTCGGCCTCACCGCCTGCAGCCATTTAAAATCCTCCACTGTTATGACCAACGGCCAGACCGCTCAAACATTTCATCTCGAACGCCAACAAGTGCTCGCCGCCGAATACCTGTTGTTTCTGCCGGAAGGCTACGACCCAGCCTCGGGAAAGCGCTGGCCGCTGATTTTATTTCTTCACGGCGCGGGCGAACGCGGCTCAAACCTCGCGCTCGTGGCCAAGCACGGCCCGCCGAAGATGGACACCACGCAGACCAATTTCCCCTTCATTGTCGTCTCGCCGCAATGTCCGGATGGCCAAATCTGGTCGAACGATCTGCTGCTCGCATTGCTGGACGAGGTCGAAAACAAATACGCCGTGGACAAGCATCGCGTTTATCTGACCGGCTTGAGCATGGGCGGGTTCGGGACGTGGAGCCTGGGCTTGAGCCATCCCGATCGTTTCGCGGCCATCGTGCCGGTTTGTGGCGGTGGTGAAACCATTCTCATCACGCTGGCGCAACATTACGACCCGGTGAAGCTGGCGCAGATGAAATCTCTTGGGGTCTGGGCGTTCCACGGTGGCAAAGACACGACCGTGACTCCCGATGAATCCGAACACATGGTGAACGCGCTGAAAAAATCCGGCTGCACCGATGTAAAGCTCACGATTTATCCCGAAGCCCAACACGACAGCTGGACGCAGACCTATGCGAATCCGGAATTGTTCGCGTGGTTTCTGCAATACTCGCGTTGACGTCACGTCGCGAACTTCAAATAAATCACTTTCAAATAATCCGCCTCTTTGAAGCCGGCCGGATGATCCGGCGGATGTTGCAAGGTTTTTAGTTCGGTGAACTTTCTGCCCGATTTTAGCGCCGCGCGCCGCACCGCGTCAAAAAATTCCACCGCCGAAACATGTGCCGAACACGAACCGGCCACGAGAATCCCGTCGCGCGCCAGCCTGGCGATCCCGAGTCCATTGAGCCGTTCGTAGGCGTGGATCGCGCCTTCCCGCTCGGTCGCGCGTTTGGCGAGGGACGGTGGATCAAGCACAATCAGATCAAATTCATCGGCGCTTTTATCCAGCCAGGCGAACGTGTCCGCCTGCACGGTCTCGTGACGGCACGCCACCACGCCGGGGAAATGTTGGTTCAATGCAAAATTCCGTTTGGCGGATTCGAGTGCGTGGGCGCTGATGTCAAGATCGGTCACCGATGTTGCACCACCGCGTGCCGCATAAACTGAAAAGCCGCCGGAAAAACTGAACGCGTTCAACACCCGCCGCCCGCGTGCCAGCGTTTCCACCTCGCGCCGGTTCTCGCGCTGGTCGAGGAAAAAACCGGTCTTCTGCCCGCGCACCACATCGGCTTCAAAGCGCACGCCGTTCTCGGAAAAAATAATTGGAGCGCCGAGCACCGTCTCGGCCTGTTTTGAAAAAATAATTTGCCCATCACGCCGGGGCGGTGGCCGGCGTTCCGCAACTGCCTGAATGTTCCGGCTCAGACGGAGAACGATCCGTTCACACGAAATCTTGTTTTGGAGCAAAGCTAGGATTTCATCCAGCCGCGGCAGCCAGGCGGCCGTGTAAATCTTCAGCACGAGTGTTGTATCGTAACGATCCAGCACCAGGCCGGGCCAGCCGTCGCTCTCGCCGTGAATGAGCCGGTAACCGGTAGTCTGCGCATCAAAAAGTCCCTCGCGCCGCACGAGTGCCTGCTCCAGCCGCGTCTGCCACCACGCCGCATCAATCGTGGCCGGTTTGCCCGCGTGCAAAATGCGGACGCGGATGGGCGAGTCGGGATCGAACAAACCCACGGCGAGAAACTTGTCCTTCCGGTCATAAATCACGGCGAGTTCGCCAAGCTGGCCGGCGCGATTCAATTCATGGATGCTATCGGCGAAGAGCCAGGGATGACCGGAGCGCACGATGGATTCCGCCGCCGCCGTGATGCGCAGGCGCAGGCGGGTGGCAGGGGGATTGTTCGGGGCCTGCGAGAGGTCTTTCATTGACGGTTGTGCGCTTCGGAGCGCGGCGTTCACGCCGCTTCACATTCAACCGGCCGGCCGGGTTGAAGCGGGCTGAAGCCCGCGTTCCGAAGCAAAATCATTCCAGCCCGCAGTTTTTTCGGGCACGCTTCAAAACGGTCTGCGCCAAAGCACGTGCTTTGGTTGCACCGTCGGCGAGGACGCAGTTGACATAATTCAAGTTCGCCGCCAGTTCGGCGCGCTTCTTTCGCGCGTCCGCAAAATAATTCCAGTAGTTCTCGAACAGCGCCTTCTTCAAATCGCCGTAGCCGAGGCCGCCGGCGCGCAGGCGATCCTCCAACTCTTTGGCCGCGCCGGCGTCGGCGACGAGTTTGAGCAACTGGATGGCCAGATTCTGGTCCGCATCCGGTTTGGGTTCCTCCGGCGTGCGGGAATCCATCTTGACGCCCATGATCTTTTTCCGGAGCGGCTTTTCCTCGCCAAAGATTTCCAGCGTGTTCCCGTAGCTTTTGCTCATCTTCTCACCGTCAAGGCCGGGAACCTTGGCGGTTTCGCCGCGGATCTGCGGTTCGGGAATCACGAAGGTCTGGCCGTAGGCTTCGTTGAACTTGATGGCGATGTCACGGGTCATTTCCACGTGCTGCTTCTGATCCTGGCCGACCGGGACGAGGTTGGAATCGTAGATCAAAATGTCCGCCGCCATCAAAACGGGATAGGCGAACAGGCCGTGGTTGACGGGGATGCCCTTGGCGGACTTGTCTTTGAACGAGTGACCTTTTTCCAGCAGGCTCATCGGCGTGAGCGTGGAAAGAATCCAGGCAAGTTCCGTGACCTCCGGCACGTCGGATTGCTTGAAGAATACGGATTTTTCCGGGTCAAGTCCGCACGCGAGAAAATCCAGCGCCACGTCGAGCGTGTTCTTGCGCCGTTCATCCGCGTTGAACAGCGAGGTCATGGAATGATAATCGGCGATGAAATAGAACGCCTCGCCTTTTTCCTGAAGCTCCATGGCAGGGCGCATCATCCCGAAATAATTTCCGAGGTGCAGCGTGCCGCTGGGCTGGATGCCCGACAAAATTCGCATGACCGTATGATAAAGTGAAACACGGAAAACAAGAAAGCAGGAAACGAACGGCCGGTTTTGAAGGGTGTTGAAAATCTTTTGCACGAAAGTGTTTGCCGCCCGGCTTTCGACTGTTTAACAAGAGCGGCGTCAGAAGTCTCGGGGGTGTTCTCCCTCGGTCAAGCCAGTCAACCAACCAACATTGCTGAAAATTATGAATGCTCCGTCATTTGTCGCTGATCCCGCTGGAAACAATCCTCTGCCGCCACTGAACCCTAATGGAGCTTCCATCAATCCTAAGGAATATATTGAACCTGGCACCGACATATCGGTGGTGTTGGGCTTTCTCTTGTTCGGTGTTGGTTTATTGATTGGTATCGTAGCTACGACCGGGATTTTGTTGTTGGTGTTCGTCATCGCTTGGGTCGCCTATTATTTCAACCGGAAAAGAGCGATTGCGGCACTGAAAGGATCGGCGGTTGAAGTAAGTGAGGTTCAGCTTCCTGAAATTCATGAGTGCGCGGTGACCATCGCGGGCCGGCTCGGGATGAGTTCTCCTCCGAAAGTTTATATTCTGGAAGCAAACACCATCAATGCCGCCGCCGTTAAACTGGCTGGAAAAAAAGTCCTCGTGTTGCAAGACGACATGGTTGATGCCTGCCTGCGGTCGGGAAATGCCCGGACCCTCACGTTTATTATCGGTCACGAAATGGCTCATCATGCCTTGGGACACACTGGCATATTACGTTCCAATTTGACGAAGGCTTTCAAAAAGCTTTCTCGACTGGATGAATTCAGTTGTGATGCCGTGGCGAACGCGTTGGTGGCTGACCCGAAAATTTCTGCGAGAGCAATTGCTCTCCTGACGGTTGGGCCGCAATTGATGTCTTACGTGAATTTCGGCAGCCTGATGCAACAGGCGCAGGAAGTTGATCTGGACAAACACTCAAAGAAAGCCGAGCGGCATCTCACACATCCGCTGCTTTTGCGCCGCTTGAGCCGCTTCGTTGGCTAGCGCCAACGCGGAGGTGGGGAATTAGCACGCGTGCAAACTCCCCGCCTTCACCTCCCATCTTTGCAAATCTTTGCCCAGTTCGCTGGGCCAGTTTTCCTCGGTGCAGGTCATGAACACCTGGCCGCTGGTCTTGCGGGCGTGTTCGAACAGAGGCAGCAATCCGCTGCGGCGTTTCACGTCCAGTTCGCCCATGACGTCGTCAATGAGCAGAATCGGCGCGTTGCCATGGATGCCGGCGAGATATTCCGCCTGCGCCATCTTCAGCGCGATGGCCAGCGTGCGTTTCTGGCCTTCGCTGCCGAACTGCGCGGCGGATTTTTCGTTGAGCAGCAATTGCAGGTCGTCGCGGTGCGGGCCGACCAGCGTGGCGCGGAAGGTTTTTTCCCGCCCGCGCGATTGCGCCAGTTCCACGGCAAAATCGTTCTTCACACTCGGCTGGTATTCGATGCGCAATTCCTCGGCGTCATTGGAGATGCGGCGATACGCCAGCCGGGCGAGCGGGGAAAATTTCGGCACCAGCTCACGACGGGCGCGGATGATCTCATTGCCCAGCTTGACCAGTTCCACGGAAAAACTTTCCAGCGCGGATTCATCCGTGGTGCGTTGTTTGAGCAATGCATTGCGGGCGCGGACCGTGTGCATGAAACGCTGGAGCAACGGCAGATAACCCGGCCGGGTCTGCGCCAGCAGCAGATCCAGAAACCGCCGCCGCGCGCGCGCCGTGCCTTTGACGAGTTGCAGATCTTCCGTGCAAAACACCACCGTGCGCAACGCGCCGAGGTAATCCGCGAGTTTTTTTACCGGGTGGCCGTCAAGTGCCAGATTCCGTTCGCGGGCCGACCAATACATCTTGATCTCGTGCTCGCCCTGGCCGACGACATTGCCGCCGACGAAGTAACCCTTTTGACCATGCCGGATCATCTGCGCACTGCCGACACCTCGGAACGAGCGCAGCGTGGCCATGAGATAGATTGCTTCGAGAATGTTGGTCTTACCTTGGGCGTTGTCGCCGAGCAACAGATGGAAGCCCGGCAAAAAATCGGCATCCAACCGCGCGTAATTGCGGAAGTCCCGGAGTCGCAGATGGGCCAGATGCACGCGCGGAAAATACCTGCAACGGGTTCCGTGACGAAGCCTTTTCAGCGGCGCTTGATTTTATCCAGCCGCGCGCGGACGCCGGTTTTGATTTTCTTCGCCAGCGCCGCGACTTTTTCTCCGGGCATTTCGCGCAGCAGCAGATACTTCACGTGCGGCAGCGGCGAGTGCGCGATGTCGTGGGGTGCGGTGTTCTTGCCGGACACGCCGGGAACGAGATCAATGCCGGCTTTGTGAAAAAGCTGTTTCACGAAGGCCGAGCAATAGACCGAGCGTTCCTGGGCCAGGCGGTTTTCCCGCGCGCGCAGTTCCGGTTGCTTCAGCACCAGGAGCGTGCCGATGAGTTCGCGGAGGGAATAACGCTCGCGGCTGGCGACTCGTTCCAAACCTTCCCGCAAGATCGTGGTGGCCTGTGTTTCACTCAAACCGAAATCCAGCACGGCCAGCGTCGGGAACATTTTCTCATCAAAATATTTGTCCGCGCGATTCTCCTGAACGCCAAGCTGGATGTTCTTCCGCAAAATCTGGAGATCCGACTCCAAAACCCAATGCTGGTCGTCCACGCGTTTGCCCTCGAACAAAAAGGCGTGCGACCAGTCGCTCCAGCGGTGCTCGGCGTGCAGATGCCGCTGCGCCAGACGGATCACGCTGTCGATCTTGGTCGTGCCGCCGCACAAGCCGACACGACCGGGCTGCGCGTAACGCTCGATGAATTCGCGGTTGGTGATGCCACTGACGAGGATGGTTTGGTTTTCCATGAGTGCGGCAATTGTTAATCGGCGCACCGCGCGAATCAAGACACGGCTTCAAGCTTCTTGATTCCACGCTTTCATTTGCGCGGCGAAAAATGTTTCATCTGGTCATGGTTCCGTGCGTGATTTTTGAGGATGAGCATCTGCTGGTGGTGGCTAAGCCCGCCGGCTGGAACACGCACGCGCCGTCGCCTTATGCCGGCGAAGGCATTTACGACTGGTTGAAACATCGTGAGCCGCGCTGGTCCACGCTCGCGATTCTGCATCGGCTCGACAAGGAAACCAGCGGGGTCCTCGTTTTCGGCAAAACCCCGCTGGCCAACAAGTCGCTCACGGAACAATTCACTGCGCGGCGCGTCCGCAAAAAATATCTCCTGTTCACGGACAAGCCGGTGCCGGCAAAAGAATTCACGGTGAAGACGGAATTGCTTCGCATCGGCGAGAAATACGCGAGCCGGCCGGGTGGGAAAATGGCCGAGACCAGATTTACTCCCGTGCTGGATGCCAAATTCGCGGTCAAGAGCGCGGGGTTAAGGATGGTGGATGCCGAGCCGTTGACAGGTCGCACACATCAGATCCGGGTTCACTCGGCGGAAAGCGGTTTCCCCATCCTCGGCGATGTGCTTTATGGCGGCACGCCATCCGCGCGTGTTTATCTGCACGCCTCGGAGATTGAATTCAGTCATCCGGCCACAAACGCCACGGTGAAATTTTTTGCGCCGGTCAATTTCGACATCGAGCCGCGTCTGGCTTTGCGCACGGCGATCATCGAGCCGGAAGCGACCAATGCCTTCCGCGTGATTCACGGGGCGGGCGACGGCCGGCCGGGCTGGTTCGTGGAAAAGCTCGGTGACTTTCTGCTCTCACAATCCGAAGTGCCGCTGGACGCAAAGCGGAGCGAAGAATTATCGTGGCTCGTAAAAGTATTCGGTTCGCGTGGCGCGTATCACAAGATCCTTTCCCGCCATGTGCGCCAGTCGAACGTGGCGGATGCCTCGCCACAACTCGTTCTGGGTAGCGGCGTCTCGGCAGAGCGCCGCAAATCTGACGAGACCAATAAGTCCGGCTTTCTGCTGAAAGCCGCTACGCCGAGTTTTGAAATTCTGGAAAATGGCATCCGCTACGAGATGAGTTTCAATGAAGGCTATTCCGTCGGCCTGTTTCTGGACCAGCACGACAACCGCCGCCGACTGCTCACCGGCCACATCGCCGCCGGTTTTCCTCAACTCTCAACTCTCAACTCTCAACTCCTGAACTGCTTCGCCTACACCTGTGGCTTCTCCGTGTGCGCGGCCAAGGCAGGCGCGCGGGTGACGAGCCTTGATCTCTCAAAAAAATATCTCGAATGGGGCAAACGCAACTTCGTGCTGAACGATCTCGACGCGGCGGCACATGATTTCATCTACGGCGACACATTCGACTGGCTGCGGCGGCTGGCGAAGAAGGGCCGCGCTTTCGACACTGTGGTGCTCGACCCGCCGACGTTTTCGCAATCGAAGGAACACGGCACGTTCCGCGCGGAAAAAGATTACGGCAAGCTCGTCGCCGCCGCGCTGCCGGTGCTCCAGCCGGGCGGCGTGCTGCTCGCCTCGACGAACGCGGCGGACTGGCCGCCGGAAAATTTTCTCGCGGACGTGGAAGCGGCGGTTCACGCGGCGAAGCGAAAAATCCTGCAACGGCATTACGTTCCGCAACCGCCGGATTTCCCCATCAGCCGCGCCGAACCGGCGTATCTGAAAACGGTGTGGTTGAGAATCGGATAAAACCAGCAATACAGGTTTCACCAACAGCATTGCGAAATTTATTACAAGAAATACAATCCGTTCAGCGTGGAACTCATTGATAACGCCGGGCAAATTTGAACGACAACGTAAACAGCCATGGCTGAAACCAAAATTGATCCGGGTAGTCTGCCGGACAGAGCGCAGCTTGACCTCGCGCGTTTTGCGGATGGCTTGCAGCGCAACCGAGACGGGGTTTGGCGCGGGCGCGGCACCGAGCCGGTCTCCTACCCTGCGGCGGGCAACAACGACTGCTTTGCACTTGAGGACAGTTCGTTCTGGTTCGCCCATCGCAACGCATGTCTCATGGCCTTGCTCCGGCGGTTTCCCGCCACCGGCCCGTTCTTCGATATCGGTGGTGGCAACGGCTTCGTAGCCGCTGCGCTTAAGTCGGAGGGCATGCCAGTGGTCCTGGTCGAGCCAGGAGCCGACGGTGTCCGCCATGCACAGGCGCGCGGACTGCGCACGGTGGTGCAGGCGACGTTGAAAGAAGCGCGTTTCCGCGACGGATCACTGCCCGCCATCGGCTTTTTCGACGTGATGGAACATATTGATGACGAGCAGGGATTCCTGTGCGAGGTTCGCCGCTGCCTCGCCGCGGAGGGGCGCATCTACCTTACCGTGCCGGCGGGACGCTGGCTGTGGTCGGACGCCGATGTGCAGGCCGGACACTTCCGTCGTTACACATTCGCCAGCTTGCGGCGGGCATTGGAGCGCGCGGGCTTCCGGCCCCTGTTTATGAGCAAGATGTTTTCCCCTCTGCCACTGCCATTGTTCCTGTGCCGGTCGTTGCCGAGTCTTTTTGGCCATCGGCGGCAGCCTGCCCGGAGCTATTCCAGCCAGCATCAGTCCAAGGGCCGCTGGCTCATGGAGCGCCTCTGGGCTTGGGAACTGACCCGGCTGGCTCGCGGGCGGAGCATTCCCTGCGGAACTTCTTGTCTTGCCGTGGCGGAACTCTCATCCTACAAATCAAAGTGATTTTCCAATGTCAACCAGCGATGTGACGCGGCTCACGATTTCGGTCGTCGTTCCAGTCTATAACAGTGAATTGACG
The DNA here is from genome assembly GCA_035577265.1 of Verrucomicrobiia bacterium. Taxonomy (GTDB): domain Bacteria; phylum Verrucomicrobiota; class Verrucomicrobiia; order Limisphaerales; family UBA11358; genus UBA11358. Next base: position 56,354 of record DATLVR010000129.1, on the reverse strand, counting down.
CTGCCAGAATTGGTCAGGCGCCTGCAACCGGTGCTGACCGGGACGGCGCGCGAATACGAACTGCTGCTGGTCAACGACGGCAGCCGGGATCAAAGCTGGCGGATGATACAACGGCTCGCTGCGGAGCATAAATGGATTCGCGGAATCAACCTGATGCGAAATTACGGACAGCACAATGCGCTGCTCTGCGGCATTCGGGCGGCCCGGTTTGACACGCTTGTGACGATGGACGACGACCTGCAACATCCGCCGGAAGAAATCCACAAGTTGGTGGCCAAACTGGAGGAAGATTTTGAGGTGGTTTATGGTTTTCCAGAACACCAGCAGCACGGTTTATTGAGAGATCTCGCTTCGGGGCTGACCAAGCTGGCTCTCCAGAGATCCATGGGAGCCGAAACGGCCCGTCATGTCTCGGCCTTCCGCGCGTTTCGAACCCAAGCCCGCGATGCCTTTGCGAGCTACCACAGCCCGTTTGTTTCCATTGACGTCGTGCTGACTTGGGCCACCACACGGTTTGTCGCCATTCAAGTCCGGCACGATTCCCGTCAGGCAGGCGTTTCGAATTATACTTTTGGCATGCTGTTCCGGCATGCGATGAACATGATGACTGGTTTTTCAACCCTGCCCCTGCAATTGGCCAATCTCATGGGCTTTTTCTGCACCGCCTTTGGTGGAGTTATTTTGTTGATCGTCATCGGACGATATCTGCTTTATGGCACCAGTGTGCAAGGATTCACCTTTCTGGCATCAATCATAGTAATCTTTTCCGGCGCTCAACTGCTGGCTCTGGGCATCATTGGAGAGTATCTGGCACGCATGCATTTCCGCATGATGGAGCGCCCGACTTACACCATCCGTGAGGAAATTGTCCCGCATGACGAGGTGGTGTCATGAACGCGCCCAACTCTGTTCCATGCGAGTTGCTGCCGTGGGACACGGAGTTTTTCTGCTGTCGCATAGCGCGCGTGTGCGGGGATACGATGGGACAGGAACAGGCGGTGCAAATTGATGACTGGAGCCGCATCAATCGTGTTCGTGGTCTGTATTTCCTGTCGCGGGCGGATGACCCGGCAACCATCCAGACAGCCGAGCAGCATGATTTTAGGCTGGTTGACATCCGTGTCAGCTTCGAGCGCCGAATGATGGATTCGCACGACTCAATTTGCTCTGGCCTGCCTGCTGGTGCTCGTATCCGGCCGGTTCAACCCGATGACCTGCCAGGATTGCAAGTGATGGCTCGGACGGGGCACAGGGAAACGCGTTTTTTTAGTGATTCACATTTCCCGCGCGAACGCGCGGAGGACTTCTATTCGGCCTGGATCACATTGGAGGTTCAAGGACGCGCCAAAATCGTATTGGTCGCCGCCTCGTCGGCCAATGCGCCTTTGGGTTATATTTCATGCCATCTGGATCCAGTTCGTCAAGCGGGGCAAATCGGTTTGGTCGGTGTCAGTCCCGAGGTTCGCGGGAGGGGCATTGGAAAAAATCTGGTTCAGGACGCGATTGGCTGGTTCCGGACACAAGGCGCACAAACGGTGACGGTCGTTACCCAAGGGAAAAATCAAGCGGCTCAACGTCTTTACCAGCAGTGCGGCTTTTTGAGCCGGGACTTGCAGCTCTGGTATCATAAGTGGTATCCTGCTTTGGATTAGAAACCAAGAACGGACGATAAACCCCACCAAATGGATCGACTTTATCAAATCCCATTCAACCAATCCTCCCTGCAAGGCCGGGAACTGGAACATATCTTCCGAACAATGACCATCGGCCAGATCGCCGGAGACCAAACCTACTCAAAAAGATGCCATGCAGTTTTGGAACAGGTGCTGGGCGCGAAAAAGGCGATGGTAACCACCTCCTGCACTCACGCACTGGAGATGTGCGCCCTGCTGCTCGACATCCAGCCTGGCGACGAAGTAATTATTCCCTCCTTTACCTTCGTATCCACGGCGAACGCCTTTGCCTTGCGTGGGGCGAAAATTATTTTTGCCGACATCCGGCCCGACACGTTGAACTTGAACGAGCAACAACTCGAAGGACTCATCACTTCGCGAACCAAGGTTATCGTCCCGGTGCATTATGCCGGGGTGGGTTGTGAAATGGATGTGATTGGCGGGATTGCCGTCCGCCATGGTATATCCGTGGTGGAAGATAATGCCCACGGATTGTTCGGCAAGTTCCGGGGCCGCTGGCTGGGCACCTTCGGCTGCCTGGCCGCCCAGAGTTTTCACGAAACAAAAAACATCACCTGCGGTGAGGGCGGCGCACTGCTCATCAACGACGCGCGTCTAATTGAACGGGCCGAGATCATTCGTGAAAAGGGGACGAATCGCAGCCGGTTCTTCCGAGGACAGGTGGACAAATATTCCTGGGTGGACATCGGATCGAGCTATGTGATGAGTGACGTTCTGGCAGCCTTTCTCTTCGCGCAGTTGGAAGTGTGGCAAACCATCCAGGCACAACGTCAGCGCATCTGGAGGTATTACGACCAGAACCTGCGTGGCTGGGCGCAGGAACGCGGGATTGGCTGTCCTGTGGTGCCCGCCCACTGCGAGCAATCCTACCACATGTATTACCTGATAATGCCATCTTTGGAAAAACGTCAGGCGTTTATTACTTTTTTAAAATCACACGGCATTCTCAGTGTTTTTCATTATGTGCCGCTCCACCTTTCGCCCATGGGCCAGCGGATGGTTGGTGGGAACGGGAGTTGTCCTGTGAGTGAACAGAAAAGTGAGCGCCTGATCCGGCTGCCTTTTTACAACAATCTCAGCCAGACTCATCAGGATCAGGTGATCGCCGCTGTCCGGCAATTCCAATCATGAAAATAATTGAAAGACTTTCATCGACCCTGAGTCTCCCGGCCGGTTACCGGCTATTCCGACGAATGGTGGGAGGGGAGTCTGCCTGGAGGGTTTATCTGGATGAGCATGTGAAACCCGCTGCCGGGGACAAAATTCTCGACATTGGGTGTGGGCCGGCAGACGTTTTGAATTATCTCCCGGTAGTCAATTACACGGGACTCGACATAAGCCCCGAATATATTTTTTCGGCCAAGGAGCGCTTTGGATCCAGGGGGCGCTTCTGTTGCGGTGATGTTGGCCTGACTACCATCGAAGGAGAGCAAGGTTCTTTTGACCTGGTTCTGGCCACGGGCGTAATCCATCATTTGGACGATGCACCGGCGGCCAAATTATTTGCTTTGGCCCGCCGGGTTCTGCGCCCCACCGGACGTCTGGTCACTTTTGATGGATGCTATGTGACCCAGCAATCACGCATCGCACGCTGGATGCTGGCAAAAGACCGTGGAAAATTTGTCCGCACTCGTGAAGAATATATGCGGCTCGCTTCGGCGCACTTCTCGAAGGTGGAACCCCATGTCAGACATGATCTGCTGCGCATACCTTATACTCACCTGATCATGCGTTGCTCCATAATTCCTCAAGCAACAAGTCAAGCTGGCGCAGTGTGACTTGCATAGCGGCCACACAACCAAAGCGAATTGACTTAATACCGAATAAATCCTCCAGCCATGCTGGAGAGACTCCCGAAGTTTGACAACCCCGGGAGTTATTGCGGCGTCTGTCTATCGTGAACCGCTCAAGGTTTACGAAAGGACAGATCATGCAAAGGTATGAAACATTGAAACACACGACGTAGGAATGCAAATACCATGTGGTGTTCATCACGAAATGCCGGAAGAGGACCCGGTCCGGGCAAATCCGGCGGGAGTGGGGGCCAGTGTTCCGGGAATTGGCGCGGCAGAAGGAGTGCGAGATGATCGAGGGGCACCTGATGGTCGAGCATGTGCACCTGCTGCTCTCGATTCCACCGAAGGATTCGGTGGCGCAGGTGCCGGGGTTCCTGAAGGGCAAGACGGCGATCCACATTGCACGGGCGTATGGCGGGCGGCGGCGGAGCTTTGTGGGTCAGCAGTTCTGGGCGCGCGGCTATTGGGCGTCGATCGTGGGGCGGGACGAAGTCGCGGTGCGTCGCTGCGTTCAGGAACCGGAAAAGGAAGATCAGCGACTGGATCAACTGACGCCGATGCCGCTTTGAGCGGCTCACGCAAACATCAACCGCTTTGAACCGTTCACGCGATCTAAAGCCCCCGGCTTTGCCGGAGGCCGCTGACTCCAATCCAAAAACAATGAATCACCGCGCAGCCAGTTCATGAGTTACATTGCCCGAGTCAGTTTGTATCTGGCTTGTAACCTGAAAACTTCTCCGCGGGAATATTTTCCAGGCAGTTCACCGCGCCATCCGGGGTCATTTCAAGAAACTGTTCTTGTAGTGCATGCTTCCGCAAATGCTCCGTAACTTGCGCACTCCAGTATTCCAAGTGCCGCCCCCACCGACCATCCGGCAGACCCAACTGTGGCATCAACTGTTCCGGACGGGTGCGGGTCATGCTTCCAACGATCCAGACACTATTGCTGCCGCTCAAGGTTTCGGTGATTGCACGCAGCACCGGAGCCATCGGATCATGGTTGTTCATCTGTTCCAGTACCAGGTCACTACGATGAACCTTGTGCGAGGTTATCGGCGGCACGGTCATCCAATGAGCCTGGCCCGTATAATACCGGTCAAATGTTATCGCCTGCCATGGGCCTTGGATCACGATGAGGTCCTGCGCTCCAGCCTTCTGGTTAAGAATGGCGGCAATCAAATCCACATTGGTTCGCCGCGTATGTGCTTCCTCCCACGCTGACCGCGAACACCAAGTCATTATCACAATCATGAACCCAATGCGGAGCAATCCCCAGGGACGTAACGCAGGCCAGTTCGCGCCCAGTAGTCCATCCAGCGAAACCGCACATAGGGACAGGATGCCAATGTAATACCACGCCTGCGTCGGATACTGTAACTTCATTAGAAATGCCGTGTATCCCACTATTCCTAACAACATGCTCACTCCACAGAACAACGCCAGGTCCGAGCGCCGGATGGCGATGGCGGCGGCAGGTTCCATAACGTGCGCCTGCCTTTTGCGTTTCCACTGCAACAGGAGCGCCACAATAACTCCGACCAGCAGAAGCATGACCCAAAGCCAGACTTCGGGGCCGTTATAAATGGGGGGATAAGCACTGCTCCGCATCGTAGTTACAGCGTCGCGGACTTTAAGCCAAAGCGTCAAGAGACTGAAGGTCGAATCCTGGTTCATCGGCACATAGGCCGAGCCTCGGTGAATAATTGGCAAATACATTGCCATGGACGCGCCAGCAATGGCACCAATACCCACCAGTGCCCCCAGTATCTTCCATTGCCCTCGTCGAATGACTACAAGCGCCGCGCCAGACAGCATCGCACCCAGAAATACCACGTCATAATAAACGCAATGTGCAAAAAGAATGCAGACGAAACCGGTCCAAAGAACACGCGACCTCGATGGAAACTCCACCATTCGCCAGATCATTCCAAAACTAAGCACCAGCAGACCGCTCGCCAGACCATAGGCCCGGCTTGCTCCCATGATGAAGATAAACATCGGCAGGCTGCCCAGCAGGGCAACGCTCAAGGTCGGTGCGCGCCCTCCCATCCAGCGTGAACATAGCCACAGCGAGACAAGAAAGAAGATGCCCACATACAAACCCACAACGCGGATGCCGGCGTCAGTGTTCGCCATGCCTAGAAAACAAAACCCGCGCAGAATCAATGGCCAGAGGGGGGGGAAAGACTCGAACGGCATGTTGTCCCACAGCTCCTTGAGCGACGGCATTTGCGCCAAGCTGATGGTGTTGACCTCATCGCGCCACAAGGGGCCCGCATACATCGCCGTCAGAACCAGGAAGACAGCCGAGAATGCAGTGCCAGCCACCGCCACCGCAGTTTCCATCTCCAGCTTTGGCGGGCGCGGTGGCAAGGTGGTTTTAGGGTTGGCCGGATGAACTATCACGCGTCAGTCAACTTTCCCTTGTTCCGAAGGTTTAGGGGCTTCTTTGCCACAACCATTGATATAGCCATAGTTAGTTTATTACGAACCGCCGTTATACGAAGGTCTCGAAACCTGTGCGTAACCCGCGCGTGCCCCGACACGCAAATCAAGTAATTGCCCGATGGCGGCGTAAAAAGCAATCCTGGATTTCAAATTGCCAACGCCCGCACCGATTAATTGGCTGCCGGTGTTGGCGGGTCAATTCGCATCAGACTTATAGCCTTTGAACTGGGCTAGAGGCAGGTTTTCCAGGTGGCTTACCAGCCTGTTCACAGGTATTTCCAAATCCTTTTTTTGCAGCGCATGATCCAGCAGCACGGTTGTAACTTGCGCGCTCCAGTAAATGCCATATGGCCCATACGATTTAACCGACTGGTCCGATGGTGGCTGATTCGGGTGAATGTTTAATTGGTATCCCACCAGCCAGACACTATGGCCGCTCTGCAAGGTATTGGTAACCTCGCGCAGCACCGGAGCCATCGGATCCGGCTGGTTCATCTTTTCGAACACGAGGTCGTTGCGATGCACCTTGTGTGAATCAATCGGTGGCACTGTCACCCACTGGGCTTGGCCGTGATAATAGCGGCTGAAGGTAATTCCCTCCCATGGTTGCTGCACCACGATCAGATCCCCTGCGGCGGCCCGCTGGTTGAGAACAGCGGCAATGGTATCCACGTTGCTCCGCCGGGTATGCGCTTCTTCCCACGCTGACCGTGCATACCAAGGCATCATCACCACCATGAGGCCGATCCGGAACAAACCCCAGGGACGCAGGGCTGGCCAGTTCGCCCCCAGCAGCCCGTCCAGCGAAATGGCGCATAAACAAAGCATTTCAACGTAATACCACGTCTGCGTGGGATACTGTAGATTTAGCAGAAAAGCCATATATCCCTCGATTCCGAGCAGCAGGCTCACAATGCAGAACAGCGCCAGGTCGGCACGAACCTTGGCTGGAGCCGCCGCTGCCGCCTCCGGATTGTTCGCATGACGCGCGCGTGTCCGCTGGATCACGAGTGCCACGACCGATCCGCCCAATATAAGCCCAATCCAAAGCCAGAGTCCCAAGCCGTTGAATCTGGGCTGCTGAGCACTACTCCGGGCGGATACCGTTTGACCGAACGTATGCCATAGGATGGAGGGATCTAAGAATGGAAGCTGGTTCATCGGCACATAGGCCGATCCCCGGTGGATGATGGGCAAGTATATCGCCATGGAAGCAGCAGACACGACCCCGATCCCCGCCAGTGCCACGAGTGTCTTCCATTGTCGCCGACGAATCACCACCATGGCTCCGCCGGCCAGCATCGCACCGAGAAAAATCACGTCATAATAGACGCAATGCGCGAAAAGCAAGCAGACAAGGCCAGCCAAAAGAACCCGCGACCGCGACGGGAATTCCACCAGCCGCCATATCGTTCCGAAACTGAGCAACAGCAAACAGCTCGCCAGTCCATAAGCCCGGTTCGCCCCCACGATGAAGATAAACGCCGGCAGACTGCCCAGTAGTGCAATGCTCAGGATCGGCGCGCGACTCCCCATCCAGCGTGCGCAGAGCCAAAGCGAAGCCAGGAAGAGCAGGCCAACACAGAGCCCGAGAAGCCGGATGCTCAGATCACTGCCCGCCAAGCCGAACTGGCCGTATCCGCGCAAAATCAACGGCCAAAGCGGGGGAAACGACTCGAACGGCATGTTGTTCCATAACTCCTTCAGCGAGGACATCTCGGCTATATTGATGCTGTTGACCTCATCGCGCCAAAGCGGTCCCGCAGATATTGCCGCGATAACCAGCAAAATCGCTGCAAACGCAGTGCCAGCCAACGCGACCATGGTTTCCATCCCCAGCTTTGGCGGTCGCGGCATGGACTTGTCTTTAATTTCGGTTTGATGAATTATCACGCGTAAAAAAGCTTTTCCGTTATCTCAATTGCCAGGAGCCATTCAAGGGGGAATGATTAACTTTGCCAAAGTTTTTTGCGGTCAACCAAGGTTCAACAAAACCGCGATGAACCCAGTGCACGCTCACTGCTGTTTTTCGAAAACAAATGTCTGCCTGACGACGAAGCGAAAAGCAATGCGCAAATTCAAATTGCCAGCCGCCGCTTGATTTCCTTGAGCCGCGCCCCCGCTTCCTTTTTGGCGAGGCGTGGGGATTGGCCGCCGGACTGGATGCCATCTCCACGCCGCATGATTTTCAATTTATCTTCCTCAGCCTCGGTGGCGGTCCCCGTCTTTTCGCTGGCGGGAAGTTTGAGTTCGCCCATGGCCGGCAGCAATTCCCTCGGTGCCGGCTGATTTCTTTCCTATTGAGTTTGATTTTCAGGCTGCTTCGCCAAGAATGTCGGCCGTCATGGAATGGATTACATCACCGGAAATCTGGATCAGCCTGCTCACGTTGACCGTGCTCGAAATCATCCTGGGCATCGACAACATCGTTTTCATCTCCATTCTGGCGGGCAAGCTGCCTCACCACCAGCAAGCCAAGGCCCGGCAAACCGGCCTGATGCTGGCGCTGGTCACCCGCATTCTGTTGTTGTGCGGTCTGGCGTTCATGGTCAAACTGACGAAGCCGCTCTTTGAGATCCCGACTTTGGGTATCCTGCATGAACCGCATGGAGTTTCCGGACGGGATTTGATTCTCATTCTGGGCGGCTTGTTCCTGCTGTGGAAAAGCACCAGCGAGATCCATCACAAGCTCGAAGGCGAGAATGGAGAAGTCTCCAGTGCTGCCGCCCCAAAATTCGTCTCGATCGTCGTTCAAATTTTATTGCTTGATATTGTCTTTTCACTGGACTCAGTCATCACGGCCGTCGGCATGGCGCGCTATCTCGGTGTGATGATCGCAGCGGTCATCATTGCGCTGGTGTTCATGTTGTTTTTTGCCGGCACGATCAGTGATTTCATCCACAAACATCCGTCGTTGAAAATGCTGGCCTTGAGTTTCCTCATGCTCATCGGCTGTGCGCTGGTGGCCGAAGGGTTCCACAAGGCAATGCCGAAAGGCTATATCTACTTCGCCATGGCGTTCTCGGTGGGCGTGGAGGCGCTGAACATTCGCGTGCGTTCCAAGAAGAAAACCGCCCCGGTGGAATTGCATCAGCCCTACCGCTGAAGCGGTTTGACTCACAAGGGCGGCAACAGTCGCTTGATTTCTTTGAGCTGCGACGCGGGGCAACTGATTTGATTTACGACCTCCCTCACCTGTTTCCTCTCCCCAAGGAGAGGATCTCACCTTGAACGTTTCCTGATTTGCAACCGCGTCAGCACCCATCCAGCCGCAGGTTTGTGACGAAGCGCGGAGAACGTTTCTCCTTCTCCTGGGGGGGGAGAAGGCCGGGATGAGGGCGGGCAACTCAAAAAATTCCCCCCAATCAAATTGCCAGCAGCAGGCGTTTGATTTCCTTCAACCGCGCCTTGGCTTCTTTTTTGGTGAGTCTCGGAAACTTGCCGCCGAGCTGGATGAAATCGCCGCGCCGCGTGATTTTTAATTTGTCTTCTTCCACCTCGATGGCGGTCACGGCCTTTTCGCTGGCGAGGATTTTTAATTCGCCCACGGCCAGCAACAGTTCCACCGGTGGGGGCAGCGGGCCGAAACGGTCGCGCAATTCCTTCTGCAACCCGTCGAGCGCAATCTTGTCCGTGGCCTGCGCGAGCTTCCGGTAAATCTCGATGCGATGCTGCGGCTCGGTGACGTAGTTGTGAGGCAAGTTAGTAGTCAGTAGTCCGTGGTCAGTAGCTGCGGACGACTGACTACTGACTGCTGACTCGCCCAAAAAATCCAGCGCGATCCGGACTTCCACGCGGGGTTTCACTTTCTCCCCTTTCAACGCGCCGACGCTTTGCTTGAGCAGCTGGCAGTAGAGTTCGAACCCGACGGCGGTGATGTGGCCGCTTTGTTCCGAGCCGAGCAGATTGCCTGCGCCGCGGATTTCGAGGTCGCGCATGGCGATCTTGAAACCGCTGCCGAGTGAGGCGTATTGCTTCATCGCGCTGATGCGTTTGCGAACGTCGGTGAGCAGGCGCGCGTGACGCGGCAGCAGCAGATACGCGTAGGCCTGATGCTTGTAGCGCCCGACGCGACCGCGCAACTGGTAAAGCTCGCTCAAGCCGAAGCGGTCGGCACGGTCAATGATGATGGTGTTCGCGTTCGGAATATCGAGGCCGCTCTCAATGATCGTCGTGGAGAGCAGAACGTCCGCCTCGCCGTTGACGAACTTGGTCATCACTTCTTCCAGATCGTCTGCGTGCATCTGGCCGTGGCCGACGACGATGCGCGCTGCCGGCACAAGCGACTTTAACTTCGCCAGCATCGTGTCAATCGTCGTCACGCGATTGTGCAGGAAGAAAACCTGTCCGCCGCGATTGAGTTCGCGCTGGATGGCGTCGCGGATGGTGCGTTCGTCGTAGGGTGTGGCAATCGTCTCGACGGGCAGGCGGTCGTGAGGCGGCGATTGGATGGTGCTCATGTCGCGCGCGCCGGTGAGTGCGAGGTAAAGCGTGCGCGGGATCGGCGTAGCGCTCAACGTCAGCACGTCCACCATCGTCCGCAGCCGCTTGAACTTTTCCTTGTGCAATACGCCGAAGCGCTGCTCCTCGTCAATCACGACCAGTCCCAAATCTTTGAATGCGATGTCCTCCTGCACAATGCGATGTGTGCCGATGACGATGTCCACCGCTCCCGCCGCCAGATTTTTCACGACTGTGTCCTGTTCGCGCCGCGTGCGGAAGCGCGAGAGCAATTCCACGCGGATCGGATAATCCGCCACGCGTTCGCGGAAATTATTGAAGTGCTGCTGCGCGAGCACCGTCGTCGGCACGAGGATGGCGACCTGCTTGCCGTCCATCACGCATTTGAACGCGGCGCGAATGGCGACTTCCGTTTTGCCGAAGCCGACGTCGCCGCAGATGAGGCGATCCATCGGCTTGGGGCGTTCCTGATCCGCCTTCGTGTCCGCGATGGCGGTGATCTGGTCACGGGTTTCCTCATAAATGAAGGCGCTTTCAAACTCGCGTTGCCATTGCGTGTCCGGCTTGCAGGCATGGCCAGCCTGCGTTTCGCGCACGGCCTGGATGCGGAGCATTTCCGCGGCAATATCGCGCACGGCCTTTTCCGTCTGCTCCTTGGCCTTGTGCCACCGCGTGCCGCCGAGCGTGTTGAGCGGTGGATTGGCCTTGCCTGCGCCGACGTATTTGCTGACGAGATGAGCCTCGCTGACGGGGACGTAAAGCTTGGGCGGTTCATTGACGTCATCGTTGGCGGCGAATTCGATGACGAGACATTCCGTGCCGGTCGCCGGTTCCGATTTGATGATGGAGAGTTCCGTTCCGCGTGCGCCACGGCCGACGGGCATGTTTTTCAAGCCAAGATAACGCCCGATGCCGTGCTGCAAGTGAACGACCAAATCGCCTTCCTCGAGATCCGCGAAATCAATCTCCATCGCCGAACGCACGGCGAGCGCATGCGGCGACTTGAGACGGCGCGGGCGCTGGACTTTGTAACGGCCGAAAATCTCCGCGTCGGTCACGACGACCAGCTTTGCCTCGTCGCAAAGAAAGCCACGAGCGAGCGAGCCGATTCTGATTTGAGGATGGGGTCTGGGATTTGGGGTCTGGGATTTGGGGTCTGGCGTCTGGGGTTGTGCGGCGTGAGCGTCTTTCCCCAGATCCCAAACCCCAGACCCCAGACCCAACTCCTCCCAGATTTCCTCGAAGCGCTGGCGTTCGCCGTCGTTGTTGCAGAAGACGTGGACGGCGTAATCCTGACGCAACCAGCGATGAAGTTGTTGAAAAAACTCCCGGCGCTGCGCCTCGGCGATCTGCGGTTCCGGCGCGCGTTCCCCCAGCGGACGAAATTCTTCAAGCGATGTGAAGAGCGGAGCGCCGAACTCCGGTTCGGCCAGTTGGTTCTCTGAAGCGGTGATGCTGGCCGAGCCGGTGCCCGGTGTTCCAATTACGTCCGCCTCGCTCACTTCGAGACGCGACATCCCACGTTGATCGAGCCCGGCGAGAAAATCAGTCCACGCAATAACGAAAGGATCATCCGCCGGAATCTGCGTGGCGTATTCCTCGGCGCGCAAGGCAAGCTGCTCCGGCTCGCACAAAAGGAAGATGGCTTCACGCGGAAGATAGTCGAGCAAAGTTGAGAGTTGAGAGTTGAGGGCTGAGGGTTGTGCGGAACTCGCGGACAAGCTGTCCGCGCTCCGTTTCAAAATTCCCAGTTCGCCCGCCGGCGGCAGCGTGACACTGGAGATTTCCCCGCGCGAAATTTGCGTGAGCGGGTCAAACTCGCGCAGCGATTCCAGTTCGTCGCCAAAAAAATCCAGCCGCACCGGCCACGGACTCGTCGGTGGAAAAATGTCCACGATGCCGCCACGCAGGGCGATCTCGCCCTTCTGCGTGACCTGCGCCTCGGCTTCGTAGCCCTGGGTTTCCAGCCATTCGATCAAATTCAGCGGCGCGGTCTTGTCGCCGCGCTGCAAAACCCGCGTGCGGGTTTTCAAATCGTCCGGCGCAAAGGTTTTTTGGAGCAGCGCGGTGATGCCGGTCACCACCAGGGTTGAGAGTTGGGAGTTGAGGGTTGAGAGTGGAATCAACGTTTGCAGGCGGTCGCTGATGACATCGGCATGGGGCAGTTTGCCTTCGTGCGGAAAAATTTCCCAGGCCGGATAGAAAAGCAGTTGAGAGTTGGGAGCTGAGAGTTGAGCAATCCACGTCTCGAGGTCTTGCTGAAAGCTTTCCTGTGTCTTGAGGCTGTCGGTGACGAGGACGATGGGGCGTGCCGGAAATTTTTGCAGAAGCAACGCGGCGAGTAACGGCTGGGCCGACGCGCAAATTTCCACGCCGGGCAGCGCTCCGCCCTGCTCCAGTCGCCGGACAAGGGATTGCACGACGGGAGTTCGCGCGATGTCAGCGAACAATTTGCCTGCCGCTGACGGGGGTTCGTTTGACGTCAAGCGCGTTGAAGCTCGCAGCGAAGACCGCCCACGTCAAGCCGGACGGGAACTGACGGCTGAATTCAGCGTTTCAGGGATGATTGGGAACGGGCTGCCGTTGGAATACTTCCAGCGCGCAGCGGTGGATTTTGCCATGGCGGCCGACGGCATTCGTGCCGAAGGCATAGGTGGTTTCAACCGGGGAAAGGATGTCGGCCACCCCGACACGGGTGTAGTTGGTCTGGTAATCGTCCCACCAGTCGAACAGTTGTGGAGCCGCGCGCCGGCCCATGAGCATTTCGCTGACGGAAAGAACGATGAATTCCGGCCGTTGCGACTCAAGCTCGGCGATCATGTCCCGCTGCATTTTCAAGGCGAACGGCTGCGCCTCCAGCAGGGCGTAAATGTAAATGTAGCTGGTGGCGGAATGGCGGTGCGACAGAAAATAGATTTCCGGCTCCGAGCCGAGCACCGCCACGCGCGAGTCGGGCGGGGAATTGTCCCGGATGAACCGGGCGACGACTTCCGATTCGGGCAACGGGTCGTTGGCGTAAAGACTCCGGGCGAGCGTGTGCGGGGACATCAAAAACCAGACGTTTGCGTTCGTCACGATGGTGATGGCCGCGACCAGCGCGAAGCTCCCGGCCGGCCAGTCGCCCAGCGCCGGGGTTTTATCGCCCTGCCAGCGGCGCAGCCCGCTGACCGCCGCCGCCGCCAGCAATGCCAGCGCGGGCAGCAGGATCAAGAAATAGTGGGGGCGAAAATAAAAATCCGGACAGACTGCCAGCGCCGAGGCCGCAAAAAAACCGGCCAGCCACCCGCGCGAACCTTTCCAGCGTGGATCGAGCCAGAGCGCGGCCAGCCCGCCGGCTGCGAGCAGCCACAGCAAAATTCCGCTCGTGACGGCCCAGGTGAGATTGTGCCAGAAAAAGCCCGGTGCCGCACTGAGCGGCACGCCCCGGGCATATTCACGGGCGTAGTCGAAGGTCCAGAACTTGAATTTTCCGAACACGTTCGCGTGCCAAAGCCACAAGCAACATAACCCCAGCGGCGCGAGCATGGCGGCACCATAGACCGCCACGGACGCGATACGTTTGCCGAAAGCATCGCTTGAAAAAATGAATTTGCGGAACGCAAACTGCAAGCCCGCCCACGCGGCGATGATGACTGCATGCTGTTTCATCAGCACCGCCGTGCCGAACAACGCGCCGCCGGAGGCGAGTAAAAAATAATTTTCCTGCTGCCGCGCACACCACATGAGGCACAGTCCCGCCGTGGCGAAGAAGGCACAGAAATGCGTCGCGTGTCCGGAGGTTCCCAGCATGGAAGGTCCCGCCGCCAGCAGGGCGTAGCTCGTCGCGGCCACGACGCCCGCCGTTTCGTCGAGTATTTTTTTGCCCAGCCAGAACAACATTAACGCCGTCGCCATGGTCATCAGCAAAATTCCGAAATGAATTCCCGCTGGCGTCCGACCGAACACCGCCATGATGCCGGCATAGGCCAGATACGTCCCGGGAAACTTCATGTTGCAGGCGAGTTCGTAGGGCGGTATTCCCTGGAGCATGAGCTGGCCGGCGTAGGCATATTCGCCCTCGTCACGTTCGAGCGGGAAATCCAATAAACGAAGTCGGGCGGCGGCCACAATGACCAGCACGGCGATCATGAGCCACCACATCCACGCTGGTTGGGAAATGCGGGGACGAACGTTGCGCGGCGTCATGCGCGGGCATTGAACAAAAATGCACTGGTAAACTCAATGCAATTTCCCGGTCTTTCTGTTTGACCTGGTTCAAGGCGGCAACGCAACCTTGTGGAATGGCTTCGCCTAATCCTTGGATGATTTTGCCGTTTGTGCTGCTGCTCGGCGCGATTGCGAACGGGCCGCTGCTTGTGCCGAAGTGGTGGTTGCGGCACTATGCCAAAGTCGCGCTCGGCCTCGGCGCGGTCACGCTTTGCTATTATATTTTCATATTCCGCGACATGGCCCGCCTCGCGGACACCGCACACGAATACGTCAGCTTCATTGCACTGGTCGGCTCGCTCTATGTCGTTTCCGGCGGCATTCACATCGGTGTCAAGGGCGAGGCCACGCCGCTCAAGAACGTGGTTTTCTTGTTCATCGGTGCGGTCATCGCGAACCTGCTCGGCACCACCGGCGCGGCCATGCTGCTCATCCGGCCGTGGATCCGGATGAATAAATACCGCGTCACGACGCATCACATCGTCTTTTTCATCTTCATTGTCGCCAACGTCGGCGGCTGCCTCACGCCCATCGGCGATCCGCCCCTTTTCCTTGGTTACCTGCAGGGCGTGCCGTTCTGGTGGGTCGCCGAGCATTGCTGGCCGATGTGGTCGGCAGGCATCGGCATGCTGCTGGCGATTTTTTACATCGTGGACAAAATTAATTTCGCGCGCGCTCCGCTGGCCGTGCGCGAAAAGGAAACCGCGACCGCAACGTGGCGGTTCGAGGGCCTGTCGAACCTGTTTTTCCTGGCCGTCATCCTGGGCGCGGTGTTTATCAAAATAATTTTCGTGCGGGAAGCGTTGATGATCGCCGCCGCCGCGGGTTCCTATTTTACGACGAAACCGGCGGTTCATTCGGCGAATCAGTTTGATTTCCACCCCATCCTGGAGGTGGTTATTTTGTTCGCCGGCATTTTTGCGACGATGATGCCCGCGCTCGACTGGCTTAACCAGAATGCGCCCCGACTTCTCGGCGCGAATCCTGGACCCGGCGTTTTTTTCTGGGGCACCGGCGTGCTGTCCAGCGCGCTCGACAACGCGCCGACGTATCTGGGTTTTCTGAGTGCGCTGTTCGGCGTGGCCGGCACCAATGACATCCATGAATTGCTCGGCCAGCAACACCTGCAAATTCTTGCCATCAGCGTGGGGGCGGTTTTTTTTGGCGCGGCCACTTACATCGGCAACGGCCCGAACTTCATGGTCAAGGCCATCGCCGAGCAGCAGAACGTTTCCACGCCGTCTTTCTTCGGCTTCATCTTTAAATTTGCGCTGCCGTTTCTGTTGCCGGTGCTGATAACCGTCTGGTTACTTTTCTTTCACGGTTAAAAAATTGTCACAATCCTGAAACATTCTCTTTGCGCGGGGCGTCTGTTTTCGCGAGATTAAGCCCAGTCAGTTTTGGAATCCACCGTGCGCACACTTTATAACATCCTGTTCATCGTTTTTTTCGTCCTGACCGCGCCGTATTATTTCTGGCGGATGCGGCGGCGCGGCAACTGGCTGCCGGGTTTTGGCCAGCGGTTCGCGAAATATGACCCCAGCCTCAAACAGGCGCTGACCAACCGCCATGTGGTCTGGCTGCATGCGGTCAGTGTCGGCGAGGTCAACGTCTGCACACAGCTCATCCGCGCGCTGGAACCGCGCGTGCCGAACATCAAGATCGTCGTGTCCACCACCACCACCACCGGGATGGGCGAATTGCGCCGCCGTCTGCCCAATCACGTCAGCAAGATCTATTATCCGGTGGACCGCCGCAAATTCGTCAACCGCGCGCTGGCGACGATCAATCCCAAAGCCATCGTGCTGGTCGAGGCCGAAATCTGGCCGAATTTCATCTGGCGGGCGCAACGGCTCGGCATCCCCATCTTTCTGGCGAACGCCCGGCTGTCCGACCGCTCGTATCCGCGCTACAAAAAATTCCGCTTTCTGTTCCAGCCGTTGTTCGCCTCATTCACCGGCGTTGGCTGCCAGAGTGCCGAGGACGCACAGCGCCTCCGCGACGTGGGTTGCTCCGAACGCGCAGTGTCGGTCGTGGGCAACCTGAAGTTTGACGCGGCGAAACTGGATGAACACAGCGCGCTCGATGTTCCCGCCCTGCTCAGGCAAATCGGCGTGCCGCCGGATGCGCCGGTTTTGGTTGCTGGCAGCACGCATGACGGTGAGGAAGTTTTGCTGGTCGACATCGCGCGCCGGCTGCGGAAAAAATTTCCCAACCTGTTTTTGATCCTGGTGCCGCGCCATTTTGAACGGTGTCAGGAACTCGAACAAAAATTACGGGCGCGTGGCGTGAAGTTCATGTTCCGGAAGGAAATTCTGCCCGGCACCAGGCTGGGGCCGTACGCGCTGGAATGCCTCGTGGTGAACACGACCGGCGAACTGATGTCCTTTTACGAGCCGGCCACGGCAGTCTTCATCGGCAAGAGCCTGACGGCCTTCGGTGGACAGAACCCGATCGAGCCGGCGGCGATCGGCAAGCCGGTCGTGTTCGGTCCGAACATGCAAAACTTCGCGGACATCATCCGGCTGTTTAAGCAGAAAAATTCCGTGGTCCAAGTTCAGGATGCCGCCGAATTGGAGCGCGTGTTCGGCGAATTGCTGGCCGACGCGGATCGCCGGGCGGCGCTGGGCCGGGCGGCGCAGGCCGTGGTCACAGAAAATCTCGGTGCTGTGGACCGCACCACGGACATGATTCTGGCGCAGCTCAAGACCCGGGGGATTTACGTGGCGCCGGAAAATGGTTCGCCGTGATGTTTCCTCGCTTGACGAAGCCGCCATGTCTTTCCATATTCGCGCGAGCTTCCTGTGCGTGAACCGGAAGTGTGGTAGGTTCCAAGTCGTATGCCCAAATCAAAGGTTCGCAAAACCGGAGCGAATTCATCCCTGAAACAGGGAAAGCGCACGCCCACACCCATTGCCGTGGAACCGTCGGAATCCGCCAGCGCGCCATCCGGCAATCCGTCTTCGGAAATTTCTGAAAAAATCAAGGAACTCGTCCGCCTCGCTCAAGAGCAGGGGCAGCTGACGCACAATGACATCAGCGAGGTGCTGCCGGAAAACGAGATGACGCCGGAAAAGCTGGATGAAATCTTTACCAAGCTGCGGGCGCTGGAAATTGAAATCGTGGACCAGGCGGAGGTGGACAACGTCCGGAAGCCCGAAGCCGAGGAGGAGGAAGACGAGGGCAAGCCGCGGATGGACATTCTCGACGATCCGGTCCGGATGTATCTGAACCAGATGGGGCAGGTGGCCCTGTTGACGCGCGAACAGGAGGTGGAGATTTCCAAGCGGATCGAGGCTGCCGAAACGGAGATTGCCCGGATCATCTACAGCCTCGGCTTTGCCGGCAAGGAACACATCGCCCTGGCTGAAAAATTGCTGGCCGAGCCGCCGCGTGAGCGGTTTGACCGTGTCATCCTGGAAAAAAAGGTGGACAGCCGCGACGCGCATCTGGCCGCGCTCCGGAAGCTCATCGCCCGCGTTCACAAATTGGACGCCGAAGTGGACCTCAAATACACCGCGTGGCGCCACGCCCATGGCAAGGACAAGAGCGAACAGGCCCTGGCGGAGTTCATGCGCGCCGACCGCCAGCTGCAGGCCACATTCGCCAAATTTTGTTTCAAACAGAAGGTGGTCGAGGAGATGGTGCTCGTGGCCGAAAACATCCACGACAAATTGCAATACAGTCTGCGCGCGCTCACCGAGGCTGAAGCGGCGCGCGAATCCAGCGCCCAGCAGCATCTGGTGGCGGCGGAGAAGCAAAAAATCCGCGCGCTCGAGGAATTTGTGCGCATGCCGGCGGATGATTTTCTGAAGTCGTTCGATGAACTGCGCGATTATTCGACGCACGCGATCCAGGCCAAGACTGAAATGGTCGAGGCCAACCTGCGCCTCGTCATCTCCATCGCCAAAAAATACACGAACCGCGGCATGTCCTTTCTGGACCTGATTCAGGAAGGCAACATCGGCCTGATGAAGGCGGTGGAAAAATTCGAGTATCGGCGCGGCTACAAATTTTCCACCTATTCAACGTGGTGGATTCGCCAGGCCATCACGCGCAGCATCGCGGATCAGGCGCGCACCATCCGCATCCCGGTCCACATGATCGAGATCATCAACCGGCTGATGCGCATCCAGAAACGGCTGATCCAGGATTTCGGCCGCGAACCCACACCGGAGGAGCTGGCCGATGAACTGCAAATTCCCGTGGAACGCGTGCGCGCCGTCTTGAAGATGTCGCAGCAGCCGATCTCGCTGCAATCGCCCGTGGGTGACAGTGACGATGCGAGTTTTGGCGATTTCATTGAAGACAAGGCCGCCGAAAGTCCGCTCGACATGACGAGTTTCAGCCTGCTCAAGGGCAAACTCGGCGACGTGCTGTGCAGCCTGAACGAACGCGAGCGGAAAGTTCTGGAACTGCGCTTCGGTCTGGGCGACGGCAACGCGCGCACGCTGGAAGAAGTCGGCCAGCAATTCCGGGTCACGCGCGAGCGCATCCGGCAGATCGAGGCCAAGGCGCTCCGCAAAATGCGCCACCCCACGCGCATCCGCCATCTGCAAGGGTTTTTGGAGGTTGAGGGGCTGGAGACCGAACTGGATAAACGGAAGATCACCGGGTGATCAAGTCGTCCGGCGTCCACATTTTCCGATCCTGACCCGCCGAACGGATTTCCATTTCCTTGCCGGAAAGTTGATGAAAGAAAAACGGCGTGCCGTAGGCGTCCACCATTTCCCCGTTTGCATTCACGCGCAATCCGGATGCCGCCGTGACAAAGGTGATGCCTTTCGGATTCTTGCCCATCAATGCTTCCGTGATTTCGGGATTGGTGCCGACGGGGTTTTCGCCGAACGTCGCGCCGTAATTTTTCATGACCACGCGGGCATTGTCCAAAACGGTCAGCGGCGGCAGGCTGGAAACTTCCATGACCGGCGCAGTTGGATTGGGCGCGGGCGGGCGCACCGCCACGCCGATTGCCGGAGTTGAGCCGGGACTGGCGGAAGCCATCGGCGGAACCCTTTCAGAATTCTTCGGCGCGGCGGCGGTTGCGGAATTTTCCTTGGGCATCATCGCGCCCGTGGTCGCGTTCGAAGCGGTCAGGTTTGCCAGGGTTTCTGGCGCGGGATTTTTCGATCTGAAAAAGAAGAGCAATCCCGCGACGATGGCGATGAAAGCCAGAACAGCCCAGAATTTTTTCATCTCAGGGAGCTTTCATGAATCCGAGGTCCGGCGTGGCGAAGCGTCCGATGTTCGGAAAAACGGTGGCGAGGTTGCCGCTGTCCACGCCGAACCAGGTCGCGATGGTGGCGAAATACTG
The DNA here is from genome assembly GCA_035577265.1 of Verrucomicrobiia bacterium. Taxonomy (GTDB): domain Bacteria; phylum Verrucomicrobiota; class Verrucomicrobiia; order Limisphaerales; family UBA11358; genus UBA11358. Next base: position 36,435 of record DATLVR010000129.1, on the reverse strand, counting down.
GTCGATGGCCGTGGTCGGAATCCAGCGGCCGGTGCTGGTGTCGTCGGGGCCGCCGACGGTGAGCGTGGGAAATTTTCCATAGGTTTGTCCGCCCTTGACCCCGCCGCCCATGATAAGGTGGTGGCTGCCCCAGCCGTGATCGCTGCCCACGCCGTTGGTGGGAAAGGTGCGGCCAAAATCGCTGGAGGTGAACGTCGTCACCTTGCTGGCGATGCCGGGGTAAAGCGGTTCGAGTTGCTCCATCGAGCGCTGAAAGGCAAGCATGCACTGGCTCAATTCCGCCATCAGGTTGGCGTGCGCGCCGATCATCACCCGGTTGGGGTTGTTGGTGTCGTAGTTCGTCTGGCCGCTGTGCAGATCGTAGCCGCCGACCTGGCAGAAGAAAATCTGGCGCTTCATGCCGAAACCGTTCGTGGGGCTGCCGGCGGCGCGGTTGCCGGCTTCGATGAGCCGCGCAACCATCTGCAACTGCTTGCTCAGGCTGGAACTCCCGACCGTGCCGCCACCGTTCGGCACGACGATGGTGGAGGGGAAGGCATTGGTCCAATAATTCGCCGCCTGGGTGTTCGTGATGGCGGTGTTGAGCAGTGTGCCGGTGTTGATGGAGTGGGCGGCGACGTCGGCGTAAGCCTTGGCCTGCATGTTCGGATAGGGCAGGCCGAGGATGTTGGTGAGCGCGGCGAGCCGGGCGCCGCTGACGCCCTGCATCGCGATCGCCCCGCTGGTGGAGACGGCGTATTGCGAGACGGCGTTGCCGATCTCAAACGTGTTCGCGCCGGCGATGGAGACGGAAAGCGAGATGGTGGAATTGGTGTTCGCCGCGTTCAAGAGATCCGCGCAACGCCCGCCCCAGCCGGTGAGCGGAGGTTGGTCGGGGATGGAGGTCTGCCATTGCGTCACCTGGTCGGCATGGGAAAAAAGCTGCGGCGGCCGTTTCGTGACGTCTGCATATTGTGCCTTGGTGATCGGATAAATAAGCGTGCCGGTATTGAACAGCGCGGCGAGCTTGCCCTCGTAGAACAGTTGCGCCAGCTGGGGACAGGCGGGGTGCAGGCCGAAATTGTGCCCGGCGGGGTCGGTGTAAACGTATTGGCTGTTCGGACCGCCGGGAGCGGGGTTGACGTAACTGCCAGCCGTGCCAGGTGTCTGGAGGTTCCACAGTCCGCTTTGCGGCAGTGCAAGATTGGCCCCGCGGATGGAGGAGTAGTTGCCGTATTCCGAGCTGAGCGTCGGAATGATCATGTTGTTCGAGTCATTGCCGCCCGCGAGAAAAATGCAGACGAGCGCCTTGTAATCTGCGGGAATGGATTGATCGGCGATGGCGGCGTTCATGAACCGCAGGTCGCGGATGGCCGAGGTCATCGCGGCGGTGCCGACGGCGGCGCACGCGGCGCGACGGATGAAGTCCCGGCGCGTGAGGACGGAAATGTTCTTCTCGTTCATAAAATCATTTTTGGATGGTAAAGTCCGGCGAACAGATGAGGAGATGGACGACGGCGCGGACACGGTCGCGCATCTGCGAGGCCATCGGCACCGGCGTGGTATAGGGGAAATTCGTGGTGTTGGTGACGTAATTGATGATGTTCGTCTTGGCGGCGGCGGACAATTGTCCCGCCAGCAGAAGCGTGTTCAGATTGTCCACGAGCACCGGCACGTTCACGCCGGAGGTGTAGTTCATCTGCATCCACGGGCTGATGTCGAGGACGATCGAGCCGTTGGCGCTGCCGTCACCGGCAAAGCTGCTCAAGCCATTTGTGTTGCCGGTGTTTTTGAGGATGCCGGCTTCCAGGAAATTCATTTGCAACGCCACACTGGTGTCGGAGGTGAGCTGAAACTCCGGCGTGGTCAGGCCGGCCGCCGACAACGCGCCGGGGAATTGATAATTCGGGAAGAAGAAATTGAACACGGTGTTTGGACTCAACGGCGATTGACCAAGGTTGTAGCTGGCGTCGCTGTCGGTGTAACCCATTTTCCAGGTGCTCCATTGCACGAGGGCGTTGCCGGCGCGCGTCAACGGCGGCGGCGGCGAACCGAGCGGATACAGGCTGAAGCCGCTCTGGGTCGTGGAGTTGGCGTTGGCCAAAAAGGTGAAATGAGTGGGATCAATGACACTGCTGACCGAGTAAATGTTGGGGGTCAGCAGGACGCCGTTGGCCGGAATGTAAAATAATTCGTTGGCGACCAGTCCATGTGCGGCGGCACAACTGACGGTGACAGTGTTGCCGCTTTGCACATAACCGGCGGCGGCCAGTTTTGGCATCAAACAAGTCCCGGCACTGCCGGCGGTGTTCGTGGTGGCGATGGTGAACTGGTTGCCGTTGAGTGCGGACAGGATCTGATAGCGTTTGGTCACCCCGCTGCCGCTGGTGAACACGACGTAGCAGAGGTCGTCGGTGACCAGACCATGACCATTGATGTTCACGGTGATGACGCTGTTGGTCTGGGTATACGTGCCGAACAAAAGATTCGGCACATTCACGGTGAACGTGGTCGGACCCGTCGCGGTCACGGTGTAATTTTGACTGGGCGGCGCGGGATTGCCGGAGGTGTCCGTGAAACTCAAGGCCACGATGTCGCCGTTGTTCAGCCGGTGCGGCAAGGGCGTGGTGATGGTGTTCGTCTGGTTGCCGGTCTCGGCGTAAGTGCCGGCCTGGCTCGCCGGCGCAGCGAGCGCGCGCGCGGTCGCGGTCACCCGCAGGAGCGGCTCGCGCTGTTTGCCGTAGGTCGGGTTGGCCAGCAGGTTCGTGCTGCGCGCCTCGTAGTCGAGGAGAATCGCCTGCACGACGGCCGACATGTCGCCGCGCACGCCGGCGCCGTTGTCGTTGAACTTCTGCACGACCCGGTAAAGGTAATCGCGGCTCGGATTGCTGGTGACCAGGCGCTGGATCAACTGGCGGCAGATGTAAGGCCCGACATTCTGATTGTTGTAAATCACATCCAGCGCCTGCTCCAGATCTTGCGAGCAGTAGGCGTCGTTCGTCGAGGTGGAATTCACCGCCGCGGTGCCCAGCGCGGGCGGCAGCACGACATTGTCCAGCAACAATTTGGAATTCAGGTCATGATGGGACGGGACCAGAACCATCGGGTTCGTGTAAATCACGACGGAAGGGAAGTTGGCTGGCAGTCGTCCGGTCGCCTGATTGGTCTGGTAATAACTCCAGCCGGTGAAGGTGGCGGCGAAGCCGTCGATGACGTCTTGATTGTAGGTCGGCACGAGATTGCCCGACGAATTCAACACCAGCGAGCCGTCCGGCCACAGGCGATACAGGCCGATCGAGAAGAGCTGGTTGATCTCGCGCGCATAATTTTCATTCGCGTGCGTGCCGGTGATGAGGTTGCCCTTGTCGTTGCCCTGCATGTTGAGATAAACCCCCATCGCCGGCGTGAGTGTGACGGCCTTGAGCAGGGCGCGGAAATTGCCGAAGGCATTGTCCAGCAGGGTGTCGTAGTAATAGCCCAGCGCATCGGCGTGATCCTGCAACGTGCCGGTCTCGGAGGCGACCATGATCTCGCTCAACGCGAACGCGACGCGCTGGCGCAATTGATCCGGCGCGGTCACGGAATTCCGCCACCACGTGTTGAACCAGTCCGAGCTGGGCCAGGGGTTCGACGGGTCGGCGCTCTTGTTGGCGACCACGACCGGCACGGCATGCGTGACCGGCAGGGAAAACTGGTTGGCGATCCAGCCGGCGTAACCAAGTGATTGCACGGACGCGATGTCGTTGGAACTCGCGCCGAATGTTGCCTGGGTCAGGAAGCGCACGGCGCCGTTCGCATCCGCGGAATCATCCGCCCACGCCGGCGGGGCGGGGGGCGGGGTGAAGGTCTGTGAACCGTTCGCGAGCGTGAAGTGTCCGCCGATTTCGCCACCGGCCGCAAAGGACGTTTCAATTTTGATGGAGGCCTTGCCTTCGTTGAGGATTTCGAGGATGTCCGCCGCCGTCAGCGGGGAAACGTCCTTGATCTTCCAGACATAGCTGCCGTCCGCCTGCGGGTGCGCGACGGAGATGTCGAACAGTTCCGGCACGGCGGGATTATTCAAATACGGGTCGGCATCGATGTGTTCGGCCGTGACCGCGCCGGCCAGGTTGTTCATCTGGAAATTCAAGATCGCCTGCGTGCCGTCGGTGCTGACGCGCAACGTGGCCGAACCGACGGCGATGCTATTGACCCCGGGCAACGCGAGCAGGTTCGCCGTATACAAGGTTCCCGGAATCAATACGGGCGGCGTGGGATAATAGCGCGACAGCACATAGCCCGGCACCACGCCGGCGGGCGTTGTGTTGGTACCGGCTGGATCCTGCAGCCAGCCGACGGAGAGGTTGTCGCCCGTGCCGACACCAGCCTTGTGCAGGATTTCAAAATAATATTTCCGCCCCGCCACCAGTGCGAGCCACGGTGATTTCTGGCTGGGCTGGTTCGTCCACTGGCGCACACCGGTGCCGCTTGCGGGGACGAAATTGCGCCGGACCTTGTTGGCCGGTTCGCTGTCATTGGAAATCCACAGTTCCACCGCGTTGCTGGCCGCCACCCAGAAATAATAATTCCCCGTCATCGGCGCCGTGATGTAGCCGCGGATGCGTTCGCCATAATTGTCGCCAGAATCCGGGAGAACTTCCAGTGTGGTGAGCGTGTTGGTGAGTGTGGCCGGTGTGTCGAGCGGGATGTCCGAGACATTGACACCGGGAACGCCCAGCCAGACTTCGCGCACCACCGAACTGCCGGTGGAGAGCACTTGCAGATCCAGCATGGCCGAGCCGATGCCGGCCGCGTTGGTCGCGGTGAGGGTGACTGCAAAATCACCCGCCAGCGTGGGCATGCCGCTGATGACGCCGTTGGTCGTGTTGATGTTCAACCCGGGCGGAAGACCTTTGGCCGAAAAACCGATGGGCGAATTGGCCGCCGTCACCACATTGGTGAATGGCTGGCTGAGAAAGGCCACTGCTGTCAGCGGACTGGTGATCACCGTGGGTGCGATGACTCCCACCACACTGTTTGTCGGATACAGCCGGCTGCCGGGGATGACCTGCTTGGGCTGGCTGTCGCTATACCAGGACAGTTGCGCCGAGGCCGCCCCGCCGGTGGTGAAGTATTCCATCTTGAGGTCGTAACGGACACCGGCTTGCAAGGCGATGGGAACGGAGGTCGAGTCCGCTGCGGATGTTCGCGTCAGCCAGTTGCTGATGATGACCTGGTCGTTGATTAAAAGCCGCACGCCGTCGGCGGTTCTCGCCACGAAAAAATACGTCTCCGAATACTGCGGCTGCACCTGGCCCAGCCAGCGGACGGTATAAACCGCGTTGCTTAGGTTGGGCGACGTGCCATTCGTCCAGTTGAAATCGATCGCCGGGTCAATCCGCGTCAGGATCAGGTTGTTCGTGTTGAAATTGTTGGTGTTGGAAAAGGTCGTGTTGGCGTTGGTGAAATACTGGCCGACCAGTCCCGTGCCGTCCGGCGTGATCGAGGGGAAAATCAACACGCCCGCGTTGGTGCCAATGGCGCCGAGTGTGTATTTGGGCCCGGCCACCAGCCGCAACGGCACGACCACCGGAGCGACGAGGTTGGTGTTCGCCAGCGGTGTCACGTTGAGGTTGACCGAACTCACGCCGACTCCCAAAACAACGGAGCCGGGCAGCCCGAGATAATCCACCCCCGGCGTCGCAAAGCCCGCCCCCGAACCGTTGAGCGCCAGCCCCACGGTGATCGAGTTCAGCGGAAACCCGCCGCGCGTGACCGTGAAAACTCCAAGATCGGTCGCGCTTTGTCCGGGGTCAGGTTGATAAGTGACCGGATCCGGCGCGCTGATGGACATCACATTTTGCGAGGCGAGTTTGTTGGTGACATACGCATAGTCGCCGAGCAACTGGCCGTTGAAGTCGAGCAGTCCGTTGTTTGCGCCGCTGAACGGGTCGAGGCCGAGTTTGTATTCCTCCCAGTCGCTCACGCCGTCGCCGTCGGTGTCCACATCCGCCACGCTGATGCGGAAATATTTCGTCGCCGCGTCGGCCGGCACGGTCAGCGTGGACGTCATGCCGCTGCGGGCGATCAGATTGGTCTCATTCACCCAATTGGTGCTGCCAAGATTCGTGATACTCTGCAATTGATAAAATTTCCCCCAGGCGTTTGACAGGGTCACGCTGAAGTTGGTCGCCGCATAACCCGCGAAGGAGATCTTCGGGACAGAATTCGCATCGAACGGATTGGTGCCTGCCAGTGCCTCCAGCTTGTTGATGACCCCGTCGCCATCCGAGTCCGCATTCGGGTCAACGCCGTTCGCATTATAGACCCATTCCCAGACATCGCTCATGAGGTTGCTGTTCAGATCCACCATCTGCGCGCGACCGGATCCGGTGGCGAGGAGCGTCAGACACACGCCCAGCAGGAGCCAGACGCGGCCACGATTGTTGTTTGGATGATTAAGCACGGGACACCTTTTGAAAAAGTTAAATATGGGAATAAAAGCAATTCGACCGGCAGCGGAATCCAACGGGTGGAAATTGAAAGACGCCCGCAGGCGTCGCCCAAGATAGCGATGATGAATCCAGCTTCATTCTTTGGGGTAATCCACCGTCAACAGTTCCCCCTGCCGGTCGTTTTGTCAAGAATGATGGTGAATCGTGTCGCTCACAAACAACGGGAGATTTCGCAATGCTAGTGAGAGCGGCGGTGAACCGCCGCAGTCCAGACGCTCCGCGCGGTCCGAGGGCTTTCAACGGCGCGAAGCGTCTGGACTGCGCGTGCTTCAGCGCCGTTTTGCGGGCGACACTGTCGATTGGATGACGATGGAAGGCCGTCGCGGGCCTGCAAAAACGTCACTGCTTCTTCGCCAGCGTTTGCACATGCCGCTCGATGCGGTTGCTCGCCTCGATGAGCTGTTCGTAACTCGTCGCGAAGCACGCGCGACAAAAGCCTTTGCCGTTTTCGCCGAAGGCCGAACCGGGAACAATCGCGACTTTTTCCGTCTGCAACAGGCCGATGGCGAAATCTTTTTCGTTCATGCCGGTCTTGCTGATGTCCGGGAACGCGTAGAACGAGCCGCGCGGCAGATGGCATTTCAAGCCGATTTCATTGAACCGGCGCACGATAAAATCTCGGCGGCGATGATACTGGTCGCGCATCATTTTCATCGCGTCCTCGCCGCGCACGAGCGCTTCGATCGCCGCTTCCTGCGCGATGATGGACGCGCAGAGCATCGAGTATTGATGCACCTTCATCATCGCCTCAATGAGCGTCGCCGGGCCGCAGGCGTAGCCGATGCGCCAGCCGGTCATCGAGAACGCCTTGGAAAATCCGTGCAGGAAAATCGTGCGCTCCTTCATGCCGGGCAAACTGGCGATGCTCGTGTGCACACCTTCAAACGTCAGCTCGGAATAGATTTCGTCGCTCAACACGATGAGATCTTTTTCCACCGCGAACTTCGCGATGGCCTCAATCTGCGCGCGGTCGCACGTGCCGCCGGTGGGATTGCAGGGCAGGTTGAGCATGAGAATTTTGCAGCCCGGCTGCCACGCGGCGCGGAGCGCGTCCACGGTGAGCGCAAAGCCGTCCTTGGCGAACGTCGGCACGGGCACGGGAATGCCGTGCGCGAGCGTGATGCTCGGCGAATAGCTCACGTAGCACGGTTGGTGATACATGACCTTGTCGCCGGGATTGATGAGCGCGCGGCAGGCGAGGTCGAGCCCCTCGCTGACGCCGACGGTGATGATGACCTCGTTTTCCGGCGCGTAGCTGACGTTGAAATTCTGCTCGACGTATTTGTTGATGGCGCGACGCAGTTCGATGAGGCCGAGGTTGGACGTGTAATGCGTCTTGCCCTTTTCGAGCGCGTAAATGCCGGCCTCGCGGATGTGCCAGGGCGTGTCGAAATCCGGTTCGCCGACGCCGAGCGAGATGGCGTCCTTCATCTTGGCGACAATGTCGAAAAAATCGCGGATGCCGGACTTGGGCAGGTTGACGACGTGCTTGGCGATGAAACGTGACTGGTCCATTTTGAATTCAGCAAAGGATGGAAAACTTACGCGGCGGCCAGCTTGCGGCGCGATGTGCCGAGGGCAACACCGTTGCGGCGGCTGTGACGGCGGCGATTGCGCTGCGTCCGGTTCATGTCCGCGATGAGGCGCGCTTCAGCCAATGCGCGTGGTGATGCGAAAACCACGGGGTGCGTGGCTTCGTAATCCCAAAGCTCTTCCAGACTCACTGATTTTGTCCGCTTCACTGTCATGGCGTCAGTGTAGTCCAATCTTGCCCCGGCTGACAAGGGCTGGACGGTTAATTTGGTTCTGGCGTTTGGTGATGGCAGACATTTCCTGCCTCTCAATGACGAACAAATCACGGACCGGAGAAACGGCCAGCAGCTTTTCGTAAAACGGCGCGGAGTTGACCGTGGCCTCACCCCAGATTCGCCGGATGCGCAAGGCTCCCGCCAGCTGCACCAGACCGAAAATAATTCCGCTGCCGATACCGCTCACGCGCCACGCTTGATCCAAGGCGCGCGGATGCAACGCCGGAAAATCCAACGCCAGGTGATGACACCAAGTCCGGCGGCAATACGCCAGGCCAACCGGCAGATTCTGCCGGCCTTGCCGCATGGTGGCGACCATGATGAAAGCCACCTCACATTTTTTGTCACGGCGCATTTCCTCGCGAAGCTGGCCGAAGCTTTCAACTGCTTCATCGGTGCTGAAATAATAACGCCAGCGTTTGGCTGCGAGCCGCGTGAATTCGACGGCTTCCCGGATGGCGGTGGAAGATTCCCGCGCAAACGGCGCGAGGCTCTGATGATAGCGTTGCAGTTCGGCTTTGGTGGCGAACCGAAGATCTGCCGTGTGCGGCTCGCCGTTGATTTTTATTTGAAATGAGAACTGGTTCACAAGATTTCAAATTGCTGGCCGTTTCCAAATGTTTTCAGGGTTTATGCGCGCAATCCGGTTCGCCGACGCCGGGCGAGATGGCGTCCTTCATCTTGGCGACGATGTCAAAAAAGTCGCGGATGCCCGACTTGGGCAGGTTGACGACGTGCTTGGCGATGAAACGTGACTGGTCCATTTAATTTTTAAGGGTAAAAGACTCAACTGTATTCAGCAAATGAATAGAGGATTACCGGGTGTGGTGTGCTTTGGGAATTAATCCTCCTTCGCGCCCGGCAAGGCCTTCAAATTGGATGAAGTCAAAACCTGCATCTGGCGAATGGCGATTTGGTTCAACCGTTTCAACCGTTCGCTTTGTGGCAGTCCCATGTGAATGAACTCGGCGTTCATGCCCTCCATGTTCGCAAGGACCAGCAACTGTTCGACACCCGCATAGTCGCAGACGTTGCCTTCCAACTTGGGATTGGCGTCACGCCATTGCTTCGCCGTGTGACCGAAGAGCGCGACGTTGAGCAAATCCGCCTCGGTCGCGTAGGTGATGGCCGCCTGGGCGGGCATAACTTCCGGCGGGATCAAGTGCGCCTTCACCGCGTCGGTGTGGATGCGATAATTCAGCTTCGACAACGTGCGGTTGAGATTCCACGCGAGCGAAAGCCGGCGGTTTTCGTCTTCCTTCAGCCGCTGGAATTCCTTGATGAGATAGAGTTTGAACTGAGGGCTTAACCAAGTGCCGAACTCAAACGCGATGTCCTTGTGCGCGAACGTGCCACCGCCGTAACGACCGGCCCGCGACTGAAACCCGATGGCGTTCGTAGCTTCGATCCATTTGCGCGGCGTCAGCGAAAAGCTGTTCAAACCGGCCTGATTTCTAAAGGTCTCGAATTCGATACCTTTGAAATTTGGGTTATGAATCTGCTCCCAGACGCCGATGAATTCCAAGGTGTTGCGATTCCGCATCCAACTGTAGATCAGGATGTCGTCGCCAAATTTTTTCGCCATGTCCGTGAGCGAAATAAAATCCCCCGCGTCCTTGGCCACGACCGTGATGGCTGAGCCTTGGACTTCAATGACGGATTTCTTGGGCTTGCTCATGGCTTCAGTGGTTCGACGCGACGCCGGTTGCCAATTCTAATCCCGTCGAATTCGACGGAATTAAAACCGAGGCAGAGACCAATGTGTATTCCAAATCCATCGAATTCGATGGATTTAATAACCGCCGCCCGCCATTCAATGGTTGCGGATTCGCCATGATTAAATCGCGGATGCCCGACTTGGGCAGGTTGACGACGTGCTTGGCGATGAAGCGGGACTGGTCCATGAAATCGCTGTTCAAATGCTGCATTGGCTCGGCCCGCGCAGGGCAGAAATTCTTTCCCGCCAAACTTCCGGGGCATCACTTGATGACGAGCCCTCTTTTACAATCTTTGCAAAGGTGTCCGGGTAAATGGCAAAAAGTTGAGAAAACCCCAAGGCCCGTTTATTTGCATTGTCAGAAGTCAAAAGATCAAAAAGCGATTGAACGGTTGGACGGATATTTTTTATTCCACGACGTTCAAGTTCGCCGATGGCAAACCCTATGTCACGGTTCGCAGGATCGGCGGCAATTTTTTTTAGCTGTTCATCTGACAGACCAGAGATTTCCTGCGACCGTTGCTGTAATTGTTTCTTTCTCAGAAAATAGTATATGGCCATCCACGAAAACAATCCGATGGCGCATCCGATGCCAAAACCGGTGATTGCACCCGGCCAATGCCCCCAATGCCAACCGAGCCCTGCCAGAATTACCACGATTAGTCGCGGCACATAGCGAAGCAACAAACTTTGTCTGACTGGTTTTTGATCCAACATCATGAATCAAATATTCACGGCGCGACCTTGAGCCGTTCCGTTTCCTCGACTTTGCCGCCGAGCAGGAAGCCGTGTTCCTTGTAGGAGCGCAGCATGAAATGCGTGGCTGTGGAGAGCACGCCCTCGATGGTGGAGAGTTTTTCCGAGACGAACGCCGCGACCTTTTGCAGGCTCGCGCCGTTGACGAACACCAGCAGGTCGTAGCCGCCGGACATGAGGTAGCAGGATTCCACCTCGTCGAACTTGCTGATGCGCTCGGCCAGGCGGTTGAAGCCGCCGCCGCGCTCGGGCGTGATGCGCACCTCGATGACGGCGCGGACCAGTTCGGCGTCCTCCAGCGCCAGATTCATCACGGGCCGGAAGCCCAGCAGCACGCCTTCCTTTTTGAGGGCGTCGAGCTGGCCGTTCAATTCGGCTTCGGACAGGTTTAGCACTTGCGCCATCTGTGCGGTGTTCAGGCGGTTGCCTTCGAGCAAAAGTTTTACGAGCGGAGTCATAATGGGCGGGCAGTGTCGCAGAAAACCGGTGCAAATCCACCTCAAACTGGCGATTCGTGTGGAACACGGAGGCAGCTTGGCAACACCGCGTGTAGCGCCGACTGGCAGTCGGCTGTATCGCGGATTGGCAATCCGCAGGGTGCGGCCAGCCCGATGCTGATGGCGTTTTGACGGTCTGCCGATTACCAATCGGCGACACGGCAGGTTGCCAACCTGCGCTACGTGATAGCCCCGATTTGTCCCGCGGTTACAATCGGTCGAGGTTGAAGCTTGTGAATTTTCAACTCAGCAATTTTTCAAACCGCTTGGCCGCCGCGTCCCATTGCGCGGGATCCTGCGGCGTGAACGTTTTCGGCTCGAAAGAATTCCGGACGATCTCGCGGGCGGCGGCATGGGATGCCACATGACCGAGGGCGATGGCCTGCACCAGAATATTGCCGAGGGCGGCGCATTCGGTCGGCCCGGTGATGACGGGAATTTTCAGCGCGTTGGCGGCGAATTGATTGAGTGTGGCGTCTTTGCTGCCGCCGCCAACGATGTGCAGGCGTTCGATCTTTTTGCCGGTGAGCCGTTCGAGTTTGCGCAGGGTGTGGCGGTAGAACAGCGCGAGGCTTTCGTAGATGCAGCGCATATACGCGCCAATGTCGGCCGGCACGGGCTGGCCGGTCTCGGTGCAGAAGTCGGCGATCTTGTTCGGCATGTCGTCCGGACTCAGGAACCGCGCGTCATCGGGATTGATGAGCGAGACGAACGGCGCGGACGCGACCGCCAGCTGTTCGAGTTCGGCGAATTCCATTTTTTTGCCCGTCTTCGCCCAATGACGGCGCGATTCCTGGATGAGCCATAGGCCGACGATGTTCTTGAGCAGCCGAACGGAGTTGCCGTAACCGATCTCATTGGTGAAACCAAGCGAGCGGGACAGGTCGGTGATGATGGGCGCGGGCGACTCGACGCCCATGAGCGACCAGGTGCCGGAACTCAAGTAAGCCCAATTCCCGCCGCTGGCCGGAACGGCGGCGACCGCCGCGCCGGTGTCGTGCGAACAGGTGGCGATGACTTCGATTGGCGGCAGGCCGACTTCGGTTGCGAGACTGGCCTTCATCGGCCCGAGTCGCGTGCCGCTCGCGCAAATCGGCGCGAACAAGTCTTCGCGCAAACCGAGCGCGGCAAAAAGCGTCTTCGACCACGTCCGGGTTTGCGGATTATAAAGCTGCGTGGTGCTGGCCAGGGAGACTTCGTTGCGCGCCACACCGGAGCAGAAAAAGTTGAAGGCGTCGCCGATGAGCAACAGTTGCTTCGCTCCGGCCAGCCGTTCGGCCGGTTCGGTGACGATCTGGTAAATGGTGTTCAAGGCCATGAACTGGACGCCGGTCTCGGAATAAACTTTCGACCGGTCAATTTTCCCGTTCACGATCTCCACGCCGGCGGCGGTGCGGGCGTCGCGATAGCACCAGACCGGCAGCAGCGGCAGGCCGCGTTCGTCGTGGAGCACATAGTCCACGCCCCACGAATCGGTGCTGATGCCGGCGATGGGCAGGTTGCGCGCGGCGGCTTTTTTGAGGCCGGCCTTCAACTCGTTCAGGAGCCGGTCCAATTCCCAGTGCAACGCGCCCGCCACTTTCGTCGCGCCGGTGGGAAAACGATGGAGTTCTTCGAGGGAGATTTTGCCGCCGTCGAGCGTGCCGAGAATGAGGCGACCGCTGTCCGCGCCGAGGTCGCAAGCAAGATAATGAGTGGGCATATGAAATTCGCCGGAAGTTTACGCGGTGCAGGCGAAGTGTCAAAATGTTCTCAGGATGAAGACAAAGCACCTTCAACCTTGAATCTCAACATCGAACGATTCGCCGCAAGCCGTCAATTGTATGTTCGATGTTTCCCCAAATCGCTCAAAAGATTTGCCAATGCCCGGAGACAGCGTATTTTGGAAGCACCTGATTTTATGAGCACGCAACTTGATCAACTCAAACAGTTCACCACTGTCGTCGCCGACACCGGTGATTTCGCCACTCTCAAGCAATATGCGCCGCAGGATGCCACGACCAATCCGTCCCTCATCTTCAAGGCCGCGCAGATGCCGGAGTATCAATTCCTCGTGGACAAGGCCATCGCGGACAACCGGGCCAAGGCCAGCGGCCAGGCATTACTGCCGCTCGTGATGGACGACCTGCTCGTCCTGTTCGGCGCCGAAATTTTGAAGATCGTTCCCGGTCGCGTCTCGACCGAAACGGATGCGAACAGGTCGTTCGACACCGAGGCCCTCGTGGCCAAGGGCCGGCGGTTCATCGAGCTTTACAAAACCCTGGGCATTGATCGGGAACGCATCCTGATCAAGATCGCCTCGACGTGGGAAGGCATCCGCGCGGCGGAAATCCTCCAGCGTGAGGGCATCAACTGCAATCTCACACTGCTGTTCTCGCTCGCGCAGGCCGTGGCGTGCGCCGAGGCAAAGGTGCGGCTCATCTCGCCGTTTGTCGGGCGCATCATGGACTGGTATAAGGCCAAGGAGAAAAAAGAGTTCGCGCCCGCCGAGGATCCCGGCGTGCTTTCGGTGAAGGAGATTTATTCCTACTACAAAAAATTCGGCCACCACACGCAGGTCATGGGCGCGAGCTTCCGCAACGTGGGCGAAATCCAGGAACTCGCCGGTTGCGACCTGCTGACCATCAGCCCGCAATTGCTCGGCGAGTTGCAGAAAAGCGCCGTGCCGCTGACCCGCAAGCTGAGTCCCGAACTCGCGCGCGACAGCAAGATCGAGAAGCTGCCGCTGGACGAAAATAAATTCCGCTGGCTCGTCAACGAAAACCCGATGGCCACGGAAAAAACCGCCGAAGGCATCCGCCTGTTCAACGCCGACGCGATGAAGCTGGAACAGTTCATTGCCGCGAAGCTGAAGTGACGCGCCGTTAATCATTCGACTTGCGGGTGGAAGTTTGCCACCTTGCCGTATGGATTCGGAAGAGCGCGATATTTTCCAGTTTTTAAAAAGCTGGGGCGGGGATTACGTCAGCCACCGGGAGATTGCCCGGCGGGCGGGCGGCAAAACCAAGTTCCACAAAACTCCCGAGTGGGCCAAGCCAGTGCTCAACCGGATGCAGGAGCGCGGCATTTTGGACGGTGATGCGCAGGGCCGCTACCGCATCCGGCCGGTGTCGCATAAAAACAAGGCGACGCGCTGGGTGTCTCCTGAAATCGCCAAAATTTTGCAGGAGAAGGGCGTGAAGGTCGAAGGCGCCGTCACCACCGATCTCGGGTCGGAGGAGTATTACGACGGCTTGTAGTCCGCCCCACCCGGTTTGTTTCCTGCCGATGTCTTTCAAAACCTGATCAACCTTCAAGATGAAACCGCTCAAATGCGCGCGCTGTTGATTGGCAGAAATCCCAGGCTGACGTTGATCCGGATTGTGGCGTTGGTTGCGGTGTTCTGCGTGGCTTTCGGCTTTGTCCTGCTCCCCATCCGCGTCGAGGGCATCAGCATGCTGCCGACGTATCCGAATCATTCCCTGAACCTCGTCAACCGCCTGGCCTATCTCTGGCACGAACCGCAGCGCGGCGATGTCGTCTCCATCCGGCTCACCGGCCCGCACGGGCTGTTCATGAAACGCATCATCGGCCTGCCCGGCGAGACGGTCGCCTTCGTGGATGGCCGTGTCCTCATCAACGGGAAAATTCTCGACGAACCCTACGAAAAATATTCCTGCGACTGGAATCGCCCGCCCGTTACGCTGGGGCCTGACGAATATTTTTTTGTGGGCGACAACCGTTCCATGCCGCTGGAAGACCACGAACATGGCGTGAAAAAAAGAATCTACATCGTCGGCAAGGTGTTGTTATGACTGCATGAAAATTCTTTTCCGGCTTATATTGCTGGCCGTCGTCGTGGCAGGAGGGATCTGGCTTTGGACCGTTTTTTTCCCCGGCCCGGAGAAAGTCATCCGCCAGCGGCTGGCTGAGATCGCCCGCCTCGCCTCGTTCAGCGCGAATGAGAATCCGCTCGCCGCGCTGGGCCGCGCGCAGAAGCTGGCCGGGTTTTGCCACCCGGACCTCCAGGTGAAACTGGCGGCTCCGGCCAATGTCGAACACACGTTCGAGAGCCGCGACGAGATCGTGCAGTCCGAACTGGCCGCGCGCGCGGTGTTCGGCGGCGCGTTCCAGGTGGAGTTCGTGGACGTGCTGGTGACGGTCGCCCCGGACAAACAATCCGCCGAAGCCGATCTCACCGCCCGGATGCGATCGGCCGGCAGCAGCGACCTCAACGTGCAGGAGATCAAGTTTACGCTCAAGAAGGTTGACGGCCAGTGGCTCGTCACCCGCGTCGAAACCATCCGCACTTTCTCCTGATGGTTGCCGCCTTGTTCACCACGCTGTTGTTCGCCGTTTCCGCGATTTGCGGCCACCGTTCCTCCAAACAGATTGGCGGCGCGGAGGCGAACCTCTGGCGCATCTGTCTGGCGGCCTTTTTTCTCGGGCTGTGGGCCAACACCTTCGGCACCGGGCTGGCCGGCGACGCGTTTCCGCTTTTTCTATTGAGCGGTTTCCTCGGCGTTGGCATCGGCGACACCGGTTATTTCCAGGCCTTGCCGCGCCTCGGCAGCCGCCGCACCGTGCTGCTCGTCCAATGCTTCACGCCGCCGTTCGCCGCCTTGATCGAGTGGCTCTGGCTCGGCACCCGGCTGAACCTGCCGGAGATGGTCTGCATTGCCCTCATCCTGCTCGGCGTCGCGATCGCACTCGCACCGGGCGATCATCTGACGATTTCCACGCGCGAAATGTCGCTCGGGGTCACGTTTTGCCTCTTCGCTGCCGCCTGCGGCGCGGTCGGAACGGTGATGAGCCGCAAGGCCTTCGCGGTCGCGCATGAGGCCGGACAGTTTCCCGATCCCGGCACGACGGGTTATCAGCGCGTGTTGGGTGGCATTCTGGTGCCGGCCGTCATTTTGATCGTGGTGAAATGGCGTTCCGCCCGTGCGCATGGCGGGGTGTTTGAAGAAAAAACCCGTCACATCTCCCGCGAAAAATGGGGGCGCATCTGGCCGTGGGTGCTCGGCAACAGCCTCGCCGGCCAGACGCTCGGCATGAGCTGCTTCCAATTGGCGATTGAAAAAACGCCGTCCGCCATCGTCACCGCCATCGTCGCGCTCACCCCCGTGATTTTGCTGCCGATGACGCGGATTTTTGAAGGCGAGAAAATCGGCCTCCGTTCGCTGGTCGGCGCGCTCATTGCCGTGGCGGGTGTGATCGGGCTGACGTTCTGGCACTGAAATGAAAACGCAGAGACGCAGAGGACGCGGAGATTCGCAAAGGATGTTTGATGGCCAAGTTTATGCAAAACCTCTGCGTTTCTCTGAGTCCTCCGCGCCCTCTGCGTTAAATTGTTTTCCCTTTCGCGTATTTAGTGTATTTCGCGGTGAACCATGAACGACGAACTGCAAACCGCCGTGGAAACGCTCGGCCTGGAAAAATTCCGCCGGCACATTTTTCTGTGCGCCGATGCCACGGAGCCGAAATGTTGCGCGCGCGAAACCAGCCTGGCTTCGTGGGAATATTTGAAGCGGCGGCTGAAGGAATTGAATCTCGTCGGCGCGGAGCCGCTGGTTTATCGCACCAAGGCGAACTGTCTGCGCGTGTGCGTGCGCGGGCCGGTCGCGGTCGTTTATCCTGAAGGCGTGTGGTATCACGGCTGCACGCCGGAAGTGCTGGAGCGCATCATTCAGGAACACTTGATCAGTGGGAAAGTCGTTGAGGAGTTTGCATTTGTGAAAAATCCGCTGGGATGACCCTTGAAATTTTCCCCTCGACGCGCGAAACTTTTCCCCCTAATTTGCATCCAATTTTCCGAAAGGGAGTCAATTATGGCGAGGCTGCTGATCAAAACCGAGGGATTTGGCGAACGGGCGCTGGTGTTGCGCCTGGGAGTGAATCACGTCGGCCGCGACGAGGAATGCGAGCATTGCATCGACCACCCGACCATCTCGTCCCGCCACTGCGAACTGGCCCTCACCGCCGACGGTGTTTATGTCCGCGACTGCCATTCCACCAACGGCACCTTCATCAACGACAAGCCGGTCATGGAAGCCTGGCTGGATCCCGGCCAAAAATTGCGCTTCGGCGATGTGGAGCTGCTTGTCGAATCCATCGATGCGAACATGGCGATCCCCAAGTTCGAACGCCCCACGCAGATCGCACCGCCGCCGGCGGTTTTGCCTGACGGCCTGCTCTCCTGTCCGCGGCATGTCGAGGTGCGTGCCACCTACCAATGCCCGCATTGCAAGGAAGTGATGTGCAACGCCTGCGTCCACGTCATGCGGCGCAAGGGCGGCAACCCGCATTTTCTATGCGTCATCTGCAGCCATGAATGCGAGCCGTTCCAGATCGTCCACCCGAAAAAGAAGAAGGGGCTCTTCGGCTTTTTGGGGGAAACCGTCAAGCTGAAGTTCCAGAACACGATCCGTCACCTCAATGGGGAGGATTGATCGCGCCCGCTCCCGGCGTTTCTGTTCAGAAGCGCTCGACCATCTTCTGCAGCGCTTCAATCCACGCTGGATGCTCGTTCATGCAGGGGATCCGCGTGAACTCCTGACCGTTCCCGGCCATGAATTGTTCGCAGCCGCGCATCCCGATTTCCTCGATCGTCTCCAGACAATCCGAAACGAACGCCGGGCAGATCACCAGCATCCGTTTTTTGCCTTCGGTCGCCAGCCGCGGCAATTCGTAATCCGTGTACGGCTTCAGCCACGGATCCTTGCCCAGTCGCGACTGGAAGGACACGGACCATTTTCCGGCCGGCACGCCCGCCTGCTCGATGAACAACGCCGCCGTCCTGTAACACTGGGCGCGGTAACATTGCGCATGCGCCGGGCTCGGCGTCTCGCAGCAATTCGGCGTGGCGAGACAGTGGCAGCCGGTGGTGTCCGACTTTTTGATGTGCCGCTCCGGAATGCCGTGAAAGCTGAACAGCAGATGATCGTAATCCTTTTTAAAATAATCCGCCGCGCTCGCCACCAATGCCGCGATGTAATCCGGCTGGTCGTAATACGCCGGCTGCACGTTCACCTTCATCTGCGGCGCCAGCCTAGCGGCGACTTCCTGCACGCGTACCACTGCGGTTTCGTAGCTCGACATCGCATAATGCGGAAACAGCGGGATGAGCAACATGTCCGTCACGCCCTGGTCCGCCAGTTTTTTCACGCCGGATTCGATGGACGGATTCTGGTAGCGCATCGCCAGTTCGACCGGCACGCTGACGCGTTTTTGCAGCAGCTCTTGCACGTGCCGGCTGGTGACGACCAGGGGCGAACCTTCCTTCGTCCAGACTTTTTCGTAGGCGTGCGCCGACTCCTTGGGCCGGTTGATCAAAATCATCCCGACCACGAACCGCCGCACCGGCCACGGCGCGTCCATCACGCGCCCGTCCATCAAAAATTCATTCAGATACCGCCGCACATCCGGCACGGACGGCGAATCCGGGGAGCCGAGATTGACCAGCAGGACGCCTTTTTTCATGAGCGGAAGGTTAACCATGAACCCGCGAAAATAAAAACGAAGATTTACAAATTCACCGCATCCCGTCCATTTTGTGCGGGTGGAATTGACCCTTTCAGAAATCCGCGCCGCCGTCAAAAGCGCGCTGGCCGAGGACATCGGCAGCGGCGACGTGACGACGCTCGCCACCGTCCCCAAGACCCAGACCTTCAAAACGGTGATGCGCGCGCGCGAGCCGCTGGTCGTCGCCGGACTCGAATTCGCCAAGGCCGCCTTCCTCCAGCTCTCGTCGGCCGTGAAGATTGAGTATCTGATTCACGACGGCACCCACGTGGCGCGCGGGGAAAATCTGCTGCGCATTTCCGGGTCCGCCCGCGCCATTTTAAGCGCCGAGCGCGTGGCGTTGAATTTTGTGCAGCACCTTTCCGGCATCGCCACGCTCACGGCGCAATTCGTGGCAGCCGTCAAGGGCACGCGGGCGCAGATCCTCGACACGCGGAAAACCACGCCCGGCTGGCGGCGGTTTGAGAAATACGCCGTCGCCTGTGGCGGTGGACGCAACCATCGCATCGGGCTCTACGACCTGGTATTGATCAAGGACAATCATCTGGCCGCGCTGCAGAACGAAAAACCCAATGCCGTCGCCGCGGCGGTTCAGCGCGCGCGCAGAATCTATCCGAAGCTGAAAGTCGAGATCGAGGCGGACAATCTCGAACAGGTCACCCAGGCGGCCGATGCCGGGGCGGACATCATCCTGCTCGACAACATGACGACCGAGCAATTGCGCTCGGCGGTGAAGATCGCCAAAGGGCGCGCGAAGACCGAGGCCAGCGGCGGCGTGAGCCTCGGCACCGTCCGTGCCATCGCCGGCAGCGGGGTGGATTTCATCTCCGTCGGCGCGCTCACGCACTCGGCGCGCGCGGTGGATATTGGATTGGATTTTGAAAGTTAACCACGGATGAACACGGATAAACACGGATTTGACCCCATTGCCAACGGAGCGCGGCTGTGGCCGCAGACCTGGCCGCAGCGTGCGGCTGGCATCGATCACGTTGAAAATGTCGGGCGTGCTGCGTCACAGATGGTTTTTATCCGTGTCCATCCGTGTCCATCCGTGGTTGCTAAATCATGACCACCGACGCCAAAATCCTTTCCGCCCTGCGCGCCCATCCCGACGGCGTTTCCGGCGCGCAGCTCGCGGAGCAGTTGGGCATCAGCCGCGCGGCCATCTGGGCGCGCATCGAGGAATTGCGCCGGCTGGATTACGATATCGAAGCCGGGCCGCACTTCGGTTATCGCCTGGTCAGTTCGCCGGACGCATTGCATGCCGATGATCTGTGCGCCCGGCTCGGCAAAACCCGGGTCATCGGGCGTGACATCCAGGTTTTTGAGCAGACGACCTCGACGAACGACGTGATCGAAAAACTCGCCCGCGACGGTGTGAGCGAAGGCGTGGTGGTTTTTGCCGAATCGCAGACGAAGGGCCGGGGGCGGCTCGGGCGCAAATGGATTTCGCCGGAACGCAAGGGGCTTTGGTTTTCCGTTTTGCTGCGACCGGATTTGCGCCCGCAAGAAGCCACGCAATTGACCGTTGCCTCTGCTACCGCGCTGCGCCGCGCGATTGCCGCGGAAACCGGGTTGAAACCGGAGATCAAATGGCCTAACGATATTTTGGTCGGCGGCAAAAAGGTCGCGGGCATCCTGACCGAGTTGAGCGCGGAGTTGGATCGTGTCCGGCACATCATCCTCGGCATCGGTGTGGACGTGAATCTGGACACCGGCGAACTGCCGGTGGAATTGCGCAAGCTCGCCACGTCGCTGAAGATGGAAAGTGGCGAAAAAATTTCGCGGGCGGAACTGGCGGTGGCCATCCTGCAGGCCCTCGACGAGGATTATGCCCGCATTGGCGCGGGTAAATTCGCGGCCGTCGCCGACGAGTGGGAGGCGCACTGCGCGACCATCGGCAAAAATGTGACGGTGCTCATCGGCGACCGCAAAATCCGCGGCCGGGCCGAATCGCTCGACGACGATGGCGCGCTGCTCGTGCGTACCGAGCACGGCCACCTGGAACGGATCATCGGCGGCGACGTGACGCTGGAAAAATGAAATTCGAAATTAGAAATCCGAATTCCGAAGCAAGTTCGAAATCCAAAATCCGAATTCGGCTTGCAGCTGGCGCGGGCATCCGGCATCGGATTTCGACATTGGGATTTGTTTCGGAATTCGGAATTCGGAATTCGGATTTTCAATTATGATTTTACTCTTCGACATCGGCAATACGCACACGCACATCGGCCTGGCGAATGGCCGGCGCGTGTTGAAGAACACCGACATCCCGACGGCGAAATGGTTCGGCGGCGGCGCGGCGGCCCTGGTGAGAAAATTTACCGGTGCGGCCAGGATTGAAGGCGCAATCTTATGCAGCGTCGTTCCGCGCGCCACGCCGCTCGTTCGCAAAACCGTGCGCGCGGTTTGGAAGATCGACGCGCTGGAACTCACACCGAAAACGATCCGGGGTGTGGGCATTGATTATCCAAAACCAAATTCGATCGGTCCCGACCGGCTGGCGAATGCCGTGGCTGCGCGCCAGCGCTTCGGCTCACCCGTGGTCGTGGTGGATTTCGGCACGGCGGTGACGTTCGACGTGGTGAATGCCCGCGGCGATTACGTCGGCGGCATCATCGCGCCCGGACTGGCGGCAATGACGGACTATCTGCACGAGAAGACGGCGTTGCTGCCGAAGATCAAAATCCGCGAAACCCGATCGGTTATTGGCAAAAGTACGGAAACAGCGATGCTCGTCGGCGCGGTGCAGGGCTATCGCGGCCTGGTGCGCGAATTAATCGGGGAACTGAAGCGTGAACTGCGGGCAAAAAATCTGCCCGTCATTGCGACCGGCGGCTATGCCAGATTGATCGCGGCCAAGCTGCCGGAGATTTCCGCCGTCCTGCCGGACCTGACGCTTGAAGGCTTGCGGCTGGTCTGGGCAAAGCTGGCCGGGCCGGCGGCCGCAAAATAAAATCTGGCTTTCACACGCTTTAGGGCTCAACCTTTGATCCAGGGAGAACCCTTATGCCCGAGCCAAACCCCGCCAAGAAAAAAATCCTCGTCGTTGATGATGAGCCCTTGGTGTGTGAGGCGATCGGGATGATGCTTTCGTTTGACGGCCACGAGGTGATCACGGCCGGCAGCGGCAAAGAGGCCCTGGACTTGTTCGATCGGGGCGGATTTGACCTGGTGACCACCGATTACACCATGCCCGAGATGAAGGGTGATGAACTGGCGCGGGCGTTGAAGGTGCGACTGCCGGGCCAGCCGGTCATCATGATCACCGCCCACGCCGAGATGTTTAAAAACGACGTGGTGGCGATGTCGGGTGTGGATCAGGTGGTCAGCAAACCGTTCAAACTTCAGGAACTGCGGGACGCCATCCAAAAAGCCACCGCGCGGCGCTGATCGAAGCCGTGGCCCAAACTCCGCGATTGCCCCGCTGCTGCGCTTCCGCCAATAATGTCCGCTCTATGGCGAGCACCCGTCGGCAATATCCGTTTCATTTGATCGAACCCAAGTGGCAGCAGACCTGGGAAGAACAGCAGGCCTTCCGCGCCTTCAATCCGGGAGACTCCGTGCCGGAGGGGCATCCATTTGGAATTCGTCATGGACTTTCCGGCAAGGTGGCCGCAACGCAGTTGCCCCCGAAGTTTTACATCCTCGACATGTTTCCGTATCCGAGCGGCGCGGGCTTGCACGTCGGGCATCCGGAAGGTTACACCGCCACGGACATTCTCGCGCGCTATCGTCGCGCAGTCGGTTTTAATGTGCTGCATCCGATGGGCTGGGATTCGTTCGGCCTGCCCGCCGAGCAATACGCGGTGAAGACCGGCCAGCATCCGCGCGTCACGACGGAGGCGAACATCGCCAACTTCACGCGCCAGATCAAAAGCCTCGGCTTCAGCTACGACTGGTCGCGCGAACTCGCCACGACCGATGTGGAATATTTCAAGTGGACGCAATGGATTTTCCTGAAGCTTTACAACAGCTACTTTGATCCAGAACTAAAAAGAGCCAGGCCAATTGAATTACTTGAAGATGCTCTGTCAGACTCGCCCAAACGCCAAGTCGAATGGAGAGACAGCGCCTTTCTTCTTGGGGTGCATGATTTTTGGTTGGACTTACGAAAGAGAGACAGCGACGAGGAACGGATGCGTTATCGTCGAAGCCAAATCGACCATTGGCGCCTCGCCTACGTCAGCGAAGCGCCGGTGAACTGGTGTCCGGAACTCGGCACCGTGCTGGCGAACGAAGAAGTCATTGACGGCAAGAGCGAGGTCGGCGGCTTCCCGGTCATCCGCAAGCCGATGCGCCAATGGATGCTCCGCATCACTGCCTACGCCGAGAAACTGCTGGCGGATCTCGACACGATTGACTGGACCGATTCGCTCAAGGAAATGCAGCGGAACTGGATTGGGCGGAGCGAGGGCGCGGAAGTGGATTTTCAAATCGCCGGTTCGCCTGAAAAAATCCGCGTGTTCACTACGCGTCCCGACACACTATTTGGCGCGACTTACATGGTGCTCGCGCCAGAGCATCGCTTGGTGGATGAAATTGTCACCGAGGAACAATTGAGTTCCGTGGAAAACTACCGCGAACATACCGCGCGCAAAAGCGATCTCGAACGCACGGAGCTGGCGAAGGATAAATCCGGCGTTTTCACTGGCGCTTACGCTATCAATCCCGTCAACGGCGAGAAGATTCCGATCTGGATTGCCGACTACGTGCTCGCCAGTTACGGCACTGGCGCCATCATGGCCGTGCCGGCGCATGATGAACGCGATTGGGAGTTTGCCCACAAGTTCAATTTGCCAATCAAGCAAGTAGTAATGCCCAAAAGTGTCCTGGAGCCAGTTCTTCTTCCGGATGGCAGCGAAAGGATTACCGGAATAATTCCTTCCTTAAAATCAGCATTTTGTGAAGAGGGGATTGCACATTCATCGCCACCCGAAGGATGGGGACTAAAGAATCTCAAGTTGCCAAAGAACGAGCAAATGCCTTGGGAATTTTCTCCGCCTGAAATAAATTTCCTTCCTACGCCCGAAGCCAAAAAGAAAATCACCGCCT
Organism: Verrucomicrobiia bacterium; assembly: GCA_035577265.1. Lineage (GTDB taxonomy): Bacteria > Verrucomicrobiota > Verrucomicrobiia > Limisphaerales > UBA11358 > UBA11358. The sequence continues at coordinate 12,626 of DATLVR010000129.1, read as the reverse complement.
GGCTGGAAGAAAAAGGTCTCGGTAAAAAAACGGTCAACTTCAAGTTGCGCGACTGGCTGTTCAGCCGTCAGCGCTATTGGGGTGAACCATTCCCGATCATTTGGAAAAAAAGCCCGGACGGCCAGTCCTATCACGAAGCGTTGCCGGAAAATGCGTTGCCGCTATTGCCGCCGGCGCTGGAAGATTACAAGCCCACCGCTGGTGGTGAGCCACCACTGGCCCGGGCCAAAGACTGGTTGAACCTCCCGGACGGTTCGATTCGCGAAACGAACACCATGCCGCAATGGGCCGGCTCGTGCTGGTATTATCTCCGTTACCTCGACGCAAAGAATCCAAACGCATTCGTCGGCAAGGACGTGGAGTCGTATTGGATGGGTAGCCGTGGACGTCAGTCCGCGCCATCCTCTCCTTCCGGAAAAAATGCGCCGACGAACGTCAGCGGCTACGAAACGCCCGGTGTGGACTTGTATGTCGGTGGAACCGAGCACGCCGTGTTGCATCTGCTTTACGCGCGGTTCTGGCACAAGGTTCTGTTCGACCTCGGCTACGTCTCCACGCCGGAACCGTTTTTCAAGCTCGTCAATCAAGGACTCATTCTCGGCTCCGACGGCCAGAAGATGTCGAAGTCGCGCGGCAACGTGGTGAATCCCGACGATGTGCTGGTGGAATATGGCGCGGATGCATTCCGGCTTTACGAGATGTTCATGGGCCCGTTGCAGGACACCAAGCCGTGGAATACGCAGGGCGTCGCGGGCGTTTATAAATTTCTCGGCCGCGTCTGGCGTTTGTTCGTGGATGAGAAATCGGAAACCGCTTTTGAACAGTCGGAGACAACCGCCGAGAACGCAGAGCAACGCAAAGAACTGTTGGATTTGATTCTGCTGGATGGTGGGATCACGGATATTGCCGCCACGCCCGCCCAACTCAAGACGCTCCATGCATGCATCAAGAAAGTCACGGAAGACCTCGATGGCATGCGTTTCAACACGGCGATCTCGGCGATGATGGTTTTCATCAACGAAGCGATCGCGTGGCAGACCAAGCCGTTGTCGGTGATGAAATCATTCCTGCAACTGCTCGCGCCCTTCGCGCCGCACATCGCGGAAGAACTTTGGGCGCGGTTGCATTCCACGTTTGGACAGGCAGCTTCATCGCTGGCTTACGCGCCGTGGCCAAAATATGATCCAGCCTTGCTGGTGGAGAGCGAGATTGAAATTCCCGTGCAGGTGAACGGCAAGTTACGCGATGTCATCAAGGTCTCCGTGAACGCCACGACGAAGGAGTTGGAGGCGTTGGCGCTGGCGAATGAAAAGGCGAAGCCGTATTACGAAGGCAAGACGGTCAAGAAAATCATCGTGGTGCCGAAGAAGCTGGTGAACATCGTGGCGGTTTAAAAAAGTAGGAGCCGACGTAAGGAGGCTCTAACTTTGTTTTGGTTTGAGCCTCGTCACCTCGGCTCCTACGAAGCTCAAGATTTTTCCCCGCTCGCCAGAATTGTCTGGAAATGCGGCGGCTGTTCCTCGGCGGCGACGATGCTGATCTCGATCTTCTTGAAACCGGCGGCTTCGAGCCAGCGGTGCAGGTCGCTTTCGGCAAACCCCAGCCAGCGATCGCCGTAGAGTTCATGCGCCTTCTCGAAGTTGTGCTTGAGCAGATCCAGTATCAAAATCTGTCCGTGCGGTTTCAACAGTTTCGCCGCGCTGGCCAGCGCCGCCGCCGGATCCTCGGCGTGATGCAGCGCCTGGCTCAAGATCACGAGGTCAACGCTGCCCGCTTCAATCGGCGGATTCTGCAGGTCGCCCTGGCGGAATTCGAGATTCTTCAGGCCGTTCTTCTTCGCCTTGGCCGCGCCGAATTCCACGATCTTTTCCGAGTTGTCCACGGCAATGACCTTCTTGCAGCGGCGCGCCAGCAGTTCGCTCAATAAACCTTCACCTGCGCCCAGGTCGGCGACAGTGATGGCCGGCAGCATCCGCAACAGCAAATGCCCGAACGCCTGCCACGAGCGGCCCGGTCCATAAACACGGTCAAAGCGCCCGGCGACTTGATTGAAAAACACCTGCGCCTGTTCTTTGCGGCGGGCGAGGACCCGCTTGAGATTGATCTGGTCGCTGTTGTGCTCGGCCAGTTCCTTCGCGCCGCGGATGGCGAGCTGGATGAATTCGCTCGCCACGGAATCCGCCTGGGGATTGAGTTTGTAAAACGTGCGCTTGCCCTCGCGCCGCGCTTTCACCAGCGCGCAGTCCGCGAGCAAGCCGAGGTGCGTGGAGATGCGCGACTGGCCAAGCCGCGTGATTTCCTGGAGTTCGTTGACGGACAGTTCGTCCTTCTCCAGCAGCGCGACGATGCGCAGCCGCGTCTGATCGGACAACGCCCGCAAAGATTTCAAGGTTGAGGTCATGATTAATTATTAAGAACGAATTTACCGGGGCGCGGTTGTGTCGCAGACCAGCCGCAGCGGTGTCTAAATTTTCAAGCCGCCGTCATTCAATCCGAATGCCTTCTGGTTGGCAACATTGCTGCGGCTGGTCTCCACGACACCGCCGCGCCCCAAATTTTTCCCAGAAACCATTTGACGCTTCTCGAAATGGTTATATCATCCTATCCAGATACGTCAATATGTTGTTGGCGTGAAACCAAAATAATCCATGAGCAATCGTTACATCTTTTCTTCCGAATCCGTCGGCGAAGGCCATCCGGACAAAGTCGCGGACACCATCTCCGATGCCGTGCTGGACGCCTGTCTGGCGCAGGACAAGTTCAGCCGCGTGGCCTGCGAAACGTATGTGAAGTCCAACATCGCCATCATCGGCGGTGAGATCACCACGAAGGCCAAGCTCGACTTCGTGAAGATCGCCCGCGACGCCATCCGCGAGATCGGTTACGTCAACGACGACGATGTGTTTCATGCGGACAAGGTTTTCGTCAACGTCATCGTGACGCAGCAGTCGCCCGACATCGCGCAGGGTGTGGATGCCAAGAAAGCCAAAGGCAAGAAGACCGCGAAGCAGGGTGCCGGTGACCAGGGTTTGATGTTCGGTTACGCCTGCAACGAAACCCGCGAACTCATGCCGGCGCCGATCATGTTCGCGCACCGCCTCGGCCGCGAACTCACGCGCATCCGCAAGGCCGGCGGCGCGGCGTGGCTCCGCCCCGATGCGAAGTCCCAAGTTTCCGTCGTTTACGAAAATGACAAGCCCGTCGCCATCTCCAACGTCGTCATCTCCACGCAACACGCGGCGGACGTCGAGCACGCCGAGATCGAAAAGTTTTGCATCGAGAAGGTCATCAAGAAAGTTCTCCCCGCGAAGCTGCTCACGAAGCAGACTGAATTTCTCATCAATCCCACTGGCCGTTTCGTCGTCGGCGGGCCGCAGGGCGACACCGGTTTGACCGGGCGCAAGATCATCGTGGACACCTACGGCGGCATGGGCCGTCACGGCGGTGGCGCGTTCTCCGGCAAGGATCCGACAAAGGTGGATCGCAGCGCCGCTTACATGGGCCGCTGGGTCGCGAAGAACATCGTGGCCGCCGGACTCGCGACGCGTTGCGAACTCCAGTTCGCCTACGCCATCGGCCATCCTGACCCGGTCAGCGTTCACGTCGAAACCTTCGGCACGAACACGGTTGCCAACGACAAGATTGTGCGCGCGGTCAATCGCGTGTTCAGCTTCCAGCCGTCGGACATCATCGACCAGCTCAACCTGCGCCGCCCGATTTACAGCAAGACCACCAACTACGGTCACTTCGGCAAAAGCGACAAGGCGCTTACCTGGGAAGCCACGGATAAAGTTGCTGCGCTCAAGAAGGCTCTTTAATTCACTCAACTCTCAACGCATAACTCTCAACTATTATGGCCAAAATCAAATTATCTCCTGCTCGCCGCACCGTTCTCAAATTGAGCGGCAACGGCAAAGCCGACGGCGTTCTCGCTGAAGTCAGCGAAACCTTCGCCAAATACGCCGCACAGACGCCGGCGGGCAAAGACTACATCGTCCGCGATTTCTCGCTGGCCGAATGGGGCCGCAAGGAAATCGCCATCGCCGAGCACGAAATGCCCGGCCTGATGTCGGTGCGTAAAAAATACGCGAAATCAAAACCACTCAAGGGCGTGCGCATCACCGGTTCGCTGCACATGACCATCCAGACGGCGGTGCTCATCGAAACGCTCGTCGCCCTCGGCGCGAATGTCCGTTGGGCGAGCTGCAATATTTTCTCCACGCAGGATCACGCCGCTTCCGCGATTGCCGCGACCGGCACGCCGGTGTTCGCCTGGAAGGGCGAGACGCTCGAGGAATATTGGGAACTGACGCTCAAGGCGATTTTGTTCCCCGGCGATTTCGGTCCGCAGCTCGTCGTGGACGACGGCGGCGACGTGACGCTGCTCATCCACAAAGGTTACGAACTCGAAAACGGTTCCAAGTGGGCCTACGAATCGAAGGGCGACAGCCATGAAGTGTCCGTCGTGAAAGCGCTGCTGCGCCGCCTCGCAACCGAGAAGCCCGGCCTCTGGACCAAGATCGTCAAAGACTGGAAGGGTGTTTCCGAAGAGACCACGACGGGCGTGCATCGCCTCTACCAGATGAAGGACGCGGGCAAGCTGCTCGTGCCAGCCATCAACGTGAACGACTCCGTCACCAAGTCCAAGTTCGACAATCTCTACGGCTGCCGCGAATCGCTCGCGGACGGCATCAAGCGCGCCACTGACGTCATGCTCGCCGGCAAAGTCGCCGTCGTCTGCGGTTATGGCGATGTTGGCAAGGGCTGCGCCCATTCGCTGCGTGCCTACGGTTCACGCGTGGTCGTCACCGAGATCGATCCGATCAACGCGCTGCAAGCCGCGATGGAAGGCTTCGAGGTCAACACCGTGGAAAGCACGCTCGGTTGGGGCGACATTTATGTCACCACCACCGGCAACTGCGACATCATCACCGCCGCGCACATGCTGGCGATGAAGGACCAGGCCATCGTCTGCAACATCGGCCATTTCGACAACGAGATCCAGGTGGACGCGCTCAAGAAAATCAAAGGCGTGCGCATCGAAAACATCAAGCCGCAATACGACCGCTACCACATCCCCGGCAACAAGAGCATCTACATGCTCGCCGAAGGCCGTCTCGTGAACCTCGGCTGCGCCACCGGCCATCCGAGTTTCGTGATGTCGAACTCGTTCACGAACCAGACGCTCGCGCAGATTGATCTCTGGGCGAACAAGGACAAATACGAGAAGTCGGTCTATCGCCTGTCCAAGAAACTCGACGAAGAAGTGGCCCGTTTGCATCTGGAAAAGATCGGCGTGGTGCTGACCAAGCTGACGAAGGCGCAGGCCGATTACCTCAATGTGCCGGTGGATGGTCCTTACAAGCCGGAACATTACCGCTACTAAAATCGTAGCGGCGGCTCGGAAGAGCGCCGCTGAAACGGTTTGCTGCGCTCTGCCGAGACGCAGCTACAAAAGGCGAACGGAGCAATCCGTTCGTCTTTTTTATGTCGAGGGGACGAGGCGACTTTGAAACGAGCGGCACGAATTGTCGTCGAGACTAATTATTTCGGTGTTTCAAGTCCGCTGCCTTGCACATTCGTCATCGTCACCACGTCGGGCAGGTCCGGTCGGACCGGCAGATCCTTCACCTCCGGCATCGCGGCAGCTGCGGCAATCGTGACGGCCATGACCGTGAACAGCACCAGGCCGGGGTGGCTGAATTTCATCGGGGAACGAACGGATGATGAACGCAAAGGCTCGAGGGCGCCAAGGAAAATCTGTCGGCGGGAGATTGGTTGTTCAACTGGTGGTCGAGTTGCCGGGCGGGAGAACGATTTGATTCTTCTCAGAGGCGATTGCCCGACTGGATTCAACCGGCAATTTGCCGGTGTCCATTTTTGAAACACCGACTGTCGCATTTTGAGCCACCATTTAGTCAGGCAGCGGGTGGACAAGCCGGCATTGCAGGGAATCATTTTAATCTCGAGTGCCGGGGAAATTGGCTTGGCGGGTGCTTCAATTGCGGGTTGAGAGATTCAGGTTCTGAAACTGGTTTCTCGATGTAACAAATGAGTCAGACCGTAGGCATTAATTTTAAAAGCATGATTCCGCCGCGCAAAAGAAAGCGCGATCGAAAAATCATGGTCGCTCTTTGGGTGATTGCTTTGGTCCCCGCGGTCTATTTCTACTGCCGGTATGTTGATGGCCTCACGCATGTTCGTCATCCGGTGAAGGGTGGCCAGACCGCTGCTGCCGCCAGCAAACCGAAGCGGACACTCCGTTCCCTGCCCGCGGACAAGCCACCGGCGTCCGCCAAAACCGAAACTCCGGCGTCCGCCACCCCCGTGTCGGTCGGTTTCATGGATTCTTTGATGTCCGCCATCGTGCCATCGGCCGATGCGATAAGCCTTCATGCGGACCTGCAACCCGCGCGTCTGGCGGCGAAACCATTGCCGGCCCGGGCAGTGCCGTCCGTGTTTGAATCGCTGCCACTGACCGCCGAGCAAAAGCGTTTGAAGCTCGCCGAGGACGGCTTTGGGGAAGTCATGAATCAGGCCAATCGATATCCGGACCAATATGGATTCGCTCCGGACGAAAATCTAAGGGATGCCAGGCTGGGCGATCCCATCCCCGTTTACCAGGTCACGCAATCGGATCGGGCGCATTACCTGGGGCAGCCGGTAGCGTCTCTGCTCCAACCGGCGGACGAATGGATCTATCCCATCATTTTGGACAACCATATCCGCTTCATGGTGCAGGTCCGGCATGGCAGGCGCGGCTATGTGCTGGGTAACGGTTCCCGCGGGCTGGGTATGATCTATGATAAAATTCTGGAGCGCTGGCCGGCCAGCGAAGGCTATCATCCCCAGTTGGTGATCAATCCCAACATGCCCTTCTACTATTTCACCGTGCCGGAACTGCCGGAACAAAACATCACGGACACCAGCCGGATGCTTGACTTTAACCCCTCGCTCACGCCCGCCGCCGTCATTCTCGAAAGCTGGCGTTAACGGGACGTGGGGCGGGGGGGTAGGTTTTGTCAGGTCTTCGCGTCAAACGCGGGCAGCTCGTCAACGCGCTTCCGGCTTTTGCCGGCGCGATCCGCCTGCATTTTCTCCAGCCCCTGCCTGGCCGCCCAGGCAGCGAGCGTGCCGCGCGGTTCCCAGTAATGCTCCCGGCCTTTTGTCGTCAACCCGCGACTGGATTGATTCAAGCGTTTGGAATTATCCAGAAGCGATCAAGGTGATGTCCTCTCCTTGGGGGGAGGAAACAGGTGAGGGAGGTCGTGAACCAAACTTGGCCCGGCTGGCTGGACTGCCAATCTTGGACTAAGCAATGGAATTAAATGAAGTAAGGATTCTTCAGGCCGCGCTCGGCGTAATTTTTCAGACAGACGAGCAGATGTCCCCACGTCGTGTTGCAGAAATAACAATGGTCGCCGCCGCGTTCCCAGCCGCCGTGACAGAATTTCACCAGGACCTCGCCGTCGTCCTGCGGTTCAAGGATGAATTCCTGCGTCGTGCCGACCCAATCCGGCGAGCTGCCGCCGGTGCATTGCCAGCGCACGAGCGCGGGCGGCGTCAACTGCTCGATGCGCATCTGAAACTCGGTCGAATGGCCGAAGAAGCCGAAGACCGCCCGGCCGCCGGTGCGGGCGTCCATCTTCACATCGGTCGTCCACCACGCGCGGATGCCTTCCTCGGTGGTGAGGGCGCGATAAATCGTTTCCGCCGGCGCGTCGATGCCGATGCGATGGATGAGGTCGGTCACCATAAATTCTTTCATGGATGCTTGGCGCGATCATGGTAGGAGAATTAACAGCGTGCTGAAATGAAAAACCCTCCCTGCCAAGCGCGGCGGGGAGGGTTTGAGTTAGATACTTGCTGAAAGCCGACTTTTAGTGGTGCGGAACAAGCTTCACTGCGTCCGCGAGCACGTTGCCGTCAGCACCGCTGCTGCTGAGGGAGACGTTGCCTTCCTTGCCTGCCGCAAATTTGAAAGTGCCAAGCAGGTTCCATTTGCCGGTATTGTTGCGAAGGTTGACCATGAGGGTCTTGGTGCCATCATCGGACTTGACGGTGAACGGCGTGTTGGTGGCGTGATCTGAATTCGGATCATCGCCATGCCATTCATACACGTCATATGTGCCGGCGGTCCGGATGTCGGGTGTCCACGTGGCGGTGTTGGCGGCCTCGCCGGCGGAGGTGCCGCTGGCATAGGTGGAGCCGTCCTTGAAGTCATTATCGCCGGCGCCCGATGTCCAATTGCCCTCGGACTTGAAGCCGGGGTCGCTGTTGTCGATGATGATTTCGTCAGCGGAAACGGCAGCAGCAGCCGGTGCAGCCACAGCCACGGCAGCGGGCGCGGCCGGAGCAACGGACGCAGCCATCCGTGCGGGCGCGACCGCCTCGGGCTTGGATGTTTTTGTGTGCTGGCAGGCAGTCAGCAACACGGATACTGACATTGCGGCAAAATATAATTTGAGTTTCATGGCGTCGTTCCTTCTATCTTAAAAGGCTTGGGCTGGTTGGTGGTTGAATGACAATGCCCAACAGCGTGCCATGCTGTCAAGCGGCTTGGTGGTGGCATGGTTTGAAATCAGTTTGGATTCGGCGCGGCGATGCCGAGGCGATGGATGAGGTCAGTGGGCATAATTACCAATGTCCGCAGGATCAAAATCCGGCGAGCACGATTTTGCCGATGGCGGCGCTGCTTTCAATCAGTGCGTGCGCCCGTTTCAAATTGGCCGCATTGATTGCGCCAAGATTCTGCCGCATGGTCGTGCGGATTTGTCCGGCATCCACGAGCCGGGCCACATCACTCAACAACCGGCCTTGCTCGCCCATGTCGGCGGTCTCATAACGGGCGCGCGCAAACATAAATTCCCAGTGCAGCGAAATGCATTTGGGTTTCAGTTTGTTGATGTCCACCGGTCGCGCCACATTTTCGATCAATGCCATGGCGCTCTGCGGGGCCATCGCCGCGATGATTTCATCGAAGTGATCTTCGGTCTTGGTCAGGGCCAGCACATAGTTCACGCCGCCGGGGACGATGGTTTTCACCTGGCCGGCCAGTGGTTGACGGTGGTCAATCACGTGATGCGCACCCATTTCGCGGCACCATGCCTGCGTTTCGGGACGCGAGGCGGTTGCGATGACGGTGAGGCCGGTAAGGCGGCGGGCCAGTTGAATAGCAACGGAACCGACTCCGCCCGCGCCGCCGACAATGAGGAGCGAACCGGCGGTAGCTGGATCCATGCGGATCTTCAGCCGGTCAAACAAGGATTCCCACGCTGTGATGGTGGTGAGCGGAAGCGCCGCTGCTTCGGCGAAGCCGATGCTGGCCGGTTTGCGACCAACGATGCGCTCGTCAACACATTGGAATTGCGCATAGGAACCAGGGCGCCCCACGTCACCGGCGTAATAGACTTCATCGCCCGGCTTGAAAAGTTTTACGCTGCCACCGACAGCAGTGACCACGCCGGCGGCATCCCAGCCCAAAATTTGCAATTGACCATCGGGCCGACCGGGGCCGCCACCGGAGCGGATTTTTGCATCCACGGGATTCACGGAAATCGCCCGGACTTCCACGAATAAATCACGCGGTGCCGGCTGTGGCGTCTCAGCCGTCAAATCAAGAAAACTGTCGGGATCGGAAATCGGCAAGGGTTTGTGGAAGCTGACAATTTTCATAAAACGAATGTGAGCCGAATTTCATGAAAGTGCAACAATGATGGCGCGATAAATCGTTTCCGCCGGCGCGGCGATGCCGATGCGATGGATGAGCGCGGTGGGCATAAATCCAAATGATTATTTAATAGAATTAAGAGGGCCAATTTTTTGAGTTTGGAACTGAAATTCAGCTTTATCAGAAAAACAGCCAATTATGAATTTGTGAGAAACCACACAAGTCATCGGATCAAATTCAGCTTCGACAAACTTATTATCATAGATAGCGAGGATAACCGTGTTGGTTTTGGATTTGTCCACTAGATAATCAACTTTGCGAATCGCTTCGGACTGACCAGCACTATACGACAAAAGCAAGAGCATCATAACTCCCCATATAAGTTGAATGTTCGCCCGTCCATGTTTTTCTATTGCCGCTGACACTAATGACTTTGATTTTGAGTCAATCTCCCATTGGGTTTTCAGCTTCTCTTCATACGTCGGCTTGTTCTTTTGAGTGAGTAATGGCAGTGCAAAGTTACCAAGCATGAAGACCATTAATACTATTCCAATCCCTATCCAATGTTTCCACTGTAGCCCAAAAAATAAGAGGAACATGCCAAAGAAAACGAACAGTATGGAAAACTGTGATAACCTTCTGACCACAATGCTCTGCTTTGCTTTTTCTGAAAGAAGTTCATAAACCCCGTCAAACAAACTGAAAATAACCAAACCAAACATAGCAAGGATTGCAACAACCCGCATAATATCTGGAATTGAAATGGTGATTAGTTCTGATGGTATGCCGAAATATTTTGCATAGCCAGATTGGTAGGCAACGCAAACCGCATAACCGACAACAGGAAAAGAGGCTATAAATACCCCTTCAGTTACCCAGCGTTTTGCGATCGATTCATTCACATCGTTGCCAAAATCATCAGACTAACATTTATTTATTTCTTCTTCCCATGCACCTTCGCCGCGACTTTCAGGTGCGGGCCGTTCAAGCGGATGAAGCCGGTGGCGTCATCTGGGTTGTAGGCCTTGGTCGGGGCGGCTTTCATCGGGCGTTCCCTTGTTCATTCAAATAGCGGCGGCAAATCTCGTACACCGTCCAACACCCGCACAACTTCAACGCCGCCATCAAACAGGCGATAGAAGATGACATGGTGACCGACAACAAAGCTGCGCAAACCGGGCGACAATTCCGGACGCTCGCGTCCCATGAGCGGCATCGAGGCCAGCGTGGAAACCTCGAAATGATGGCGTGGATGTATTTGTCTGCCGCGTCCGGGTTGTCATGTGCGATGTAGAGCCAGATTTCATCCAGGTCTGACCTTGCTTCCGCTGAAACCCAGCATTGATTCATGCGCCGGATTTTTTCAGGCGTTCTCTGCCTGCCCGGCCAATATCTTCGGCCAGTTGCATCACACTTGTGTCGTTGTAGGCCTGATAACGTCCGTTATTCAAATCATCAATCCCGCTGGCAATGTCGCTTTTCAAAGCGGCAAGCTGCCGTTGGCGAAACGCATCCGATCCAGTCCACCAGCGGAACAGTTCGTATTGTTCGTCCGGATCAAGCCCGGCTGCTGCCAATTTGATTTTTTCCACAGCACTCATGTTTTGAAAATACAGCCGCGTCAAGCGCAGTCCAATTATTTCTTCTTCCCATGCACCTTTGCCGCGACTTTCAGATGCAGACCGTTCAAGCGGATGAATCCGATAGCGTCGTCCTGGTTGCAGGCTTTGGCCGGGTCGGTTTCCGTCGTGGCAATCATAGTGACACTGGCGCGCGGGTCACACTTTTTTCTTCGCTTTGGTTCCGGGCTTTGGTTCCGGCTCGACGTGAAAACCAATCCGCCGCCTCGGTGGTTCGGGCGGCGGTGGCGGCGGATCAAGAATGTCCATGACGCGCCGCAATACGTCCACGATGGCGACCTCATGCCCGTCGAGCCGCGCGGTCAGTTTCTTTTCCATCGCGGCCAGTTGTTTTGCCAGTTCCTTCGTGCTGCCGAGCAGGTCGCGCATCTGCACAAACGCGCGCACCACAAACACGCTCATCCGCACCGCTTCGGGACTGTTGAGAACATTCGCCGCCATGATCGCGCCGTTCTCGGTGAAGGCGTAGGGCAGGAATTTTCGATGTTGGCCTCGACCACTCTTTAAGGTCACAATTTGTGACCTTAAAGAATCCGCTTCCTCCTCGGTAAGTTGAAATAGAAAATCAGGCGGAAATCGTTTCGCATTGCGTTTGACTGCTTGATTCAACGCTTTTGTCGGCACGCCGTAGATGCGAGCCAAGTCAGCATCGAGAATGTCGCTCCTTCCGCGAATTCTGCGTATCATCGGAACAATGGTTGCAATCTGATTGTTCATAAATCTTCGAACCGGTCACAATTTGTGGCCGGTTGCGCTTTGACATCGCAAATTGCGATATCAAGTTCTGACTCCGTTCAAGGTCGCAATTTGTGACTTCAAGTTTTCTAATTCATTCACGCGTTTTACTGCGCAAACTTGATGTTCCAAATTGGAACTTCAAGTTTGCGGTAGTTTATTTATTCTTTCCATGCACCTTCGCCGCGACTTTCAGGCGCAGGCCGTTCAAGCGGATGAAGCCGGTGGCGTCGTCCTGGTTGTAGGCTTTGGTGGGGTCGGCTTCCATGGTGGCGATGGCCGGATTGTAGAGGCTGACGGGGGATTTGCGGCCGGCGAACATTAGGTTGTGAATAAAATTTTCAGGACCGGCGGAAGGGCGTCGCGTCCACCACCTTGAGCTCCGTCACGCGCTGGAATTCTTGAGTATTAAGCGTGGCCACTTCATAGCCAAGCGCCAAGCCTGCCGCCGCGATTTGTAAATCGTGCGGGCCGATCACTTGCCCACGTGTCTCAAGGTTCGCCCAAATCCGGGCATGAACACGCGCCTGCGCAAAATCGAATGGCAGAATCGGCACTGCAGACAGGATTTGCTCCACGTG
>DATLVR010000128.1:0-19635 GCA_035577265.1 Verrucomicrobiia bacterium | reverse complement strand
CGTGACCAACGCCCGTTTCGGTCGGCGAACAGGACTCCGCTCATTTCGCTTCGCCTGCCACGCCTTCCTGCACGCGCGCTCGTCACGAGCGAGCATCCTCAAAATGCCACATGAATGGCCGGCTTCCGTCTGTGGCTCGGCGGCGGGCGTTGCGCTCCGGCTGCGATTCGCTATGCGCTTATCTCCGCCCTCCGCGCAACTTGCTCCGCTCACCGACCGCAGACCGAAGCCGGAATCCGAATTCACGCGTGATTAGCAGTTGTCCCGCCGTGACCAACGCGCGGATTGCTTCGTTTCACGGGCTGTAGGTCGCTCGTATGCCTCGCGACCACGCCCGTTCCCTTCGCAAAACCGTGCGCTCGTCACGAGCTGCATCCGCATTATGTCATAGGATACGGCGGGCTTCCGTCTGCGGCTCGCCGGCGGGCGTTGCGCTCCGGCTGCGATTGCTATGCGCTTATCTCCGCCCTCCGCGCAACTTGCTCCGCTCGCCGACCGCAGACCGAAGCCGGGTGTTATCGCCGAGGCTGGCGTGTTTGTCGGCGCAATTCCGCCTGATGCTCCAAAACTTCCCGTGTCCGGGCGATTTCCGCCACCAATGCCGATTCTTTTGGCAGGGCGGTGAGATATTCCCGGACGAGCATTTTATTTTGCAAACCCTCCATGGCATAGCGTGCCAAGTCATCATCCCTGCCCGCGCAGAGAATCAAGCCCACGGGCGGATTCTCGCCGGGTTGCATCCAATGTTCGCGTGCAAAGCTGCAATAGAGATTCATCTGCCCGATGTCGGTGTGAGCCAGCGCGCCGATTTTCAGGTCAATGATCATCAGGCAGCGCAGCCGCCGGTGGAAGAACACCAGGTCCACCCGGAACCATTCGTGCCCGATCCGCAGCCGCTTTTGTCTGCCGACAAACGCATACTCGTTGCCGAGTTCCAGCAGGAAGGTTTCGAGGTGACGGATGAGCGCGTCTTCCAGTTCGCTCTCCGAGTATTCATCTTTAAGGCCGAGAAATTCCAGCAACAGCGGGTTGCGGATTTCTTCGTCGGCGGACACCGCATCCGCTGGCTCCGACCTTTCACCTTTGAGCAACATGGCGGACTTGTCTTTCGATAGCGCCGTGCGCTCGTAAAATTGCGAGCTGATCTGCCGGTCGAGTTGGCGCACCGACCAGCCACCCGCCAAGGCTTCGCGCATGTAAAATTCGCACGCCAGCGGATTCTTCACGCGGAGGAGCCGGACGTAATGCGTCCACGGCAGCGGGAACTCGCGGGCGATCTGGCCGAGGTGTTCCATAGCACTTGAAAATTTCTCGGCCGAACGCCCCCTGAATTGGCCGATCACCGATCGGCCAATGCTTGCGAGCGAAGATTCCGGGCTTCCAGATTGGCCAATCACTGATTGGCCAATTCCTGATTTTTCAACCACCGATTGAGGAAGCAATGGCTTCGCAGCACGGACGTCCGGGAAAGTCTGGTAAAACTGGCGCATCATCTTAAGTTGCGAGAAACCAAATCCGCGCCCGTATTGTTTGGTGAGGTCCGCCGCCAGCCGCCGCACCACTTCTTCACCGTAGCCTGCACGCTTCTGACCCGCCTGCTCATGTTCCATGATCCGCCGGCCAATCTCCCAATACGTCGCCGTCATCACCGTGTTGACGACCCGCGCCGAGGCCCGGCGCGCTGCGGCCAGCAGTTCGACCACGCCGCTCAACACCGTGTCATAATCCGCCGCTTTTGGCTGAATGGGTTTGCCGGGCTTGGGTTTGTTGCTCGGCTTGCTCATAATACTTCTCCGTGCCCCCTGATTTTTACCGGTTTGCCATTGGCTTGATGAGCCATTCGGCTCGTTGCCGTGCCAGCGATGAAAACCACCGGGGATGGTAGGGCGGCGGCGGAAAGTTCAAGGATACTACGGGTCGTGGCTTCCGTTCCTCCTTGAGCTTTCCGCCGCCGCCGGGGGCTTGCCTCTAGGTTTTCATCGCAGGGAATTGTCACCGGGCGACGGGAAGGGGAAGTCCGCCGATTTACTCGGGAGGGTTGCAGCCGTCGGTGAAATTTGTTAGAAGTTCTCCCGGCAAACGAATTTGAAGCGATGTATGACAAAATAGCGTATCCATGGTTTTTGCGTCGCATCGGCTTGGGGGCAAACCGCGAACTTTCACTGGACGGGAGCGCCGCCCTGGCGCGCGTCCCATCGGTCGTGGTTTGGCGTATTTCTCTCAAAGAGGAGCGCGTTGAGTTTGCGCTCCGGTTTTTTCCGCCGCTGGTGAATAGCTCCGGTTTGGGTTTCCAACCGTTTGCGTGTTGAATGCCGGCTGGCAGTGAGGCTGGCCGCTGGCAACCGCTGATCACAGAATGAAAACCACCATTAACAAAGATTTTTATCGGAGCGGACAGCTTCGTGGGGAGATGCCTCTGCGCAAGGGCCAGCGTCACGGGATCTGCCGCACTTGGCATAAAAACGGCGTGCTGGCCACTCAGGAACCTTATCAAGATGGATTGCCGCACGGGCTCTGCCGTCAATGGAACGAGGCTGGACGTTTGCTCGGTAGATATAAAATGGTTCACGGCACGGGCCGCCAGCGGGTGTGGCACGACAACGGGCAACTTCAAATGGAGGTTTCCACCGTCCGTGGCGAATTTTCCGGATACAGTCGCATCTGGCTTTGGGATGGCACGCTGCTTTCGGAAAATCTTTATCTTCGCGGTAAGGATGTCAGTGCGGATGAATATCGGGCGGCGGCCGCCAGGGACAAATCGTTGCCGAAACTTCGCCGCAATCCGGCGAAGCCGTCGCCAACCGCTCCCATCCGCCCAGAGCAGATTTTCCGCATTTTCGTGTCCTCGCTTTTGGAAAACCCGAACCGTGCCGAAGCGCGGAAATGGTTCCGGAAGAAAACCGGCGACCGGACCGCGCGTTCGCTGGGGCGTTTCAAACGTGAACGTGACGCGGGAAGATTCGTCCAGTCGCTTTATGACGCGGGCGCCGGCAACGTGATCCTGCCCGATGTTTATCGGAACCAGTCCGGTGACCAGTTCGCCGATAGTATGCTCGTGCGACTGCCCAGGAATGTCGCGATGCGGAAATCCATCCGCAAGCTTTGCGCGCGGTTGCAGCGGCGCGATCTCGGTGCGATGCAGCCGGACGGGGATTTTGGCGAGAGTCATTTGTATTTTTATTTTGGCTGATTCATCGGATCAGCAGGCAGCCCAGCTCCTCGTTCACGTCGAGCACTCCGCCCGCCGGTCGCGACGACAACAGGCATTCCGAGACGGCATCGCCGACCAGCTTCTCGACCGCATCCCGCATCGGCCGCGCGCCGAGCTTCGGATGAAATCCTTTCCGCACCAGAAACGGCAGCACCGCCCTGGCCAGTTCCAGCTTGTGTCCGCAACTGCCCAGAAATTCGATCTCGCGTGCCAGAAATTTTTCCGCAATCTCCAGTTGGTGCTCGTAGTTCAGGCGGTTGAACACGAGCTTCTCATTGATGCGGGCGAATATTTCCGGGCGGAGCGCCTGTTGCGCGCGGGAGAGGACGTGGCGTTCCAGCGTCGCGTCATTGGAATGTTGCAGGCTCATCAATTCCGCCGAGCCGATGTTGGAGGTCATCCACACATAGAAGCCGCTGAAGTCGAGCGTCTGGCCGGTCGCAATCGTGATGCGCGCGGCGTCCAGCAGTTGGAGCAGTATATCCAGCACGCGCGGGTGCGCCTTCTCCGCCTCGTCAAACAACAGTGACCCTTCGGCGGCGCGTTCCCGCACCGTGCCCAGGTAACCCACTTCTCCCAGCCGCGCCCCCAGCAGCAGCCCCAGCGATTCCTGCGTTTGAAACTCGGACATGTCAAAGCGGAATAATTTCCCCACGCCGAACACTTGATTGGTCAGCACCACGACGGTTTCGGTTTTGCCCACGCCTGTGGGTCCGAGCAGCAGGAAACTTCCGCGCGGGCGCGCGGATTTGGTCAGGCCGAGTTCGCCCCGCCGCACGGCGGAAGTGATGCGCGGCAGAATCTGGGACTGGCCGCGGATTTCGCGCGGCAGCAGCGCGTCCAGTTCGTGGAGTTTGGTGAGCTTGGCCGGGTCTATCGTTTTGTTCATCCCTTATCTCTAGCCGGGACTTCATTGCATGTGGTGTATGTCCTACACCACCAGCTCGCGCATCTGTGAGAAGGTCATCGCGTGTCCGGCGGAATCAGCCGCCGGGCCGAGATAAAAACAAAAACATAATGCGTATGAAGATCATCAAACACATCCATCCCAAACTCCGCACGCGGCTGCCTTCGCTCCTCATGGCCGCCGCCTGGCTCGCCCTCAACACGCTTTCCGCCATGGCCCAAAGCACCACCTTCGGCTCCACCGACCTGAAAACCGGCATCAGCAACAGCATCGCCGTGATCATGATGTTCGGTTTCGTGCTCGGCATTTCCTCCGTCATCTACGGCGGCTTCGCCATCCGGCGCGGTGACGTTGACCAGGGCAAGATGTCCATCATCGGCGGGGCCATCATCGCGGCGGCTCCGGCGGTTGTTTTCGCCTTCTACAAAATCTTCGGCCTCGATTCCAACAGCGCCGTCGGCGTCGGCACTTTTTAACAAGGCGAAGCCTTGACCCTGATGGCCTTCGGCCAAAGCCAACATGAATGCCAAAAGCGAACTTCGCCTGACTGACACCAATGCCGCGTCCGATTCCAAAGGCCGGACTTGGGGTTTGGAAGGGAGTCTCTTTTGGTGGCTCATCGGCGGCATCGGCGTGGGGATCATCGTGTTCTTTGTCCTGCTCGTCGTCCTCAGCGTGTCATTCCTCGTCTCGTTCCTCGTGGCGCTCGTGCCGGTGTTGCTCTGTCTGGCCTATATCTTTGCGCTGCGACAGGGCAAACCGCCCGGCTATGACCGCGATTGTTTTGAGTATCTCGTGACCGGGCGCGGCTTTGGGCCGGAGGCCGGATGTTCCAGCCTTCATCCTCTTTTATGAAAGCCGGGGAACTCAATGACGTTGAAAGCAAACGTGAGGCGTTGCTGGGGCAGCTCACTGCCGCCGAATCCGCCTTGCGCGCAGTTCTGCACGCGCACGGTTTCGACCAAATCGCCCGCGCCCACATGGAACGGGCCAGGGCGCACATCCTTGAAGCCCACATCGCCATCAACCAAGCCGGACAGGCCCGCAACGTGTCCCAACTCGTGGCCGACCTGAACCGGGTCAAGCGGGTGGTCGCGGACCTGCAACGCCGGAAATCCCAACGCATCTGATTCATGTTTGAACGCCCACCCAACGGTTTTTTCGTCCGCGATTTGATCCTCTTCAATCATCTGCGTCGCGGCGGCTATGTCGCCAAGGGTTTTGTCTTTGAAGCCCCCGACCTCACGAACAGCCCGATTGCCGACTTGAACGATTTTCAGGAGCAGCTCTGCCTGTTGCTGGCCTCGCTCCACGAGAACCAGCGGTTGCAGGTGCAATATTTTTCCGACTCCGACTACAAGGCTGAATTGCTCCGTTATCAGGCGGAAACGGCGCGGTTTGAAAATGTCTGGACCCAGCGCTCGCGCAATGAACGGTTCGCGCGCTACTGGCAGGCCATGACCGAGCGCAAGCTCCGACGGCAGCGGGTGATTTTCTACGTGTCGCGCGCTTTGGAGAACACACCCAAGACACTCACCACCAATGCGGCGCTGCGCGAGTATTATCTGGCGTTGCTCGACCAGTTGGAGACGGAGTTCACGCACGTTCATCATCTGCTCAAGGAAATCTTTGCCAGTGCCGGAACGCGCGTGTTGCCGATGACCGACCTTGACCATTTCAGGCACTACAAACAATTCTTGAATCCGTCCCTCGCCGACCGGTTCGATTTTGATCCCGCCGGGGATTTTCAACCTGAACTTTCCATTCAGGAGAATTGCTGGCACAGCGAAGGCAACGGGCAGGGCGATTTCGGCTTTTACATGGACGGTCATTATCATTCCGTCATCGCACTGACCCGCTGGCCGCGCACGACCTATCCCGGCATCGTTCAGCGGCTCACCAATCTCCGGCTGCTCGACTGCGCCATCACCGTCAATGTTGATCCGCTGCCCATCACCCAGGAAATCAGCAAGGAGGAAAAGGAACATGACCGCGTGGCCGGCGACTACGCCAGCGAAAAAAAAATCTCACTGCTCACCGTCATGGAGAAGAAGCAGAAGAAAATTCACGCCCTCATGCAGGGGCAGACCATCCCGTTCAAGGCTTTCTTCGCCATTCGGGTTTGGGACAAGAGCAAGGACGGCCTCAACGCCAAAGCGGCGGCCATCAAGAACGCCATCAATTCGATGAACTCCGCGCAGTATTTCGAGAGCAACCTGCCCAGCACCTCCAGGAATTTATTTTTTCAGACCTGGCCGGGCTGGACGTGGGGGCGTTACGAACATCGCAAGCTGTATTCCGAACACCGTTACCTGGCCGATATGCTGCCCGTCACCAGCACGTTCACCGGCCATCTGGTGACCGCTGAGGCCATCTACGACGGCCCGGCCAACAACTTGGTTGGGATTGAGACTTTTTCTGGGGGTGGAGGCTCGGCCTCCCCGCAACACGCGGTGCTGCTCGGTATGAGTGGTGCGGGTAAATCGGTGACGGTTTGTGATTTGTTGTCGCAGACCGAAGGATACTTCGCTTACACGGTGATCATTGAGGAAGGTTTGTCCTACGGCATCTACACGCAGACGGTTGAGGAGGGCGCGCGGCCCATCATCATTCATCCCGATGGTGACCTTACCATAAATTACCTGGACACCAAGGGACTGCCGCTCACGCCTGATCATCTTTCCGCCGCGACCGCGCTCGTTGCCCGCATGATCGGCAACTCGGCACAGGAGGACAAACAGATGCTCCGCCAGGCGCAGATCGCCAAATACCTGAATCTGCTATACGAGGATTCGTTTCAGGACTGGCAGAAGAAACGCCACGACCAGTTGCTCCACATCGCCCGGCATGCGCTTGCGTTGCAGAAATTCCGTGCGGAGCGGATGCCGCCCGGCGCGACCAGCCTCGAAACTTTTGCGGACTTCCGCGACCAGACTGCGTCTGGACTCAATTGCCAGCCGCCACCGGCGGCTGGCGGAGCAGAGTCTCGACCCAATCCAACTGGGGATGACAGACAGACATCGTCCAATACAGCGATAAACTTCAATGAATGGGGCCGCAATTACCTGGCTCAATTCGACGAAGCCACCGTTCTGAAATTCCTGAAAGAACCCAAGACCTCGCGCGAAGTCCGCAATCTCGCTTTCGCCTACTTCGCGCCGGAGGAATTTCCGACGCACCGGATGTTACAGGAATTGATGATGCTCGATCCCGTTGGTTCGGAACGCGATCAGATCATCGAAATCGCCACCCTGATTCTGCCGTGGTGTCGGGATGGCAACTACGGCTGTTTGTTCGACGGCACGAGCAACTTGTCGCTGACCGGCAAAATTGCCCACTTCGAGCTGGGCTATATCCCGGAGTCGGCGAAGGAATTGAAGGCTGCCGCCGGTTTTCTCATCACCAATCATGCGCGCAAACACATCATCACGCTCCCGCGCGCGCTGCGGAAACGGAACGTGTATGAGGAGGTCGCCCGTTTCCTCGACATTCCCGGCGGGCAGGAAATTGTCCAGGAGAGCTACGCTCAATTGCGGAAATTCAATTGCTGGAACATTTCCATCGTCCAGCAATACGCCCGGTTCAAGCAATCCCGCATCCGCTCCGCCGTATTTGGCAACAGCCGCCAGTTTTTCATCATGCGTCAGAACGACCGCGCTGATTTGGATGACATGGGCAAGGACATCGCGCTGCCCGAGGTGACGCAGCACGCCATCATGAATTACCCGCTGCCCGACCATCAATCCGGTCAGAAGTATTCGCCGTTCACTTATTTTCACACCGACTCCAGCCGGAACCTTTGCGGCACGGTTCACAATGTTTCGTCGCGCGAGATGCTCTATTGCAGTTCCTCCAGCGGCGAGCATTTCGACAAACGCGCCCGCGAACTCCGCCAGAGTGCCAACATCGTCGAAGGCATCATCACCCACGCCCATTCACCTGCTTAATCAAAAATCCAATCATGAAAAAATCACCCTCTCTCATCGTCTTTGCCTGTGTCGTTGGTCTGTTCACGGGCTGCGCCGCGACCCGAACCATCAGTGACGTTGGTCTCGGCGCCGGCGGCGCAGCTCTCGGCGGTGCCCTCTCCAAAAATAATCCCGCCGCCATCGCGGGCGGTGCGGCGGGCGGCGTGCTGGTCAGTGAAGCGTTGAACTACGCCGTCAGCAAAGAGACCGCCGCTTTTTATCAGACCGGCTACGACAAAGGCCGTAGTGACGCCGTGAAACAACAATACTGGCTTTATGTGGCCATGCAGCGAGACAAGGCGGGAAACGACGGTCGCGTCCGGCTTTACGAAGTGCATCTGCCGGAACAGGTCATTGATGGCGTGATTTTCAAACCCACCACCCAATTTCTCCGTATCGAGGAAGGCGGAGCCTTCGCCCATTAAGCCGGCGAAGCCTGCACCCTCCTAAACCACAACAAAAGAAAGGACAACAAACATGAAAGTGCTAATTGTAACATCCCTCATCGCCCTGCCGCTGGCGTTTTCCGCCCGCGCACAGTGGATCGTGTATGACCCGGCCATGCACACACAGGCGGTAATTGCCGAGGCCCAGAACCTCGCCAAATACGTCCAGATGATCAACAACCAGGTGCAGCAGATTCAAACGCTCACCAGCCAGCTGAACGAGTTCAAGAATTACGAGAGCTTGTTCGGCGATCCAAAAAAGGTCGGCCTCTCCATGGTGTCGGTCCTCGCCGCCGATTTGCAAAAATCCGAGCCGGGCAAGAATCTGGAAAACCTGCTATCCATCGCTGATGGCACCTACGCACTGACCTACAATGGCTCCGGCATCTATGCCACGGTCGGTGCCAGCTTCCAGACACCGGGTGGCCAGACCATCCCACGGCCCGCCGACCAATACAAACCGTTCGCGGCCGTCAACCGGACCGCCGACAACTTTGTCGCCGTCGCCTACGACGCGGCGGCACGGCGCAGCGCCATCAAAAACCAGATCGCGCAGACCATCGAGCAGTTGAAAGGCGCAACAACGGATGCTGAAGTCCAGAAGTTGCAGGGTGTTCTCACGAGTTTGAACACTGACCTGGCCAGCACCGATGCCGAGGTCAATCAGGCTGTCGGTTCAGCGCTGGTGCAGGACATCCAGAACCGGAACGACGAACAGAAGCAGCAGAAAGCGTTGCTGGAACAACAGAGCGCCGAGTTTCACGAGGCCATCAGCAACTACACGGCAAAGTTTCAATTGCTGAACGAGCCGACCATGTTCCCGACGCCTTAACCATCAACTATCAACTATTAACCATCAACCGTTTCATGGCCACGTTTGACAGCATCTTCCCAACGTTTCTCGCCAAGTGCGCAGACTTGCACACCTTGCTGTTGAGCGTGGCCTACGCGCTGTTCATCACCGGCATCATCGTCACGGTGTATCACCGGTTCACCCACCGGGCCGCGCTGAATCTCCTCCTGCGGTTGTTGCTGCTGACCTCTTTGCTCGTTTTCCTGCCCGGTTGGGGCAATTCCCTGCAAAGCCTGCTGCAAAATTCCGTCCTGTCCGGCCTGGGCGTTGATCCCACGCTGGTCTATCAGCAATACAACCAGCTTCTGGTCACCAAACTCGCCGATAATTCTTCCTCTTCGTCATGGTGGGATGTGGTCGGTCAGCTCAGAAGCATCACCGTCAATCTGATCGTCACCGCCGTCCTCTGGCTCGTCGGCCAGTTCGCCTCCCTGATGATGTTCTGGGCTTACATCTTCCAGAAAATAATTCTCAACCTCGGCTACGCGCTATCGCCCTTACTCATCGGTTTCATGGCGATTCCGGCGTTGAAACACATCGGCAGCCGTTACCTGTTGAATCTTGTCGGCGTGCTGTTGTGGCCGCTGGGTTGGGCCGTCGCCGCGCTGGTGACGCAGGGCATCCTTGATTTCATGACCGACCAGTCGTTCATGACGATTGATTCCAGTGCCAGCCTTTACACGCTGCAAAACTTGGTCGGGCTGGTCGTGACTGCCTTCTGGATCATTTTCAGCACCGTCGCCGCACCCATCGTCATTCAAAATGTCATCACCCACGGCATTCAGGCCGGTGGCCAGTTGCTGGCCGGCGGCGTCAGCAGTGCGCTGCAAACGGCCGCCACCACGGCGGGTGCCGCTGCCAGCGCCGCGCCCATCGGCATTCCCGCCGTGACCGCCGGCGCGGCGGGCATGGCGGCATTGATGAGCACCATGTCCTCCGCCGCCAACATGGGCAGCGCGGGCGCCATCATCATCGCCGGTTCCGGTCTGCCGCCGCGTTCCGCGCGTGGCCGGCCGGGCGATGACATCACCGGCGACAAGGCCGTCCGCGACCTCATCGCCAGATCCAAACCCAATTACTACTGACCTATGGAAACATCTGATTTGAAAACCACGCCAACAAACTCTGGTTCTCAGGTGCCCGTGCGGAAGCACTTTGATTTTATGCGGCTGCTGGTGCTGCGCGACCGGCTGCCGTGGTTCTGGTTTATCTTCACCGTCGCCGTGCTGCTGCTTTCGGCCATTGACCGTTACCGCATTGTCTCCCAATTCAAACAACGCGAACGCGTCGTCATCATTGACCCGGCGGGCACTTATTATTTGAGTCCGTTGCTCCAGTTTTCGGAGGCGAAAGAATTGCACCTCCAGCAGGCGGAACTCGCAACGCTCGCATTCCTCGAACGCAACCCGAAGGAATTCGACAATCCCGATCTGCTCAAACTGGTTTTCCTGAAAGCCGCGCTCGCCAAAGCTCAAAACGAGCGCATCAGCGAGGCCGTCGAGTTTCGTTCCAAGCAGCTGCATCAGAAAGTTGAGATTGGCCGCATTGACATTCTGGCCACGCGCGAAAATGAAGTGCTTGCCGCGGTCACCGGCCAGCTCATCCGCAGCGGCATCTTTCAAGACAAGGCGTTCACCGAGGCGTTTCCGTTCACACTCCGGTTGCGCCTGATCCGCAACCCCAACATGGCCTTGAACGGACGTTTCCCCACCGCCGTGGGCGACTTCAAATATGAAATCAATCGTTAGCCTGATACTACTCTCCGTTACGATCGCTCTGGCAGATTCACCCGCCATTCAATATGTCCTATTGGACGACCACACCGTGGTCTCTGTTCCGGTTGCCAGCAACCGCGTCACGACCATCAATTTTCCAAGCGCCATCGCCGCTATTGACGGTGCCGGCATCACGGTGGACGGGAAGACGCCCGGACGATTTCAACTCGCCCATACCCAGGGCTCGGCGTTTTTATCCGTGCGCGCTCTTTTCCCAAAGGCATCCGCCAACTTGAACATCCGCTGGCAGAATCGCACCTACGTCTTTGAATTGTTCGAGAGCGATGTGCCCGTGCTTTCACTCAACCTGCAAGCACCGCCCACGCCGGAGGAGCAGGGCGTTGGTCACGCCCCCGAAGTCGGTCCGCTCAAACTTCTCGCCTTGCTCGACAAGGCCAGGGCTTTTCAACTGATTAAAGTCCAACAACCCGACAGTGTCGCCGGGGTGGACTTCACCAGTTACGACGGCAAGCCGCTGGTCAGCGATTTCGACGACTACGAGATCCAGATTGAACAGGCGTTCCGTTTCAACGCGGAGGATACGCTGGTTTTTCGGGTTGGCATCACCAACGAAACTGACACGCCACTGATTTATGAGCCCGACAGCTTCGCACTTCGAGCCGGCAACCGGCTTTATCCGCAATCCATCAGCGACAGTGACGGCCAGGTCCCGCCCCATGGCCGGAGCATTGTCTATTTCGCCGTCACCGGCACGCCGGACGGCGGACGCAATGAATTGTCGTTGAAAAATAATTTCACCGTGCTGGTGAAGCGGCTTTCGCCGCCGTCGTCGCCGCTGGCATACATTCTCACCAACCTGCCGGCCGTGCATCCCAGCCTTCCAGTGAAAGGCCAACCATGATCCCGCGTCATTTTCTCAATTTCTTCAAAACCAAAAGCGGTAAAATTATCTTGTTTGGCGCGCTGCTCGCTGCAGCGCTGATTATTTTCAATGTGGCACGCAAACACCAGGCTCCCGCGGATGACATTGTTACGACTGCTCCCCTTGGCACTAACGCAGTTAGCAAGCCCCAGGTGGTGGAGTCTGTCCTCCGGCCAATGCAGCCGTTCCATCCACCAGCTCCTAAACCGGAAACAGCCAGGTCTCAAGCCGCCACATCATCCAACTCATCGCCGGCGGTTTTCCTCACCAACGCATCGCCACAACCTTTGCCGGTTGTCCCCGTGAACCCGCCGCCACAACTCACCCCCATCAGCTTGTTTGCCGACAGTTCGGTGGGAATCGCCGTTCCCAAAAAATTGAGTCCGGTGTTTGCCCCGTTTGGGCGGCTGATTCCTTGTGAGACCGTCATCACCGTGGATTCGGCTTCCATCCAGACGCCCATAGTCGGCCTCGTCACGGAGGATGTTTATTTTGGCGGCAGATTGGTGATTCCGGCGGGCACGGAAATTCATGGCACGGCCCAGACCGATCATCAACGCGAACGCATTGCCAGCGGCACCAGTTGGACGTTTGTCTGGCAGAACGGTGAGGAAATGGAGGTCAAGGCCATCGCGCTGGATCGTGAATTTGCCACTAGCACCAATCAAACCGGCTGGGCCATCACCGACGGCAGCGCGGGGTTGCGCGGTGAAGTCATCAAGACCGACAACCTCGCCGACCTTAAATTATTTGCCGCCACGTTTCTTTCCGGTGCCGCGGGCGCGTTGACAGAAAAGCAGCAGACGGTTTTCGGTCCCATCAACAGTCCAACCCTGAACAACGCGCCGTTTGCCGGCGCGCAGGCCGTGCTTCAGACCTACGCCCAGCGCATATTCGATGTGATTCAAAATGACGGTTTCTATGTTCGTGTGCCGAGCGGGAAACAATTTTATCTCTACGTCCTGCAAACCATTGACGCCGCCGATGCCTTGCCCGGCGGCACCGCCATTCCCGTCGCCCAAAAAAATGACGGTCCGACCAAATCAAAACCATGAAAACGTATTATTTCATTCCACTGTTGTTTCTTTCCGCGTGTTCCTCCACACCCAGGCTCGCGTTGCGTCCGCAATCGCCGCCGCCCGCTGTGAATGACTCCACCGTTCGTTATCCCGAAATTGTCCGCGCCTACCACTTCGGTCGCTACGCCGATCCCAATGATGATTTGCTCATGCACGAACAGCATGTCGTCTATCGCGTCGAGGAAAACACCCGCTGGGATTTGCATCCAGCCACGGATTTGCATCCAGCCACCATGGGGAATAACGCTGTCACCGTGCCGGTGGCGCGCGACGTGGCGTTTGCTCCGGTTCCAGTCAACGATGCCATCCTGGCGGAGGTGAATTCGCAGCGGCTCGCCACTGCTCAAATCATGGTGCAAGCCCAAACCTTGTCCTCGGCGTTGATGGAGTTTCAAACCGCCTTGCAACAGACCAGGACCAATTTGCAGGAAACGGCACTGCTGCGCGTGACGGTGAGTGACATGCAGAAGCGGTTGGACGCCATCGTCGCCGCACAGGTGTCACCGCCGGCACCAACCATGTCCACGACTAACGCAGCCACTGACGCGTTGAGTCCCTCAAACACTTTGCCGGCGTGGTGAAGGCGACTGTTGTCCCTTCCGCCGGCAATTCACAAACAAAAACAAACTCATTATGAGCACAAAACAAAAAACACCGCCGAATGGCGCGAACGGAGCAGGTGCGGCTTCTGAAACACCCACTTACCGGATCAATCCCGAAGTGGAGGCCAAAATTGATACCCACATCAAAGATAATCCGAAGTATTGGAATTACGTCCAGGCGATGCCCCGCGAAAGGCTCGAACGCACCGTCGTCTTGAATGAAGTGCGCGAACTCGACCGGCAGCAGCGCATCCGCGATGGCGTCCTTAAACAGATCAATCGTAATCCCGAATTGAAGCAGGCCTACGACCTGCTGGTAAAAAACGTCCCGGACGACCAGAAGGAGGATGTTATCGCCCAAATCGGGCGGACCACGCGGCGCGCCGTTGCCCGCTTGCAAGGCCAGAAGCAGGGCAGGGGTGAAGCCGTCGGTGTTTGAACCAGCCGCCCGTCCCCGGTTTATGATTCCCCATGGAGTCAGAACCGGGGCGGGCTAATCAATCCGATGTTCCAGAAGAATATCAGTTTTAATCTGATCCACGAATTCCAGCGTCATGGGATTGGCGGGGATCGTGTTGAGATTCATTTCGGCCACGATGAAAGCACACCGGTTGACCCATTCGGGAAACCGGGTTCGGATAATCCGTTTCCAGATCAGCGTTTCGCGGCCTCCCATTCCGAACGAGGCCAGCATTCCATTTTGAATGACTCACGACTTTTGGTTCTGGCATGATGCCGCGGTCGGAGATCCGTATGCGGCTGACGGTCCACATCTAGTGTTCGGTGCCGGATTCTGAAATCATGGCGGCATGGATAAATCAAAAACTGGTTCTGGACGGCGGCGTTGGACTTTTAAACGGCGGCAGCGATTGCTGGCACAATTCCACCAAAGCCAATTAACCCAATCTGTATTTGCCCACGAAAATGGCGTGGGTCTCTCCACATTGAACCGATGGTTGCGCCTGGAACGTGAGGCCGTTCCGCCAAAAGTAAAGTTTCAAGAAGTCCGTTTGCCCAACACAGTTTCAAAGTGGCCGGTTGAAGTCGTCAGCCCGCAAGGTTGGATCGTGCGGCTGCAAAATGGTTCGGATGTAAAGTCCTTCCCCGAACTATTGCGGGCGATGCCATGTTGAGTGTCACCAGTGCAACACGGGTGCTGGTGGCCACTACCCCGGTGGATTTGCGTGGCAGCTTCAACCGGCTTTACAGTCTGGTCGTGGAGCAACTCATAGCCGATCTATTGTCAGGACATTTGTTCGTGTTTGCCAAAGGGCGGCGGAACCGAATCAAGGTGCTTTACTGGGATGGGTCTGGTTTATGGGTTTGTGCGAAGCGGTTGGAACAAGGTCGATTCACCTGGCCCGTGAGTGAAAGTGGTCAGATAGATTTACGCGGTGAAGAGTTTAACGCGTTGATTCACGGGTTGGAAGTGCGGTCAAAAAAGAACTGGTATCGCCGCTGAAATATTTATGAAAAATCTTTCGCTCCCATGAAACTTTTTTCTGTGGCGTGTCTCTATCAATGCGAGCTAATGAACACCGACACCACGCTGCTTCGAAAGGTAGATGAGTTGAGTGCGCGTGTCGTCGCGTTGGAGAATGAGAACCGGCTGCTCCGCCAGAAGCTCGACCAATATATCCGCCACTACTTCGGTGGACAGCGCAACGAGGGTTTGGATAAACACCAACTCGAACTACTGCTCCAAGGTCTGCCCAACGTCATCGTGTTACCAGCGTCAGAGACCAAGATCACGACCGCAACCCGCAACGGTGCGGCACGTCCAGTGCGGCGGATGTTGATCGAAGATAAATTGGAGACGCAGGAGATCGTGATTGAGCCAGTGGAAGTTCAGACCCAGCCAGATGGCTGGAAGAAGATCAGCGAAGAACGCACCAGCCAACTCGATTGGGTAGCTCCCAAAATCATCAAGCGAGTTTACATTCGTCCACGTTACATGAAGCAGGAACGGTTTGCATTGGCCCCACTGCCGCCGCAACCGATTGAACAAGGCATGGTGGGGCCGGGTTTGCTGGCGCAGATTCTGGTCAGCAAATATGAATATCATCAACCGCTTTACCGGCAGGAGAAGATGTTCCGCCAACAGTTTGGAGTGGAACTCAGTCGCAAGACAATGGGGTGCTGGGTCGAACAAGCCGCCGAGTTATTGAAACCGGTGTATCCGTCAATCAGGGAAGATTTGCTTGCTGGCAATTACCTTCAAGCCGACGAAACTCCGATCCGGTATTTGGACCCGGATGTGAAAGGCAAAAGCCAGCAAGGTTATCTTTGGGTTTACAGTCGGCCCAAGAGCGATGTGCTGTTTGAATGGCGGATCAGCCGATCACGCGAAGGACCGCAGGAATTTCTGAAAAACTTCCGGGGCAAATTACAGACGGACGGATATTCCGCATACGAATCTTTGGCCAAATCTCGTGGTGATCTGACTTTGATTGGCTGTTGGGCCCACGTTCGCAGAGGCTTCCATGAAGCGTTGGCAGAGACCAAACTGGCGGCGTGGTTTGTGGGGCAGATTGGTCAGCTTTACGCGGTGGAAAAGAAACTGCGCGAGCAAAAGGCGGGACCGGCACTGCGGCAGGCTTTGCGCGTCTGGCAATCGCACCCGGTATTGAATCGGCTGCACCGGGCGATGGAGTTAATCCGGAGAAAAACTTTGCCCCACGGTTTGCTCGGACAGGCGATTGATTACACTTTGAAAAGATGGACTGCTTTGAACCAATTCATCACCGACGGCACTCTTGAAATTGACAATAACGGAATCGAAAATTCGATTCGCCCCAGCGCACTTGGAAAACGCAATTGGTTGTTTGTGGGGCACCCCGAAGCTGGTGAACGCAGCGCTGTGATTTACACGGTGCCGGGCAGTTGTCGGAGGCACGGCATCAACCCGTTTGATTATCTGAAAGATTTGTTCACGCGTTTGCAGGCTGCCAAGATCACCGAGATCAAAGAGTTTACGCCAGCGGCCTGGGCCAAAGCCAAAGCAATCGAGAAAATGCTCGCTCAGACAGCTTGAGCAATCCCGTCGCTGATCGATAACCACCAGCCAAGATGCCGCCGAGATGCAAGACCAGGCGCTTGCTGGGCAGCCGATTGGTTAAATGGCATTTGCCAGTTCCATGTGTCAGGGGCTATGATTTTCCGCCCGACGAAAATACAGAACGCAATACAATGGAAGAAAACCAGAACATGAAAAAACAACTCATCAAATATAGTCTGGCCGCGCTGACCGTGGCGGCCGGGCTTTTAATCGTCTCCGGGTGCTCCACCTGCTGCGGCGGCAAATATGAAAAATCCGCCTGCTCCTCCGGCGAAATCGAAGGCCACGTCTTGATCGCCGGCAAACCCGTTGCCGATGCCACCGTGACGCTGTTTGCCGCCGGTGAAGGCGCCCCCACGCAACTGGCGCAAGGCAAGACCGACGCCAATGGCGAGTTTGAACTCGACGCCAAATCCGCGCCGAAAGACAGCGTGGTTTATCTGGTCGCCAAAGGTCCCAAGGAAGGCGTCGTGCTGATGTCGTTGCTCGGAACCTCATGGCCTGGAAAAGTTACGGTGAATGAACTCACCACCGTGGCCTCGGCCTATACCGCCGCGCAGTTCATCAACGGCGAAGCCATTTCCGGCAAGCCCTTGAGCCTGCACATCGCGGCCGGCAACACGCCGAACTTGGTTTGCCCCAAGACCGGCACCTGGGGCAAGGTGCTGATGGATCCGCTCAACAGCTACATCACCGCGACCATGTCAACCATGGACACGCTCGGCTCGCTCATCAGCGCCTACGCCACTGTGGCCAACGACGACTGGCGCGCGCGCTTCCTCAAGGCCGCCGCGCCACCCAACGGGATTGCGCCGAAGAACACACTCGAAGCGATGGTCGGCATCGCCCGCGCCTCGTATGCTGCGCCCAAGGAGCTCTACGGCTTGTTTGATGAAGCCTATCCGCAGCCGGCGGACGGTTCCCGCCGCAGCGCGCCCTTTGTGCCCTATCTCGCGTGGACACCGCCTGACTTCGCACTCACGCTCTGTTTCTCGGGCGGCGGCGATTATTCCAATGGGCGTTTCATGTTCGATGCGGACGGCAATCTCTGGAGCGGCCAGAACTGGCTGCCCGGCTCGCAGTCCGGCGTCATCAACAGCATCGGCGGCGGCGTGGTCAAGTTCAGCCCCAATGGCAAGCCGCTCTCGCCCGACATCACCGGCTTCACCGGCATGGGCATTGACGGCGTCGGCTGGGGCACGGCGGTCACCAAGGACCGCGTTTGGATCACCAGCTTCAACGGAAAAATCCTCGTGATGGATTTCAACGGCAAACCCGTCGCCACCGAAGCCGATTTCCCGTTCCACGAAAAATTCCTTGGCCTGATGGGCATCGGGGTCGCGGCGAATGGCGACGTCTGGATTGCCGACGGCTCGGACAATCAATTGTTGTTCTTCCCCGGCGGCAGCATCAAAGACGGCCGCATCGTCAAGGTTGCCGGGTTGAAGTCGCCCTTCGACATCGTCATTGACGACCAGAATCGCGTCTGGGTCAGCAACTCGCAGTCGGACACCGTCGTCCGTTTCCCCGCCAATGATCCGACCAAGGCGGAATCCTTCCGCTGCGGCATCAGCGTCCGCGCCCTCGCGCTGGATTCCAAGGGCAATGTCTGGGTGGCGAGCAACTGCTCCCTGGATTTCCCGGTTCCGGCGGTTCCCGATGGCGCCTCCATTATGGAACAGTTCCGGATTCTGGGTAATGCCGGACTGCGGTATCCGAAACCGACCGGCGTGGTCAACCTGATCCATCCGGACGGCACTCAAGCCGCACCGATGGGCTTCGACGGCGGCGGGGCCGTCAACATCCCGTGGGGCTTGAACCTGGACGGCAATGATGACGTCTGGGTCGGCAACTTCAAGGGTCGCGGCGTGGTGCTGATGGCCGGTGAAAATACCCCCGGTCATTCCGCCGGCACCAAAACCGGTGATGTCCTTCACGTGTTCACGGGCGGCAGCATCCAGATGTTGACCGACGTGTCCATTGACCCGGCCGGCAACGTCTGGGCGGCGAACAATTGGAACAGCCCCGATGGTGCGGGCGGCAATCCTCCCGCCTATCCCACCTCCACTTGGGGCGGTGGTCAGGGCATCACGGTCATCTACGGTGCCGCCACGCCGGTGCAGTCGCCGCGCATGGGCAAGGTGCGCAAAATGTAACTGGTTTCGCTTGTGAAACACACGGGCCGTCTCCTTCACCGGAGGCGGCCCGCGACTTCACCAGCGAAACAATACAGTCAATTTCTGTGCCATCCCCACCTGTGTTTCCTCAGCCGAATACGGAGATGCAACGCCGCTGCTGACCACGGTTTTTGACCCGGCGTCAGACGGATGGAGCACCATTCTCGAAAGCGGCAATGGATCGGCCATTCGCGCTAAATATTTCCGCCATGGCCACCACCAAAGAACGAGGGATTAAAGATTTTGCCGGATTATGGCGCGCACCCGGTCGTAATCAGACCGGTCTGCGGTTGTGACCGGCATGGGATTGCTTTGGGCAATCTTCGGCACCGTCCAGCGCCAGAGTTCCGCATGACTGTCGGCAAAGGACAGATTGGCTCCTTGACCATGCCGGTTCGCGGGCATGTCCCACCATGCATTGGTGTTGCCATAATTCGCCGTCGGCATTCCAAAATGCGTGTCCAGCATGGTGTTTTCATTCTCGTCGAGGAAGACCAGACATTGCGCAGGGTCTGGTCGACTGATCTGGGAAAATTTATTGAAATTCGGAATATGCGTCGACAGCCAGGCGGTGGGGGCGCCGTTGACGGACTGGCTCAAGTTGTAACTTCGGTTGCGCAACTGTGAAAGCTGGGTGCCGGTTGGGCTGACCACCGTCGAAACGTCGGCGGGACAA
>DATLVR010000127.1:0-59687 GCA_035577265.1 Verrucomicrobiia bacterium | reverse complement strand
GAACCATGTTGCGTGGGCCAACTTGATTCAACAGATTTTGGGGATAGTTGCGGTGGGCCGGGTCTTCCATCGCATCGAGGTGATACAGGTAGCCGAAGAACTCGTCGATCCCATGCACCGTGGGGAGGAATTTGTTGAGGTCGCCCAAATGGTTCTTGCCGAACTGGCCGGTGGCGTAGCCCATGGACTTGAGCGCCGTGGCGATGGTCGGCGCTTCCGCCGGCATGCCGATGGATGAGCCGGCCTGGCCGACGGTCGTCAGACCCGTGCGGATGGGCAGTTCGCCGGTGATGAAATTCGCGCGACCCGCCGTGCAGCTGGCCTCGGCATAATAGTCGGTGAAGAGCATTCCTTCCTTGGCCATCTTGTCGAGGTTGGGCGTCCGGCCGGCCATCATGCCGCGATGGTAGGCCCCGATGTTCCAGATGCCAATGTCATCGCCCATGATGACAATGATGTTTGGTTTCTTGTCCTGTGCCTGACCGGGCATGACGGCGCACATCAGCGCCGCCGTGGCGGTCAAGGCGATCAGCCCATGTTTGAATAATCTACTTTTCATAACCTGGTTTGGTTTGCTTGTTGGATTGATTTGAAACGAGAAAAGGCAGGAATACAGAAGCTCGAACGGACGCCAGATGTGTTCGACTCTCGCGGCGACAGTTAAAACATCCGCCGAAAGCGTTGTAAAGATTCTTTGGACAATTTCCCGTTACGAATCGATGACGGAAAAATCACGCGATAGTGTCGTCCCATTCACGTTGCCGCCAGCCAAGGTTGTGGTCACCAAAATTATTTTTCCTATCCGCCGGTCTTCCGGCCCATGAGCCAGGCGCGGGCGAGAAGGATGGTTAAGCCAGCGTGCAACACAACCACCGGCCACAACAACGGCCCGCGCCATTCACCACCAAGCGCGAGCCAGGCAAAATACACGGTGCCGAGCGCATTGTAGGTCAACATGCCGCAAAGCGGCGTGCCCGGCCAGCAGCCCACACCCAAGGCAAGCAGCGCGATGCCGGCCACGCGCGCCACGACGACGGAAACGCCCACCAGTTCCGCGCCCAACAACCAACGCCCGACCAGCGCGGGCACGACAATCAACGCCACACCCGTGGCGGCTTCAAGCACACCGGTGATGACGAGCAGTTTTTTCATCGTGCGCCCGGGCGGATTTCTAAACGCCTAGTTATTCGCATCGGCGTGCGCAGCGGCGGCCTTCTTCTGATCTCCCAAACCCATCTGCTTCGGGCCGAGTTCGAAGGTCAGTTTGTCAATCGTGCCATTGAACTTGAACGGACAGTCGTAGTGATATTCCACGAGAGAAACCGGCGTGCCGGTGTCGAGTCCCACGTCAAAGGTTTCGTCCTCCGGGAACATGATGGGCGTGGTGTTCTCCAGGGATTTCACGGCGACCCGATTACCATCCACCATCAACTGGCCGGTGCCGCCTTTGCCCAGGCCCGGGCCGTTGAATTCAAAATCGAAGACGATGGTATGTTTCCCCGGCTTGAGCTCCGGGCCTTCCCATGCAGTCCGTTTCAAGCCGAGCAGATTGTAGAGGAACACCACATGACCCTTGCCAAAGCCCAGTTCTCCCTTGCTCAAGAACAGGCCATAGCCGCCGAATCGTCCGCCTTCCGTGGCAATCATGCCCTCCGCGCCGCCCTCGGGAACGGTGATCTCCGCATGGATGATGTAGGAGCGATCCAAGATGCTCGGCGCGCAGGCGGCCGGCACGCCGCCCAATTCGCCCGAATAGGTGAAGGTGGTTTTGCCCGCCGTCGAACTTGGCCGCGGCGTTATGAACCGGGCGAGTGTCGAATTGTCCAGCGGCAACACGTCGAACTTCGCAGCCTCGTCGTAGAAGAGCTTCTGCATTTCCTTGAGCTTGTCCGGATTCTTGGCGGCGAGATCATGGTCCTCGGTGAAGTCGTTCGCGATGTTGTAAAGCTCCCAATTGTAACCGGTGATGACATCCGGCGGAGTTGCGGTGCTCAACTCCCACGGAATGGTCACAGGCGTCGTGGCTGCCACCCAGCCCTCGTGATAAATGGCGCGGTTGCCCAGCATCTCAAAGTATTGTGTGTCGCGCTTGGACGGCACGTTGGCGTTTTCCTTGGGCCAGGTGTAAGTCATGCTCACGCCGTCCATGGGCCGCTGCTTGATGCCGTTGATGGTGTCCGGCAGGGGAATCCCGGTCACTTCCAGAAGGGTCGGCACGATGTCAATGACGTGATGGAACTGCGAGCGGATGCCGCCCAGATCGGTGATATGACCAGGCCACGACATGCACATGCCCTGCCGCGTGCCGCCAAAATGCGACGCCACCTGCTTGCACCATTTGAACGGCGTGTCAAACGCCCACGCCCAGCCCACGGCATAATGCGGAAAGGTCAGATCAGATCCCCAAAAATCGTAGAACAGGAACTGGTCCTTGACCGGCACCGTGACACCGTTGAAGGCCGTGAATTCGTTCGGCGTGCCGTTGGTGCTGCCTTCGGCGCTGGCCCCGTTGTCGCCGCTGATGTAGATGATGAGCGTTTTGTCGAGTTTGCCCTGCCTTTCGACCTCGTCAATCACGCGACCAATTTCGTGGTCGGTGTAGGCGAGATAGGCGCCGAATACGTCTGCCTGTTTCACGAACAGTTTCTTGTCGTCCCAAGCCAGTTGGTCCCAATGCAACAAGTCCTTCGGCCATGGCGTCAGTTCCGCATTCATCGGCAGGAGGCCCAGCCGTTTCTGGTTGGCGAAGATGGTGTCGCGCAATTTATCCCAGCCGTCGTCGAACAAGTGCATCGCGCTGACCTTGTCAATCCACTCCTTCGTCGGATGATGCGGGGCATGCACGCCGCCCGGCACGTAATAAACGAAGAACGGTTTCTCCGGCGCAATCTCGGAGAGTTGCTTCATATACTGGATCGCGTCGTCAGCCATCGCCGTGATGAGGTTC
Source organism: Verrucomicrobiia bacterium (assembly GCA_035577265.1). Lineage (GTDB taxonomy): Bacteria > Verrucomicrobiota > Verrucomicrobiia > Limisphaerales > UBA11358 > UBA11358. The sequence continues at coordinate 56,740 of DATLVR010000127.1, read as the reverse complement.
CATTTTCCGTTCTCCTTGCCGAGATACGGATAGATGGCCGTGGTGTTGCGGAAGAGATTTGGTTGCCACTGGCTCGTGTCGCCGCCGATGAATCCGTAAAAATATTCAAAGCCCATCCCCGTCGGCCACTGGTCGAACGGCCCGGCCTGGCTCGCCTGATAAAAGGGTGTGTTGTGATCCTTGCCGAACCACGCCGTCGCGTAACCATTCTCCTTCAAAATTTCGCCGACCGTTCCGCACTCCTTGCGGATGACCGAATCGTAACCCGGAAAACCCGTGGCCGCCTCGCCCACCACGCCGAAGCCGGCCACGTGATGATTGCGGCCGGTGATCAACGCCGCGCGCGTCGGCGAGCAGAGCGACGTGGAATGAAATTGCGTGTAGCGCAATCCGTTTGTCGCAATGCGATCCAACGCGGGCGTCGGAATCACGCCGCCGAACGTGCTGGGCGAACCGAAGCCGCAATCGTCCGTCATGATGAGCAGGATGTTGGGCGCGTCCTTGGGCGGCACGATGCGCGGCGCCCACCACGGTTTCGAGTCGGTGGCTTTCGTCTTGATCACGCCGCCAAACTTCGGGTCGGGCGGCGGAAGCTGATTTCCGCTGATGGTGGTGGTGGCATTGGGCGCACCGATGACGCCGGTGGTTTGAATCTCAGCCCACGCGCAAGGGGCCAGGCTGGTCATCAAGGTCACCGACAGGGTGAGGCCGGCCAGGCGGCAACTTTTCAGACGGTTTGGTTTCATGGTTTTTGGGGGTTGCCAGGGATATAACCGGTTCACATCAATTCCTTCTGCGCCGCGTTGCTCCCGGCTTGGCTTTCTTGAAGTTCAAGTCGGGCTGGTGGTCGGGATGTTTTGCCCGTTCTGTGCTGGAAAGCAAGCCTGCAATTGTTAAGAGTTGAAGCCGGGGAAATTTCTTGCCGATGGCGCTTTCGTAAAGGCCCCACTCGCGGCGTCCGGCCTGCTCGCCCCAAGGCCACGAGTCTTCAAACGCTGCTCGGAGCTATATTCCGCTGTAGCAGCGGATGTGAGTCCGCTCTGACTTGATTTGAGCGAACTGACGTTCGCTGCTACGGGCTTCAATTCGGACGGTTTGAACAGGAGATTGTAGTCGCGCTTGGAATTGAACGGCGAGTCGAGATAGCTGAGGTCAACGGATTCGTCTTTGAGATGCTCGCGCAGGACGTGGAGGTTGTCGCCGAAGCAAAGTTGATTCATCCGCGTTTTGGTTTAGCAGTTGGCGCGGTTGACGGCAAGGAAAACGGGCCGCCCCCGAAACGGAAGCGGCCCGCGTGGTTCACAACCAAATGGCATTACTGCGCCGCGTTTTTGGCTTCCTGTTCTTTTTGCTTGAGCATCTTCTCTTCCTCGGCGGTCAGCTTTGGCGAAATCAACTTGACCGTCAGCATGTCTATCGTGCCCGTGAACTTGAACGGCACTTGATAGTCGTTGTCGTCCACGGCCGTCCGGGTGTCGCTGCCGATGTCAAAGGTTTCGTCAATCGTCATGAGGACCGGAATGGTGTGCGGGATTGTCTTGCTGGCAACTTCCTTGCCGTCCACCGACAGCACACCGGTGCCACCTTTGCCGAAGCCGGGACCTTCATCACTTTTGAAATCAAACACGATGGTGTGTTTGCCCGGCGTGAGCGCGTCCGGGTCTTCCCAGCGGAATCGCGCAATGTCCAGGAGATTGTAGGTAAAGACCGGTTTGCCCTTGAGCAGGTAGAGGCCGTAGCCGCCAAAGCGGCCACCGAGTGTATTGATCATTCCCTCGCCGCCTTCAGCGGGAACTTCCACCTCGGCGGTGATGGTATAGGATTTGTTCAAGATGCTCGGTGCGTCGCTGGGTGGCAGGCCGGTCAACTCGCCCGTGTAGGTGAACTCAGTGCGCCCGGCGGTGGCGCTGGGCCGCGGAGCGACGAGGCGCGCGAGAATTGAATTGTCCAGCGGAAGCACCTGATATTTCTTGGCCTCTGCCATGAACAAATCCTGCAATTCCTTCAACTTGCCGGGATACCGGGCCGAAAGGTCGGTGTTCTCGGAGTAATCGTCGGCGATATTGTAGAGTTCCCATTTGTAGCCGGTGAGCACGTTGGGCATCTTCGCGGTGCCCATGAGCCACGGCGGTTGCGGCGGCGGCGTGGCGGCAATCCAGCCGTCGCGATACATTGCGCGGTTGCCGAACATCTCGAAGTATTGCGTCGTGCGTTTGGATGGCGCGTTGGCGTTCGCCTTGTCCCACGTGTAGGCCATGCTCACGCCTTCAATCGGTTTCTGTTTGATGCCATCCACCACCGCCGGCGCCGGAATGCCGGCGACTTCAAGAATCGTCGGCACGATGTCAATCATGTGATGGAACTGCGTGCGAATGCCGCCCACGTCCGTGATGTGGCCGGGCCACGACATGGCCATGCCCTGGCGCGTGCCGCCAAAGAATGACGCCACCTGCTTGGTCCATTTGAACGGCGTGTCAAACGCCCACGACCACGCCACCGACATGTGCGGCTGGGTCAAAGCGGAACCCCAGACATCGTAAAATTTCAACTGGTCCGCCACCGGCACATTTACGGCCTGAATCGCCGCCAAATCGAACGGCGTGCCGATGGTGGAACCTTCGGCGCTGGTGCCGTTGTCGCCCTCAATGTAAATGATGAGCGTGTTGTCGAGCTTGCCCTCATCCTGAACCTCTTGGATCACGCGGCCGATTTCATGGTCGGTGTAGGCCACATACGCGGCAAAAATATCCGCCTGGCGGATGAACAGTTTCTTCTCGTCGGCGGAAAGCGTGTCCCACTTCGCAAGACTGTCCGGCCAGGGAGTGAGTTGGGTGTTCGGCGGGATCACCCCGAGCTTTTTCTGGTTGGCGAAGATCGTTTCGCGCAAATCGTTCCAGCCCTTGTCGAACAGGTGCAGGTCGCTGATTTTCTGGATCCACTCCGGCGTAGGATGATGCGGCGCGTGCGTGCCGCCGGGCACGAAATAAACGAAGAACGGCTTTTCCGGCGCGGACGCCTGCAGTTCCTTCATGTGCTTGATGGCCTCGTCCGCCATGTCGGTCGTGAGGTTGTAACCAGGATGTCCGATCCATGGAAAAATTTGGGTGTGATCGCGGAAAAGGAAGGGTGTCCACTGGTCGGTCTCGCCGCCCATGAAGCCGTAGAAATAATCGAAGCCCATCCCGCTCGGCCATTGGTCAAACGGTCCCGCCGAACTGTAGAGATAGGCGGGCGTGTTGTGGTTCTTGCCGAACCACGACGTGGCATAACCGTTCTCCTTCAGGATGGTTCCGACCGTGGCGCTATTCTTCTCAATGACGGAATCGTAACCCGGATAGCCCGTAGCCTGTTCCGAAATCACGCCGAAACCCACCGAATGATGGTTGCGGCCGGTGATGAGCGCCGCGCGCGTGGGCGAACAAAGCGCGGTGGAATGGAACTGCGTGTAACGCAATCCAGCTTGAGCGATGCGGTCGAGCGCGGGCGTGGGGATGACGCCGCCGAACGTGCTCGACACACCGTAACCCGCGTCATCCGTCATGATGAGCAAAACATTGGGCGCTTGTTTCGGCGGCATCACGGTGGGCGGCCACCAGGGTTTCGACTGCGCTGCGGTGTCCTTGATGACGCCGCCGAATTTCGGATCGGGTGCGGGAAGTTGTTTGCCGCTGATGGTGGTGGTGGCGCTGGGCGAACCCGGCACGCCGGTCGTTTGGATTTCCGCGCTGGCGGAAGAAATGGCGGCCACGACCGTGGCCGCGAGCATTCCGCGCAGCAGAGTTTGCTTGGTGGTTTTCATAGAAGTCAGAGTTGGTTCATTGAATCCGAGAAACGGCAGAAATTCAGAAGCTCGAACAGACGCACCGATTTCAATTCTCGTGGCGACAGATGAAACACCGTGCATAAAACTTGTAAAGACTTTTTCGGTGACAACCCGGCGACAATTTCCGCCCGCCACATCGAAGCCGCCTCCACCCTTTTCTAATCTCCGGCATGGCAAAGAAATCTTCCGCGGTGGGGCGAAAGTCCCTTGAGCCCAAATCCGGTCACGGCTCGACGGAGTCTCGCCCCGCCAAAAAAAGCGGGCGGCTCTGGTGAGCGGCCCGCGCGGTTCACAATCGAATCAATTGATCCAGCCCTGGCTGGTGAATCGTTTCTTGAGCACATCGGCGATTTCCTTGGCGGTCGCCTTGGCCCGGCCCGTCACCGCGTCGCTGCCGCTCGCCTCCCCATACGTTTGCACCCCGGCGTTGATGATCAGCCCCGCGGGATTTTTCGTGGCGAGGAAGGTGGCGACGCCCAGCACCATCCCCGGGCTTTTGTTGCCGCCCGCCTGAATGTCACCATAGCCAAGTTTCCGCAGGCCGTGCGCCGTCATTTGGAAGCCTTCCACCATGGTGCTCATGGACGATTTACCGGTGCCAAATCCGATGATGACCCGCTCGGCAGCGCTGCCCTCCTTGTAGGAGAGAATATAACCCTGGATCACGATGTCGTTGATCTGCGGCTTGGTTTCCTTCGAAGCCAGATCCGCCGTCATTCCCATGCTGCCAATCTGCGCAACCAGTTCCTGGGCGATTTGATGGCCCAGCTTCGTTCCCTCGGCAATCTGTTCGGCGGTTTGGGGAGTGGTGTCCAGATCCTCGCCAATCAATGCGGAGTTGGCCGGCACATCGGCGGCGGTGGCGGCAAAATCATAAACCCAGATGGTGCCCGGTCGCGGCAATGGCCCGGTCACCAATTCCTCGCGGTCAATGACCTTGGTCGAGGCGCAACCGGTGAAGACGAGCACCGCAAAAAGGCACGCGGCGAAGGCCGCCATTTTACCCCAATGCTTCGAAGCGGCCCGCAGGGCCGCACCGCGTTTCAGATAAATATTTTTCATAGATTTGTTTGGTTTGGATTAACCGAGAACAGACAGGAATTCAGAAGCGCCGGAAGGAGGCTAGATGATTTCGACTCTCGTGAGACGATTTAAGACACCGGGCACAAAACTTGTAAAGATTTTTCGGTGCCGACCCTGCTGACAAATCCAGCCGGTAAAATTCCGCCGCAGAATTGAATAAGCCCCCGGGGAGAGGGAGAAACGTACCCCGCGTCTTTGAAGATTTGCGCGACTGGACTCGTCCGATGGCCAACCGAATCACCGGGAACTTGATTGGTGGAATCCTCTCCTGGGGGGAGAGGACACAGGTGAGGGCGGGCTAAAAAAACAAATCTAAACTCCTTCTTCAAGCGCAGCCACAATGGCGAAGAAGCTGGTGTAGCATCGAGCCTGTGGCTCGAACTATCCGGCCACAGGCAGGACATTACAAGCGCCGACGGCGCGGTATCCTTGTAGAAACCAGCACCAAGAAAAGCCGAGCTCCATCGGAGCGGCATATTCGCGTCCTTGCGGGCGGAGCGCCAATGTCGCTCCGACGGAGCTTGAAAAGTTTTTTCTTTTCGTCCTACAAGGCTGTCACGCCGATGGCGTTTCCGCCGGCAAGCAAAGTTGGTTCATTTTCCAAGTCTTTTGCGCGCCGCTTCTCACCACATTACGGAGATGGCGGCGGCGAACGTGTCCGTGTCCATCCCGGTCCCGACCTGGGTGCGGGTTCCAACGTAGCCGAACTTCACACCGACCGCGTGCGTGATCGGGACGCCAACACTGAGAGCCCAGCCGATGCTGCTCTGGTTGTTGTCATTTGAATTTCCATTCACGGCGGTCGCGCCGCCGCCGGCGTAACCAAAGCCGCTGGCCACCCACAAACCCGGGCGAAAGGTATAAACCAGATTCGCATCGGCGGTATAAACCGGATCCTGCTGCAGCCGCCTGCCATTGAAAAAGTCATTGTTGTCGGTGAAGAACAGGCCTGCCGCAGTCAATTCGGCCGACCATTTGCCCCAGTTGTGAACCGCGCCGAGCTGGGGCCGGAACGTGAACCGGTTTCCGCCCAGGTTGATCAGTTTGTCATCGTAATATTGGCCGGTGGGGAATTGCACGACCAGGCCCATGCCCACAATCGTCTCGTGATCCGCCTTGGCCCGGTATTCGGCGAACTCCTTGCCCGCGAGCGGCGGCGCGCCGATCAGGTTCACCGCGAACCGCGCGAAGGTGTCGGCCAATCCCTCCCGATCCGCCGAGGCATGCACGCCGTTGAGCAGGCCCGTCCAATGCCCGATCTGATAAGGCTGGGTCAGGTCCACGCGGGCGGACTTGCCGAACAGTTCAAAGCTCCGGATATATTTCAGGCCGAAGGTTTGCAGATCGAACTGGACGTTCTTGAGCTGAAGTTCGGGCTCCAGATGGATGTCTCCCATGGTGTAGGCGTAGGCCGCGCCGGCAAAGTTGGCCCCGATCGGCAGATGACTCCAGCGGCGCGGCTCGATGTCCTGGGCGTGGGCGGAACGAGCCGCCAGCAGAAGAGCCAGGGCGAGCGTGGCCCGCAGGCGGGGAGAAGCCATCAGCGAACCGGGCAAAATGAAAAAGATCGGGATCGTCACGCCCCAGCTTACCTTTGTCGAATCGGGATATTCAATTTAATTGGGCCGCATCCATCTCGTCCTGACTCCATACCTGACACTGCACCCGTCCTTGCTGGCCTTACGGAGCGCCGATCTCCGATCCGGCGTGTTTCCGGGCGAAATCAATGTCGGCCGGGTCGGAGACCGGCGCTCCAGGGCGGTGTCAAGCTGCGCCCGCCACGCACCGGATACGGCCTGTGAGAATGACTTTAGTTGCGGGGAGGGCTCACGGTTTCTCCACCAACAGCGCCATCGTCCGGGTGGTGCGGATCACCACCTGCTCACCGAGTCTGGCCTTGGTCAAGTTCACGTCCGGTCGCACCGGAACGGTTTTAGTGGTGCCATCCAGAAAGAGCAGCGTGGCTTCGTGGCGCTTGAGGTCAACGGATTTGACGACGGCGGTGAGTTCCACAGTTTCCGCCATCACGATGCCGGGTTTCTCCCCTTTCACCGGCAGGGCAACCGTGCCGGCGCCGCCGTCCATGACCGGCTCGCCCGCCGAACGCAGAAACACCACCACCTGCTTGGTCAGCGTGGCCCGGATCTGATCGCCAATATGGATCTGGTCGAAGTTGACGACCTCCGGCCCGCATTTGAACGTGTCCGTGGCGCCATTGGGACTGACGACCGTGACCGAACGCGTGCCGGCATCGATGGCGGTGACGGTGGCGCTGGATTGATAGGTGTCCACCGTCATCCCGCCGGGCACGCCGGGTTGCGCGACCACCACCGTGGTCTGGTGGACCTCGGCGGTTTTAGGTGTGGAGGAACAGGAGCAGAGTGCCAGCGGAAACACTGGCGCCATCAGCAGCGATGAGCCGAGGTTTTGAAGTTTTTTGGTTTTCATATTTTTGTGGGGTGCGCAACAACTGGTTTTTTGTTTCGGTGACTGGTTTTCAGGATTGTGTTTCCATTCGGCAAAGGGTCACATCCGTTTCCGGGGCTGGATCGGCTGCTTCCGCAAACCGGCGGACGATGCGTTCCACTTCAGGAATGGCATGGGCGAAGTATTGCCTAAATCCGCGACAAAGATAGTTCAATCCCGGCTCGCCATCCGCCTGTCTTTCGTGGTTTAAAAGAATTCTTCCGGCTGAGAGCCTGTCTGAAAATGGTAGCGTCGGCCATCTTGGCTGACGTAGAGCCCAGGCGTCCCGCCTGGCGGAAAAAGCGTCGCCCCGCAATCATCTCTGTAAAAGTGGGAACGTCAAAGCGAGCGGTCTTTTCCGGGCGGCAAGCTGCCGGCCGCTACGGCAGGCGGGGCGCCCGCCGCTGCATTTTCAGACGCGCTCTGCGGGAGAACGATTCGACCGGATCAAACCAAACGTGAAGCCGTGGCCGCGATGCGAGCAGACGAAGATTTTATTTTGCCGGTCCTGACTGGAACCGGAGTGGAGTCTTGCCGGGAACTGGCCGGCGGGATTTTGGATTTTACTTTGATGCGGGGATCCGACTTCGCTTGGGACGCTGCGTTCAATTGTTTGAGATTGCGGACCTGAACACTTTTCGCTTCGGGAGTGAATTCGGTTTCCACCTGCAGCTCTTCGCCACCGGAAAGCCAGTGCACCGCGTCCTCAAAACTGTCGAACGCCTGAACTTTCCAGCCACGGAGCTTGGCGATGAACGCGAACAACCGGGCGCGATGATGCGGGTCCGAACCGTAGAGCACGGCCAGCCGTTGCTGATGCGTGAACCCGGCCTCCCGGAATGTGTCCACCAGCGTCACCAGATCATTGGGCGAGAACACCGGCTTCGGCCCCGGATGCAGGGCGCGCAAATCCAGCAACGCCTGGTTGATCCCCCGCTTGCAGCACGCCCCCGCCAGCTGGCCCAGCACCGCCTTGCTAGCATCCAGATCGAAATACCCCTTCGCTCCCAGCCGGATGAATTCCCGGGCCCGGATGATTTGAAGTTCAATCGGCATGGCGGAAGCAAGGTTGCCTCCTCTCAGATGCAAATGCAAACGCAGAAGTGAACATGAAAAATCGCACCGGATATTCGATCCGCAGTTGCCGGGCATTTGCCGGTCTGGAACCGTTTAAATAAACCGTAGCCGCAAGACGGTCCAAGGTTGCGCGAATCGCGCGCCAGCGTCCTGGACTGCGGCAGCCCTCTGCCGCTTTCCCACCGCAAGGCTGGCAACGCATGGCGGCAGAGGGCTGCCGCAGTCCAAAACCTCGCGGGATTCTTCAGCCAACTTTCAGAACTGGCCACCGTTTTAGTGAAACCGCTCTGACCAGCTTCAAGGGTTCTGGCATTACCCGGGCCCGCCTCTTTACATGAAACCAGCAAGGCAGGTTATCTCCTGGGGCGCGCGTAGCCTCCGTCGTCATGAGAGTAGGTTCGCGGATAGACTTTGGCAGCGTTGGCGGCAGGTTGGGTCGCCGCCGCGGCTGGATGCGCCGCGGCCATTTCCTCCGCCGTCCAGCCGTAGCCATATCCATAACCGTCGGTCGTAGTGGTTGTCGTTGTCGTCGGCTGGGCCGCCGTCGTCGCCGATTGCGGGGCGGTGGCGTCGGGCGCGGCAGTGGTTGCGGCTGGTGCCGGTTGCGCGGTTGCCGCCATCGGCTGTGCCGGCGCAGCAGCCGACTGCGTCAGTGCGAGGAGTTCCGCGTCCGAGGCGCGCGCATTGGCCAGCGCGGTCGAATCGTAAACCGTCACCCACCATCCGCCATACGAACCCCATTCCCCCGGCAGCAGGGTTTCAAACGACAGGCTCCCGTTTTGCTGCACGTCCTTCTGGTTCCAGTTCAGGGCGCGGACCATTTTCCGGTCGGCGGCGTTCGCCAGCACGGAGCAGATGAAATTCACGCAATTGCTTTTGGCCACGGCGCTGTCCTTGAGATAATTCATGGCGCCGATTTGAACCGCCGCCGGATTATTCAGGTCGCCGAAGACATTGATCTCGTAGCCGCCGGAGGCGCAGCGGAACGAGACGTAAGGGACATTATTGAACTTGCCGTAGTTGATCACCGTGGCCGGAACCTGTTTGATTTCCGGCGCCCAGTTGTTATTCGCCAGCAGCGTGACGATCTGCGCCCAGTCCGGAATGACTTTTCCGTTGTTCGAGACATGGGGAGCGGTGGCGGCCTCCTGCTTCACGTCCTTGACCAACGTCAGCGGATAACGGTAGGTACCATATTCCATCTGCATCAGCACGCCGTTGGCATCCTGTTGCAGGACTTTGCCGGTGATCACCGCGCCACTTTGCAGAACGAGCACATCGGCCCGGAGCGAAAGGGAACATCCGAAAAAGATCGCGACTAAAAGTCCAAACACCCTGGCCGGATTGAAGCGCTGGTTTGATTTCATGAACGCTTTCTATGTGAGGCCGATTCGCCAGTCAATGAGAATCCTCACACGCCAGCTTCGCGCGGGCGGCTTGACACTGTCCCCGTAGCGGCAGGCATCCTGCCTGCCGTAGAGCGGGGCGTCCCGCCCGGCGGCACAGGCGTGACCAACACAGGGTTCTTGAAACTCTCGACCAACCGGCAGAACCGCGCGCCATTCCGGGCGGCGAGACGCACGCCCTCTGCGTCAGGCCAGAGGCCCGACGCCACCTTTCGGCCTGCGGAATATCGGAACGCCGCGTTTACGCGGCAGCAGCGTGGTTTGACTCGTAGCGGCCGCCTGAAGGCGGCGTTCCAGGGGGCATGTCAGCGATGTCGTGACTCCATGCCACCGGATGCGCCCCTTTGACGCGCATCGCGGAGTAGGGTCGAACGCACGACGGATCATCCAATCACTTTTTTATCACCGGAGTCGAATTCGACACGTAATCAAAAGGCGGGTTGCACTTCTTTAACGCCTCCTTGGCTTCCGGCTCGCTGATCTGGTCCAGCCGGTTGTCGGTTTCGATCCAGCCAAAATGCAAGGTCTGGAGAATGTAAGCCACCTCGCCGGCCCGCACATTCACGGTGATGAAACTGGTGTTGTCGGTTTTGCCGATGATGGTGGTCTTACCCGGCGCCCGTTCCCAGCAAAGAAACCCGCCCCGGGCAGTGCAACCGATGGCCTCACCGTCATCGCTGATATCCGAGAAGATTCCAAGCCCCGTCAGCCCGGGCCGGATGACATAGATGCGCGCTTTGTGAGGGTCTTCGACCGTTTTGCTCTGGTCCGGGAAATGGACGTACTGATCGCTCGATGCGCATCCGGCAAGCAGCAGCGGAATCAGCAAAATGAATGGGAGCCATCTTATTTTCACGGGCTTGAGTTTCGGGTTTTTCCGGCACTTGTCGAGGACGGTCTTATGCCTTTGATGGACGTTGGGCTTGGTGGGGGATGCCGCGCTACGGCGTGCCTGTCGCCGAGCGCAGCGTGTGGCGACGGAAGCACGCGGGCCTGACGATATATACCAATTCCCAATAGGAAACGGTGGAATCATCCAAACGCCCCCTCACCCTGCCCTCTCCGCCGGTGTGGGGAGAGATTCCACGGCCCGCGAAAAGCCGCGATGGGTGTCCCTGAACCATAGCAGCCGACGTGCGGAGGCTCTAACTCGACGGCGTTCGGATGGAGCCTCCTCACGTCGGCTGCTACGAGGTTCAGGGGTAGGGTGGCCGAAGGCCGGGTGAGGGGATGACCGACCAATCCACCAGTTGTCATTGAGAAATGGTATAATACCAAAATTCACAAGGGATCCTTGGTGACGATGCCAGCCCTGAGTTTGGCCAGACGCTGGTCCAGCTTCTGCGCCCACCAGTCAAAGGCCAGCATCACCTCGCCCCAGGTGCTGCCGGATTGAATACGGAGTGCCTTCGTTCCCGGCCGCGCATCCACCGCCGCCGCCAGGCGCTGGCCGTTCTGGCCATCCAGCAATTCGACTTCGACCATCACCATGCCAACGCCGGTGCCTGTGCCGGTGATCGTTTGCTGCTCGAAATTCAGCAGCAGGTTTGCCGACACGGTCTTGGAAACCAGATTCACCACCGGCCTGGAATTCCGCGCATCGGTTACCGCCGCATGAACCACCAGCACGTCCGGCCCGGCGTAATTCACGATCTGATAATTTTTCCCCAGTTTGGCGACCAGCGCGGTGTGGAAAAAATTCACCAGCATCTGCTGATTCTGCGGGGACAGATTTCCCAACGCCGACTCCGGCCCGTCGGATTTCCAGAGTTCGACGGGACGGATGCAGATCTTGGTGTAATTTCCCCAGCCAGCGTCCCGGTCTATGTAAAGGAAATTGGCCTCGCCTTTCTCGCCCTGCCGCAGCCGGGAATAGTCACCCAGAAAGCCGGAAAAATCCTTCTCGCCGATTTGCACCCGGGGTGCCGTGCGGCACGCGGTCAAGCCGCCGACCAACAGCGCGGCGGCAAGAATGGCGACCGGCCATTTCCAGCGACGGCGGCCACCCGCTTGATTCGCAGTTGTTGAGATGTTCATTTTTATTTGTCCAAACGCGATTCAGTCCGGGTTCCCGGTCCGGTCCGGCTGGCGCGCAGGCACGCGACACACCAAAACGCCATGGCTGCGTGCAGGATCACCGCCGGCCACAACGCGACGCCGGCCAGATGCGACTGGATGCCCGCCATCGCAAGCATGACCGCCACGCCGACATTATACAACAACATCCCCGCGACCAATCCCCGCGCGGCGCGGTTCTTCGTATCGCCGTCGGCGAACCAGCAGGCGACGCCCAGTGCAAACAACGCTACTCCGGCCACGCGTCCCAATATCACGGCGGCGGGTGCGTCCAGCGGCGAACCGAGCAGCAGTTGAACTGCGAACGCGGGCACGGCCAGCAGCGCCACGCCGGCTCCGGCTTCAATCAAGGAGGTCACGATGAGCAGACTCTTCATGGATTTGTTGATGCGGTCTTCAATCAAGGTGCGGCGGCATTGGTCGAAATCGTCCCTGTTTTCGGCATCAACTCCGCGCTGTTCAGGTGCAGCCATTTTCCATCCCGCGTCTTGATGGTCATATTCGTGCCGACGGTGCTGACGATTTTGCCGAGCATAATCCGCCGGTCGGTGAGCCGGATCAAATCCGGCTGGCGGTTCAACCACGGATTGTCCGTGGGCGTCCATGCATCCGGAATATATTTCTTGCCGCCGCAAATCAGGCAGGCCTGCTGGCCGGTGCCTTTGCAGACAGGGCATGACACTTTGCCCGCGCCACCGCAGACCGGACAGGGGCCGATGTCCACCGCCTTGCCGTTCTGCATGGCGATGATGTGGCCGACATGAGCCTGGGTATAGGCCGTGTAAGAACCGTCGCCCTGATTAAACTTCTGCCACAAGTCGGTGGGCGAATGGCCGGGCACATCCATGTGGATCCAGGTTCCGCGCGACAGCCGCAGGCACGTGCCGGGGCAATCCACCTGGCCGTTCACGCAACCGGGCGCGAGGCATTTGATCGTTGCCGCCCCTTTGCAGGCGAAACAAATTTTCTCATGCTCTTTCGGTCCGTCCGCCTTGGACGCTTCCAGCGTGCTGGAGGTTGCATTGGAATCGCTCGCGCCATCGGTGGAAGACGTGGCCGAACGTGACGCCGGTTTGTCGCACCCGGCCAGCAGACAGACACAAAGAATCCCGAAAAGAATGATCGGAGTTTTCATTGGGCTTTTCTCACGGACTGGATGAGTTGCTGCAGTTGGGCGTTATCGGGATCCTGGCGCAGGCTGGTCTTTACGAGCAGAAAGGCGTCGTCGGGCCGTTTGAGTTCCACCAGAAAACTGGCGTAACGATAGATGGCCTCCGGCGAATAGGGACAGAGCGCGTAAGACTGCCGGAACGCGAGGTCCGCGGCGCGTTGCATCTGGACTTTTTCGTCGGTGTTCCGGGCGTGCGCCGCCCGCCACACATACAGCCCCGCCTGCGAACTGCGGAGCTTGGAAAAACATTTCTGCGCCTCCGGATTTTTGGCGAACCCGGGATCGCCTTTGAAGCCGGTCAGGTTTTTATCCAGATAGACTTTGTCCGCAAAATCGCAAACCTCCTTGAGGCTGGTTTTCTCCGTCAGCCAGCCACCGATCATTTCACCGGTCAACTGCCGCCAATAGTCCTGGTCCTTGCTGACCTCGCTGCCGCTCAATTCCGTCAGCGGTTTGGCATGCAATTCGAAAATCAAACCCTGCGGTGACAAATGGGGATACATCCAGTCGAGCGGAAAACTCTCCTCCACAAAAAACCCGCGCCCCGGATTCTTTTCGAAAATCAACCGGGCCAGCAGACCGTTGATCTCCATGACCGCCACCTGCCCGCTGACCTGGACGCGGCCTTCCGTCACCCGCACATTTTCGCCGGGTTTGAGCCGGCCTTGTTTCTGCCGCTCCTGAGCGTCGTTCACATAATCCTGAAAGGCCTGCTGGGAATCTTCCGGGGTGGGGATGTAGAGTTTCTGGCCATACAACTTGCGCATATATTCCAGATAGGTCCCGTCGGCCAGCTGGTTCTGCGTCAATACAAAGAAACGATCTCCCGGACCGGCGGATTCGATCAAGGCTGAGATGATGAACCGTCCGGGATCCGTCCCGCCAAAGTAAACGCTGCCCGGCGGGATGGAATTGAGGATGTCGCGCCCAAACCGGTGCAGCCATTTTTTGTCCCAGTCATGAAACTGTTCGTAGGTTCCGACCATTTCGGAAATCGGCGGCCAGATGATCGTCCGCAAGGCCGGAGCGATGATGGCATTCGTGTCCGTGGTTTCGAACCGGCCGCTGGCCCGGTTGATGCGCGCGACCAGATTGGTGGCGGTGTCCCAATTGTCCACCCGCACCGCATCAAAAAAACTCCAAACGACGCCCGGGACTTTATTGGTCATCGTTTCCGCATACTCCCGGATTTGCTTTTCCTTGGCCGTGGCATACCGCGCCAGTTCGATGTCCACCGCCCCGGCCTCACCGGACAAAATGCACCACGAACAAATTATCAACACCACCGACCTCATTGGTTTTTTCATGAATTAAAAATTTACCCGGCCAGCGGCGGTGCCGGTGGCGCGACGGGTTCTGTCTGGGCGGGAAAGACGTCATATTGCGGGCCATACTGCGCCAGGTAGTAGAGCGGATAGGCCCGCTTGAACGCGAGCACCGGCAGCAACAGCACCGTGCCGAGGAACGGCAACGCCATCAGGCAGCCGGCAATGCAACACGTCAGCAGAATCACCAGCAACACAAGCAGCCCGATACCCCAGCTCAGGACGATCTGAAACAGGATATACAGTGTAAACTTCCCGGGGTTGGCGAAAAGCAAATCGCCAAATTCCCGCCAGGCCGCCAGGCAACTTCCGCCGCGCAGAAACATGAGGGTCACCACAAAATCCACCATGAACTTGCGGATGATCCCCAGCACCATCGCCACGAAAATCAATGCCAGCACCAGACCCACCGCCATCATCACGCCCGCCACGGTCGCCCTTCCCGACAATACCATCGCCAGGATGTCCACCGCCGTCAGCGCCAGCAACGGCAGCACCAGCACCATTGCGATCAGCCCCATGACGATGCGGAAACGAAACAGGCTGTTCGCCTCGCCCGCAAATTTCGTCCACGGCTCCACCACCTCCGCCTTGTCCAGCGCCACGCAGTGCAGGAACATGAACGTGCCCCGGCTGCTCAACCACAGCACCAGCAGCCAGACCGTCACGCCGATCACCAGCAATGTGACCGCCAGCGGGACGATCCAGAACAAATTGGCGTTCACAAAATCGGCGGCCTCATGATAAAAATGCCGGAACTGTTCCGCCGGTTGTCCGCCGTGATCATGGCGATGATCTCCGCCACCACCGCCGCCATTGAATCCGCCGCCGCCCCCACCGCCGGCCTCGCCCAGACCGGCCAGCCAGGCGCAGAACCCGATCGTGATCCATTTCGCCAGATCGAACGGTTTGAACAGCATCTGCTTCATCCGCTCGTAGGCCGGGGCGAGGGGCTCCGTCACGCCGATTTCGCGCGGACGACTGGAAGGTGGCGGTTGAATGCTCATGACTGAATCCTGTTTATTCCGAGAAAAGGCCTGGCGTCATCCGTTCCCGCACTCAAAACCCAACGACTTGGAGGCTGATTTTCAGTGGATTAACTAAAACTTCCCCGCCAGCCAGTCAATGGAATTAAACAACCATGCCCTGATCCGAACGGGGATACGGCTGGGTCACAGAGCAGCGTCAGGACGGTAAAGGGCGCCGGTGAGCGCCTTGCCGCGCGCCTTCGATCTTCACGGGCCAAGCCGGCTGGATTCACCCGTGGCCTCGCAGATGAAGCGGACCCAAGCCAGCGCTCCTCATCCTACCCCCTTCATGCAGGGCTGGAGCGAGGTGCGTGATACATTTCAAAAACGGGTTTCAGGCTTCAGCCGAAGATTGTTCACCTCGTCTCTTCGGCGGCGGATGAAGATCACGATGATGCTGGCGCCCAGCAAGGCGAATGTCGGGGCACCATCAGGCACGGCCGCAGGCTGGAAAGCGAGATATTCCGGATCCGGCGTGGCCGAGTTAAAAGTGTTTTGCACGCCATCCGGCGTGAACTCGTTGATGCTATAGCTGCCGTTGTCGGCCTCAAATAAATTGCCCGCGCTGTCCATGGCCAGCCCCAGCGGGCCGTTCAGTCCGGTGGCAAAGGTGCTACGCACACCACCCGGCGTGAACTTATAGATTTTGCCGCTGTCATGATCCGCCTCAAATAAATTGCCCGCGCTGTCAAAGACCAGTCCAGCCGGGCCACTCAACCCGGTGGCGAACGTGCTGCGCAGGCCGCCCGGCGTGAATTTATAGATGGTGCCGACGGGAACCGTCACAAAGAGATTCCCGGCGTGGTCAAAGGCCAGTTGGTCTGGGCCGCCCAGCCCGCTGGCAAAAGTGCTGCGCACGCCGCCCGGCGTGAATTTATAAATCCTGCCACTGTTGCCATCCGCCTCATACAGGTTGCCCGCGCTGTCGATCGCCAGCCCGAGCGGAAAATTCAGGCCGGTGGCAAAGGTGCTTTCCACACCAGCGGGAGTGAACTTGTCAATGTTGCCGCCCAGATCGGTCACGAACAGATTCCCCGCGCTGTCAAAGACCATGTCCTGCGGAAAACCCAGCCCGGAGGCAAAGGTGCTGAGGGTTCCGCCCGGTGTGATTTCGAAGATGGAAGTGCCTTCGGAGACAAACAGATTCTGCGCCTCCGCGCCGGAGACCATCAGCAGGATGGCTCCAGCGCAAACCACCAATGAATGAACGGGAACCTTGAGAGCAGATTTTCTTTTCATGGTGCTGAAAGGTTTAATTTCTGACGGGTTACAGGATGGACTTGTCGCCTGAATATGTCGAGAATTTTTGGTTCCGGTTTTATGGGAAACTGCAAGGACTTGCCGGCAGCCATGCTTTCAATCTGCGGAATAATGTTAAACCACGAAGGCACCAAGCCGCAAAGCACGGTTGAAAGCCACAACCTGGCACCTTCGCGCCTTGTCGGTTTCATTTCTCCGCCTCAAGGATGGGCCGCCGGCGGGTTGGTGATACCGAGTCGCAACTTGATCAATGCGAGATCGCGTTTCAGTTGCGCGATGTCCGCCGCCATTGCCTGCCGCTGGGTGGCCTCGGATTCGTCGGGCACGAGCAGTTGCATTTGTTTCCGCAAATCATCGTTCACCGCCAGGCCCACCTTCCGGGTTTCGGCATTGATTTTATCCGTGATCCGGCTTTCCTGGTTGGACAGGTCGTCCTCGATTTGCGCGATGGTGAGATACATCGTGCGCAGTTCGTTGGTATGGTAGGAATAGGCCAGCGCGTGTTCAGCCTGCCGCTCGGAGTCGGCAACCTGCAATTGCGATTGGATTTTCTGGCCCACCGTCAACAGCAGATACAGCGTGTTGGTGTGGAAGAAAAACGCATCCTCGTGGCTCTTCTCAAAATAGGAGCTGTTCATCCGAACCAACATGGGCGCCAGCGAGGTCAGCTGCGTCTGGAGCGTCGCGATCTGGACGGCCTGATTTTGCTGGAGCTGGATCAGCTTCTCCGTGTTGAGCCGGGTCTGCTTGCCGCAACCGCACAGCAGAACCGCCCCGGCCAGCGGGAGCAATAGATAGTTCAGTTTCATATCGCGGCAAATACTACCGGATTTTGCGCCGTTCTCAATAGCTCATCCGGTCCAGCTTCACCTTGCCCCGGAAGATCCAATAGATGCACACGGTGCAGGCGATCACAATCGGCACGCCGATGCGCGCGATGACGAGCATTCCAAGCGCAATTACCGAGGCATGACGACGGTTTAATTGTCCACCCGCCGCTGCCAGACTGGAACTGCCCCCTTATAAGCTCGTGGCGGATTCTGGGTGAATTCTACCAAGTGATCTATAAAGAATAATTTCTGATGGTTCCCGTTAGGAAGAGTTGGTGTTTTTTACATTGATAAATCCGCAAAGGTGCTCAATTCTCATATACGACTATGGAAGACACAATATTTTGGAGCCGTCTTCAGTTTGCGTTCACCATCACGTATCACTATCTCTTTCCCCAGCTCACGATGGGGCTGGCGTGGATCATCGTTTTTTTCAAATGGCGGCATTTGAAAACGGGCCGGGAACTTTACGGGAATGCCGCCCGTTTCTGGGCACGCATCTTCGGCATCAATTTCGCCGTGGGCGTGGTCACCGGCATCCCGATGGAATTTCAATTCGGCACGAACTGGGCGGAGTTTTCCAGGTTTTCCGGCAACATCATCGGGCAGACGCTGGCGATGGAGGGCATGTTCGCCTTCTTCCTCGAAAGCGCGCTGATCGGGGCGGTGGTCTGGGGCGAAAAACGGCTGGGGCCGCGCAATCATTTTCTGGCCACCGTGGGCGTGGCGTTGGGGAGCTGGCTCTCGGGATATTTTATTTTGACCACCAACGCGTTCATGCAGCATCCCGTCGGTTATTCCATGGGGACGGACGGCGTGCTGCATCTTGAATCCTTGAGCGAATTTCTGCTCAACCCATGGGCGTTCATCGTGTTCCTGCACAACCAATGCGCCGCCGTGGTCACCGGCTCATTTGTGGTGGCGGCGGTGGGTGCCTTCTACACGCTGCGGGCCAAACACTCGGAACAAGCGACACTGTTTCTCAAAGTCGGCACCATCGTGGGACTGGCGGCATCCCTGCTCGTGGCGTTTCCCACGGGCGATCAGCAAGCGAAGATCGTGGCGAAACATCAGCCCGTGACGCTCGCGGCGATGGAGGGGCATTTTCACACCGGCAACGGCGTGGAACTCAACATCATCGGCCAACCCGATGTGGACAACCAGCGGCTGGATAATGCCATCTATGTGCCCGATGCCTTGAGCTTTCTCGCCTTTGGCCACTTCAATTCCAGCGTGCAGGGGCTGGACGCGTTTCCGAAGGACACCTGGCCCACAAACATCGCGCTGCTGTATTACTCCTTCCACATCATGGCGGGTCTGGGAACGATGTTCATCCTGGTGATGATCCTGGCCAACATCCAGCGCTGGCGCGGACGCCTGGAACAGTCGCGTGGATTGCTCTGGGTCTTGATGCTGTTCTTTCCCTTTCCGTATATTGCCACCACGGCGGGTTGGATGACGGCCGAACTGGGCCGCCAACCCTGGCTCATCTACAATCTCTTCCGGACCACCCAGGGCGTCAGCGAGGTGGTGAACGGAGGAAATGTGTTGTTCACCCTGATGGGTTTCACGGGACTCTATTTCGTGCTCGGCGTGCTGTTTCTATTTATGGTCGGACGGGAAATTGCCCACGGACCGCAGGGGATTTCTGCCACCGGCAAACTGGAGGTTTCCCATGATTGAAATCTGGTATGCGATTGTGGCCTTCATGCTCGTGATGTTCGTCGTGCTCGACGGCATGGACTTGGGCGCCGGCATGTTGCAACCGCTCGTCGGCAAAACCGAAGCGGAACGCCGTCTGGTGATCGCCGCCATCGGGCCGTTGTGGAGCTGGCACGAGGTCTGGCTGGTGAGCTTCGGCGGAACATTATTCGTCGCGTTTCCCAACATCCTCGCCGTGTCGTTCTCGGGATTTTACCTGGCGCTGTTCCTCCTGCTGTGGGGCCTGGTCGGGCGCGGAATTTCCATTGAATTCGGCGGGCACGTCAAGGATCCGCTCTGGCGCACGGGCTGGAATTTTGCCTTTGTGGGCTCCAACATTCTGCTCGCCATCCTGATCGGCGCGGCGCTGGGCAACGTCGTGCGCGGCGTGCCGCTGGATGCGTCCGGCAAGTTCGCCATGGCGTTCTTTACCAACTTCAGTCCATTCGGCAACGTCGGCATCCTGGATTGGTTCACGGTGTCGGTCGCGGTGTTCACGCTGGTGACCTTCGCGGCGCACGGGGCAAACGCCCTGGTGCTGAAGACGGAAGGCCCGGTGCGGGAACGGAGCTTGCGCCTCGGCAAACTGCTCTGGAAAGCGGTCATCGTGCTGCTGGTCATCGTCACCGTCGAAACGTGGCAGGTGCGGCCGGAATTATTTTCCGGAATGAAGCATCACCCGCTTGCGTGGCTGGGGCTGGTTCTTGTTTTCGGTGGTTTGCTGGCGGTATTCACCGGGTTGTCCGGCCAACGCGAAGCGCGGGCCATGCTCGGCTCCTGCATGTTCATCGCCGGATTGATGATCGCCGGTGCGTCGGCCGTGTTTCCGATCATGCTGCATTCGACGCTCGCGCCGGAACATTCCCTGTCCGCCTACCAGAACGCGGCGGCGGGAAAAGGACTGGCCATCGCCCTCGTCTGGTGGCCCGTCGCGCTGATCGGCTCCGTGGTTTATTCCCTGTTCATCTACAAGCATTACTCCGGCAAAGTGAAACCGTTGGAAGACACGCAGAGTCCTTATTGAATCAATTAAATCATCGCTTCCGGTTAAACCCCTTTGTTTTATTTTTGGCAAATAAGCACCGTTTTTTGCCAACCCTCTCATTGAGATTGATTCGCGATTTTTAGTCATTACCCTGCGGCCAATGTCTGCGACCACGCTCCATGAAATTGTGCCGGTGCTACAGATTGCCACCGGCCCGGTGATTCTCATCTCGGGCGTCGGCTTGCTGCTGCTCACCATGACCAACCGGCTGGGGCGCACGATTGACCGGGCGCGGATCCTGTGCCGGGAACCAGCCGATGCCAGCGGGAAAAGAAACCCACACAGCCTGACGCAGATCTCCATCATTTACCGGCGCGCCAGAGTGCTCCGCGTGAGCATCGGGCTGGCGGGCTTCAGCGTGCTGCTCGTCTCGGCGCTGATCATCATCTTGTTCGTGGGCGCCCTGCTGGATTGGCAGGCGGGGGTGTTCGTCGTGCTCGTCTTCATCGCCAGCATGGCCTCGCTGTTCGGCTCGCTGGTGGCGTTTCTCTATGACATCAACCTGGCGCTGCACGCGCTGCGCTTGGAATTGCAGACGGTGAAGCCCGACCTCGACTGAATATGCCAGCGCAAGTTGTTTTGATTCGCGGAAAAATCTCATGAAAATTCTCGTCATTGGTTCGGGCGGACGCGAGCACGCCCTGGTCTGGAAACTCGCGCAATCGCCGCATGCCACACAGCTGTGGTGCGCGCCGGGCAATGCGGGCATCACCGAGGAGCGCCTGGCTAAAAACGGCGCGGCTATTGAATGCGTCAACATCGGCGCGGAAGATTTGCCGAAACTGCTCGCGTTCGCGCAGGAAAAGAAAGTGGATCTGACCATCGTTGGTCCCGACAATCCGCTCGCGCTTGGCATCGTGGACTTGTTCCAGAAGCACGGATTGAAAATCTGGGGTGTGAACCAGAAGGCGGCGCAGTTCGAGTCCTCGAAAGTTTTCTCACAAAAGTTCATGGAGAAATACGGCATACCGACAGCGTCGGCTGGCACTTATTCGGAGGCAGGGCCTGCAAAGTCCTTTTGCGCCACACTCGGTGGCAAATGCGTGGTGAAAGCCGACGGCCTCGCGCTCGGCAAAGGCGTTTTGATTTGCACCAACCAAGCCGAAGCCGAAAAGGCCGTGGACGAAATCATGGTCAGCAAAGCCTTTGGCGCAGCGGGCGCCAACGTGGTCATCCAGGAATTTCTCGAAGGCATCGAAGTTTCGATGCACGCATTGTGCGACGGCAAGACGGCAAAGATTTTTCCGACCTCGCAGGATCACAAACGCGCGCTCGATGGCGACCTCGGCCTGAACACCGGCGGCATGGGCACGTATTCGCCCACACCGTTCCTGACTGACGCGCAACTCGCCGACACGGCCAAGCTGGTGCTCGAACCGTTCATGCGCGGCTGCGTGGCGGAGGGCATTGATTATCGCGGCATCCTCTATCCCGGCGTGATGCTCACGAAGAACGGCCCGAAGATTTTGGAATTCAACGCCCGCTTCGGCGATCCCGAAACCCAAGTTTATCTGACGCGGCTGGAAAATGATCTGGTCGAACTGCTCGACGCCAGCGCGAGCGGCACGTTGGCCAAGCACGAATTAAAATGGAGTCCGCTCGCCAGCGTGTGCGTGGTAATGGCCAGCGGCGGTTATCCTGGCAACTACGCGAAAGGCAAGCCGATCCTCGGCCTGGCAGAAGCCGCGAAATTACCAGACACAAAAGTTTTCCACGCAGGCACGGCGTTGAAGGACGGCCAGATCGTGACGAACGGCGGCCGCGCCCTCGGAGTGACGGCGCTGGGCAAGGATTTGCGCACCGCCCAAGCCGCCGCTTACACCGCCGTGGAGAAAATCCATTTCGACGGTGCCCATTTCCGTCGCGACATCGCGGCAAAAGCGTTGTAGCGGCGTGTCGGCAGACCGCCGCAATCTTGCCGATGGTCCCCAGATGGCGGCGCTCTGCCGAGACGCCGCTACGCCAGGGATTTGAAAACCGCCCAAGCCGCCGCCTGCACCGCCGTGGAAGCGATTCGTTTTGAAGGCGCGCAGTTCCGCCGCGACATCGTGGCGAAGGCATTCTAATCACTACCAACGCACGCCGCGCTCAAAAAATATCTTGTGGGAATCATTGCTGGATGTCCGAGTCACTCTTTTTGGCTGCTTCAGAAGGATATTTTTCAAGCTCCTCCGGCGACAGTTCGGGCAAGCCGGGAAAGGCAACATGCCAGACGCCATTAATGCGTCGCACAATTAGCGATTGGGTTTCCAAGGATGAACTTGGAGGCCGTGGATCACCTGATTCTGTCGTTGCCGGCGATGCGTTCAAACTTTCAACGATGAACAGGCATTCGTTCCTGTCGTCTGATATTTGTTTTGCACTTACAATGCGAGCACCCTTGATCGCCTCTGACAAATTCATGCCCTCTTTTTGCACAAATCCCGCGAACATTTCTTTGCTGTCAGCCGGAAGTGACAGCACCTCTTTTAACTTCGTCGTGTTCGTATTGGCCAAGGACCACAAGTAGGTCCTGACGGCATCTGTGGCTGTATCGAGACCCGCGTTCGACCAGGTGTCCGGAATGGCATAGTTTCCCATATCAACGATGCTGGAACCTTCATTCGTGGAGGTCGCGGGTGGATTTGCCAGAGTTGTGAGTTCGTGGTTGCTTTGCAGCAGGCTGGTGACTTGCGCACGGAGTTTCAGCAATTCCAGATTGTTGCTCTTGGTTTTCGCAATTTCTTCAGCCATCAAAGCCAGCCGGTTCGTAGCGTCGTCGTTCGCGCGTTGCAATTGCCAGATTTGTTCGGCCAGCGGCGCTTGCTGTTGCTGGAGCGTTTGGACTTGTTCACGCAATTGGACGGCCCGGTGTGCTTGGTAAATTCCGGTTCCAATCGCGGCGGCCAATGTCGCGGTGATCAAAGCTTTTTGCAGTGTGGTCATGGCAATGGTTTTGGTGACAGCGATGGCGGTGGAAGCAGAAACCGTCGCGCCGGCGAGCGCAGCGGCAGAAATGGTGACGGCCAATCCCACCGGCGCGGCTTGCACGGCGTTGGCGGAGATGACAACTGCCAGCCCGCTCGCGCCCATTGTCACGTTGCGTTTCGAGAAAAATTCGCGCAGGCGTTCCACGGCGCGGCTCACGCGTTTTTGCGCGGCGTCATCACTCATACCCAGCGCGCGGCCGACGGCGCGGAAATCCTGGTTTTTGAAATACCGGAGCAGCAAGGCTTCCCGGTCGTCGTTGCTGAGACTATCGAGGGCTTCGTCAAGCGCGGGGCGGATCTGTTCCCAGTCGGCGGCGGATTCAGAGTTGGTGAGGAGTTGTTCCATGGCCAGCCTTTCGTTGGTGCGGCGACGATGCGAGTCGCGCAGATGATTCAACGCCGCATAACGCGTGCTGCGATGCAACCAGCCAGCAAGTGAGGATTCATTGGAAATCTTTTCGCTCACCGGTCGGGCCTTGTGCGCAAGGTCAGTGAAAACGCCTTGCGCGAGGTCAGCAGCGACGGCAGCAGATTCCACCTGCCGGTGCGCGGCGGAATAAACGAAGTCCGTGTGGCGTGTGACAATTTCGCGAAACGCGGCCTCATCGCCACGTGCGGCATAGTCGCGGAGCAGTTGGGCGTCAGACTTGGTTTGCATTTCTACCATTAAACAACCGAGGCCCGGGAAATCCGACAACGTTTTTCAACAACCGACAGGAACGCGCAGGCAATGATTTACGCGCCACCAAAGCCGCCGCCTACACCGCCGTGGAGAAAATTCAGTTGAGGGCGCCTATTTCCGTCACAACATCGCGGCAAACGGCCTTTGATTCAGATTGAGGTTATTTTCTGACGGCTGCTTGTTCCACTAACTTTTGGGCAGCGGCTTTTTGTTCGGGAGTTGTCGCAAAAGGCAGGTAATCAGAAGGTCCATCACCGGAATACGCTCCCTTGTTGGCAGCATTATACGCCTCATAGACCGGCCCCATTACATCTTGAATTTCCGAGTTCAGAAAGTCCGTGCAGGCTGATCCCCATACACCGATAGCCCAGCGCCGATCCAGCAATTCATCCACCGGAGCCTTTTGGGTTACGAACGGCCCTTCGTTTCCAATGCCTGGCAAGGTCGCTCCGGCGGGAAGAATTTCCCAGCGTTGCAAAATAGCCGCATCAACTGGCGAATCAAAGTATGGTTGCAACTGTGAAAGATCAGTGGGAAATAGTTTGTCATTTGCTTTTGAAAATTTGGCTAATGCCTCTTGTGTCATATTGGAAAATTTCTGCTCCGCCATGCTTCGCAATCCGCTCAAGGCATTGCGAATACCATTCTCGGAATCAAGATTCCAACCTCTACAAACCGTCAGCCAATCCTGATCATTCAACAATTGAAGCTCGGGAATTCCGGCGTTTGGCGTCTGTTCCAGCCGCTGCTTGAGTTTATTCACTTTTGCCAACAAATCCTTTGCCGCAATATCCATAGGATCATTTGCGGAGTGTTTCAAAAGAGTGACCGCATTGCGCAGCTTCAAAAGCTCGCCAAATTGTTTATCCGATAATTTTCTAAAATCGATAATCTCCGTGAGACGATTGGAAAGATTTTCATCGTCGATTTGCAATCTTCGGATTTGTTCGGCCAGCGGTGCTTGCTGTTGCTGGAGCGTCTGGTTTTGCTTGCGCAACTGAGCGACTTGATGCGCTTCAAAGATTCCAGCTCCAACAGCGGTGGTGAGCGCGGCGGCAACAAGTATTTTTTGAAGGGTGGTCATGGTGATAGTTTTGGTGGCGGCAATTACGGTCGAAGTGTGAACGGCGGCTCCGGCAATCACAGCAGCGGCAGAAATCGTGACAGCGAGCCCAACCGGCGCGGCTTGCACGGCGTTGGCGGAGATGACCACGCCAAGTCCGCCCGCGCCGACGGTGGCACCGCGTTTTACGAAGAATTCCCGCAGTTGCTCCACGGCGCGGCTCACGCGTTTTTGCGCGGCGTCATCGCTGGTACCAAGCGCGGCACCGACTTCGCGAAGGTTTTTGTTTTCGAAAAATCGCAGTAGAATCGCGGCGCGGTCGGTTTCGTCGAGCGCGGCCATCGCGTCGTCCAGCAGCGGTTCGATGTCCGGCCATGCGGAGTCATTTCCACACTTTGCAAAGTGTGAAAGCTGGGGTTGGGCGTTCATGGCATTCAGCTCCACGGCGATCTGTTCGCGCAACTGGCGGCGGGATTCCTTCCGCACCACGTCAATGGCTGTCCGCCTCGCGACGGCATAGAGCCAGGGTGTCAGTGGTTTTTGCGACGAGACGTCGCTGCCACATTCCGGCGACGGGACGTCGCCGCCACCTGCCAGCTTGCCGGCTCCACGCGCAAGGTCGGCGAAGACGGATTGCGCCACTTCCTCGGCCAGTTGCGGCGACCGCACCTGCCGTAGCGCGGCGGAATAGACGAGGTTCACATGGCGTTGCACCAGCGCGGTGAAGGCGTCCTGCGATTTTCCCCGCGCAAATTGCCCCAGCAGATCCAGATCGCTTGTCATTTTCACAAGCATATCGCCGCCGACCGGCGGAATCCGACAGAAAAATTTTAGCAGCCGACATAAGAAGGCTCATTTTGAAGATGGAATGCAGAAGCCAGGTCAGAGCCTCGTCACCTCGGCTGCTACGAAAACTGTCGCCGCTTTACTTTCGGGGGTTTGTCGCGCAATTTGAGCGCATCATGACACGACGTTTTTCATGGCTTTTCATCGTTTTGCTGGCGACGGGCGGCGTCCTGCGCGCGGACACGACCAACAGCGCGCAGGTCAAATCCGCCATTCTGGAAAATAACGTTGCCTATCTGCGCGTCGGCACAGTTGGGAAAAATCTGGCGGAAGAAATTGATTCGGCGCAAAGCATTCTGGCAGCCATGAAACAAATATCGGGAACAGTCCCGGATTTGCGTTTCGCGGACGGCGACACTGTCACGGCTTTGGAAGTGGCAACAAATGTGTCTGCCAGCCGGAAATTACCTCTGGTGGTTCCAAATAAATCAGGCAAATACGTTCCCATTGGAACGATGGAAGAATCAAATTTATCTATTGGTCAAAACCCACTTCTCGCATCCCATGGGACTCCTACTATGGCGAACCGATTCAAATCAAACACCGAATCACCAGTGTCATCTGAACCGGCATCTCATGGAACTCATGGTGCAGTGAACCGCGCATTGACGACAACCAACAAGATTATCGGGACCGTTCTAGATTTGCGTTTCGCAAACGGTGATGATTTTGAGGCAGCCCGGGCGGCGACAAAATTATTTGCTTCAATGAAATCTCCGCTGGCCATTCTTGTGAACGGTGAAACACGCGGCGCAGCGGCAAAACTTGCGACAGGATTGCGTGAAGAGCGCGCGGGACTGATTTTTGGCAGCGCCACGGCGGATTTGAAGCCGGACATCACCGTGACGGTGACCGCGCAGGACGAGCGTGCGCTGTTCAAGAATCCCTACGAAGCGACGGCACAGAGCGTGACCAATGCCACCGCGGCCACAAACAGTTTTTCCCCGTTCATCGACCACACAAGCGAGGCAGACCTGGTGCGCTCAAAAATCAAAGACGGCGAGCAGGACGAAGACTCCCCGCCAGCGCAGCCGTCCGAGCCCCAGAAACCCTTTATTCACGACCCGGTGCTCGCGCGGGCGGTGGATTTGATCAAGGCGCTCGCCGTCGTCCACCCGTCGCGCTCCTGATTTCGGATTGACGACCGGCCATTCACAAATCACTTTAAACCTTCGCGCGGGATGAAAACGATTCTGTTCATTTGCACGGGAAATGTCTGCCGCAGCCCCATGGCTGAGGGGCTGTTCCGCCGCGCCGTCAAGGGACGCGGCGAATTCCACGTGGTTTCGGCGGGCATCGGCGCGATGGACGGCCAGCCCCCGACGTCGCATTCCGTGCGGGCGATGCGCGAACTGGGCGTGGATATTTCCGCACAGCGCAGCCGGATGCTCACGGCGGAGCTGGTGCGGTCGGCGGATCTCATCCTGGGCATGACGCACAGCCACGCGGACACGGTGGCGCTGCTATATCCGCCGGCGGCGGAGAAGACTTTTCTGCTGCGGGAATTTGACGAGACGCTCGAGCCGTATGAAAAAGACATCAGCGATCCGATCGGCA
This sequence comes from Verrucomicrobiia bacterium, assembly GCA_035577265.1. Lineage (GTDB taxonomy): Bacteria > Verrucomicrobiota > Verrucomicrobiia > Limisphaerales > UBA11358 > UBA11358. The sequence continues at coordinate 29,332 of DATLVR010000127.1, read as the reverse complement.
GCCCGTATGAAATCTACGTGGAATGCCGCGACCAGATCGAGCAAGGCATCGCGGCCCTTTTAAAATTTATGGAACAAAACAGCTTTTTGACCGGCACCAAGACGATTCAAACCACCAAGCCCGCGAACTTCGCTTTCGGCGCGGACCATGGCGGCTTTGAAATGAAGGAGGCGCTCAAGACCCATCTGCTCGCGCGCGGCCTCACCGTGAAAGACTTCGGTGCGCACACGAAAGATCCGGCGGACGATTATCCGGACTTCGCGCAGCCCGCGGCCCAGGCGGTCGCCGACGGCAGCGCGGAACTCGGCGTGTTGTTCTGCACCAGCGGCGTCGGCATTTGCATCGTGGCCAACAAGGTCGCCGGCGTGCGTGCCGGCCAGGCCGAAGACGAGCATGATGCGACGTTGATGCGCCAGCACAACGACGCCAACGTCCTTTGTTTGAGCGGCCATAAAACCTCCATTGAAGCGGCGAAGAAAATTCTCGACGCGTTCATCGCCGCAAAATTCGAAGGCGGGCGCCACGAACGTCGTGTGCTGAAGCTGGACTCCAAGTTCGCCCCGGCGAATCTGCGTTTGCGCAATGTGGATCCTGAAATCGCCACGGCGATTGACCACGAACGCCGGCGCCAGCAGGAAAACATCGAGCTGATCGCCTCGGAAAATTTCACCAGCCCCGCCGTGATGGAGGCGCAAGGGTCGGTGCTGACCAACAAATACGCCGAGGGCTATCCGAAGAAGCGCTGGTATGGCGGCTGCGAACACATTGACACCATTGAGCAACTGGCGATTGACCGCGCGAAAAAATTGTTCGGCGCGGAACACGCCAACGTCCAGCCGCACTCCGGTTCCGGCGCGAACATGGCGGTATATTTCGCGTTCCTGAAACCCGGCGACAAGATGCTGACGATGGATTTGAGCCACGGCGGACACCTGACGCACGGCAACAAGGCGAATTTTTCCGGCAAATTTTTCGAGATCGTCCACTACGGCGTAAACAAGGAAACCGAGCGGATTGATTACGACCAGATCGCCGCGATGGCGCGTGAACACAAGCCAAAGATGATCACCATCGGCGCGAGCGCGTATCCGCGCATCATTGACTTCAAGCGCATGGGCGAGATCGCCCGCGAAGTCGGCGCCTATCTGCTCGCGGACGTCGCGCACATCGCCGGCTTGGTCGCGGCCGGCATCCATCCGAGCCCGATGGAGCACGCGGATTTCGTGACCACCACCACGCACAAGACGTTGCGCGGCCCGCGCGGTGGCTTGATTTTGACGCGCGAAAAATACGCGAAGGAGATAGATTCCATTGTTTTCCCCGGCATCCAGGGCGGCCCGCTGGAACACGTCATCGCGGGCAAGGCGGTTTGTTTTCACGAGGCGCTGCAGCCGGCGTTCAAGGCGTATCAACAACAGCTCATGAAGAACGCGGCCGCGCTGGCCGACGGGATGATGCGCAACGGCTACCGGCTCGTCAGCGGCGGCACGGACAATCATCTCATGCTCGTGGACGTGGGCGTGAAAAACATCACCGGCAAGGACAGCCAGATTGCGCTCGACGAAGCGGGCATCACGGTCAACAAGAACACGATCCCGTTCGAGACGCGCTCACCGTTCCAAGCCAGCGGCATCCGCCTCGGCTCGCCCGCCTGCACCTCGCGCGGGATGAAGGAAGCGGAGATGGCGGCGATTGCCGACATGATCTCCGAAGTGTTGATGGACATCAAAAACGTGGACGCCGCGCACAAGGTCCGCGCCCGTGTGCGCGAACTCACGGCGAAGTTTCCGCTGCCCTACTGATTGGGGGACGCAACCTTGTGCTGCGTTTCGTAAGCGCCAAAATTTCCATCAGCTGAAATTGGAACTTCTACGTGGCCATCAGCAAAGCCGTATGTTCGAGCCCACTTTCCATCCGTAGTTTGGAATGGAGCCTGTTCACGAATAACTATTTTTTTGAAAGATTCCTGGTTGTTTGCCGAACCAGCGTTTACAAGTTCAAAAGCCTCTGTTCCGACACCACTCGTTTGGTTTGTCATCCCCTCTGTTAATGTGGAAATCTGACTGAAATTTGTAGGAAATCGGTCATGGTTATCACCCGAAAATATGATCATTCCAAGCAAGACAAATCTTGCCGCATTGATCGTATTGGTTTGGTGCCATTCGTATTGGCCTTCTGTCGGCAATCGAATCTGTTCCTGATGTGCGGCCAAAACTTCATTGCGCAGCTCTTGATTTTGTTCCTGCAATTTTCCAAGTTCGCCCACTTGCCGACGCAGCACACCGACTTCCCCACGTAATTTCAGCAGTTCCCTCATCTTGTCGTCTGAAAGCGATTTGGCATCACCCGCTGCCGCCAGCCGGTTGGACAGGCTTTCATTGTCAGTCTGCAATTGCGCGAGTTGTTGCGTCAATGTTGTGTTGTCCGCGCGCAGGTTCTCCTGCGTTTGATGTTGCAACACCAGCGCCGTCGTCGCGCCGGCCACGACAAGCACGCTTGCCGCGAGTTTGAGTTTGGTTGCAGTCAGGATTTTCATAAGGGTAATAGTTCCCGTGCCAGCCGAGATAATTGAAGAGGTCGTCAGCGTCGCCGCGAGACCGGCGGGCGCGAGCTGCACGGCGTTCGCGGAAATCACGGACGCCAGCGCCGTCGCCGGCGTAATGCCGCGCTTGGTGAAAATGTCGCGGAGTTTTTCCAGCGCCCGCTCGACGCGCATCCGTGCGGCGTTTTCATTGAGGCCAAGTTTCGCGCCGACCTCAACAAACTGCCGGTTTTCAAAATAGCGCAGCAAAACAGCTTCGCGGTCAGCTTCCTTGAGTTCGTGCATGGCGTCATCCAGCACGGGACGAAGTTTTTCCCAATCGGGTTCGGGCGCGGATTCGTTGATTGGTTCGCGCATAAATTCTTCCTCGCGGTCGCGACGGCGATTTTCCCCACGCACTTTATTCGTGGCGGCAAAATGTGCGCTGGTGTAAAGCCATGCGGTCAAAGTTTCGCGGCTGGCAAGCGAACCGGCCTTGCGCGCAAGGTCGGTGAAAACGGTCTGCGCCACGTCCTGCGCGAGATGCGCGTCGCCGTTGACCTGCCGGAGCGCGGCGGAATAAACGAGGTTGACGTGGCGATGCACCAGTTCGGCGAAGGCTGGCTCGGAATGCGTTGCGGCAAATTCGTGGAGTAGTTCGGCATCGGTCGTCATTTTCAAGTTATAGCACCCGCCAGATTGAAAACCGCACAAGAAAAATCAGGTTTGACACAACGGTCCCAGTGCGCCAGTGTGTCTGCGAACTGACTGCAAGATTTCCCCCGGTTGATTGAGGAAAATCTCGGTAGCTACGGCGGTAACCATTCCATTTTGAACCAATCCAGTCGTTTGGCGTCCAATGCGTGACCGCCAAAACGAACATTGACGCCGGGAGGCATCCGAAATCCCAGCCAGTTTATCTGACAATTTAATCATTTATTTAATTTTATGGCCAAAGCCCCAACCAAAAAACCCAAGGCAAAAGCCGCTCCCAAAGCGGCTGCCCTGGTGGAAACACCCGTCGCGGTGGCGCCTGAACCGCCGGCCCCAGCACCCGTTTCCGTCGTGATCGAAGCCCCCGTCGCTGAGCAGGATTCCGACTCGCTGCGGCCGCCGTCCACCCCGGTCGAACCCACCCATGACCGCGAGGAACCTCGTTTTGCTGAGGAACGGCGCGGACATCAGCGCGACAAGATCGCCGCATCCATCAACATCGCCAAGCTCCAGGCGATGCAGATGACGGAGCTGAACAACATGGCCCGCGAACTGGGCGTGGAAAATTTCGGCACGATGCGCAAGCACGAGGTCATCTTCCACATCCTGCAAAAGAACGCGGAACGCGCGGGCGTGCTCTTCTCCGAAGGCGTGCTGGAAGTGCTGCCGGAAGGCTTCGGCTTTCTGCGTTCGCAAAGCTTCAATTACCTGCCCTGCCCCGAGGACATTTACATTTCACCGTCGCAAATCCGCCGGTTTGACCTGCAAACCGGCAACCTGATCGCCGGCCAGATCCGTCCGCCCAAGGAAAAGGAAAAATTCTTCGCCCTGCTCAAGGTTGAGGCCGTGGACGGCGAGGAACCGGACAAGGCGAAGGATAAGACGCATTTTGAAAATCTCACGCCCCTGTTCCCGAACAAGCGCCTGATCCTCGAAACAGCGTCGGACGAGTTGAGCACGCGCGTTCTGGACTTGGTCTGCCCGATCGGCAAAGGCACGCGCGGATTGATTGTCGCACCGCCGCGCACAGGTAAAACGGTTTTGATGCAGAAAATGGCCAACGCCATCCTGAAGAACAACCCGGAGACGTATCTCTTCATCCTGCTCATTGACGAGCGGCCGGAAGAAGTGACTGACATGGAACGCTCCTGCAAAGGCGCGGAAGTCATCAGTTCGACGTTCGACGAACCGCCGGAGCGCCACGTGCAGGTGGCCGAAATGGTCATTGAGAAAGCCAAACGCATGATCGAACACAAGCGCGATGTCGTCATTTTACTTGATTCCATTACACGCCTGGCCCGCGCCTACAACACGGTTCAGCCGCATTCCGGCAAGATTTTGTCCGGCGGTGTGGATGCGAACGCACTGCACAAGCCGAAGCGGTTCTTTGGCGCGGCGCGTAATATTGAGGAAGGCGGCTCGCTCACCATCATCGCGACGGCGCTCGTGGACACCGGCAGCCGCATGGATGAAGTGATTTTTGAAGAATTCAAGGGCACGGGCAACATGGAGGCCCATCTGGATCGCGGCCTGGTGGACCGGCGTATTTTCCCGTCCATCAACGTCGAACGTTCCGGCACGCGCAAAGAAGAGTTGCTCTATCACCCCGACGAATACAGTCGCGTGGTGCTGCTGCGCCGGGCGCTCACCGGCGTGCCGCCGGTCGAAGCGATGGAACTGCTGCTGGGCAAGCTCAAGAAGCATCGGAGCAACATCGAATTCCTGCTGGGCATGAGCGTGACTTGATCCAGGCCTTGAATTGGCGGGCTGCCTTTGGGCTTGACGCTTGCCTCCCAAAAAATTATCTTTGCTGCCAAGAACGGTAAAGTTTGCTGGTTTGGCCAGCGCGAAAGTCGGATGATACCACATCTCCGGCTTTTTTGTTCGCCAGATGCGGAAGGCATGTTGAGCTATGAATGCTGAAATTTTAGCTGGTTTGGAATTTTATGAGCGGGAAAAAGGCATCAGCCGCGACGTCCTCGTCGCAGCGGTGCAGGAAGCCCTGTTGTCTGCCGCCAAGAAAGCGGTCGGCCCGGCGCGTGAATTGCGCGTCGAGACCGATCCCAAGACCGGCGATATCAAGGCTTTCGCCAAGCTGATCGTCTCCGAAAAGGTCATTTCCCAGCACGATCAGATTTCCGTGTTCGACGCACGCCGCATCAAGGCGGACGCGCAGGTCGGCGACGAAATCGAAAAAGAAGTCACGCCCACGGGCTTTGGCCGGGTCGCCTCGCAATTCGCCAAGCAGGCGTTGATGCAAAAAATCCGTCAGGCGGAAAAAGCGCTCATTTTCACGGAATTCAAGGACCGCGTGGGTGACATCATCAGCGGCACCGTCCGCCGCTTCGAACGCTCCGACGTGATTCTGGATCTGGGCAAATACGAAGCCTTGCTGCCGAACCGCGAACGCGTGCCGACCGAGGAATATCAGGTCGGCGAACGCATCCGCTGCTACGTCAAGGCGGTCGAAGAAGGCTCGCACGGCCCGGAAATCATTTTGTCCCGCGCGGATCCGCGCTTCATCATCAAACTGTTTCAGTTGGAAGTTTCGGAAATCAACGACGGCACGATTGAGATCAAAGGCATCGCGCGTGAACCCGGTTTCCGCACAAAGATGGCGGTTTATTCGCGTGATCCGAAGGTGGACCCGGTCGGTGCGTGCGTCGGCATGCGCGGGCAGCGCGTAAAAAATATTGTCCGCGAGCTGAACAACGAAAAGGTGGACGTGATCCCGTGGTCGGCGGATGTCAAAACCTTCATCACCAAGGCGCTGGAGCCGGCGCAGTTGAAAAGCATCACGCTGGATGAAACGCGGAAGCGGGTCAAAATTTTGGTCGGCGAAGACCAGTTGTCTTTGGCCATCGGCAAACGCGGGCAGAACGCACGTTTGACGGCCCGGCTGACCGGCTGGGAAGTGGACATTGACGCGGAACACATCGTCACCAAAGGCTTCGACGAGAAAGTGGCGGAAGCCGTTGAATTGCTCGCGTCCATCCCGGGGGTGACGCGTGAACAGGCTGACGCACTCGTCCATGCGGGGTTGACTCGCATCGAGGATTTATTGTCGGCGGAAGCCAGCGACATTTCAGACATCCCGCAGATTGGTGAAAACGCGGCGGCGATTTTGGAAGCCGCGCGCGTCGAAGCCGGACGCCGCACGTTGAGCGTCGGGGAAACGCCCGTGAACAGTTGATTTTATGACGCCGACCGGAACAGCGTTGATTCGCGCGATTTGAGCCATGAGGGCCAATTGCACATTTCGGTCGGTGACGGTGGAAAAAAATTATGCCCGTTCGGATTTACGACATCTCGAAGAAGCTCGGCCTGGAGAACAAGGACATCATCTCCAAGGCCAAGGCATTGGGCATTGCTGCCGCCAAGGTGGCGTCCAGCTCGCTCGATAAAATCAGCGCCGAGTGGCTCGAAGAAGAACTGATCAAGGATTACCCCGAAGTCGCCGCCCGGCTGGCGCCAAAAGCCGCACCGGAACCACCCAAGCCCGCGCCGGTCGAAGAGAAGATCATCCTGATCACCGCCCCGCCGCCGGAACCCGAGCCCGAAGTCATCCCCGAACCGGTCGCGGTCGAACCCGAGGCGCCGGCAGAACCTGCTGCAGCACCCGTTGCCGAAGCACCCCCGCTCCCGCCGGCTCCGCCCGCACCCCCGGCTCCGTATGTGCCGAAAATCGGCGAGAAAGTCGGATTCATTCAATTATCTCCACGCCCGCAGCCGCGTGGCAGTGAAAAGCCCGGTCCGGCCAAAACGGTGACACCACCGCCACGGCCTGGAGCACCGCCGCAGCGTGGTGGTCCGCCGCAACGGGGCGATTTCCGCCCGGGCGGCCACGGCCAACGCCAGCAGTTCGGCGGTCGTTCGTCCGGACCAGTTTCCCGCGAACCCTCCAAGCCCGTCACGCCGGCCCAGCCCAAATTTGTCGCGCCCACGACCGGCGAAGTCATCGTCATCAAGCCGCCGATCATCGTGCGCGAACTTGCGACGCAGCTGAAGCAGAAGCCTTTTAAAATCATCGCCGACCTGATGGGCCTGGGCGTCTTCGCCACGGTGAACCAGTCGGTGGAAGAAAAAATTGCCCAGCAACTTTGCGCGAAATACGGTTTCCGTTTTGAAATGGAAAAGCGCGCCAAGGGCGAAGGCGTGGTTCACAAGCCCGTTCTGGAAGTTGAACACGACACCGAGGACAAGCCAGAGGATCTCAAGACGCGCGCGCCGGTCGTCACCATCATGGGCCACGTTGACCATGGCAAAACGTCCCTGCTGGACGTCATCCGCAAGGCGAACGTCGCGGCGGGCGAATCCGGCGGCATCACGCAGCACATCGGCGCTTACACGATTTCCGTCCCCCATCCCGACAGCAAAAAAGGTCTCGCGCAAATCACGTTTCTCGACACGCCCGGCCACGCGGCGTTCAGCTCCATGCGCGCCCGCGGCGCCAACGTCACGGACATCGTTGTGCTCGTGGTCGCGGCGAACGACGGCGTCATGCCGCAGACGCTCGAAGCCTTGAGCCATGCGAAGGCGGCCAAGGTGCCGATCCTCGTCGCGGTTAACAAGATCGACCATCCGAACGCGAACCCGATGAAGGTCCGCCAGCAGTTGCAGGAAAAAGGCCTCGTGCCGGACGACTGGGGCGGCGAAACCATTTTCGTGGATGTCTCCGCGCTGACCAAGGTGGGCGTGGATAAATTGCTGGAGATGATTTTGCTTCAGGCCGAGTTGCTCGAACTCAAGGCGAATCCCGACCGCAACGCCAAGGGCAATGTCATCGAGTCCGGCGTCGAACCCGGCGGCCCGACCGCGACGGTGCTGGTCCGCAAAGGCACGCTGCGCGTCGGTGACATCATCTTGTGCGGCGAATTTTACGGGCGCGTCCGCGCCTTGATCAACGAGGAAGGCCAGCGGCTCAAGGAAGCCGGGCCGTCGGTCGCCGTGCGCGTGCTCGGGTTGAACGGCGTGCCGGACGCGGGCCGGGAATTCATCGTGGTCGAGGACGAAAAAGCCGCGCGCGACAAAGCCGAGGAACGTTTTCTCAAGGACCGCGCCGAAGGTCACGAAAGCAAAAAAGTCACGCTGGAGAATCTGTTCGCCACTCTGGCCGCGAATCAGAGCAAGGCGCTCAAGGTGGTTGTCAAGGCCGACACCCAGGGCTCGGTCGAGGCGATTGTCGAGGCGCTCAACAAAATCGAGGCGGAAAAGGTTTCACTCGAAATCATGCACAGCGATGTCGGCGCGATCAGCGAGAACGACGTCGCCCTCGCTTCCGCCTCGAGCGCGATCATCCTCGGTTTTCACACGCGTGTGGACAGCACCGCCGCCGAAAAAGCGAAGCACGCGGGCGTGCAGATCAAACTTTATGCGATCATTTACGAATTGATCGACCAGGTGAAGGAAGCCATGGCCGGATTGCTCGATCCCGAGGCCCGCGAAACCGTCACCGGCGTGGCCGAAGTGCGCCAGGTGTTTGAATTGTCCAAGGGCGTGCCGGTCGCCGGCTGCATGGTCTCCAGCGGCCGCATCGCGCGGGGCAAGGTCCGCGTGCGCCGCCGCAAAGACGTTATTTACGAGGGCATCGCCCAGTCGCTCCGCCGTTTTCAGGATGAGGTCAACGAGGTCCGGGCGGGCATGGAGTGCGGCATCCGCATCGAAGGCTACAGCGAGTTTCAAGTCGGCGATACGATTGAATGTTACGCGATTGAAAAGGTCGCGGCGAAATTATGAACATGGGGTTTGGGTTCTAGGGTCTGGGTTCCAGGGAAAATCCGGCCCCAGACCAAAGACCCCAGATCCGAGACGCTAAATTTTATGGCCAGCCTGCGAATCCAACGAGTCCGCGAACTGCTGAAGCAGGAGATCGGCGAGGCCATCCGCCGCGAGTTCCACGTCAACGAAGCCGGCCTGATCACCGTCAACGACGTGGATGTGGCGGGCGACGTGCGTTCCGCCGTCGTGTTCATCAGCATCCTCGGCAACGCCGACCAGCAGAAGCGCGGCTTCCAGCTGCTCACCGAAAACCGCATCCGGATCCAGGGCATGATCGGACGCTCGGTCGTTTTGAAATACACGCCCACGCTGAAATTTGTTTTCGACGACTCCATTGTGCGCGGCAACCGGGTCCTGCAGATCCTTGATGAACTGGAAAAGGCCGCACCCCCGGACGACGGCCCCTCTAAAAAATAGTGAAAAGTTATCCCAAAATCATCGATCGGATCATTGAAATCCTCCGCGAACACAAGACCTTTTGCATCGTCGGCCACGTCCGGCCGGACGGGGATTGCATCGGCTCCGAACTCGGCCTGGCGCTGGCGCTCATCAACGAAGGGAAAAAAGTCACCGTCTGGAACGAGGATGCCGTCCCGCAGAAATTGAAGTTTCTCGATCCCGACGGGTTGTTTCAGAAACCCAGACGCGGCCAGAAATTTGACTGCGTCATCGCGACTGATTGCGCGAGCTTTCAACGGCTCGGCAAAGCCGGCGAGTGCATCGCCGACCGCAAGGTTTTCATCAACATTGACCATCACGAAAGCAACACCCGCTACGCCGACGTGAACTGGGTTTCCGCCCGCGAACCTTCGACTGGCGAATTGATTTTCCGCCTGCTCAAGGCCGCCCGCTGGCCGATCACGAAGCTCATCGCCGACAATCTGTTCACCGCCGTCTCGACCGACACCGGCTCGTTTCAATATCCGACCACGCGGCCCGGCACCTTTCACATCGGCGCGGAACTCGTCACGCGCGGCGCGAACCTCGCCAAGATAGGCGACGAGGTTTATCAAAGCTACCCGCTTTCCCGCGCGCGGCTGCTCAAGCACGTTTACAGCAAATTCCGCCTCGCACAGGACGACAAGATTGCCTACCTGTGGCTGAAGAAGGCGGACTTCACCCGCACGGGTGCCGAGAGCAACGATTCCGAGGGATTGATTGACCACATCCGCGCCATCGATCCGGTCGTGATCGCCTGCATCTTTGAAGAACTCGAGCCCGAAATGACCCGCATCAGCCTCCGGTCCAAAAACGGGAACATCAACGTGAACGAGATCGCGCAGCAATTTGGCGGAGGCGGACATTCGGCGGCCGCCGGCGCGCGGATTCCCGGCAAACCGCTTTCCGTGCAGCACAAGGTCATCGCCGCCATCAAACGGGCGTTGAAGGCCGCGAAATGAATAAACATGAAGATTCTTTTTGTTGAGAATCATTCTGTTTATGCACAGCAAGCCATAATCCATTTTTTATCAGCCCATCAAGTAACAGTTGTACCAAGTTTATCAATGGCACGTTCCAGTTTATCCTCTGATCAATTCGACCTGCTGTTAGTTGATTATGATTTGGATGATGGCAAGGGCGAAGAACTTGTCCGCGAATTACGCATAGCTGGAAACAAAATTCGTATTGTTGGAGTTTCAGCTCGTGAAGAAGGAAATGCTGCCTTGCTTCATGCCGGAGTTGACGCCATTTGCAGCAAAATGGAATTTAATCGGATTCAAGAATTGATTTGATATGCAAGATTTCTCCTCGCTTGACGGCGCGATTCTCATTGATAAACCCGCCGGTCCGACGTCACACGATGTGGTGGACGCCATCCGCCGGCGTTTTCAGATCAAGAAAGTCGGCCATTGCGGAACGCTCGATCCGAACGCGACCGGGCTGCTCATCATCGTGCTCGGTCGCGGCACGAAGCTCTCCGAAAAACTCATGGGCGATGACAAGGTGTATGAGGGCACGATCAAGTTCGGTGAAACCACGGACAGCTACGACGCCGACGGCGAACTCACCGCTTCCCTGCCCGTCCCGCCGATGACGCTGGAGCAATTGAACGAGGAAGCCGCCAAGTTCATCGGCGACCAGATGCAGGTTCCACCGATGGTCTCCGCGATCAAAAAGAACGGCGTGCCGCTCTACAAACTCGCGCGCAAAGGCATCGAGGTGGAACGCGAGCCCCGCCTCATCCACATCTACAATTTCCGGTTCACAAAATATGAAGAGCCGCTCGGCGAATTCCGCGTGGCCTGCACCAAGGGCACCTATGTCCGCAGCATCGCGCACGACCTCGGCCAGAAACTCGGCTGTGGCGCACATCTGGCCGCGTTGCGCCGGAGCGTTTCCGGCAAGTTCGACGTGGCGGACGCCACCAAGCTGGATGACGTGCTGAAATTGACGGTGGCGGAATTGGAGAAAAGGGTTCTCCCATTTTTGAAACTCGCCGCCGGCAGCTGACCTCGTAGCGGCGTCCCGGCAGGGCGCCGCAAAAATAATGCGGCACTCTGCCGAGGTGCCGCTACAATTTTCACGAATGCAAATCATCCATGCTGCAACCGAACTGGCTGCCGGCGCAAGGAAAGTCTGCCTGGCCATCGGCGTGTTCGACGGCGTGCATCTCGGCCATCAACAAATCATCCGGCAGACCATCGCCGACGCCCGGCAGCATGACGCCGTTGCGGTGGTCATCACTTTTGACCGGCACCCCAGCACCATCGTCGCGCCGGACCGCGTTCCGCCACTGATCTATTCACCGTCACAAAAACTCCGGGCCATCGAATCGCTCGGCACGGATGTGCTGTTCATCATTCGCTTCGACCAGTCATTCAGCCAGCAGACGGGCGAGGAATTCATCCGCAGCCTGGCGCGCGACCTTGGAAAAATCCAAAGCATCTGCGTCGGGTCGGATTTTGTCTTTGGCCGGAAACGCAGTGGAAATGTCGCGCTGCTGAAACATCTCGGTGGCGAACTTGGCTTCACGGTTCATGGCCTGGCAGCGGTGGCACTGGACAATCAAACCGTCAGCAGCACACGCATCCGCGAAACCATCCGTGCCGGCGATTTTGACGATGCGAGCCAGATGCTGGGCCGGCCTTACGCCATTGCCGGGCGCGTGGTCGAAGGCGACCGGCTCGGACGCCAGCTCGGCTTTCCCACGGCAAACCTTGACGCAACCGGATTGGTCTTGCCGCCAAATGGCGTTTATTCCGGCTGCACCAGACTGGCGGGGCAACTCTACCACACCGCCCTGAACGTCGGTTTGCGACCAACCGTCGCGTCTGCCGTGCCGCAACTGCGCGTGGAAGCGCACCTGCTGGATTTCGACGGCACTCTCTATGGAGCGGAGCTGGAGGTTGAGATGGGAGGGAAGCTGCGCGACGAGCAAAAATTCGCCTCCGTAGCGGAATTGCGCGAGCAAATCGCCCGCGACATCGCCAAGGTCCGGGAACAGGTCTGATTTCACGATTTTCGAGGATTTAACCCTCAAAAACACAGTCTTTTACCTAATTAATCGGGGTTTGCCACAACTTTGTGAAGTTGCGATTATGCTTGAATTTGTCACAAAAGCAGCTAGGCTCGCTGAGCGTTGGTCTTCTGGTATAGGCAATCTCCCGAAGTTCAGTGGGTGAAGGCATATTTGTCGGGAGCGGCGGCATTCGCAGGGCACAATCGCCCATATATCTCTGAACTGAAGCGAATCATTTGGGTCTTATAATTTATTATGTTGAAACGAAAAGCATCGGCGGCTGGCAAGGCGTCGCATAGTCGTCCGACCGGTGGCGCAAAAAAAACGGAAGACAAAGCTACTCCCGCACGGCGGCGTTTTGTGATTTCTTCAAAGGCGAAGCACGAAGCTTCCAAACCGGCGGAAACCAGTTCCAAGGCCAAACCGGCCAAACCGGCGAAGACGACAGCCCCAACCGTCGCTGTTGCCACGCAAAAAGCGCCCACCAACGGTCATCCCAGTGCGCCGGTTCCCGCCCCGACCGGCCCCACGGTGGATTTGACCGAAACGATCAAGACGCTCGTCCACCTCGGCCAGGAACACGGCTACGTCACTTACGACGACATCAACGATGTGCTGCCGGACAATTTGAGCCCCGACGATCTCGACGCGTTGTTGAGCAAACTGCGCAGCCTCGACGTGGAAATCGTCATGGATCAGGCCGAGGCCGAACGCGCTGATCGCACCAAGCAGCCGCAACAGCCCGAGGAAGCGGAAGACGATTCCCGTCTCGAAATTCTCGATGATCCGGTCCGGATGTATATGAACCAGATGGGCAAGGTTCCCTTGCTCACCCGCGAACAGGAGGTCGAGATCTGCAAAAAGATCGAGGAAGCCGAAGTTGCGATGAAAAGCATCATCTACGGACTCGGTTTCACGGCCAAGGAGCACATCGCCATCGCGGAAAAACTGTTGTCCGAGCCGCCGAAGGAACGTTTCGACCGCGTCATTGTTGACAAAAAGGTCGCCAACCGCGAAGGCCACCTGAAAGATCTGCGCAAGTTCATCAAGAAACTGCGCGCGTTCGACCAGAAGGTGGACGAGAAATACTTCGCCTGGCAGAAAGCCCAGCAGAAGAGCCGCAAGGAAGCGATGCAGCGCGAGCTTAAGAAGATGAGCACGAAGTTGCAGGAGATGTTCATCAAGTTTTATTACAAACAGAAAGTTGTCGAGGAGATGATTGTTGTCGCCGGCAACGTTTACGAAAAATTCCAGGCCAGCACGCGCCACATTGCGGAACTGGAAGCGCAACGGACGACCGCCGAACGGCGCACCGCCATCGAGGCCGAACACGCCAAGATCTCGACGCTCGAACAGTTCGTGCGGATGCCGCGCGAAGAATTCGTCGCCGCGTTCACGGCGTTGAAAGCCGCCGCTGACCGCGGGCTCAAGGCCAAGACGCACATGGCCGAGGCGAATCTGCGCCTCGTCGTTTCCGTCGCCAAAAAATACACCAATCGCGGCCAGTCGTTCCTGGATCTGATTCAGGAAGGCAACATCGGCTTGATGAAGGGCGTCGAGAAGTTTGAATACCGCCGGGGCTACAAGTTTTCGACCTACGCCATCTGGTGGATCCGGCAGGCCATCACGCGTTCCATTGCGGATCAGGCGCGCACCATCCGCATCCCGGTCCATATGATCGAGATCATGAACAAGCTCTGGCGCGCGCAGAAGCAGCTCACCCAGGAGTTGGGCCGCGAACCCACGCCGGAAGAACTGGCTGACGAAATGCACATGCCCGTCTCGCGCATCCACGCGCTGCTCAAGATGGCACAGCAGCCCGTCTCGTTGCACGCACCCGTCGGTGACGACGGTGATGTGAGCGTCGGTGATTTCATCGAGGACAAGTCGGCGGAAAATCCGTCTGAAGTGACGAGCTACAGCCTGCTCCGCGAGAAGTTGAGCGACGTATTGACGACCCTGACCGAACGCGAACGAAAGATTCTCGAGATGCGTTTCGGCCTGCTCGACGGCTACGAACGCACGCTCGAAGAGATCGGCAAGATGTATAACGTCACGCGCGAACGCATCCGCCAGATCGAGGCGAAGGCGTTGCGCAAGCTGCGTCACCCCACGCGCGTGCGCCATCTGCAAGGCTTCCTCGAAACGGCGGAAGTGGCTTGAGCCGATTAAAATTCAAAAAAACCGCCCGCGATTTTTCAAGTCGCGGGCGGTTTTGTTTTTCGGTGGAAAATTTCTTCAAGACATTTAGGAGCTGGACAAGATGTGTGGGCAAGCCGCAGAGTTTGCGCAGAAGGTAAAAGGCAGACAATGTCATCAAATCTAGGCGTTCCAGTGGACTACATGAAACACGCGATAACTTTTTTGTCGTTCTACGGCAAAGAAAAGCTTTCGACACAGGAGAATCTTTTTGAAGTCATACAGAAGTTTGAGCAGCGATTCGTGGTTGATAATCATATCAACTGGTTTGAATTATCGGGCATACCGGAAAATTCAAAGACTGCCTTCATCGTTGGCACTACGGCCGACAAAGAATCATCGCCCCTTCGGTTATTATTAGAAGATGCGTCTGGAAAGCCAAAAATTCGTAAAAATGTTTTCCTGTTTGGAATGAAAAGTCCAAATCCAGATGACATCCTTGCGGGACATCGGACTCCGTTCCTCATCATCTCGCGCCTTGATGATTATGCAACTGAAGTCCTAGACATCAAAAGCCTTCGCAAATTCGACCAACCTGACGGCGATAAGGCAAAGTGGAATACGTCCAAGTCAATTGCCGAAGAAAAGGAAAAAGTTTTGTTGTTACTGGCAGGAAATCGAATTGAGGAAGTTCAACAGATACAAAACAGGAGAGAGAAAGATGAAGAATTACGCTTATCTACAGAGCACAAAAAAGCCGAATGCTTCAAACGATTTTGGGAAAGTAATGACGTAGCGCGTATTGCATACGCCCGTTTATTGCTTACTTCACCAAAAGCACGAAATGAATTTGCCAATTCAAATTATCCCAATGTTTTTGGAGATTTACACCTTATACAAAACGCACTGTTCTTTAATGCCGGATTCGCCAGCAATGACAAGGCTGTAAGGACAATGGCAAGATTTTGTGGCTTGCAAAGAATTTAAGGTTTTTCAAACCTGAATCGGCAGGATCAGCATCGCGCGGCCGCGCTGATACAGCCGGCGTTGCAGTTCAAACACGGTGTGGTTGTGCAGCCAGCCTGTGAGGAAATTCTCGTCCTGGAACACCAGCTGCCCGGCAAAAAACTGCGCCAGCGGAAACCGTTCGGCGACCTGGTCGCACAACGTGGCGGCCTCCTCCACGATGTCCGTGCCGAGTGCAAAATGGGCTTCGGTATGAAACCCGCGTTTGCTCATGTAAGCCACATAACGCTGGACGTCCTTCTGGGCATGTTCACGCAGATTTTCCACTTCGGATGCACCTTTGAAATTGCCTGCATCCAGCACGCCGACTTGCAGGAAAATAAAATTATCATAAACCTTGGGGAACATCCGCACGACGGCGAGCAAGGTGTGCAGGCCAAGACCGTTGAAACCGTTCACCATGAAAACGGCGGTGCGGGCATTGGGATTGCACGGAGACGGCGATTTTTCAACGGCGGTGACGGCCTCATCCGCCAGCGCGGCCGCGACCAGTTCGTTGAGGCGGAATAATTTTTTCTGCGTCTGGCGATAATGATTCTTCACCCAGAATGCCGCCCCGATCAATCCGCCGGTGACGAGCAAGGTGGCCCAGCCACCCTCGAAAAATTTGGCGATGCAGAGGGAAATCAGAATGCCGCTGGTGAGCAGAAAGCCGAACCCGTTGACCAGGATTTTGTTTTTCCAGTTGGGTTGTTTCGAGCGTTCACTCCACCAATGCCGCACCATGCCGAGCTGGGAAAGGCTGAAGGTGATGAACACGTTGATGCTGTAGAGCACCACCAGAACACTGACCGCCCCGTGCGCGGAAAAAATGCTGACCACCCAGGTGACGATCAGGGCCGCGCCGCCCATGAGCAGCACGCCGTTCTGGGTCACCAGCCGGTCGCTCAAGGTGGCAAAGCGTGTGGGCATCCAGCGGTCCACGGCCATGTTGGCCAGCACGCGCGGGCCGCCGAAGAAACCCGTTTGCGCGGCGATCAACAGCAGCGCGGCGGAGGAGGCCATGGCGGCGATGACAAATCCGCGTGAGAGCAGCGGCGGCCAGGCAGCGGTGATTTTTTCGAAGAGCACGGCATTCAACGTTTGACCCTCCACGGGAGCGACGTTGTAAAGCAGATACGCCAGCAACAATCCGCCGACGACAAACGACAGGGATACGCCCATGTAGACCATGGTGCGTTTGCCGGTCTGCACGCGCGGCTCGCGCAGGGTGTTGAGACCGTTGCTGACCGCCTCAATCCCCGTATAAGTTCCGGCCCCGAGACTGTAGGCGCGCAGCAAAACCGCCAGCAGCCCGAACCAGCCGACCTCCGCGGTATCCGTTTTCACATCCAGCACCACCCCATGCACAATGCCGGGCAGATCGCCGAAGTGCGCCGTGACCGACCAGATGATCGCGAACGTGTAAGTCAGCACGAACACAAAAAAAATCGGCACCCAAAGCACCACGGACTCCTTGGCCCCACGCAGGTTCAGCAGCGAGAGAAACACGATGATACCGAGGGAGAACTTCAGTTTCCAGATCTGCCATTCCAGCGGCAGCATGCTGAACACGGCATCCGCGCCGCTGGCCACGCTGATGGCGATGGTCAGCACGTAGTCACCGATGAGCGCGCAGCCGGACACCACGCCCGCCGTCGGCGAAAGCAATTTGCTGGCGACGAGATAGCCGCCGCCGCCGGTCGGAAACAATTCGATGATCTGCGAATAACTCGCGCAAATGACCACGATGGTCAGCACCGATGCCGCCGCGACGAACAGGCTCAAGTGCTGGTGGCCGCCCAGCGCCAAAAACGCCGCTTCCGGACCGTAGCACGACGAGGACAATCCATCGGCACCCAGCCCAACCCAGGCCAGCAGAGCGACCAGCGACAGGTGATGAAATAAATTTTTGTCGGAGAGATTACGGGCACGCCCGATCACCACGTCTTTCACCAAACGAAACACATTCATAATAATGCCAGTTTCTGCGTCTTGTTTTGGGTAAATGTGAAGAATCGCGCATGCATCTTCAGAGTGTCGCCCCTCCAATTGCCTGCGAGATTAGCTGACGGGATTGGCCTGGAAAGTGGCCTGGAAACCGGTCGCCCGGTCTCGTTCGCTCCGTCCTCATCGCCGGGGAATTTGGGTCTCCCGCATCCGGCTTCAGGAAGAACGCCACACTTAGGTTGCAACGCGCAGGATTAAATCACAACCGCCTTGCCTTGTCAAATCGCGCACTCTCCCGCAGAAATCCGTTGCCAAAATCCTTTTGGCCGCGTCTCATCTGAAATGGCCATGCGTCAAATCATCGCACTCATCGCGGCGGTTTTGTTTCTGTTGCCCCCTGCCCTGGTCGCTGCGGATGAAACAGCTTCCGTAAACAACGTCGTTCCGCCGCCGCCCAACCGCGAATTTCGCGCCATGTGGATCGCCACGGTCGGCAATTCCTGCTGGCCGTCCAAGCCCGGTCTCACCACCGCCCAACAAAAGGTCGAACTCGTCGCGTTGCTGGATCGTGCTGTGTCGCTGAAGATGAATGCCGTCATCTTCCAGATCCGTCCAGCGTGCGACGCGCTTTACCAGTCCAGTCTCGAGCCATGGTCGGAATACCTCACCGGTGTGCAAGGACGCGCGCCTTCGCCGTATTACGATCCGCTCGCCTTCGCCATCACCGAGGCGCACAAACGCGGGCTGGAACTGCACGCGTGGTTCAATCCATTCCGCGCGCATCATTTCCAATCCGTTTCGCCCATTGCGCCCAATCACATCAGCCGCACCCAGCCGCAACTCGTCCGCAGCTACGGCCGGTATCTCTGGCTCGACCCCGGCGATCCCGCCGTGCGCGCCCATTCCCTAAACGTGGTCATGGACGTGCTGAAGCGCTACGACCTGGACGGCATCCACTTTGACGATTATTTTTATCCGTATCATGAAAAAAATTCCGCGGGCAGGGAGCTTGATTTCCCTGACGATGCGAGTTGGAAGAAATTCGGCGCCGGCAGCGGGCTGTCGCGCGATGACTGGCGGCGGCGCAACGTGGACATGTTCATGGAACAGGTTTACCACGCCATCAAGGCCGAGAAGCCGTGGGTAAAATTCGGCATCAGCCCCTTTGGCATCTGGCGGCCGAAAACTCCGCCAAGCATCGCCGGCTTTGATTCCTACGCCGAACTCTATGCCGACGCGCGCAAATGGCTGCGCGAAGGCTGGTGCGATTATTTTGCGCCGCAGCTTTACTGGGGCATCAGCCCGCCGCAGACGAGCTTCACCACGCTGCTCGACTGGTGGAACAGCGAAAACATCCGCCATCGCCACGTCTGGCCCGGGATGAACTCGTTGAATGTCGGCGAGAAATGGCAGCCATCGGAAATCGTCAATCAAATCAAGGCCACGCGACGCTATCCGGCTCCCGGCCACATCCATTGGAGTTCCATGGCGCTGATGAAAAACGCCCCATTGGACACGACCCTGGCACGCGACGCCTACCAGCAACCCGCGCTCATTCCCGCCTCACCCTGGCTCGATTCCACGCCACCCCCCAGGCCCAAATTGAACGTGAGCCCGTGGAAAAAAACCATGACCATTCGCTGGGAAAATGGAGGAGCTGAACCTGCGCGCTGGTGGGTGTTGCAGTGCCGGAGCTTCGGCGTCTGGACGACGGAAATTTTCCCGGCCAATGTATCCAGCCGTTACGGAGAAAATTTCCAGCCAGATGCCATCGTCCTCCGCGCCGTGGACCGCACGGGCAACTTAAGCAGTCCGGCCGTTTGGACGCCCGCGCCAGCAAGGAACGTGAATAATCCCAAGTAGGAGACGACGTAAGGTGACTCAACTCCCTCGTCCCTTTGGGGGGAGAGGGCCGGGGTGAGGGGGCACGCGGCAAGGAATGAAGCCCACCCCAGACCCTCTCCCCCCGGAGGGTAGAGGGAAATGAAAAGTGAAGATGGTTTTGGAAGGGCTGTAAGCCGAATTCTGTCTTCGTTCTTGCGAACGGAGAGAATCATTTGTCTGAGCGACCGATACCCGAAACCTGTTTCGCTTTCACGAAACGCGGAGCGGGCAGCTCCTCGGTTTCCTATTTGGCCTTGCACCCGATGGGGTTTTCCGTGCCGCGTCGCTTGCGCTTCGCGCGGTGGTCTCTTACACCACCTTTTCACCCTTACCGCCTCAAACAGACGGCGGCGGTCTGATTTTCTGTGGCACTTTCCGTCGGAGAGTCTTCCAACTCTCCGCCCGTGTATATCTCAATCAAACGGACTTGAGTTACGCGGCATCACGCCCTGCGGTGTTCGGACTTTCCTCCCCCGGCTTGCGCCGGGAGCGATTCTCCGCCCTTCCAAAACCAGCGGAAGCATACACTACAAAAGGAAAAAGGCACAAAGGTTTTTGCCTTGGTGCCCAGTTTATTGGTGGTTAATGCCTTAATCCCCGCCGGTCAAATCCATGCCGGGCGTGTAATACAAAATCCGGCCGCAGCTCGAGCAGGTCACGATCTCCTTCTGCGACTGGGCGGTCACGATCAACTGCTGTTGCAATTTCATGTGGCAGCCGCCGCAAACGCCGTGTTGGATGCCCACCACCGCGTTGTCGCCCTTGCTCTTGAGCAGGCGTTCGTAGCGGTTGCGCGTGGACTCGTCCACGGCGGACGCCAGTTCCGCGCGGCCCTGCTGCAAGGTGGCGAGTTCCTTCTTGAAATTTTCCTCGCGCTGGCCGAGTTCGGCGATCAGGCTGTCGGCCAGTTTTTTCGCCTCGTTCGCCTCGCCGGTGGCGCGCACGACCTCCTTCGCCACGGCCTCGGCCTGTTCCATCAAAACGATCTCCTGGTCCTCAATTTTAAAGATGGCCGCCTTGGCCATCTCGATCTCGTGGGCGAGCGCCTTGTATTCCTCGTTCTTGCGCGTCTGCAACTGCTGGTTGGCGTAGCGTTCGATCTGCGATTTCTTGGCCTCGACCTCCAGATCGCGCTGCTTGCGTTCGGACTCGATCTGCTTGACGCGGGTCTTGGCAGCGTCGAGCTGCGTCTGGGTGGAGATGGTGCGGGAACGCAGGGCTTCGCGCTCGGGCGCGATCTGGGCCAGTTCTTGTTGCACGCGATGAATCTTGCGGTCGCGATCCTGTAGAATCAGAAGTTTTTCGATTGAATCCAGCATTGTCGGACGGAAGCTAACGAGCGCTCGCATCCAAGTCAATGCGCGGCTCAAATTCAACGAATTGCCTTGTAGTTTTCTTCGGGCTTATTTAACTCATTGGCAATGATAAAAGGATCTCAACCATCATGCATCCGCGGGCATATTTTATTTGTCCCAGTCATGATTCTGGCCTTCACAGGCTGCGTTTCGCCAAACGTGGAAACCGCCCCCGGAGCGAAACTGGAGACGTACCGCAAGGTTTATTGGCCATCGTCCTCCGATGGCCATAAAGATCCCAATGATCCTCGTTCGGTATATCCACGTGTGACGTCGCGTCTCAAGCAAGCCGGCTTTCAAGTCATTGAGATCAACCCGGACAATCCGTCTCCAGATGCACAGGGAAGTGGCTTCATCGTTTCCCCCCAAGGCCATGTCCTGACTTGTGCCCATGTCGTCGGAAATCTGACCAATGCCACCATCTGGGTTCAGGGGGTCCGATATCCCTGCCGGGTTCTTGCTTCAGATACAAACCTTGACCTGGCGTTGCTTTTGCCCGAGGGACCGCATCAGTCGTTCTACACACTGCAGTTTGGCTCTGAAACGAATTACAGCTTGGGACAGGATGCTTTCACCATGGGCTTTCCCCTTGCCGATGTTTTAGGCGCTTCACCAAGGCTGAACAAGGGACTGGTCAGCGCAACTGTGGGATTGAACGACAATACAAACTATGTCCAGATTTCCGCACAGGTTCAGCCTGGAAACAGCGGCGGGCCGCTTTTGAACGCGCACAGCGAAATCATTGGCGTCGTCACCTCCACGCTGAATCCCATGAAAATGCTGATGCGCGGCGGCGGACTTCCCCAGAATGTCAATTTTGCAATCAAGCTCGGGTCGGTCAGCAATTTTCTGGCTTCTGCAAAAATCAGGCTGCCGGCGGGAGAACAGATTGCTCAAAATTTTGACGAAGCGCAAAAGGCCGTCGCATTGGTGCGCTATGGCAATGTCACCGCCGAAGGTCTAAATCAACCGGCCTTGGTCTGCACTTGTCGCTATTTCAGCATTTTTGATTACTACTGGCGTTTTCGTAGAATCGAATTTGAATTCTTGGACGAAAAAAACGGCGAAATGGTGCTAAAGATTGGAAAATATCAGGATGATTTATCGTCTGAAAACAGCTCGCTCGACCATGTCTTTTCTGAAATCTCCATGAAATTCTTTCCAGACCGTCCCAACCCGTTCAAAAAATAACGGCCCGGCTTTAGCATTTCATTCGCCAAGAATTATTGCGCTTTCCTTCGGTCGCGTTAATTTGTCGCCATGCGTTTCATCGGCAACATCATCGAAAAATTGCAGCGGCACCCCAAGCGGGTCGTGTTTCCTGAAGGCGAAGAACCGCGCATCCTGCAGGCGGCCCGGCAGTTTTCGGCGCTCCGGCTCGGGGCTCCCATCGTCCTGGGCGACACTGATAAAATCAAAGACGTCGCGGAAGGCATGAACATTCCGCTCGATGGCCTCCGCATCATCAATCCCGCCACGAGCGAGGACACGGACAATTTCGCCCGGCGTTTCCATTCGTTGCGCCGCGAGAAGGGCCTGCGCGCCACGGAAGCGCGCGAGGCGATGCTGCAACCGAACTATTACGGCGCGATGATGCTGGCGATGCACCAGGCGGACGGCTGCATCTCCGGCGCGTCGCACATCTCCGGCAGCGTTTTGCGCCCGCTGTTCCAGATCATCAAGGTCGCGCCGGACATCAAAACCGCGTCGAGCTGCATGGTCATGGAAGTCGAAGACACGCGCGTCGGAGAAAACGGCGTCCTGTTCATGGCCGATTGCGGCGTCATCCCCGACCCGACGGTGGACGAACTCGCGGACATCGCCGTGGCGACGGCGCGGCTTGCCCGGCATCTGCTCGGCATCAAACCGCGCGTGGCGTTCCTCTCGTTTTCAACCAAGGGCAGCGCGACCCATCCGTCCATCGGCAAGATGCAGGCCGCGACCGCGATGGCCCGGCGCAAGGCGGAACAATTGTTTTTGGAGGCGGACTTCGACGGCGAAATGCAGGCGGACGCCGCGCTCGTGCCGGAGATTGCCGAACGGAAACTGGCCGACAGCAAGGTGGCCGGCCGCGCGAACGTGCTGATTTTTCCCGACCTCAACTCCGGCAACATCGCCAGCAAACTGGTCCGCACCGTCAGCGGTGCGAACGCTTACGGCCAGATTCTGCTCGGCCTCAACCGTCCGGCGGCGGACGTCTCGCGCGGTTCGAGCGCGCACGACATCCTTGGTGTCGCGGCGATCATCGCCGTGCAAGCGACCGGCTACCAAAAACTGTATCCGGGCGCGGACTCCAAACTGCCGGGGGAATGAAAAATTGAAATGAACTCCGCCACCCCGCGCGTTTTCATCGCCGCCACCCGTCAGAACGACGGCAAGACCACCACATCCCTCGGCCTCATCGCCGCGCTCCAAAAACATTTCCCGCGCGTCGGCTACATCAAGCCCGTCGGCCAGCGCTTCGTCGAAATCGAGGAGCAGAAAATCGACGAGGACACGGTGCTGATGGACTCGGTGTATCAACTGGATTGTCCGCTCGTGGACATGAGCCCCATCGCCGTGGAACCGGATTTCACACGGAAATATCTGCTGGCGGCCAACAACGAGGCGCTCGTCAAAAAAATCCAGAAAGCCTTCGACCGCGTCGCGTGGGAAAAGGATTTTGTGCTGTGCGAAGGCAGCGGGCACGCGGGCGTCGGCTCGGTGTTCGACCTGTCCAACGCGCAGGTGGCGAAGATTCTCGGCGCGAAAGTCATCATCGTCTCGCAGGGCGGCATCGGCAAGCCGATCGACGAGGTTTGTTTGAACCAGGCGCTGTTTGAAAAGGAAGGGGTCGAGATCATCGGGGTCATCCTCAACAAAGTCATCGGCGAAAAGGTGGACTACGTCACCGATTTCGCGCGGCGCGGGCTCAAGCGCAAAGGATTGGAACTGCTCGGCGTGCTGCCTTACGAACAGATTCTCTGCAATCCGTCCGTGGATTTGATCCGCGAAGAACTCCATGCGGAAATGCTGAACACCGCGCCGACGTTGAGTGCGCTCGTCAACGACGTGATCGTGGGCGCAATGAGCGCGCAGAACGCGATGAAATTTTTCCAGCCCGGCGTCCTGCTCATCACACCCGGCGACCGCGAGGACATCGTGCTCGCCGCCTGCACGGCCATTGACGCCCAGAGCACGGAAAAGATGGCGGGCATCGTCCTGACCGGCGGACTGCGTCCCAGCCCCAGTGTGCTGAAAGTCATCCAGGCCATGCCGATTCCGGTGCTGCTGGCGCAAAAGGACAGCTATCAGGTCGCCTCCAAAGTTCACAACCTGACGGTCAAAACGCGCCCGAACGATTCCGAAAAAATTTCCCTCATCCGCGACATCGTCGCCAAAAACGTCAACCTCAAGAAAATCCTGCAAGCCTTGTGATCCCCACGCCCGTCAACACCGCGCTCAAAACCCTGCCGACGTATCAACCGGGCCGCCCGATTGAGGAAGTCGCGCGCGAACTGAACCTGCCCGCGAGCGAAATCATCAAGCTCGCGTCCAACGAAAATCCGCTCGGCCCCTCGCCCTTCGCGCTCGCCGCGATGCAAAAAGTCCTGGCGAATCTGAATCTGTATCCCGACGGCAACGCGTTTTACCTGAAGCAAAAACTCGCTGCCAAACTTGGTGTGGAACCGGCCAATCTCGTTCTCGGCAACGGCTCGAACGAGATCATCGAATTCGTCGGCCACACGTATTTCGCGCCGGGCGTGGACGTGGTCGTCTCGCAATTCTGCTTCGCCATCTACCCGCTCGTCGCAAAACTATTCAACGCGAACGTCATCACCGTTCCGGCAAAAAATCACGGCCATGATCTGCCCGCGATGCTCCAGGCCATCACGCCGCAAACGCGCGTCATTTTCGTGGCGAATCCGAACAATCCCACCGGCACGCTCGTGCCGCGCGAGGAAGTCATCCGGTTCGTCAACATGGTTCCTGACCACGTGCTGCTCGTGATGGACGAGGCTTACATCGAGTTCCTGGACGACCCGCTGGATCTGGCCTCGCTCGTGCGCCTCGGCGTCCGGCCGAATCTATTGCTGATGCGGACGTTCTCAAAAATTTTCGGCCTGGCCGGCCTGCGCATCGGTTACGGCATCGGCCATCCCGATCTGGTCGCCGCCCTCGAAAAAATCCGGCAACCGTTCAACATCAATTCCATCGCGCAGGCCGGCGCCCTCGCCGCGCTGGGCGACGAGGAACACATCCGCAAGACGCGGCAGAATAATTTTGCGGGACTGGAATTTTTTCAACGTGCGTTTCGCGCCATGAAGCTGGAATACGTCCAGTCCGCCGCGAATTTTATTTTGGTCCGCGTCGGCGAAGGACAGCGCGTGTTTGAGGCGATGCAGAAGCAGGGCGTGATCGTGCGTCCGATGGGCGGCTATCTCCTGCCGGAATGGATCCGTCTCTCCGTCGGCATGCCCGCTGAAAACGAGCGGGGATTGAAAGCCTTGAAGACCGCCTTGGGCAGGGGCTGATTCACTTGTGCCTAAAATAACATTTGAATCCCACGCAAAAACTACTACTTATTCTGCGCTGAAACCAAACTGACAAGCCAACGTGAAACCAACCGACCTGCGGGGCATCCTGCAATACATTCCGCAATTCCGGGAGAAGACGTTCATCCTCGCGATTGACGGCGCAATCGTCACGGACGAAAACTTCACCACGCTCCTGCTGGACGTGGCGGTGCTGCGGTCCTTGAGCATCCGCGTGGTGCTGGTGCACGGCGCTTCCGCGCAGATTAAATCCTTGAGCGAAGAGCAGAACGTGAAAACCTCCGACCTCGAGGGCACGGGCATCACCGACGCGGCCACACTCAAGCTTGCGCTCACGGCGGCGAACCGGCTGACGCACGAAATCCTCGAGGGGCTTTCCGCGAACGACCTCCGCGCCGCCAGCACGAACGTCATCATCGCGCATCCGATGGGCATCATCGGCGGCGTGGACCATCAGTTCACCGGCAAGGTCGAGCGCGTGGACACGGAACTGCTCCAGACGCTGCTCGCGCAGGGCGTGGTGCCGGTCATTCCCCCGCTCGGTTTCGACGGCGACGGCAAAACGTATCGCGTGAATTCCGACGGCGTCGCGCTCGCGGTGGCCGAGGCGCTGAAGGCGATCAAGTTGATTTTCATCACGTCGAGTGACGGCTTGATCTGCAACGGCCAGCTTGTCCGGCAATTGCTCGTGGCGGAACTGGAAAAGCTGTTGCAGACAAACAGCGCCGGGTTCGCGCCGGAAATCCTGTCGAAGGCGCAGCACGCCGCGGCCGCCTGCAAGGCGGGCGTCCCGCGCGTCCACGTCATCAACGGCCGGGTGGACGAAGGCTTGCTCGCGGAGGTGTTTTCCAACGAAGGCATCGGCACCCTCATTTACGCGAACGAATACCAGCAGATCCGGCCGGCGAAAAAGAAGGACATCCGGGCGATCCAGTTGCTCACCAAGTCGGGGGTCGAATCGGACGAACTCGTCAAGCGCAGCCGGGCGACGATCGAGAAAAGCCTCAGTGACTACTACATCTTCGAGATAGACAAGAATCCGGTCGCGTGCGTGGCGCTGCACGTTTATCCCGAACAGAAAAAGGGAGAACTCGCGTGCCTCTATGTGAGTTCGTCGCACGAGAACCAGGGGATCGGGCGCAAGCTGCTCCAGTTCGTCGAAAACAAGGCGAAAGAACTGAACCTGGGCGAACTGCTCACGCTCTCGACGCAGGCGTTCACCTATTTTCAATCCAAAGGCGGCTTCGCCGAAGGCACGCCCGACGATCTGCCGTCGGCCCGCCGCGAGAAGTATGACCAGAGCGGAAGAAATTCCAAGGTGCTGGTCAAGAAGCTGGTCAAGACGTGAGCCGGGGAGCCGGTTCGTCCCCAGCCTCGTAACGAGTTCGATATTCCTTTTCCATTGCGGCTGCGCGAACCTGCATCGGATGAATTCCCAAACTAAAATACCCGAAGCCTGCCTGGCCACCGCCTGGCGATTGCAGGTCACCCCGACAAACTATCTTTTGACGGTCAACATTTCCGGACAGACCGTCTCGCTGTTCGAGAGCGGCACCTTCATCAAAACCTATCGCTGCTCCACCTCACGTTTCGGCATCGGCGAAGTGAGGGATTCCAAGTGCACGCCGCGCGGCCTGCATCGCATCGCCGAAAAAATCGGCGAGGGCGAGCCGGCGGGAACCATTTTCAAGAACCGCGAAATCGTCGGCACGGTTTCCGAACTCGGAGTAAAGGCGGGCCGGATCACCACGCGGATCATGTGGCTGGAAGGGCTGGAACCGGGGTTCAATCAGGGCGGCAACATGGACACGCATGACCGTTACATTTACATCCACGGCACCGGCGATCAGGAAAGCATCGGCCGGCCCGACTCGCACGGCTGCATCCATTTCGCCGACCCTGACTTGATTGAGCTGTTCGCTCGGTTGCCCAGCGGCACGCTGGTCTGGATCGCCGAGCGGTAATTTGCAGGAGCCGACGTGAGGAGGCTCATTATTTTCGCGGCGTAGCGGCACGTCGGCAGACTGCCGCATTTTTTCAACTAATCCAATGGCAGCGCTCTGCCGGAACGCCGCTACGCCCGCTTCGTTCGGGTGCGCAAGGACGCTCGCCCCACCAAATCGTTTCTGCACTTGCCGATTGGGATTGATGGCTTAGCTTGTCCGCGTGTTCGTCCGCTTCGGCCATGTCCTGATGATTGTCGCGCTGCTCGCAGCCAGCGGCGCGCATTGGGCCGCCCTCCAATCCGTCGCGTGGACAACGATGCTCGCGGAAAACCTTCAGTCCACTTCCTTATCGCAGGCCTTGGTAAAAACCTTCGACGGCAAGCATCCCTGTCCGCTCTGCAAATCTGTGGCTGCGGGGAAAGCGGCGGAGCAGAAATCAGATTTTACGGTGGAGTTGAAGAAGCTCGAATACCCACCCGCACCCGCCCGCTTCGTCTTGGTCTCACCGGCGCAATTTCAACTTTTACCACAGGTAACTTTTTCCGCTGAAGCACTCACCCATGAGCCGCCGGTGCCCCCGCCGCGCGCCTTCTTCGTTTAATCCATCGCAGCTTGGTTGCCCACGCCGTATTGGCGTGAGCTTTTGGTTTTTTCCTTAACTTGAGACCCGCGGTCGCGGGGTCTCGCAACTTTGATATTTTAGAAATGAAAAGAGTCTTATTTTGGATGGTCCTGGCGGGCGCGGGTGCGCAGTCCGTGTCGGCGTGTGATCTGTGTTCCATTTATGCCGCGTCGGAAGCGAACGGCGGTGATGGCAAGGGGTTTTTCGGCGGGGTAGCCGAGCAGTTCACCTACTTCGGTTCGCTTCAGGCGGACGGCCAGTCGGTGGCAAACGACGGCGAACACATCAACAGCCTCAATTCGCAGTTGTTTCTCGGCTACAACTTCAACGAGCGGTTCGGTGTGCAGGTGAACCTGCCGGTCATCTTCCGCGAATACAGCCGGCAATTCACTTCCGTTGAGGATGGTCATGTCTATTCGCCGGAGAGCCACAACGAGACGGGCATCGGCGACCTGTCGGTGATCGGCAATGTCCGCGCCTATCAGTATTCAGGCGGGCAACTCACGTTCAACTGGACGCTGCTGGGTGGAATCAAACTACCCAGCGGCGGCACCGGCCAGTTGAATCCCAGAAATCCGGACTTCGCCACGGGCATTGGCGGGCACGACCTGACCTTCGGAACCGGCTCGGTGGACGGCCTGGTGGGCACCGGGTTCTCCACGCGCTGGAAACGGGTCTTTCTGGCCGCCGACATGCAATACGCCATCCGCACTTCCGGCGCCTTCGATTATCAATACGCCAACGACTGGATCTGGAGCGGCGGCCCCGGGGTGTATCTCCTCCTGAATGAACGGCACACGCTGACCTTGCAGGCCGTTGTCTCCGGAGAGTCAAAGGGGGCGGACACGGCACAAGGCGTGGCAACGGATGATTCATCGGTGACGAGTGTTTTTCTCGGGCCGGAAATCAACTTCACCTGGTCGGATACCGTGAGCGCGCAGGCCGGCGTGGATCTGCCCGTGAGCATCGCCACTACCGGCAACCAGCTCGTGCCGGATTACCGCATTCATGGCGCCTTGACCTGGCGGTTTTGAAAATTCAATCCCCTCAGAAATTGAATAACAAATGGCAATGAAAAACCCGGCCTGCTGACACCAGGCCGGGTTTCTTCACTTGAAAACTTTTATTGCTCTCATGCGTCCGCCAACAGATTGATCCCTTTGATGGCATAGCCTGTAGCCGGAAACCCGCCAGCCTGCCGGGCAGCTTGGGCCGCCGCCAGCTTTTTACCAAACGATATATTTATCGCGCCGTTCCATGTCCTCGCGTCTGACATTCGAAATTGAGCGGGGGGGGGGAGGGATGAAGTCGCGGGGGAAGTGCCACCGGCCAGAATTCAATGAACGGATTGGGGGGCCTGCTCGGACTCGAACCGAGAACCAAAGCATTATGAGTGCTCTGCTCTAACCATTGAGCTACAGGC
>DATLVR010000126.1:0-70301 GCA_035577265.1 Verrucomicrobiia bacterium | reverse complement strand
GCCCGGCCCATAAGATTTCTGGCCGCCCG
The DNA here is from genome assembly GCA_035577265.1 of Verrucomicrobiia bacterium. GTDB lineage: Bacteria > Verrucomicrobiota > Verrucomicrobiia > Limisphaerales > UBA11358 > UBA11358. The sequence goes on along the minus strand of DATLVR010000126.1, from coordinate 70,272 downwards.
TCATCGCCAGTCCGCTCCCGGATTCCTCCACCCAGGACGCCAGGGTTTCCATGCCGCTGGTGCCGATCTGGCCGGCGGGAACATTTTCCAGCAGCACGGCGGAAAATTGTGAAAGCTCCTCCAGTGACCAGCGGCATTGCATCGGTGATTTCCCGACAACTTCGATGCCACCGTTGCGGAGCAACTGCACCAGCCCGGAATTTTCCCCGGCCGATGAAACCACCAGCACCGGCCGCGAACCTTCCACGGCGACGAGCGCGCGGGCCTGGTTGTTTTCCGGAATCGGATCGGCCTGCACGCCTTGAATGGTGATGGTGTATTCGTTGACGCCAGCCTTCGCGGCGCGGTCGCGGAACATGAGGCGATTCTGTCCGGCAGAGATTTGTTTCGTGCCCGAGGAAAGGATCACGTCGCCGCGCCGGAGTTGATATTGGATTTCCTGTTCCACCGGTGCCTGAACCCAGGCACTCAGCACAAACGCCTGGCCGGGCAGCACGGATTCCGGCGTGAGGAAACTTTGGATCGCGACATCGCCGACTTGAGGCCGCGCGAGCAAACGATAATCCACGGCCACACCACGGCCGGCGGCGCGGGCGGCGGCAGCGGCGGGATCTTTGCCCGTCCATTTGCCATCCGACAAAACCAGAATGCGGCCGCCGCCGTCGGGCGGAATCAACGCGAGCGCGGATTCGATGGCGTTGTTCAGGCTGGAATGATCCGCGCCGACCTGTGCATTGAATCCGCTGAATTCACCGCGCTGCGGGGATTGTTCAACCACGGCTTCGCGTCCAAACGCCACCACGCCCAACTGATCGCGTGGGCCCATGGATTTGTGGAGCAGGCCAATGATCTCCTTTTCCGACGTGGCGGCTTTATCCGGCATGGATTCGCTGCGGTCGGCAACGACGATGACCGTGCCGGCGCGGTCAGGCAACCGGAGGGCCAGTTGGGCCAACGCCAGCACGATGACCGTAAAAACCACGGCCCGCAGAAGCATCAGCCCGCGGTTCGGCAACGGCCAGAGAAACCAGGCGGCCGCCAGCGGAATGAGGAGCAGGAGCCAGACGGGTTGAAAGAAGGTGAACATGTTTCAGCGTCCTCCTTTCCCGGCCGCCAGCAGATAGAGATGCAAGGCCAACAAGCCCAGTGCGGCCAGACCGAAGATCCACACCAATGACGCTTCCTCCATCCGCCGTTCGCTGTCGGTGCCCCAGGCGCCCCATTGGCCGGTGACGCTCGCGGATAGGTCAGACTCATCGGCAGCCAGCGGATTGACCGCAAAGCTGTTGGTCGTCTGACCCATGGTCACGGAATAAATTCCCGGCAACGGCGTTTCAATGGCAAGCTGGTCGGCGGTTTTGGAAAAAGAATTCACCGTGGCGTCCGGCAGTGTAACTGTGACGGGCTCGCCCGTGGTTTTTAAAATCACTTCCGATCCGAGGCGGGCATTGCTCTCCTTGAGGCCGGGTATTTCTGTCGCGCGCCATTGCAGCAGATTCCAAAACAGGATCGGCCAGTCGGGCGTGCTGGTCAGCGTGGACAGTTGCGGATTCAAATTCAGCGTGAGACGGCGGCGGCTGAGCGCATCTTCGCGCACGGACAGCAACGGCGTGTTCCCGGCGAGAATGATCGGCACATCGCCCGGCGTATTGGTCAATGCGTCACCCGCCCAAATGACACCTTCCAGCGCGATCCCTTCGGCCAGCGGATGCGAATTGTCCACGATGAACGGCCCGGTGAACGCGGTGGCGTTCGCCGGCATCACGCAGCGCAGGCTCCATGAATTGCTGTTGACCACGGCATCGGTTTCATGGATGACGAACTCCGGGTTTTCCGTGAGTGTGGCGCGTAATCCAGTCGCATCCAGCGTGCGATTGATGAGCGCGCTGAAGGCTTCATTCGTCAGCGCAACCTGCACGCGGATTTTCTTGCGGATCGGCGGGAGCAGATGCACCTCGTTGTCCTCCGCCAGGGCGTCGGGTGCCAGCACGGCGTGCAGTGAAGGCGTGGCGGAGGAAATGTTGAACACAAACCGTTGCCGGTCCTGCGGGCCCAGCGAAGCGAGCAACGATTGAGGCGGGTTCGTGCCCGTCTGCACCAGGATTTTGGCGGTCTTCGGATTCGTGGACAAGTTGGCCACTTCCAACAGGCAGCGGTCTTGATCGCCAAACGCGGTGCGCGAGGCGTTGACGATGGCCACATTCTCCTCCGGCCCGCCGAACGCATGCCATTCGAGGCGGGGGTTGGAGATTTTTTCATCGGCCGGCTTGTGATCGGTCAGGATCAGGATGTTGGCCTGCTGCTTCCCGATTTCAGAGGCCAACGTGATGGCGGAATCCAACGCCGTATCGGGCGACCAGCAATGCCACTGCCGCAACAGATCCTTCACTTCGGCCCAAGTCTTCGCTGATGCGCCAAGCAGACGCGGGTCGCTTCCGGCGAGAATCAACCGGGTTGAAGGCGGCGGTTGTTGGCGAAACAGTTTCTCCAAAAAATTTTCAGCGCGGGCTTGCGACGAATCGTTGGCGTGGATCGCGCGCATGGAAAAGGAATCATCCAGAATGACGATGAGCGGCCGGGTGGATTGCGGCAGTTTCCAGTGCGGCCCCGTGGCGGCGGTGACCAGCAACAGCAGAATCAGCAGTTCCAGAAAGAAGAGCAGGGGAAGCTGCAGGCGATGCACCTTTGCGCCGCCCGCCTTGGACTGGACGTTAAATTTCCAGAGCAGCAAGCTGGACACGGGTCGGCGGCGATAGCGGTTCCGCAGGATATAAATCGCCGCGAGCGCCGGCACGGTGGCGAGCGCGATCAGGGCGAGCGGATAGGCGAGGAAAGGAATCATGCGGGGGAAGTTGGAAAACATTCAACGCTCAATTGCCAAGCTTCGCTCGTATCCACGACATGGGATGTTCGGCGTTGAATGTTGAATGTTGAATGTTCCATCTTCATGCCGGTATCAGCAGTTGCATGGCTTCCAATTCCGGCAACGATTGCTCCAAATCCTCGGCAATGAGCGTGGTCATGTGCGCGCCGGATTGGCGGCAGGCGTCGTCCCAGGATTGTTGCAGTTGCGCGAGGTTGTCGCCGTATTGTTTCGCGATGCTGGAATCAATGTAGATTTCGCTCTCCTCGCCGGTCTCGCTGTCCACGACCCGGAGATTGCCGTGTTCCGGTGGCGTGGCGTCGTCGCGTCCGAGCAGTTGGATGACGAACAACGCCGCCGCGCCGTCGCGCAACCGGCGCAATAGTTGCAAGGGTTCGCCCGGCCAGAGCAGGTCGCTGATCAGCACGCGCACGCCGAGGCGGCGCAGTTTGGGTGGGAGAATATCGAACGACTGGTCGAGCGTGCGGTTGCTGTCGAGTTCCAGCTTGTCCCAGGCGGAGGGCGTGAGCGTGTCGTTGGCAAGGCGTTGAAAGCCTTCGCCGGACAGCCAGACGGCCTGGGTGCACTGCGCATTGGCGGCGGCGGTGGCGAGCAGCGCGGAAAGTTTGGCGGTCGCAACTGACTTGGCGGTGCCTTCGAGATTCATCGAACGCGAACCGTCGAGGATCAAATCCAGATGCGGGATGACCTCCTCGCGATAAAGCTTCACCGTCAAGCGGTCGGTGCGCGCGTAGATACCCCAGTCAATGAATCGCAGATCGTCGCCGGGCTGGTATTCGCGATAGTCCTGAAAATCAATCGAACTCCCGCTCCGCCGGCCAGCCCGGGAACCCGTCAGACCGCTGGCGGCGACCTGCGGGATCTGAAGGGCGTAGCGGATGCCAAGCTGCTCACCGTCCACCAGGGCTTGTCGAAGTGCGGAGTCCATTTGGAAAGATTATTCCAGCACCGGCGGTGGTGCGATGTCGCGCTGAACCGGACGAAAATTCCTTGCCTGAGCCAGAAACCATTTCGCGTTCAGGACGATCATGATCAGCAGCCAGCCGAAGGCGAACCAAAGATGGTAAACACGCTGGCTTTCGTCCCGGAGATAAAAGACGTTGAAAATGTTGCCCGGCTGCATCCCTTCGACCGCTTTCCAGGAAAGTTGATTGAGAAAAAACATGACGATGCTGGGCACAATGGCCCAGGCGCCCGCCAGCAACACCGCGAGGAGCCCGGCCATTTTGGGCGGGCGCCGGGATAAAAATTTCCGGTGGATCAAAAGGCCCGTGAGCGCGTAGGCAAAGCCGTAGGCCGCGGTGGTGGCGAGCCAATGACTTTCTTCGCCGGAACCCGTCCGGCTGGTCGGGAACTGGAGCCAAAGCCATTCGCTGATGGACAAGGTTGCGATCATGATGGCCGCCACCCAGATCAGCCCGCCCGCCGCGCCGTTGAAAAAAACGAACGCCACCGCCCGCTTGAGACCCGGCTGCGGAATGGTGCGCCGCACGCGCAGGCTGACCTGGTCGGCGTTGCTGATGACCACGAGCAGGGCGATCATCATGAGGACGGATGACAGATAACTCCACGGATACAGGAATCCGGCCTCCCCGGTTTGGGCGACCCAGCCAAAGCTCACCAGCCCGCCCAGCAGCCAGATGATGGTGATATAGAGCCGCACCGGCAGCGCGCGATTCGCCGACGGCGGGGAGATCAGCGCCACCGCCAGAACAAAGAACAGCCCGGTGACCGCCACGCCGCAACCGGCGAATGTCAAGGTGCCGATCCAGAAATCATGCCCGGCCATCATCGCCCCGATGCCGGAACGCATCATCAGAAACGAGGCCGACACCAGCGACATCATCAGGGCGATCGACTGGAGGATCCCGTAAATGATGAACAGAAAACGGAACGGCCGGCTCATCGGCAGGCAGGCGAGAAAAATCGCGATCATATTGGCCGCGCACACGACCATGAACAAGAAGATCAAAACAAAAAACACGCTGGGCAGATCCACGCCCCGCATCAGATTGGTGAACGCCATGAACGGCATGCACGCGCTGAAGAACAGCAGCGTGATGTAGGCGCCGCAGAGAAATTTTCCGAAGATGATCCGGGTCGGCGACAGCGTGGTGACGTAGAGCAGGTCGGAATCATTGCCCTGCCGTTCGGCGGCGACGCGGACGCCGGTGTAAAGCGGGATGAAGAAAATGCTCGCGCCGGCCAGGATGACCACAAAGGTCGAGAACATCGTGCCGCCCAGCCCCATGTCGGGAACCGCGTCAAAGCTTTGCGTGATCAGGAAGCCAAGTGACGCAATGAACAGCACGATCAGAAACAACATCAACATGCCCGTGACCGTCCAGCTGCGGACGCCCTGCCGCAGTTCCTTGATGACGATGGGATTCATCTCCCAATTGCGCCAGTTGCCAAAGTGGGATTTAAGGCTCGAAAGTTTAGCGTTCATGGCTGGGAATTTTCGGGGAACATCGAACATTCAACTTCCAACGCCCAACATCCAATGATTGGAACTGGAACGCGTCCGTTGTATTCGAGGTTCAGCATTGCATGTTGGATGTTGAGTGTTGTGTCCAACGCTTTCATTGCACGCCTCCCTTGGTGACGTTCATGAAGATGTCCTCCAGATTGACCCTGGTCTGGCGGAATTCGATGATCTTGAATTTTTTGGCGATCAATTCGCCGAGGATGTCGCACGCGGCGGATTCATCGCCGGTCAACTCGAAATGAATCTCGTTCGCCACGTCGCGTGCGTTCTCGACGAACGGCGTCTGCAACAGCTCCTTGAGCAGTTGGGGATTCTGGTGATTATTGCCTTCGAGCAGCCGGATGACCACCGTGCGGCGGGGGGTGCTCTTTTTAAGCACGTCCTCAATCGTGCCGGTCTCCAGGATTTTGCCGCGCTCGATGATGACCACGCCGTTGCAGATTTCTGTCAGCTCGGTGAGGATGTGTGAACTGATGAGGATGGCCTTTTTACGTTCGGCCAGCAGCATGAGCAGTTCGCGCAGTTCCACGCGGGCGCGGGGATCCAGTCCGGCGGCCGGTTCGTCGAGGATCAAGACATCCGGATCATAAACGAGCGCGCGCCCCAGACTCACGCGCTGCTTCATGCCCTTGGATAGCGCCTTGAGATGTTTCTCGCGGATGCCGGTGACGTTGGTGAATTCCTCGATGGCCTCGACAGCCTGGGTGCGTTTTTTTCCACGCAATCCATAGGCCCGCGCGTAAAAATCCAGATACTCGTGGACGGTGATGTCCGCATGGGCGGGCAGGGTGTCCGGCACATAACCCACGGTGCGCCGCGCGAGTTCCGGTTCTTCACAGACGGAGATGCCGTTCAACAGCACATCGCCGCCGGTCGGTTCCTCGATGGTGGAGATGATGCGCATGGTCGTGGTCTTGCCCGCGCCGTTCGGGCCGACGAAGCCAAAGATGTGGCCGGAGTCGAACGCGAAGGAGATGTTGTCCACGGCCACGGTCTTGCCGAATTCCTTCCGTAAATTTTTGACCTGGACTTTCATTTGGCTTCAGTGGGATCGAGGATTCCGAAAACAACCGACGACTGTTTGGTGCGCTTGGGACTGGACGATGAACCGAGCGCATTTTCGATGAACGGGTTTCCGTCCAGCACGGCGATGTAAGTGTCCGGCAGGAGATATTTTCCCGAACCGTCCTTTAACAGCTCCGGGTTGGCGGTGAATCCGAGGTCGTGAAACAAACCTTCCGCGCCGGATTTCGCCGGGGGCTGGGCCGGCTTGGACAGGATCAAGCCGGCTTTCTGGCCGGCGGGAATGTTGTTCGCCTCGTAAAAATTCAAGGCCGCGTCGGCGAACCACAGCGATTTGATCGGTGCGCCCAGCCCGTTGACGACCGATAATTTTCCGTTCTCGTGGACGATCTGGATGCGCTCACGGCGTGACTCGGATTTTCTCAAATGGAAATGAGCCGGCACGCGCGCCGAGATCCAGCCGCGCTGGAAATGCTGGGTCTGTGTCCAGTCCACTTCCCGCGGGCTGCCGGAATTTTCGTAACCCACATGGACCAGCGGTGAGGCCTCGGTTTCATTGTTGAAGCGCAGTCCGCCGCTCGGAGTCAGCGGACAATAAAATGCCGTCACGCCCATGGTCGCGGCGTGATGATTGATCTGGTCCAGCACGGTCAAACCGCCGATGCGCGTATCCGGCGTGATGCCCTCCCGCAGCAGGCTGTAGGCGAAAACAATCAAGGTGGTGACGAGCGAAATCGCCGGAATCGTCCAGAGCATCCACGTGCGGCGGTTGCGGCGGTTGAGCAGGATGATGTTCACCGGGCCGATGATGATGATGAACGCCAGCATGATGATGACGATGCCGCGCACGGGAATTTTCAGGTTCGCCACCACGGGAAAAACGCCGTTCGCAGAGCCGGCGTCGCCGGGCAGGGACTGCCAATAACGCGCCGCGCCGTTCGCCGTGTCGCGCAAGGTCTGCAAGGTTTTGGGGTCAAGCTGGGACAGGCTGACTTTCGGGATGACAAAGCAGCTTCCCAGGCCGACACGATATTCCACGCCGTCCGGCAGCACGGTCTGGTTGGAGGAACGCCAGGTGGCGGGCAGCGCGTCGTTCCCGAAAATAATCACGTTGCCACCCGCTTGCAGGTAACTCCAAAGCGCAGCTGCCACGGCGGGCGGAGCGGAATTCACGTCGAGCGAGTTGAGGGCGATGACATCGAACGGCGTGTAAGCCAGCCAATTGTCGCTCCACTCTGAAACCGGTGCTTCCGCCCGTAAACTTTCGGTGGCATCCGAACCGGAACCGCCGTAACTGCGCGTTGCGGCGGCGGCGCTGTTGTCGCTGCTGGCGCGGGCGTCGGCGGCCCAGGCATTGCCGGAGGAGCCGATGAGTTGAACCGCGTCAATGGCGATGCTCGCCGGTGGCGCTTTGCCAAATTCGAGGCGCACCGTCTTTACCGGTTGAGCGGTGGCGGGAAAGGTGAATTCCGTTTCATCCCGCCCGCGGGAAATGGCCGTTCCGCCGGACATGGTCAGGCGGGTGAGGTTTGTCCCGGAGCTGCCGCTTAGAATAATGGTTCCTCCGGAGGGCAGCGGTTGCGTGTGGTAGATCAACAGCCGCTCGGCCTTCATCGGCGTGGCATAATCCAGCTCCAACCAGTTGGTCGCGCCATAATGCCGGGTGTCCGGCATCCACGCGGTGGGGATATATCCTGTGCTTCCGCTGGAATCGGGCGCGTCCGTGGCCATCGCCGCCGAGAACTGGCCGCGCTCGGAGTTGAACACGCGGGCGACATCGTCATAATCCAGATTGCGGCTGATGAACGCCACCGTCGTCAGGCCGCTGCCGCCATACGAACGGCTGGCGTTGATGTGGTTGTTCGCGTTGGGGAGGCGGATCAAATTCGGTTCGCCGCCACCGCCATCAATGCCAACCCGGATCATGCCATCACCATTTGCGGGCAAGGGCGGCTGCAGCAACGCCACCACCACCCGTGTGCTGGGAGGCAGCGTGACCGTGCGTGTCACCTGGTCAATCGTATTGCCGGAATTCCACGATCGATTCGGACAGCCCAAAGTGACCACATGGGTTTTGCCGGCAGAATGGTTCTGCAAGGTGACGCGGGTTTCGCCGTAGCCGTGACACGTGTTGCCCGTATACATCGCCTGCGCGCTGACCGAGATGTCGCCAAAATCTTCGGCCCCAGCCAGCATCGGCACCATGGCCAGCAGCCCGGCGATGATTCGTCGGCGGAAAAAGTGGATGGCAGCTTTCATTTCAAGCGGTCGCCAGAGCCACATCCTTGGGCAGGTTCAAGCCGGTTTCATCCAGCTGGCCCAACAACTCGCTCACGAGCTTGGTCGCCGTCATGCGGTCAAAACGCGCCTGATAATTCAAAATCAAACGATGATTCAGCACCGGCTGCGCGACGACTTTCACATCTTCGAACCCAACGCTTGGTCGTCCGGCCACCAGGGCGTGGCCACGGGCCGCTTCGGCGATGGCGATGGCCGCTCGTGGTGAAGCGCCGTAGCTGACATATTTGTTCACCGGCTCCGTCGCCTCCGCGCTGCCGGGATGCGTGGCGGAGACCAGCCGGGCGATGTAACGCGAGACTGGATGCGGCAGATAAATTTTCCCCATGATTTGGAACAGGGCTTCCAACTGGTTCCGTTCCATCTGCCAGGTCGGTGCCGGCAATTCGCCGCGTCGCCGCTCCGAGATGATCGCGTCCAGCACGTCGGCATCCACCTGCTCGAACAACAGCCGGAACAGAAAACGGTCCAGTTGCGCTTCGGGCAGCGGATAGGTTCCCTCCAGCTCGATCGGGTTCTGGCTGGCCAGCACGAAGAACGGCTGGGGCAGGGGACGCGTGGTGCCGAGCAGGGTCACGCAATTTTCCTGCATCGTTTCCAGCATGGCCGATTGGGTCTTGGGCGAGGCACGGTTGATTTCGTCGGCGAGCAGAATGTTCGTGAACACCGGCCCGGGTTGGAAGGCAAGTTCGCGTTTGCCGGAACTGGTTTCCTGCAGGATGTGCGTGCCGAGCACATCGCCGGGCATGAGATCAGGTGTGAACTGGATGCGCTTGAATTCCAGTTTGAGGATCTGGCCGATGGTGCGGACCAGCGCGGTTTTGCCGAGACCCGGCAGGCCTTCAAACAGAATGTGCCCCCGGCTCAGGATGCCGATGAGCACCAGACGATGCAGTTCTTTCCGGCCCAGCAAAATGCGGTCGAGTTGTTCCAATGTTTTGCGCACCAGCTCGGAGGCAGGCTGCAATTCTTCCGGCTTCAAGATTTGGTCAGGCATAAATGCAAAAACTTAAAAAACTTAATTTGGATTGGTGGATTTTTGGATAAATGGATTGGTGGATTTGCCAAAAGCGTGTTGTGTTTTCTCATTCGTCCGCTCATTCAATAATCCACTCATCCTTTTTTACTCGTCCCGCTTGAAAAAATTCTGCACCGCCTGTTTGTGTTCGGGCAAAATGGTCTGCGAGTGGGCGGAGCCGCCGCTGCCTTCGGTGCTGGCCAGAGCGCCGTGCTCGACTTGGATCTCCTGACCGCTCAACTCCGGCGCAGCCTTGCTGACGCCGACAAACTGTGCATCCGAAAGATGCGTGGACGCCGGGAGCGATTCTTCCTTGAACTTCGCGCCATCCGCCGAGGATTCATCCTTCCACGTCATCATCGCGTCACCGCGACCGCGGTCAACGCCGCCGCGGCAATAGAACATCATCAGCCCGGTGGCTTCGGAACCGTTGGTGCAGCTGGAGAGAAAATCCGCCAGCGCGCCGGGATTCTTGCATTGGCCGGCGCTCGTGCATTTGCCGAGCAGGGACGGATCAATCATTTTCAACGCGGCAAGCTTGCCGAGGGTGTTGCCCAGCGCGTCCTTGTTTAATTGCAGCGCGCTCAATAATTGTTTCATCTGCTCCTGGTTGAAGCCGCTCAGGTCGGTCAGTAATTCCGGGGGAATTTCGCCATTCAGCAAACCGTCTTCCAGCTTCGCGGCCTTGATCATTCCCGCGAGCGTTTGCGCCGCCTGCATTGCGGTGTCCTGGCTCATGCCGGATTCCGCCGCCTCCTGCATCGCATTGGCGAGGGTCTGGGCCTGGGTCAGCTCGGCGGTCTTGTTCAACGCCTCCTCCGCCGCCTGTTTGGCGAGGTCGGCGTTGGCTTCCTTCATGTGATCCAGGGCTTCCCACGTCTTGTTCGGGTCCAGACCGGACGAATCTTTTTTCATCGCCGCCAGTTGCTGCTGCAGTTCATCGGCTTTTTTGTCTTCCAGAATCTTTTCCTGCGCCAGCGTCTGCACTTCGGCCTGCAATTGCTCCACGATCTGGCCGATCTCCAGCGAATGATGATTGGCGAGCTTCGTCAGTCGTTCGGGCAGCCACAAGGCGGTCGCCACAAACAACGCCGAAACGCAGAGCAGGGTCATCATTCGTCCGCTACGCCAGCGGAGTTGGGGCGTGGAGGCGGTGGGCAATTGCGACTGCCAGACGCTCATGTCGGCTGCTTCCTCGGCCATCATCACGCCGCCGCAGGCATTCACCCGGTCGTAGCTGGCGCGGATTTTGGTGAATTCAGGCTTTTGTCGGCGGGCGCGCAGGACGGCCAGGATGAACAGCGGAACAATCCCGAGCAAACCCAGCCCCAGCCATTCGGATTGCGCCACTCCGGCGATGCGCACGGCCAGGACGACCACGCCCCAGACGAAGAACCACAAGGTCATCCATTGAACGGCGTTCCGCACCGAAAGCAACCGCACCAGCCGACGCTCGAAGGTTTGGAGCGCGTGAGTGTGACTTGCGTCCGTTGCGATTTCCCGACCTGATGGCTGGTCGCGCATGGTTTTTCTTTAACAGACAATTAACCCAGTCCGTTGTCACGAACAAAGTTGCGGGAAATGAATATTAACCGCCGGCGCCGACCATCGGTGCCAGGGCAAGCATCACGACAGTTTTGAGCGCCGCGAATAAATGTTCTTTCATGTTTGGCCTGAAAATCTGATGCTTGTCGGCATGTCCAAGTCATCTGCTCTGAAAGTGTCAGACAAATTGAGCTTCGCGCTCGCCGCCATTCTTCCCTTTCTTCTGACCGGTTGCCAGACCAGCGATCATCCCGCGCACACTGCCAGCCTGCCGCCGCCTGGCTTCACCGGGCTGTTCAATGGAAATAATCTGGATGGCTGGTGGGGTGCCGGTACTGAAAATCCTCGTGATTACATGGCTTTGCCGCCGGCGAAATTCAGGGCGAAGCACAACGCCAGCCTCAAGGATGTGCGGCAACATTGGACGGTGAAGGACGGTGTGCTGGTGAATGACGGCAAGGGCCTGTTTCTCACCACGGACAGGAATTACGGTGATTTTGAATTGCTGGTGGATTACAAGACGGTGCCGCTTGCCGACAGCGGGATTTATCTGCGCGGCTGCCCGCAGGTTCAGATCTGGGATTCGATTGCGACAAATAAATTCGCTCTCGGCGCGGACAAGGGTTCCGGCGGATTGTGGAACAATAGTTCGGGTGCGCCGGGCAAAGACCCGCTGGTGAAGGCGGACAAACCCTTCGGTCAATGGAACCATCTCCGGATCATCATGGTCGGCTCGCGGGTCTGGGTGTGGTTGAACGGCCAGCAGACCGTTGACGGAGCGGTGATGGAAAATTACTTCAACCGCAAGCTGCCGGTGCCGTCGAAGGGCCCGATCCAATTGCAGACGCACGGCGGCGAAATCGACTGGAGAAATATTTTCATCCGCGAGATCGGCAGCGACGAAGCCAATCTGCGACTGCTTGCCCGGTCAGCAAAAGGATTTAAACCGGTCTTCAATGGCCGGGATTTCACCGGTTGGGAAGGGCCGCTGGATTGCTGCCGGATCACGAACAAGGCCATCGTCTGGCAGCCGAAGAAGGGCGGTACGATTTACACGAAAGCGGAGTTCACCAATTTCACCGTCCGCCTGGAATTCAAGCTGCCGCCTGGCGGCAACAACGGACTGGCCATTCGTTATCCGGGCAGTGGCGACACGGCTTATGTCGGGATGTGCGAGTGCCAGGTGCTCGATGACAATTACGAACAGGTCACCGGGCAGCATCTTGATCCGCGCCAGGTGCACGGTTCGGCGTATGGCCTGGTCGCGGCGCAGCGCGGCTATCAGCATCCGACGGGCGAATGGAATTACGAGGAGGTCACCGTCGTGGGGCCGGCCATCAAGGTGGAATTGAACGGCACACGGATTCTCGACACCAACTTGAGCACCGTGATCGACTCCATGGGAGACAAGTCGCATCCCGGCAAAGATCGCACGAGCGGCCACTTCGGTTTTGCCGGCCACAATGATCCGGTGATGTTCCGCAATATTTCCATCAAGCCGCTCGATTGAAACTTCAGATCCGGCCATGAAACAACGATTCTCCCGCCGTTCCTTTCTCAAGACGCTCGGTGCCGCGACGGCTGCGGCACCGTTCATCACGTCCGACCTGTTCGCCCGGCCCCCAAGCATGAGGCTGCGTCACGCGAGTTTCGGCTCAGCCGGAATGGCATGGTCCGACCTGACGCAGATCGCCAATTGCAGCAATGTCGAGATCGTTGCGGTCTGCGACGTGGATCTCAGTCGCATGAGCGAGGCGAAGAAAAAATTTCCGGACGCGCGGTTTTATCAGGATTGGCGCGTGTTGCTCGACCAAGAGGCCGGGAACATCGACTCCGTCAACGTTTCCACGCCTGACCACATGCACGCGCCCATCGGCGTGAGCGCCATGCAACTCGGCAAGCACGTCTACGGGCAGAAGCCGCTCGCCCATGAAATCCATGAGGTGCGACGGATGACCGAGATGGCGCACAAGCAGAAAGTCGTCACGCAGATGGGCATCCAGATTCACTCCAATGCCTATTATCGTCTGGCCGTGCGTCTCGTGCAGGATGGGGCCATCGGCCAGGTCAAGGCAGTTCATTCCTGGTGCGATAAATCCTGGGGCGACCTGTCTGCCAGACCGGATCAGACGGATGCCATACCCATTGACTTCGATTGGAATCTCTGGCTCGGCGTGTGCGCTGAACGCCCGTTCATCGGTGGGGGATATTATCATCCCGGGAACTGGCGCAAGCGGCTCGACTTCGGCACCGGCACTTTGGGCGACATGGGCTGCCATATTTTTGATCCGGTGTTTGGAGCCATCGGCCTGGCCTCGCCGATTTCCGTCCGTTCCGAAGGTCCGCTGCCAAACCCGTGGAACTGGGCGCTCAACGGCGAAGTGATTTACACCTTCGCAGGCACCCAGCAAACCGCTGCCAAAACCCTGCCGGTAACCTGGTATGATGGCACCTCCCGCCCGCCGGCCGAAGTCATCGCTTTACTGGAAGGCGAAGAAGCTCCCGGGGCCGGCTCAATCTTTGTGGGCACCGAAGGCGTGATGCTATTGCCGCATTACAGCCTGCCCGCGCTTTTCCCGAAGACGAAGTTCAAGGATTTCAAATTTCCGCACGTCCAAGGACTCAAACATTGGGAACAGTTCGTTGAAGCCTGCCGTGGCAGCGGCAAAACCACAGCCGACTTCGCCTATGCCGGCCCGCTCACCGAAACCATTTTGCTGGGCGACATCGCCGCGCGTTTCCCGCACACCACGCTGGAGTGGCGCGGTCGGAAGCTGAATTTTAATCTGCCGGAAGCCAACCAATACGTCCGGCGCAAATATCGTGCGGGCTGGGAAGTCGAAGGACTCTGAAAGTTGCGCCGCAGTGTTTTTGTCGGGTGCTGACTTGATCGGCTTTATCCGGGCTGCCCTGGCTCACACCATCACAAGACTCTTGTCCGCCAAATCAAGGCAGAGCAAAATTATTTGACGGTGGTTAGGCTCAATTCTTTCTCCGTTTTCAGCCGCAGTTGTCCGCACGCAGCGTCGATGTCATGACCCTTTTCGCGGCGCAGTGTGGCGGGAGTTTTTTGTTTCTCAAGCGCATCGAGAAACGCTTCGCAAACCTCTTCGCTCGGCCGTTCCCAGGGCAGGCCTTCGACAGTGTTGTAGGGAATCAGATTCACCTTGGCTCGCAAATGGCGGGCCAGCATCCCGAGCGGCTGGGTCTGTTCTATGGCGTCATTCACACCTTTGATCAGAATGTATTCAAACGTGATCATCCGGTCTTTTTGCCCCTGATAATATTCCAGCGCGGCGGTGAGTTCCTTGAGCGGATATTTGCGGTTTACGGGCATGATCCGATGGCGGACTTCATCCGTCGCGCCGTGCAGGGAAATGGCCAGGCGGAATTGTTCCGGTTCGTCCGCGAGCCGGCGGATCTGCGGCACAAGACCGCTCGTGGAGATGGTGATCTTCCGCGCGCCGATGCCGCCGCCCCACGGTGCGTTCAGGATGCGCAATGCTTTGAGCAGATTTTCGTAATTCGCCAGCGGCTCGCCCATGCCCATGATGACGAGATTGTTTATCAAACGCGATGTTGGATCCTGGAGGCTGGAGGCTGGGGGAACGGGCGCGGCAGGTTTTTTATCCAGCATCGAGGATCGAGCAACCAGCAGCTCTTGTTCATTCCAACGCTCAATCGCCAAAACCTGTTCGACGATTTCGTTGGGTGTGAGGTTGCGCTTCCAGCCGTCGAGTCCGCTGGCGCAAAATTTGCAGCCATAGGCGCAGCCGACCTGCGTGGAAACACAGAGCGTGTGGCGGTCGCTCGCCTCGCCGTAAAGCGCGGGATTGGCCGGAATCAAAACACTTTCGATGAATGCGCCGTCGGCGAGCTTCCAGAGAAATTTCTGGGTGATATCGCGCGCACCCTGCTTGCGAACCAGCTCGAGGGTTTGGAAGGAATAATTTTCCGACAACTGCGCGCGTAATTTTTTCGGCAGATTCGTCATCGCGTCCCAGGCAGTGACGCGGCGGGCGTAGAGCCATTCGAGCAGCTGGGTGACGCGATAGACCGGCTGGTCCCAGGTTTTGAATTGGGCTTCGAGTTCTTCGCGGGTCAGGGATTTGATGTCAATCAACACAGGGACAAGATATGCGAAGCGGGCGCGTAAACCAAGCGGCGAAAAGTCGCCGGGTCCCGGTTTGGCCCGGGCGAACCGCATTATTTAGGTCGCGTTGCCCGCTCCTGCATCCACGTGATGTCTTGATTGTCGGGGGAAGCGAACACGTCATTTACGAAGCCGTTGTGGACGAGCGGCGGGGTGGTTCGCGGATCACGCCATTTCTTGATTTCGGAATGGCCGTCGGCGAATGAGAACCCGCAGGCGCGGTTGTGATACATGCCCGGCAAGTCCCAGAAAAATTGAGCCGCTGGATTGTCGGGCCAGCCGGCCATGTTCACACACAAGTTGCCCATGTCGATGCTGTCCTCGCGCATGTCGAGGAGGACAAACAATTGCGTCGGGGTGGGGTCGTTGAACTCAGAGCATTTTCGGAAGATACGGTAGTTGCTGATTTGCGGACCCCAGTTGCCATCCGTGCCGCCCCAGCCGCCGAGGTAAACGTTCATGGACATGCTGCGGACGCGCGGCAAAGTGCTGCCGTTGACCTCAATGGTTGAGGTGTCCGCAGGGCAACGCCAGATGGCGAGGCTTCCGCCACAATAATTCCACAGCGGGCTTTTCTTGATGTCCTGATCCGGATCCCAGTTTGAGCGGTTGGCGGGATTGTGATCCAGTGTTCCGGTTACCCAGGTGTAGGGTGCCGTGGCGGCATAGGCCCAGGGGGCTTCGCTGGCAAAGACGAGCTGGTCGTTGTTGTCATCGGTATACATACGCCACGCCAGAGCAAGCTGCCGATGGTTGTTCATGCAGTAAATCCCATGGGCCTTCTGCCTGGCCTTGTCGAGTGCGGGAAGCAGCAGCGCCGCCAGCAGGCCGATGATGGCGATCACCACCAGCAGTTCAATCAACGTAAAACCGGCGTCAAGCCGCGTGGCGGCCACGCCGCCATACGCGGCAGGGGCGCGAAAACCTGTCCGGCAACCGTGACGTTTCAGGCGAAAAGGGATCATGCGGATTTTGGCTTATTTCAAAGGACCCTTGACCAACGTGTCCTTGTTGCCGCGCGGAAACAACTGGATTTTTCAATCAACCAGAGCGGCAGGCAAATCATGGATCAACGCCCGGCGTGATTTGTTGTTGCCAGCGGCGGAGATCGCCGGGTTCCTCGCGCATATGCGCCAGCTCGCGAACCGCGACGAAATCAAACGGCTGGATTTTTTAACCTCCAGGGTTGAACCAATCCCGCAGTCTGGCCTGGTCGGGCGATCCGTCCGGGTGAGTGGTTGCGAGTCAATTGCCGCCGGCGCCTTTGATGCATTCTTGCAGCCGGCGCAAATCGTCGAAATCGTCGCTGCTATAAGACGGCTGTCCAAGCCCCGAGGCTTTGGGTGCGCGCCAGCGCCAGCGTTCCGCATGGCCGTCCGCAAAAGTGAGATTGGCGCCCTGCAAATGACGATCCGCCGGAATGTCCAGCCAGTAGTCCGACCAGTAGGGATAGTTGGCCGGAATGACGCCAAAGGTGGAATCCCAGATATATTTTTCACTGGTGTCGATGAATACAAAAAGGCTCGTGGGAACCCGAATCTCGGGAGATTTCCGAAAATGATTGTCGGCGGAGCAATTCGCGCTGTTGCTCATGTTGTAGCTGCGTTTGCGCACCACGTTCGGATAACCATCCACCGTGGAATGATCGGACGGACAATGATAAATCGCGGAGCTTTGATTGTAGGTGAAGAGCAGGGAGGTGGCGGCGCTGATTTCATTGGTGTCCAGCGGTGCCAGGCCGCGGCACCAGGTCAAACTGTCCTCGCCCAGGGTCGGATTGTTGGTGCTGCCCATGGACACTTGATACACGAAATTATTCGGCGGGATCACGTCCTCGTTGTCATGCGCATACATGTGCCAGCACACCTGAAGTTGCTTGAGATTGTTCAGACAAACAATGATGTAAGCCCGCTGTTTGGCCCGGCTGAGTGCGGGAAGTAGCATGGCTGCAAGAATGCCAATGATTGCAATGACCACGAGCAATTCAATCAGCGTAAAACCGTTGGTCGGGCAAATACCTGCTCGGCCATCACGACGTCTGGAAACAATGTGAAACATTCAGACTTTGGCGGATACCGACAGACCATAATGCCGTCTGCGAATTTTCGCTACCGGAAAAATGCGAGTCGCATGATTGTAACTTGCCGGTTGCCAGCCATCGCCGCTGAATATTTTGAGCAAAGGTTTGCGGCTCAACCCGCGTTTGAAATATCGGTTACGGCGGGACGGGGATGGCGCTGAGGATGGATAGGAGTTGGTTGGCCAGCTGTTTGACATTGTCCGGAGTGGGAGCGTCGTAATTGGAATGGGCCTGCTGAACCGCGGCGTCAAAGGCGGTTTTGTAGGCCTGATAGGCGGCGTTCACCTGCGTCTGAAATGACGGGGCAATGTTTCCAAATGTAACCTGGTTGTTATACCGGGTCATGGCAAAATCCACGTCCATCCGGGTTTGTTTCAAACGGTAATAATCGGTCGTCGCGCACCCGTTGATAATCCCCAGGGCGGCCAGCGCCAGCAGGACGATGCAAATGCGTTGAAGTTTGGTTTTCATGACTTCAATTTTTCTTGGTTCAAAACGTTAATAAGTCCAGTTCACGAAGTCCAGCGTCGGCCAGTTGCCAGCGGCCGCCACGTTTCACCACGAGTTTACGGCAGTGATTGGCTTTTTCCACCGCCTCATTCACCGAGAGCAGTTGAAATTTCGCGCTGCCTTTGATCTCCGAGGCGGCACGGGGCAGCAGGGCGAAGGGCACGCCATTGTAATTCAAAACCAGTTCGTAACCGGCCACGCCTTCCTTTTCCGCAACCGGATTTTTCAGGACCAGGGCCGGGTAGCGTTTCAGGAAGGGGAAATCGGTCGCGCGCACCAGCACGCGGCACAGCTCCGTCTGTCCGCGTAGATAATCCAGCAGGCTGAATTTTTTTACGGGATTGTGTTCGGCGACCAGAATTTCCCGCGGGTCCAGGCCCAGTAAATTCTGGCCGTTCCATTCGCCGTGATCGTTGCGTTCGCCGGGCGAAGTGTGCTTCTTGAACCATGCCGCAAAGTTGTCATTGAGCAGCACGTTCAATTCGAAGTGAACGTGCGCCCGGTCCTTGGCAATGGTTTCAGCGGTCGATGTCCGGCCCATCGTGCCGACGACTTCGCCCGCCTTGACCACCGCGCCGATGGCGAGGCCGGGGCGGACGGAGCTCAGATGCGCATAGAGCGAATAAATTTCCAGTCCTTCAACCACGTGACGGACGACGACGTAATTTCCATAATTCGACAGTCCCGGCTTTTTGCTGAAATAAACCACCGTGCCGTCGGCGGTGGCCATCACCGGATCGGTCGGTTCACCGCGCCGGTCGGTTTGCAGGTGGCGGATGTCCAACCCCTCGTGCATCCGCCAGCCGTCGTTGCGCACGCAGCCGAAACTGCCGCTCGTCCACGGTTTGTCGGGCGCGGTGGGTGCAAAAAACTTCAGCTCGCCGTCGACTTGATAGAGCGAATGGTTGGCGGTCGGGAATTGAAACGGCGACTGCGCGAACATCCCGGTGCCCGATGCCAAAATGGCGGCGGTTGAAAGAACCCGGTAAACAGCTGAGCCAATCATTAGAAAATGCCCTTCTTCAATTTTTTGGCGACGTTGTTCAATCCCTGGACGAAGCGGTCGGCCTGTTCGCGAGTGATGTCCGGTGTGAACGCCAGTTGCCCGTTGGCGATGCGTTTCGTGATCAACGGCGCCGCGAGCCAGCGGGCATCGGCAGCCTTTTCGCCCCACTGGCCGAAGATGACAAAGTGCAGTCCGGGATTGGCGGAGGAATATTGCTCCAGCATCAGCGTGGTGCTTTCATCAAACTGGACTTCGACGGCGAAACCGCCCGGCGTGTCAATGACCCGCGCGGCCACGACGCTGGCCTCGGTCAATATCGGATCGTGGGCGATGGTCACGGACACGGGATTGGAACGCAACAAGGTGACCGGCACGGTCGCCCCGACGGTGTTCTGATTGGCCTGCAGATGAACGCGCAGGACACTGATATCGTTCTTGTTTTTGCCCGACTTTTTGTCCGTTTGACAACCGCAAAGCACGGCCGCCGCCGCCAGCCATGCGAAAAAGATGTTGAATCGTTGCGCGTAAACTTTCATAGTGCGTCCACAAAACCGCAACACGCGATCAAAGTAAAGACACTTATGGGCAAACAACTGAACAAAGCTGAACATAAAAAACGCCGCAAGGCCTACATCAAACGTAAAAAGGCCATCGTGAGAACGAAGAAGGCCGCCAAGACGAAGAAGTAATTTTTGTGATTCATTCAAAGGCCGTCCGCAAGGGCGGCCTTTTTCATTGGGTGGGGCGAGCGTCCTCGTGAGCCGAAGCCCAGCGCGGAAAATTCGTCAGCGCACAAACCAACGCGACCGGGCCGGGCAGCATCCGCAAGGTGGTGGAGGCGAATGGGAGCTGGCGTTTCATTCCTTCTCAAACCGCTACGCGCTGTTTCTTCGTGGGTGCTTAAACCCCCAGTGCCCACCATAATAAATTTTCTCATGGCGCTGTTGTGCGACCGAAGGATTGATGAACTGCGGCGGTCGTAGATAATGTTCGTAAGCTAAAAACAATTGGAGTGCTGCTTCAAGCGAATCAACGCCACCCGTGCCAGTGCCGAGTCCGGGACAAGCGACCGTTTCTATCTTTTTTGGTTCCGAACGATTGTGGCGATGGACGGCAGTGAGAGCTGCCCACATCGCCAGATAAACATGATCCGTGCTTTGAATGTTCATCGGAATACGCATGGTCGGAGCGTGAGCAACAAACGGATGCAACGCGTGATCGGTTGGCACAATCAGGCAGGTTCCAACGGGCTGCTCCCCGAGATAATCGTCAAGAATTTGCTTCTGGATACGATCCATGACCTGCCGTCCGAAGAAACGAACAACGGCCAGATCCATGCCTGCATCCATTAAACCGAACGAATTTCCGGCTGTGACAATACAATCGAACGATGGCAAGTCCTCGAATTTGCCACAGTTAATCTGAACTTCAGGGTGTGACCGAAATTGCCAGCGAAGCACCTCGCAAAACTCCTGGCCTTTATCTACGAGAATTAATCGCATATTCGGGATGCATGTAATGAAAATTCTGCGCCTGTAAAATCTTTCTGTCGAGTGAGTATTTTTCAAACATAACAAACAGAACTTGTTCACCGCGGCGGTTCGGGTTTGGAGAACGCGGTGAATAATTTTCCGGCGCAAAAGAGAACCGCCTTTGTTTAAAAAGCTGATTGCCGTTGTTCGCGGCCGGGTTGCCCGCACGACCCGGTGAATAAGCTGTGCATATCAATTCGTTGTCGGAAAAGGGAAATAAGTTATGATGTCCGCAGTTCATTGAAAGAACCGAGACGGACGGCAGCGAATAAAATTGAGGCCGGAAATCTCAAAGATAATCCCAGGCGACTGGGGAAAGGTCGGGTCAGGCTGGTTGACCCGGTTCCTCTGGAACCAGATCGAAAGATTTGGCGGAGGCAGTATTCACCAGTTCCTCAGGCACGTTCGCGCGTGCCAGTAACGCGAAAAAGGGAACTAGGCGGCGAGGAATGATGAGAAACCGTTCCAGACCGAGTCAAGTAATCCGGGCAGGTTTCGAGCCTGGATGAATCGCAGTTACCCGGAGGGTAATCGGTTGCTACTGTGGATTAGCACGGACGGACGACTCTGGCGGTCACGCATCCAAGCGGAGATCAGCCAAAAGAAAGACGCCGAAAGGCGGGACAAAAAGGGCATCCGCACCGGGAAGGACACGCAGGCTGGGCAGGCCGCGTGAAAACCTTCCGAGCGTCGGCGATGTTAAAAACGACACCGCCGGGCTGTGAAAGAAAGGCAACCTGAGAGTGAAGAGGCGAGACCCGTGGCATCGGGCGAACGCGCTGTCAAAAGCAGCGGCTGACCCGGTGCTAATGGTGGAGACGCGAAATTAAATCATAGGCGTGTCTCAACCTGGTTCGCAGGCCGGTGGCGCAACCACCAGTTGAAGCGAGCTGAAAAGCCTCACTCGAAATCCAGACGCCGCAAGGCGCTGGACGGCCCTGCTACGAGGCCGGAAACTCCGCTTGCCGTGGAGAATGGCGTCGGGAAGCTGACAGCCCCTGAAAAGGGCGCGCCGAATGTCAGTCCGGGAAAGAGAGCATGGCGAACTCCCATCCCCCATTTGTCCCTGTCCGACCGAAAGGTTGGGCAGGGACTTATTGTTTTTAGGGACGGGGAAACATTCAACCTCGAACATTCAACGCTCAATACCGAATTGAAGCAAGCCGCAGAATCTACCTTTATTGGACGTTCGAAGTTGAATGTTGAATGTTCGATGTTTCCAATAAAAATAACTTGCCCGCCCGCCGCCTTCTGCACAACTATACGCAGTCTTACGCAACCAACTTAACCGTAAAAAATTTATGGGACGCATTTACAACAACATCATCGAAACCGTCGGCCGCACACCGCTCGTCAAACTCAACAAGGTCACCGCCGGCGCCGGCGCAACCATTTTGCTGAAATGCGAATTTTTTAATCCGCTCGGCAGCGTCAAGGATCGTATCGGCATGGCGATGATCGAAGATGCTGAGAAGCGCGGCATTCTCAAGAAGGACACCGTGATCATCGAGCCGACTTCCGGCAACACCGGCATCGCGCTCGCGTTCGTCGCGGCGGCGAAAGGTTATCAATTGATTCTTACGATGCCGGAAACGATGTCGGTCGAACGCCGCACGTTGCTGGCGATGCTTGGCGCGAAACTGGTGCTGACCCCCGGTGCGGAGGGCATGAAAGGCGCGATCGCGCGCGCCGAAGCGCTGGCCAAGGAAACTCCGAACTCCTGGATTCCGCAACAGTTCAACAATCCGGCGAATCCGGCCATCCACGCGAAGACCACCGCCGTGGAACTTTGGGATGACACGGATGGCAAGATTGACATTCTCGTCGCCGCCGTCGGCACGGGCGGAACGATCACCGGCTGCGTGGAAGTGATCAAACCAAAGAAGGCTTCGTTCCAAGCCATCGCGGTTGAGCCGAAAGATTCACCGGTCATTTCGCAGACGCTTGCGGGGCAGCCGGTCAAGCCCGGCCCGCACAAGATTCAAGGCACGGGCGCGGGATTTGTTCCGCAGAATCTGCATTTGAAGGACAGCGCGGGCAATCCGCAGATTGTCGAGTGCGTGCAGGTTTCCAACGACGACGCGTTTGCGATGGCGCGGCGGCTGGCGAAGGAAGAAGGATTGCTGGTCGGCATTTCCACCGGCGCGAATGTCGTCGCCGCGATTGAAGTGGCCAATCGGCCGGAAAACAAGGGCAAGCTGATTGTGACGGTGGCCTGCTCGACGGGCGAACGTTACTTGAGCACGCCGCTCGCCGCCGAAGCGCGCGCGGCGGTGGGTGGGTGAAGTAGGAAGGGCTCTGCCTTTTCGCTGTCACAAACAAATGAAAACAATGCTCGCGTTGGTTTTGTGCATAGCAGCCACGCTATTGTCTGGCTGCAGCACATCAAGCACTGGCACTTGCAAAGCTAGCCCACCCCCGCCAATGGGTGGGCGTGTTAGTTATGATGCAGTTAAAAATGTAACGACGATCGAAAATGAGGGGATGACGTGGTTTTTGCGCGGCAATGTCACCAACCTAATGTTGTATCCCGAACATTCAACTACGCCTCGCCCGATACCAGCAAGCAACTTTGAGTCCATATACCGGTTGGGAGACCCGCAGACAGCGATAGCTACGGAATACCTCGGCCAGCTGGATGGTCGTGCTTATCTCCGCATCACAAGTATTCCCGTCTCAAACCCGAAGAATCACTCAGAGAAAATTGTTTTTGCTGACGTTTCCCAATTCGACAAGTCGTTCCGCGACGCATTACCGCCAAAAATATTCAAGCCGCTATGAGGCGTAAGCGCGGCTTGAAACTGCCGCCATACCGGCGTGCCTCTGGACTGCCGTAGAGCCGGGCGTCTCGCCTGGCGGAAAGGGCCTGTGTTCCAGGCGAAGCGTTAGGACATGCAAATCTCGCAGAGGAATAGTGCGTTTGTTCCGGTCGGCAAGATGCCCGCCCTCTACGTCAGGCAGGACGCGCGACGCTACAAACTGGGGCAGTGTCAGGATGCTTCGCTGTAAAATACTGGTTGCGTTTGTGGGTGTTTGACTAATTGCGGCACCCGTCTTGCGTTCGACGAATTAACTGATTACTATTCAAGCAATGACTAGGGCGGAATCCATCGCCGAATTTGCCGAGCAGCCGACATTGCCCGCCGTGACGTGGCTGCTGGCGGAACAGACGCGCGAAATGGTTGCCAAGACCAGTGGCTTTCGCCGCTGGACGCGCGAACACTTGTTGCAGCGCGAGCCAAGCCCCGCCGAACTCCAGCAGCACGCTCAAATTTGCAAATGGCTCATCCGGCTTTTGCGCCTGGAACAAATGGCGCTGGACGAACCCGATTTTCCCGACAAGTCGCTCGCCGAGGAAGTGGCTTTTGCCATTCGCGGCTTGAAGTCGGATTGGGAAATGCTTCACAACCCAATGCCGGAAGCGGAGGCCGGAAAATTGATTCCCGATCTGTTTGCCGCATGAAGCCGGAAATGGAAAGGCTGTTGCAACTCTTCGATGAGGCGCGACAGTCGCGGGAGCGCGAGGAATTGTTTGAAGCTGAACTGGAAAAACTGCACGCGCAGCATCCCGGCATTTCGCGTGAACAACTTCGCCGCATTGTCCGTGCGGCGTATCTTCGCTGGTTGAGGGCGAGTGTCCGGCCGCCGACGATTCCGCCGAGCGCGTGATGTTGCGGGAAAAATACTTGTTGCATTCACGCGGGTTTCAGCGTAGTTATCAGTCCGTCGAAGGTTTTGTTAGTCCTGCTTTTGCGGGACGGCTTCCCAAGTTCTAAAATTCAAAACAGGTTTGCGGGATAAATTCCGGCCTTCGCACACACATACAATATGAGCAGTCCAGATAATAACGGGGATAAAACCGCCAATCACGGTTCCGGCCACTTGGAGATTTCCGAAAAGGGTTTCGGATTCTTGCGCACCGCCGCCAACCATTATCACCCCAAGCCCACCGACATTTTCGTCACACCCGACACCATCCGCCGCAATTTTTTGCGCGAGGGCAGCCATGTGGTCGGCACCACGCAGCCGCCGCATCGCGGCACCAGCCCGCAGCTCAAGACCGTGGAGAAGGTCAACGACCTGTCGTTCGAGGACTACACCAAAGTCGTCCGCTTCGAGAATCTCACGAGCATTGACCCGGTGGAAAAATTTCAGCTCGAGACCACGCCGGACTTGATCGAGACGCGCGTGATTGACCTCGTCACGCCCATCGGCAAGGGCACGCGCGGCATCATCGTCGCGCCGCCGCGCACCGGCAAGACGACCATCCTCAAACAGATCTGCAACGCCATCACCACGAATCATCCAGAAGTTCACGCGATGGTCCTGTTGATTGACGAGCGCCCGGAAGAAGTCACGGATTTCCAACGTTCGGTGAAGGCTGAAGTCGTCGCGTCGTCGAACGACATGGATCTGGAAACGCACGTCCGCCTCTCTCGCTTCATGATCGAGCGCTGCCGCCGCATGGTGGAAGCGGGCAAGGATGTGTTCGTATTGCTCGATTCGCTCACGCGCGTGGCCCGCGCCTACAACAGCGTTCACGGCGGCAGCGGCCGCACGATGACCGGTGGTGTGGACGCCCGCGCGCTTGAAATTCCGCGCAAGATGTTCGCTTCCGCGCGCAAGATCGAGAACGGCGGCTCGCTCACGATTCTGGCCACCGCGCTCGTGGACACCGGGTCGCGCATGGACGAACTGATTTTCCAGGAGTTCAAAGGCACGGGCAACATGGAGTTGATCCTCGACCGCAAACTTTCCGACCGCCGTCTGTATCCCGCGCTGGACATCCCGAAGAGCGGCACGCGCAAAGAGGAAAAACTGTTCGCGCCCAAGAATCTTGAAGCCATCCGCAAACTCCGCCGCACGATGGTGGACTTGAATCCCATCGAAGCCATGGAGACGCTCACCGCCGCGCTCAAGAAGCACAAGACGAACGACGAGTTGCTGGCGAAATTGTCGCTGGGTTCGTGAAAATCAACAGGAGGTAACAGAGCAAACGGAGCGGGATTGATCCGTTAAGTTTTGTCTCCGTTTCCTCCGTTTGCTCCTGTTCAAATGAATTCCTCGCTCCATTCGCGTCCGCCGCTGGAGCGGATGTTGCGCATTCATCAGGCGATCCAGTCCGGCAGCTTCCCGAACGCCACCAAACTTGCGCGCGACATCGAGGTTAGCACCAAATCCATCCAGCGCGACATCGAGTTCATGCGCGAACGGCTGAACCTGCCGATTGAATACGTCGCCAGTCATAATGGCTACCGTTACACCGGCGAAGTCAGTTCCTTTCCCACGATGCAGATCACCGAGGGCGAAATCTTTGCGCTCGTCGTCGCGGAAAAAGCCCTGCAGCAATATCGCGGCACGAGCTTCGAGAAGCCGCTCCTGAGCGCCATCAGGAAAATGGAGCAGGCGCTGCCCGACACCATTTCGCTCAACCTCGCCGATATTGAGCAGACCATTTCCTTCCGCACGCGCGCGGAGCCGATTCTCAATCTGGAAATTTTTGACGCGCTCGCCAAAGCCGTCGCCCAGCGGCAGCAGTTGGAGCTGCATTACCGCAAGCCCGGCCAGCCGGCGGAGAAACGGCTCGTGGATGCGTATCACTTGGCGAACATCAACGGCGAATGGTATCTCTTCGCATTCGACCACGTGCGCAAGGATCTGCGCACCTTTGTTCCGGCGCGCATCCAGTCCGTGAAGCCGACGGGCAAGACCTTTGAGCGCACACAGAAATTTTCGCTGGAGAAACGGTTGCGCGACAGCTTCGGCGTCCACTCCGGCGAAGGCGAGTTTGACGTGGTCATCCGCTTCAATGCCCGCGCCGCCGATTACATCCGTGAAAAAAAATGGCATCCGTCGCAGATCTTGCGCGAACTGCAGGGCGGGGGAGTGGAATTGAAAATGATGCTGTCCAGCCTCGCGGAAGTGCAACGCTGGGTTTTGAGCTGGGGCGGCGATGCCGTCGTTTTGAAACCGCGCGAATTGATCGAATCTGTTCGTGCGGCTGCCGGCAAAATTCTCCAGGGTTGAATTTTCCAGACCGAACTTCGGACGGCGGTAAGTTCGGAATTGAATAATTTCCGCCGATAGAGGATAAACCCCGCAATCAATCAGGCAGCCCATGAAAAATAAAATCCTATTCGCAGGCGGTTTCATTATTTCGCAGGTCTTAATCCTTTCTGCTGCCGCCCAAGGCACGGCCTTCACGTACAACGGCCGGCTTAGTGACGGCGGCGGCCCGGCCAATGGCAGTTACGATCTGCGCTTCATGCTCTACGATGCGAGCACCAACGGCACGATGTTTGGTGTATTGACCAATACGGCCACGGGTGTGAGCAATGGACTGTTTGCGACATCGCTCGATTTCGGCGGCGTCTTCAATGGCTCGAATTACTGGCTGGAGCTTGCGGCGCGCACGAATGGCGGCGGGGCCTTTATTCCCTTGAATCCCCGCCAACCAATCCTGCCGGTGCCGTATGCCGTCTACGCCACGTCGGCTGGATCGGCAGGTTCAGTTTCCGCCGCGAACATCAGCGGCACCCTGACCTTGCCGCAATTACCGGCGGTGATTCTGGTCAACAATCAAAATGACGTGACTTTAAGTGGCACCTTCACCGGCGACGGCGGCGGCTTGACCAATCTGAATCCGCAGAGTCTTGTTTCGGGCAATGTCGGGGCATCGCTTTATTTCACGAACGAGTTCAATTTTTTCCGCGGCGGTTTCAATGGTTATCACAGCGGTGACGGAAATTATCTGACCAACTTGAATCCGGCGGCTCTGGCACCCGGCAACGTCGGATCATCGCTCTATTTCACGAACCAGTTCAACTTTTTCCGCGGCGGTTTCAATGGCTATCACAGTGGTGACGGAAATTATCTGACCAACTTGAATCCGCTGGCTTTGGCTCCCGGCAACGTCGGGTCGTCGCTCTATTTCACGAACCAGTTCAACTTTTTCCGCGGCGGTTTCAATGGCTATCACAGCGGTGACGGAAATTATCTGACCAACTTGAATCCGGCGGCACTGGCACCCGGCAACGTCGGATCACCGCTCTATTTCACGAACGAGTTCAATTTTTTCCGCGGCGGTTTCAACGGCTATCACAGCGGCGACGGAAATTATCTGACCAACTTGAACCCGCTGGCACTGGCACCCGGCAACGTCGGGGCATCGCTCTACTTCACGAACGAGTTCAATTTTTTCCGCGGCGGTTTCAATGGGTATCACAGCGGCGACGGCACCGGGTTGACTAATCTCCCGGTTGATGGCATCAGTGGTGGGCTGACAATCAATGTGGCCGTGTTGGTGCCGGGTGGCGGGACGAACCTACTCTGTTTCACCAACGGCATCTTGAGGGCAATTCAATGAAAACGCTTTTGATCATTTGTTCACTATTGGCTGCCGCTGCAATTGGCGCCCAGCAATATTCCGTGGATTGGTATAAAATCGCCGGCGGCGGCGGCACGAGCACCAATTCACAGTATTCCGTCAGCGGCACCATCGGCCAGCCCGATGCGGGTGGCGCGATGAGCGGCGGGCAATATGCCGTGACGGGCGGTTTCTGGAGTCTCATCAACGTGGTGCAGACGCCCGGCGCGCCGACACTGTTCATCAGCCACAGTGGCAATACCGTGACGGTGTATTGGCAGGATGTTGCCGGTTGGAACTTGATCCAGAGCGGCAATCTGACGACACCCATCGCCAGCTGGTCGGCGAGCAGCAGCCCGACGCCGACGGGCGGCACGAATTTTCTGAACCTCGTGAATCCTTCGGGCAACCTGTTCTTCCGTTTAAAGAACCCGTAATTTGCGTAGCAGCCGACGTTAGGAGGCTCATTTACTTTCCTCGTAATTAGATGGAGCCTCGTCACCTCGGCTGCTACGAACAAAGGAGAAATGCTTCGCCGATACCCGCAACTTTTTCCAAGTTGGCATGTTCTCTTCTCGTGCTATAGTAAACCCCATTATGCTTAGAAAAATTATTTGGCAGTTATTTTGTCTGTTGCTCGCAGTGGGAGCGGCAGAAACGCTGCGGGCGCAAAGCACCGCGTTCCTGTATCAGGGACGGCTCAACGACAGCGGCAGTCCGGCCACGGGAACTTACGACTTCACCTTCTCGCTTTATCCAACCAACCAGACCGGCGCACTCGCGGCCGTGCCGGTTACCAATCTGGCCGTGGCGGTGTCCAGCGGCTTGTTCACCGCGACGCTGGATTTCGGCCCGGGAATTTTTCGGGGGCCGAATTACTGGATGCAAATCGCCGTGCGCACAAACGGCGCGGTCACCTTCACCAACCTGACGCCGCGCCAGCCGCTGTTGCCCGTGCCTTACGCCATCTTTGCGAACTCGGCCAGCAATCTGCTGGGCACCCTGGCCTCGACGCAGTTGAGCGGGACGCTACCGGCCAGCGCGTTTACGGGTTACACCAACACGGTGGCGCTGATCAACAGCGGAAATCTTTTCGGCGGCACGTTCAGCGGCGACGGGGCGGGGCTGGCGAATCTGAACGGCTCGCAGATCACTTCCGGCACGGTGGCCGATGCGCGGCTCTCGTCAAACGTGGCATTGCTGAACGCGAACCAGACGTTCTCGGGAACAAACGTTTTTAATGGTGGGAACACGTTCACGAATCTGCGGGGCAACAGTTTTTCCGGCAGCTTTTTCGGCAACGGCCTGGTCGGCTGGCTGGTGCCGACCGGCACGGTGGTGCAGGCGGTGATTGACACCGGCTACCTGCTGACGAATACGCTGGAGGTGGCGGTCAGACTGCCGGCGACACCGAGCCCTGTGGACATCGTGCGCATTTCCGGCGCAGGTTCGGGCGGATGGACGGTTTTACAAAACTCCAACCAGTTCATCATCGGCAATTTTTCGGGCTTCACGAATTCCTCCTGGCAGCAATCCAGTGTGGGGAATGAAAACTGGGCATCCATCGCTTCCTCCGGCGACGGCACCAAAATGTTGGCCGCCGCCAATGGCGGAGTCTCACCCAATCTTTATGTTTCCACAGATTCGGGCAAGACCTGGTCCGCAGCCAGCGGCAGTGGTTCGCCAAATCCTGCCCAATATCAGGCGGTGGCTTCGTCCGCAGATGGCGTCAAATTGGTCGCGGCAATCAATAATGGCACCCTTTATACGTCCAGCAATTCCGGCTCCACCTGGGTGTCTCGAAGTGGTGGAGGCGCTCCTCTTTCGACGACTTGGAGTTCGCTCGCTTCGTCGTCCGACGGCGTGCGGCTGGTGGGTGTGGTCAATGGCGGCAACATTTGGGTCTCCGGCAATTCCGGCGCCAGCTGGACTTCGCAAGCTTCACCCCGAACCTGGTTTTCCGTCGCCTCGTCGGCAAATGGGAGCAATCTGGTGGCGGTGGTGACGAGTGGTGGTAGCATTTGGACCAATTCCGGAAGTAGTTGGTTGCAAAGCAGCGCCCCCGCCAAAAGCTGGACTTCGGTGGCTTCTTCGGCGGATGGCAAATATCTGGCGGCAGTGGAAGCTGGGGGACAGATTTATACCTCCTTCAATGCCGGCTCCACCTGGACTCAACAGACGAATGCGCCGAGCCTGACCTGGGCTTCGATTGCCTCTTCAGCTGATGGCGGCAAGCTGGTGGCCGCATCACAAAACGGCGGGATTTATAACTCAATCAATTACGGAGTAACGTGGACGCAGCAGCCCGGCACGCCCGGCAAAGCCTGGAACTGCATCACTTCATCGGCTGACGGGGGCAGGCTCGCGGCCGGGGTCTTCGGCGGCGGAATTTACTCCGCGCAAGCTGCCTCGCAGGTCGCGACCACACCCGGAGTCAACGGCGGGATTTCCGGCATTCAAGGCTCGGCGGTGGAACTGCAATACATCGGCAACAACCAGTTCATGCCCGTCAGTTCGGCGGGAACCATCTGGGCGAACTGATTTCGGAACACCGCCGGAGCGCGGCTGTGTCCGCAGGACCAGCCGCAGCACCTGGACGATTGGAAGTCACAAGGTTTGAAGTGGGTGCTGCGGCTGATGCTTTGCATACAGCCGCGCTCCAAACTCAGAGCTTGAACTTCCCCGACTGCTTAAGAAAGCTTTTTGGATTCCCAAAAATGACTTTCTCAATCGCGCTGGCAACGTGGCCGCGTTTCTTCATTTCCAGGGCTGTCTTCGGCACGGCCAGCGGATCACTCACGCCCCAGTCGCAGGCGCTGTTCATCCAGAGACGTTCCTGGCCAAACGTCTCGAGAATGTCAATCGCCCGCGCCGGCGTGCATTTGGTTTCGGGATACAGCGTCATGCCCGCCCACATGCCGCAGTCCAAAACCATTTCCACCGTGTGTTCCTCGACATGATCAATGATCACCCGCTCGGGCCGGATGCGCTGGTCATTCTTCAAGACGTCGAGAATCAGCCGCGTGCCTTTCAGTTTGTCTTCCAGATGCGGCGTATGAACTAAAATCAATTGCTCATGCGTTGCGGCCAGTTCGACCTGCATTTCCAGCACGCGCAGCTCGTTCCGCGAATTTTTGTTCAGCCCGATCTCGCCGATGCCGAGGACGTTTGGACGGTTTAAAAATTGCGGGATGAGCGCGATGACTTCTTCGGCGAGCTTCACATCCTCGGCTTCCTTGGAATTGATGCAGAGCCAGCAGAAATGTTTGAGGCCGAACTTGGCGGCCCGCTTCGGTTCGTGTTCCGTGAGCTGGCAGAAATAATCGTAAAAGCCGGCGGGCGAACTGCGGTCGAAGCCCGCCCAAAACGCCGGTTCGCAGACGGCCTCGCAGCCGGCGAGCGCCATGCGCTCGTAATCGTCAGTCGTGCGGCTGACCATGTGGGCGTGAGGTTCGATGTAGCGCACGCTAGTTGATAGTCAATAGTTGATGGTTGATAGCAGGGTCAGCGCGAGCCGACGTAGGCGCCAACCGCGCCTTTGCCCGCCGCCTTGGCGATGGGCGTCGTTGTCGGGTCGCTAAACGCCAGCAATGCCGCCTTCACCTTGTTTTTCTTTTTGCCGTTCAATTGGGTGAGCGCCTGGCGAAATGACTGCAACCGGAAATCATCCTTGCCGGCCGCGCGCTCAACCCGGTCGAGGAAGGCGGCGAGTTCGACGAGCTTGTGGCGCGCGTCGAGAAAGTAGAGGTCGAGGACTTGCTGTTTGGTCATACGTTTGTTGGACGGAAGATAGAACGGAATCGTGCGGCTGCAACCGTAAATTCTTCACCGCTGCATCCAGGCCAGGATCTGGCCGGCCGCCTTGGCGGGCGCGGTGCCAAGAATGTTGTGGTCGGCCGTCCCGATGATTTTGCATTCGCGCAACGCGGGGCAATGCTCCCTGAGCCAGCGGCGCACGAATGGCCACGGCACAATGGGATCGATCCCGCCGCTCAAGTAATAGACGGGCAGCGAGGTGCGGCGGGCGATCGGGCGCGGATCGTTCGCCGCGATCAAATGGAGGCGGTGCTGGGCGGCCCGCCGGTCAAGGTCCGTCCGGCGGACAATGAATTCGTCAATGTCGGCGATGACTTCCGGTGAATGGCGATACCGCAGGCGGGCAATCTTTCCGTAGCTGAAAATCAGCCAGACCAGCACCGACATCGAAATCCGGCCGAATATGATTTCCGACAGCCGCACGGCCCAGCGCATGGGATGCTTCACAAACCCACCGGCGAGAATCAATCCGCGCGCGGGAAATTTTCCTCGTCTCGCCAGTGCCCAGAGGACTTGCGAACCGTAGGATTCACCGAGCAGCCAGCCGGTGGTGATGCCGTTTTTCACAAGCGCTTCCTCGATTGCCGCCGCGTAATCTTCCAGCGACCAGTCCAGTGTGCGCGGGTAGGTGAATTCCACGAAGCGAACCTTGCCGATGACTTGTTTTCGAAAACCGCCGACAATCGTCCAGTCACCGTGCAAGCCCGGCAGATAGATCAGGGTTGGCAGTGAGGCGTCACCGTAGATGCGCAGTTGCAGCTGTTCAGGCATTGCTCCGGTGATTATTCACCGGCCGGACGCTGAGGTTCAAGTATAACCGCCGGATTAGTGGTATTCGGCCAGCGTGATCAGGCCATTGGGGTCGGGCACGTTCTGGCCCTGAACGAAGATGATGTGCTGATAGCCCAGGCTGCGCAGGCAGATGAAGAGCGGAGTGCCGCGATCCCGGAATTGCTGGCCCAATCTCGGCTCGGTGTAATTTTCCAGCATCACCACCGCAGTCTGATGTTGCGGCAGCGTCTGGGCGATGCTCAGGATCTGGTCGTTTTTCGCCTGGCTGGACGTGCTGGGTTGGAGCATCTGGCTGGTCTGACCATCCAAAGACTTGATGACCAGCGCCGTGCTGTCCGTGTTGTGGAAGGCGACCGGCGGGGGCGGCGTGGCGCAGGAGGTCAGGAAGATGACCGGGAGCATCGCCGCAAACCTCAAAATTGATTTTTTCATCGAGGAATGCCAGCACCTCCCGTTCCATTCATAACTTGGTGATTTAGCCGCAAGCGATGGCAACGTGTCTCAATTATTGACGGAGAGTGGACCGAACCGTCACAATTTCCGGAAAAAATCCGCCGCGGTTTTGCCGGTTGCCGCGCTCAATTTATCCAGCGAACACAGTTTGATCTGCGCGATGGTTTCGGAGATTTCCTTCACATAAGCCGGTTCGCAGCGCTTGCCGCGATATGGCACCGGCGCCAGATACGGACAGTCGGTTTCGAGCATGAATTTGTCCAGTGGCGCAGCGGCAACGGCATCCCGGACATTCTGCGCGTTCTTGAACGTGACGATGCCGGTGAAGCTCACCAGCGAGCCGATCTCAAATATCTGCCGCATCCGGTCCACCGTTTCGCCAAAGCAATGGAACACCCCGCGCGTTTTGCCGATGAACGGCTTCATTTGCGCCAGCGTGTCGTCAAACGCCGTGCGTTGATGGATGACGCAGTTCAAGCCCAGTTCGGCGGCGACTTCCATCTGCTGCCGAAAAATGTCCGCCTGCTTTTGCTTATAGCGGACATCATCCGCCGCCGTGAACTCCGGCATCGCGCTCGGCAAATGGTGATAGTCCAGTCCGGTTTCGCCGATGGCGACGACCTTGGGATGGCTGGCAAGTTCGCGCAGGGCAGGGCGCAGATCCTCCGGTGCCTCCAGCGCCTCGGTCGGATGCCAGCCGATGGCGGCGTAGACGTTGGGATGTTTTTCAGCGAGCCGGATGGCGCGTTCGCTGCTTTCAAGACTGGTGCCGATGGAGATGATCTTGGTGATCCCGGCGGCCGCTGCGCGGGCGATGACGTCCGGCAAATCCGGCGCGTAGTCCGGATAATCCAGATGGGCGTGCGTGTCGAAGAAAATGGCCATGCCAGGTCAAGGGTGGGCGGGCGGGTTGTTGCTCGCGATCTTTTGCTGGAGCAGCGCCAGTTTGTTTGAAATGGAAATATGGCCGGAATAATCCGGAGCTTCCTCCAAAAGCTTCCGGTAGTTTTCCGTCGCTTCGGCATAACGATCCTGTGCCTGAAGTTTTTCGCCGAGTGCCAGTCGCAGCCGGATGCGTTGTTCGGGTGACGGGTTCAGCTTCAGCGCGTTTTGATACGTCAGGATCGCCGAGGAAGGCTTGCCTAGTTCGGCATAAAGGTCGGCGAGCTTTTCCGTCAACACCGCGCTGTTGGTGGCCGCGTCGAGATTTTCAAGCAGGTTGCAAACCGCCGCCGCGCGCGTGCCGTGGGTGAGCGCCAGGTTCGCCAGCCGGAGGTAAGACCATTCGAGCAACGGACTTTTTTCCTGCGTCAGCTCCGCGTGCAACAGCTGCGGCGATTTGCTGAACGGGCGGTACAGCGGATCGCCCACCACGGTCGTTTGCCAGGACAAGACGGTTTGCCCGGCGCAAGCGGCTTCGCCGAACGAAGAACCCGCGGTGGCCATCAGCGCGATGACGATGGCAAAGTTTGGCGTGCCCGAGAGATACGGTTCATACACGCTGCCCATCGTGCAGGTCGCGCCTTTCGCAAGCAACGGGCCGACCCAGTTTTCATTCGGGCTGCGGAGGGTGTTCGCACTGTAGGAATGGAGGTGATACGCGAAGGCGCCAGGCATGAATTCAACCCTGGGCAGGGCGAACGGGCCGGACACCCCGCTGTCATACCAGCCGCAGTAAATTGCAATGTGGCTCAAAGGGAAATTGGCGGAGAAAGTTTCCGGCTGATTATCCACGGTCGTTTCAAATCCAAGTTCGCGACAGAGTTTCGCCGCGCCCAGCATCCATTCATCGCCCAGAAAATACGCGTTTGATTTTCCGAAGCCGCGCGCGTCGAAATAGGCGCGTCCCCACAGGCCGTCGCGCTCGGCTTGCAGCGCCTTGTCCACCAGTCCGCTCGCGATTTCCGGGCTGGGGCCGTCCAGACGCGTGACCATGAGAATGCCGTTCGTCGGGTTGAACAGCGCGGCATTGGTCGCTCCGTAAACCCAGTTGGGATACGGCCCGGAAAGCAGAAAATCCATCCGGACGAGCGGAAGCCACGCCAGCTCCGAATCCACGGCCGCCTCGTTGCGACGCATCTCTGCCGAGGTTTTTTCGGGAACCGCTTCGTGGAGGTCGGGGTCGGGGCGGATCTTCAAGGGCACCCCATAACACAGAACGGCATACCGGATTTTGGAGGTGATGACCTTTTGGTCCACGCGTTTTGGCTGGCCGTTCGTCGCGGGAATCGTGATGGCGCCAAATTTCCAGAGGCCATCCTTCTCCAGCTTTTTGGCGAGCGGTAACTGAAGGTCATCGCGAAATTCGGTCCGCGAAATTTCTTCTGTCACCGGCAGCTTGAAGCCGTAGACCTGTTTCGCCGGCACCTGCCGTGCGTGAGCGTAATGTTCCGCCACCATTTTCGATTCCGGCATGCTGCTATTGTAGACGACCACCACTTCCTCGCCCCCGGCACGGGCCAGCAACGGGATGAAGGCGAGCAGCAGCAGCGGCAATGATCTCATAACTCGTGATTTGACCTTGCGGCCGGCGGCGGGTTCAATTCAATTTTCTGAAAACTAAACCACCTGGATGATTTTCCCGTTGGTTTCATGATGGATCCGCCGTCACTTTCAAACCGTCATACGCGAGTTCAATGCCCGCCGGCAGTTCCGCCTGCGCCAGATCGTGGTCGTAATCATGAGTGAGATGCGTGAAATAGGTGCGCGGGGCGTTGATGCGGCGGGCGGCGGTCAAGGCCTCGTCGAGACACATATGCGTCGGATGCGGCTTGTGGCGCAGCGCGTCCAGCACGGCGATTTCCACGCCTGCGATCTTTTCCATCGCTTCAGCGGGGATTTCCTTGCAATCGCTCAGGTAGGCCAGCCGCTTGCGCCCGGCCTGTTCGAACAGGAAACCCGTCGTCGTCATCCGGCCATGCGGCAGGTCCAGCGGCGTGATCTTCAAATCGCCGACTTCAAAGGGTTCACTGATCACGCGTTCTTCCGGCATGAAATAGCCGCGCGGCCATGGGCCTTGATGGAACGCATAAACGAACACGCGCCGCAGATGCACCATCGTCTCTTCGCTGGCGTAAATGGGCAGCGTGCCGCCGCGCAGGTCGCAAAATCGCCGGCAATCGTCCATGCCCAAAACATGATCGGCATGGGCATGGGTCACCAGCACGGCGTCAAGCCAGTTGATCTTCTCCCGCAGGCATTGCATCCGGAAATCCGGCGGCGTGTCCACCACGAGTTTCACCGTGCCGGTGGCAACGTAAATCGCCGGGCGCGTCCGCCAGTTCCTGGGGTTGGCCAGGAACGCGGGCGGATAGTCCAGTCCGATCAACGGCACGCCCTGCGACGTGCCGCTCCCGAGAAAAGTGAAGGAAAATGACATCTTAAATTTTCTTTTTGCCGAACGGCGTGATAACCGTTCAAATGTGCGCGACAAAATCTAACCATGTTGACGACGCTCCGCATTAAAAACCTCGCACTGGTGCCCGACCTGACGCTCGAGCTCCAGCCCGGCTGCAACGTCATCACCGGCGAGACCGGCGCGGGCAAGTCCATCATCATCGGCGCGCTCAACCTCGTCCTCGGTGAACGCGCCGACCGCGCGCTCATCCGCAGCGGCAGCGACAGCTGCTCGGTCGAGGCCGTGTTTGATGTGAGCGGACTGCGTGTTGCTCGTTCGGAACGCCGAGCACCGTCTCGGCCAGATACTAAAGCGCAGATACAGGCCGAGACGGTGCTCGGCGCTCCTTCGCCGCTGGAAAACTTTCTGGAAGAGAACGGCCTTGAACCCTGCGATGACCATCAGTTGGTTCTCAAACGCACGTTCACGAATGCAGGCACAAACCGTCAGTTCATCAACGGTTCACCCACGACACTCGCCACGCTTGCCACCATTGGCGAATGGCTGGTGGACATGCACGGCCCGCACGATCACCAGTCGCTGCTCCATCCCGCCAAGCAACTCGCCATTCTCGATGCGTTCGGCGGGCTGGAAAAAGAGCGCTCGACCTTTGGTGAATTAGTTCAGCGTCGCACCGCGTTGGAGACGGAAAAATCCGCGCTCATCGTGGATGACAAGACTTACGCGCAGCAACTGGATCTGTTGCGCTTTCAGGTGAAGGAGATCTCCGGCGCGCGGCTCCAGCCCGGCGAAGACGAGGGCGTGGAGGAAAAATTTCAGCGCGCCAGCAATGCCGCCAGGCTCCTGCAACTGAGCCAGGCCGCGCTCGACGCCTTGAGCGAGAACGACAATTCACTGCTCACGCAGTCCGGGGTCATCGGGCGCGTGCTGACGGAGCTTCAGCGGGTGGACGCCGGCGCAGCGAATCTGGTCGAGTTGCACGCGCAGGCGGGGGCGACCCTGCGCGAGTTGCAGACGGAATTGTCGCATTACGCCGAAAAAGTGGACGTGGACCCCGCGCAGCTTCAGCAGTTGGAGGAACGGATGGATCTGCTCCGCACGCTCAAGCGCAAATACGGGGCAACCCTCGCCGAAGTCATCGCGTTCGGCGTTGAGGCAAAAGAGAAATTGAACGCGCTCGAAAGCCGTGACGCCGAACTGGCGCGCCTGAACGAGGCGCTGGAAAAACTGGA
Organism: Verrucomicrobiia bacterium; assembly: GCA_035577265.1. GTDB lineage: Bacteria > Verrucomicrobiota > Verrucomicrobiia > Limisphaerales > UBA11358 > UBA11358. The sequence goes on along the minus strand of DATLVR010000126.1, from coordinate 32,718 downwards.
CGCGGAAATATTGGGTGCAGGCAAAAAACTTTCCGCCGCACGGAAGAAAGTCATTCCGCAACTCGCCAAGGCTGTCGGCAAACAGCTCGCCGATCTGGGTTTCCAGCAAAGTAAGTTTGATGTGAACATCCAGAGCGTCACTCAACTCTCAACTCTTAACTCTCAACTTTCTTCCACCGGCCTTGACGAAATCGAATTCCAATTCGCCCCCAATCCAGGCGAGCCGGCCAAGCCGCTGCGCGCCATCGCCTCATCCGGCGAAATGGCGCGCGTGATGTTGGCGCTCAAGACCGTGCTTGCCGCCGAAGACGAGATTCCCGTACTGATCTTTGACGAAGTGGACGCCAACGTCGGTGGCGAGACGGCGAATGCGGTGGGTGAAAAGATGAAGCAGATCGCCGCCAAACGACAGGTGCTGTGCATCACGCATCTGCCGCAGGTGGCCGCGCCAGCCGACGCGCATTACGTCGTGACCAAACAGATCCGCGATGGCCGCACGATTTCGGAGATCGCCTTGTTGAGCAAAAAGGAACGCGTGACCGAACTGGCGCGGATGTTGGGCGGTCAAACGGAGGCTGCACGGAAACACGCCGAGGCGTTGTTGAAATAAAGATTCGGGGACGAAGCGGGGCTGAAATTGAAACCCGAAGTGCGGAGAAATTTGTCCAATATAGAAAACAGAGCCGCCGCCGACTCGCGACGTCAACCGTGTTTTTGACGATTGCCTGTGGACAACCTGTGGCTTTAGCCGAGCGATAATCCGAATGAAACATTATTGAATACTGGCTCTGAAAAACTGCTGTGCCGAAGTGGGAGTATTGGTGATCGAGATTACTGCGCCTGTGCCCATCACGGAACCGCCCAAAGGCGTCCAAGTTGGCGAGCTTAGGTTGTCAGCATACTCGATTTGAGAATTGTGACCGGGATTGGTCGGCAAGGTCAGCACGACCTGCGTTCCAGCAGTTCGGACACCCAATGTCACCACCTCGGTGACGACATAGCTTTCCCAGCCGGCGGCAGACGTCCGGTTGGCCCAAAGATTGGGTGGCACGCCCTTGTTCAGGTCGGCACAGACGTAATCGTTGTTGGCGAGAGACAGCAGAGACACCGTGCCATTGGCGTTGATCTGCCAGGTGAATGTTTCCTGCGTCCCCACGGACGATTTACTGGCGATCAGCGCGCTGGTGGCATTGGCGGCGGTCACATATTTTCCGTTAACCTGGGACAACAGGGCGACATTGTGCTGGCCCATGTCCACCACCTTGAACTGTTCCGACGGGCCGGCATTGGTGCGATTGGCGATGAGCGCGCCAGCACCGGCGTTCGCGGCGGAAACGAAATTGCTATTGGCCTGCGCGCGAAAGCTGACGACTTTTCCGATGGGGGCGTAATTGGATGAGACCATGGTATTGTAGATCGTGTTCATCAACGAAGTGCTGCCGGTGCTCGCCGTATCTTGGGAGAGTTCCCAGATCATGATGCCGCCCGCATTGGACTTGGCCACCTGCGTCTTCGCCACCATGGAGGGAATACCATTATATTTATAGCCATTCGAGGAATCCACGTATGGCGCGTTCTTATCGGCGGCCACGATATCCTTGTAAGCCTTCTCCCCGCCAGCGCCGTTGCCAAAGAAACCCACCCCAGCCATGAGCTTGGCCTTGGGCGCGCCCCGTCCCGTCCAGTAGGTGATGCCGCTGCTGAAGTAATAGTCCCCGCCGGAATCGTAGGACATGACGTTGATCATATCCAGATAGGCAAAGGAACTGCCCAGGATATACATGCCGAACCAGTCGCCGGTATCGAGCGCGGCGGTGATGAGCTTTCCCTCCGGATGCAGATCCGTATAGAGCGTTTGCACCAGCGTGTTGAACAGCGTTCCATCCGAGGCGTTCGCCGGCGCCTCCCAATCAATATCAGCGCCGTCCAGATTCCAAGTATGAACGAAATTCTCGATGTTCGTGGTCAAGGTGAGCCGCGCGTTTCGCATGGCCGTGGTCATGGTGCCGCCGTTGGAAGCACCACCGATGGAGATAAGCACCTTTACGCCCGCAGCGTGCGCCTTGGTCACAACCGAACCCAGATACGTCGTGTCGCAAGTGAGTCCGCCGCTGGCAGTGCATTCGGCGAAGGAGAAATTGATGTGCGTCAGCTTGCCATATTGAACGAACGTGGGATTGCCGTTCCAGTTCGCAACGTAGCCCACAATGTTGCCGGCGATGGATTCATTGGCGATGCCTGCCACGAGAACCAGTGCGCTTAACGGCGCGAGAATCCGGCGCCCGAAAGACAAGGTGGTTGATTTCATCATGGCGTCTTCTTTATGGGTTTGGAAAAAACTATCCGAATGCAGAACTTGGCGTCCATCAGAATTGCAAGTTGCGGTCAAGGAGCGCGTGGCAGAACTGGCGCGGATGCTGGGCGGTCAGAACAATGGGGCAAGGAAACAGCACGGCGTCGGTGAATTTTTTTGCAGACTATCAATCGGTTAGGCTCTTGGCTGACGCTCAACATGGATGATCTCATCTCTGGTGCCTCTGACAGTGACTCGAAGCAAGGTGTTCGGGAATCGGTCGGGCATCGCGACGAGATCGATGGGTATGCGGTCGAGACCAACCCACGGCTCATCGAAGATGACCTTCGCGCCCTCGGGGAAAGTGAACCGCGGTGAATCGTCGCAATGCCGGACATACTCGACCGATAGAAAACCTGGGTGCAACTGCCCCACAACTCGAAAGATTCCTTTGGCGACATAGCTCATGGTGTGTGCAGCGGCCTAACGAAGTAGGCCTGAGATTTTGTGACCTATCATTTTCCTAGGTCCGAGGTTGGACTGGGCGTAAAGGGCTGTCCAACATATTTATTAGAGACAAATGACAGATGATGGGTTTCAAGCAAAGGCTGCAAACATTTAACGAACAAAAATTCGTCTGGCCGTGATTGCCGCCGCCAGAATGACGCATCCCCATCCAAACCAATCGCCATGCCGGTTGTAAAACGTCGGCGCGGGTTTTTCAGCCGGCAGCCGAAGTTCCATCGTCATGAAGCCGGGGCCGTAAATGCGGCCGGTGGCGTCCTTGAAAATCTGGCGCACCCGTCCGTGGGCGTCGATCCAGCAGGTCACGCCGTTGTTGCAGGAGCGCACGAGCGGTAGGCCGTTTTCCACCGCGCGGAAAATTCCGGCAGCGGCCTGCTGCCATTGCTCCGCGCCTTCGCCGAACCAGCCGTCGTTTGTCAGGTTCACCAGAAAGTCGGTGTCGGCGCGAGCTGAGTCACGAGTGGTCTGCGGGAACATGTCTTCAAAGCAGATCAGCGGCGCAGTGTTCACTGTCCGGTGGGGCGAGACTCCGTCGAGCCCTATTGTGATTCGATTTGAGTCGGGGCTCGACGGAGTCTCGCCCCACCCGCTGATTTCAAACGCTCCAGGTTTGTCGCCGGCTTCGTAGCCGCCGGTGATGGGTGTGAACCATTTCACGAACGGCAGCCAGCGCACGAGCGGGATGTATTCGCCGAAAATGACGAGCTTTCGCTTGTGATAGACCGTCTCGAATTTTCCATCCGGGTTGAACAGGAACGCCGAGTTGAAGATGTCATATCTGTCGGTCTCCGACGGATTGGCTTTGGGTAGGACATCGTCCGCACTAAAAATCATCCAGATGTGGTGAGCGCGGACCAGGTTGGTGATGGCGGCCAGGCTGGCATCGTCAAAATCCGGCAACGCGGATTCCGGCCAGATGAGCAGATCGGTTGAACCCCTCACCCCGTCCCTCTCCCCGTTTGGCGGGGCGAGGGTGGCGGGAGCCAGAGCTTTTTCCGTGAGCGCGAGCAATTGCTGGAAGCGGTTTGAATTGGCACCTGAATCCCAGATCAACGTTTGCGGCACGCTCGGTTGAATCAGCGTGATGCGAAGCGGGGCAAGGTTTGCAGCACTGGCCGGCTTCGTCCGCATTTGAAAAGTGCCGACGGCGAACAAAAGGGCGACGACGAGCAGCGGCAGGAAAACTTCCGGCTGCCACGCGAACCGCGCGTCCGGCTTCGAAAAAATGGCGCGCGCCGCCGAGAACAGCGACAACGAAACCCACACGACCAGAAACGAAACGCCATAGACGCCCGCGACCGATGCGATCTGGATGAGCGGCGTGAGCTGATATTGCGACGTGCCGAGCAGGTTCCACGGAAATCCGCCGAGGAAGCGCGCGCGGATCATTTCGAGGCCGACCCAGAGTGCCGCGCCTGCGAGCGCCCAGAGATTTCGCTGCATCCAGGTGCCCACGCCAATTTTCCCTGCGAGCAGCCAGGTCCAGATGGCAAAATAAAGCGCCATGAACGCGCTCAACGCCACCCAGCCGAGAATCGGAAAGCCCGTCACCGGAATCAGCAACAGCCAGGAAAGCGACGCGAGCCAGAACGTGATCCCGGCAACGTAACCGACACGAAAGGTGTCCCCGCGGCTCTTGCCATGCGCGGCGAAGAGGATCAACGCCGGCGCCACCCACGCAAAGCCTGCGATGGCGAGATTCGGAAATGCCGCCGCCAGCAACAGTCCCGCGCCGACGGCCAGCAGATAGCCGCTGCGGATGAACAGTTCGTTCGTAAAACTTTTCAGAATGGCAAAGGGTGAATAGCCTTCGACAAATGTCGCGCCAAGTTTGGTGCATTGTGCGGCTTCCTTCAAAACTGATGGACTCGCGTTGACAACCACGGCTTCGCGCGAACCGCGCCACACGGCGAAATCGGCGTCGGAATTTCCGGCGTAATCAAAACCGCGTTCGCCGAATTTGGCCCTGAGCGCCTTCAGTTTGTTGCCGCTGCGTAAATTGGTTTTACCGTCGCTGCCCAGCACTTCGTCGAACAGTCCGACATGAGCAGCGACGGGCAGGGCCATCTGCAAATCCGACGCCGTGGCGAGAATCAGCTTGCGGCCGGCGGATTTCTGTTCGCGCAGATACGCGAGAAATTTTTCGTGATAGGGCAGGGCGGCGGGATCAATTTTAACCCGTCGCGCGAGTTGTTTTTTCAGAAAGGCGCGACCACGCATCCACCAGATCAGCACGGGCAAAAGCCAGAACGGGTTCCGTCGCAGCAGGCGCGCCAGATGCTCCCACAGCAGATCGGTCTTGATGAGCGTGCCGTCCAGATCCGCGACGAGCGGGATATTTTTGCTTTCAGCCACGCGCGTATGGTGGCGGATTAAGCCGGAACGATGCAATTGAAAACAGAATCCAGGCTTAAACGCGGAGGCGCAGAGAATGCAGAGCAGCGCGAGGAGAATCCCAAAGAAGCGCCCGAAAAGGCTGGAGTTAATCCATCATTCAAACTCTGCGCCTCTCTGCGTCCTTTGCGTTCTCTGCGTTAAGTTCACGGCTCGCGGGGACGCTCGCCCCACCCAGGTAAAATCATTAGCCATTCAGCGCGCGATGGAGCAAGGCTTTTTCACGTTCGCCGTAATTTAATTTGAGCGCCTCGGCGCGCGCGGCTTCGGTCATCTTGCCCCAGCTTTTCTGCAGAGCGTTGATGGTCTTGTCCTCGGCGGTCTTGGCGGCGAGGTCGGCGAATTGAAATTCCAGGAACACGAGACAGAGGGCGTCTTCCAGCGTGCGGGTCTCGGCGTCGGCGGGGAAATGTTTCTTCAGGTTCAAATCCTGCACGCGCTGGATCGTTTCGTCGTCGTAGCCGACGTCGCGCAGAATCGCCCCGGACTTTTCGGCGTGGAATTTTTTCAGGTCGGCGCGCCATTTCAAGTAACCGGCGCGGGTCATGGGATAGGCATCACGCGGGCTTTGCCAGCGGCAGATGTGCTGGCAGCGCGCGGCAAGCCGCAGGGCTTCCGAAGCGTCGGGCGCCAACCGCAACACCCAGCCGGTCAGGCGCTGCGCGTAGAGCAGTTCGCGCGGGTGCTGAGCCCCACCGAATGATTCAAGATTCGGGTCGTGCGAATTTTCTTCGTCGAAGCGGCGCAGGGCGGCGGCAAATTTTTGCGGGTCGCGTGATTGAAATGGATTCGGCACCCGCGAATTTTCGCGGAAGCGTGCCGGAGCGCAAGGCTCTAATCCATACTCAGCAGAAAAATTTAACGCAAAGACGCCAAGGTGTGAAAGACGCCAAGGGCTTAAAAATCTTTCACAGGCAGCCTTGAGTGCTCAAGGTTTGATTAGCGCGATACGACAACTGTTCCCGCGTGAGTTTCGCTTTACCAGCGTTGCGTCCTGGCTACTTTGCGCCCTGGCGTTGAATTCTGTGGATTAGCGGCCGATGGAATCTCGGAATTGCTTGGCGGACATGCCGGTGACGCGTTTGAAGGCGATGCAGAAGCTGTTGGCGCTTTGGTAGCCGGACATTTCGGCGAGGGACTCGATCTTGAGGCCGGATTCAGCGAGCAACTTCTTGGCGTGCTCGATCCGCACCCGCTGCAGTTCCTGTCCGGGCGTCCGGCCGAGATGCTCCAGAAACGCCTTGTGCAATCCGCGCCGCGACATGGCCGCGACCCCGACCAGATCCTTGACGCAGATCGGCTCGTGGCTGTGCTGCCAGATGAAGCGCAGGCTTTTGGCCACACCAACGTGGAGAATGGTCAGGATGTCGCTGCTCTTGCGCGCCACCACGCCCACGGCGGGGATGCGGATGGGGTCGGTCGGCGCGTGCTTCCCGGCCATCAACTTGTCCAGCAGTTCAGCGCCGCGGTAACCGAGCGTTTCGAGATTCGTGTCCACGCTGGAAATCGGGGTGCGCATGGAGTCGGGGGCCAGCAGATAATTTTCCGCCCCAACGATGGAAACCTGTTCCGGCACGGCAATCCCGGCGCTTTCGCAGGTTTCCAGGACATCCATCGCCTGCTGATCGTTGGCGGCAAAAACGGCGAGCGGCTTGGGCGCCGATTTCATCTGGGCCGCCAGCCATTTGCGCTTTTTTCGCCATTCCTCGCGCCCGGAGGCATAGGCATCCGATTGATGCCAGCGCAGCCAGGAACATTCATGGCCGGCTGCTTTCAACGCGTGGATAAACCCGGCGCCGCGTTCCTCGTAAGACCAGTTGTCCGCATCGCTGTAAAAAATAAAATTGGCGAAGCCACGCGACAGGAAATGCTCGGCCACCAGCTTTGCGGCGTGGGCGTGGTCTTCGAGGACGCGGTGAAACTTCAATTGCGGACGGCGCAGGCTGAAATCCACGGTCGGTTTTTTGGCGGCGGCGACAAACTCGGCCAGGTCGTGGCCCGCGCCGAGCCACGCCAGGATGCCGTCGCCTTCCCAGCCCCAGGGGATGACCTTTTCGCGCGCCAGGTCTGCGTAAAGATGCCAGCCATGCTCGCGGGCATATTTTTCAATGCCCTGATGCAGATGGTAGTCATACCAGCCGAGGGCCAGCAGAACGCGCTTTTGTTTTTTCGGCATTGATTTTTTACAGCCTAAATAATGGCGTCCATTCTTTCAAGCCATTCCATGATCGAGTGCACTTATTTCAACTAACTTTGCAGTCTCGCGCACTTCACATATGGAAAACCCGAGATATGATTATCAAGTCACCCGAAGTATTTTTTAAAATTATGAAACGCATTCTCGCCATGATCGTGGTTGCATCCACGATATCTTTCTGCCAATCCGCCCTTGCGACGATCTGGCGCACCAGTCAAATCATTATTTCCGGAACCGGAAATTTGGGCACAGATTCCGCCACCGGCTCGGCGGAAGGATGGGGAAACACGACCGGGAATGTTACGGTCACCAATGGCAGCGGCAGTTTGGATGGGACAAGTTTAGGCCTCATTGCCTCGGCCGGAGACAAAATTTCAATCAGCCCAACGGTAAGTTTGAACGCACGCAATCAATTTGCCACCAACACTCAATTTCCCGCCACGCTTGAAATTACAAATTACTTTTCGTTCCTTTACCGGTTCAATGTCGGAACGGATGTTTCCGCCACTGGACAAATGATTATGCGGCTGAACACGGCGAATAGCGGCACTGGCACTGCTCAGCATTGGGATTTAGAAGCAAGAAATATCGCTGGACAGATTCAAATCGGCATCGCCAAGGCTGCGGGAAACATCACCAATTATGCCACGACTAATCTCAGCGCCGGGCAAACATTTTTTGTCGTGGTAAGGCAGCATATGATTCCCGGCGCACAAAATGACATCTATGATTTATGGATCAACCCGCCGCCGAGCAGTTTTGGGGCAAACGAAGGCAGCTTGCCGCCTGCCAGCACTTCTGTGGGAGCCTTGACAACTGATGGCACAGAAGTCACAAGCTCTACAGGCCCCGGCCGGTTAGTGGTGGTATCCGGTGCTGATGCCAATCTTGATGAATTGCGCATTGCCTCAACTTGGGCGGAGGCAGCTCCGCCGGCTGGGCAATGTCTGAGCGCCGGAATCATTACCAGCCCAGCCAGCCAGACTAATGTCTCTGAAATATCTGATACTTTTGCAGTCGTGGCATCAGGAACGTCTCCCACCTACCAATGGCAAATTAGTGGTTCGGGCAGCAGCACTTGGACAAATATCAGCGGAGCCACTTCTTCATTATATAGCACGCCAAATTTGTCCCTGGCCGGCGACAATGGCAACCAATATCGGGCGATCGTTTATGTCGCTTGTAATAATTCAACGGCTACGTCCGCCGTTGCAACGGTAACGCTGACGGCACCTGTCGTCACGCCTGCGGGTTTGGTGGTGGATGATTTATTTACCGCCGGGATTCTTGAACCCATTCTGCCGATAACTGCCACCAACGCCGCTTGGTATACAGCCGATTCGACCAAGTTGGATATTTATCATGGCGGCAGTCCGGGTGCGCCCATGACCGCCACTCCGCTCCCTGGAAGTGCCAGCTTGTGGCTCGCCTATTATACGCCTACCAATGATTTGCCTGTTCATCTGGCAGTTGGCAACACGATAAAAGCCACCTTTCCATTCATTCCTGCCGCATTTAATTTCCATACAAATAATGCGAGTCTTCGGATTGGTTTATTTGATTACGCCGATGGCGGCAACCGGGTGATTGCTGATGATGCGACCGTAGGTGGAAGCGCAGGAAATGGAATGAATGTCCGCGGTTACATGCTGAGTTTAGATTTTGGCACAAACTTCACCGTAAATTCCCCGATGGCATTATTGGCAAGAAATAACTTGAATGATGCAAACCTGATGGGAACAACCTCCGACTACTTATCCCTGGGCAGCGGACCATCGGGAGGCGGATACTCCAATGCACCCGCCTTTAAAGCCGGTGTTCCGTATACGCTTGTCTTTTCCATCACGCGAAACGGCATGAACTCGGTGATTATTTCGAACTCCATCACTGGTGGCGGAACCAATTGGATGTTCGCCGTCACCGAAACCAATTTGGCGTATCATCGGTTTGATGCGTTCGCCATCCGCCCCAATTCGCTTGAAACTTCTGCCGACAGTTTTGACATACCCGAGTTCAAAGTTGAAGTTCTGGCTGGGCCGGTCAGTCCGGTCAGCATCAGTCTGTCAAATATCTCCCGCACCGGAAATAGCGTCGCATTGCAGTGGACCCCGACGCCCCCGGGGAGTTACTCGTATAGCGTCCTGCGTAAAATCAGCCTGACCGATGCCAATTGGACCACTTTGCAAGGTGGCATTTCAACGAGCTCTTATACGGACACAACCGCAACGGGAAGCACCGGCTTTTACCGGATAACCAGCCCGTAACTGTTTGCCAGGCATGCCTGGCATCACCGCATATTTTGCAAAAAACATAAAATCTGAATTAAGATTACAAACATGAATCCTACGACAAAGAAGACAACGCGCGGTTTCACGCTTATCGAGCTGCTGGTCGTCATCGCGATCATCGCCATTCTGGCGGCAATGCTGTTGCCGGCTTTATCGAGCGCCAAAGAACGGGCCAAACGCATCAGTTGTGTCAACAACCTCCGGCAGATTGCCCTTGGTATCAACATCTATGCTGCCGACAACAACGATTATCTGCCACCGTTAAAATACCGTGACGGCAATACACAGTATCCCTACGAAATGATGCGCGGGACTTCACCCACTAGCTTTGATACGGATGGCGGACCCTACAATTTAGGAACTCTTTGGTATAACAAGATTATAAGTGACGGGAAGCCCTTCTATTGTCCAAGCAACGCGAAGGGCGATAATTTGACCTACGAGTTTTCTACAGTATTGGGACCATGGCCCTTTGGGTTTGATAACGGTTCCCCGTTGCAAAGCACCCCCAACCTCGTGCGTGCCGGATATTTGTATTATCCGCAGTCAACAACACTTGGACCAGTAGCCACTGCGGCAACTCCATCTGCACAGATTGTGCCACTCTGGCCTGACTATAATTCACCGGGCGCGGTTGACCCATATAAAAAGTGGATTTGCGTTCCATTGTTCAAACAATCGAAGATAGACCAAAAGAAAAGCATGGTGGTGGATGTCATGAATAGTGGATTGGACCAATTATCTCATCGCAGTGGAGGCAATCCGGCCGGTGTTAATGCGGCATTTGGTGACAGCCATGTCATGTGGCAGGGCGTCAAGAAACAGCCTGATGCATTTAATGACCTCGTGTGGAAGGCCATCGCTGCCAAGAGTGGACCTGATATGAGGTATGCAATGAGCCTGTTTCAGCCCTGAATAATTTTTGCAAAAAATAAACAAAAACGCCACGAAGCGCGCGCTTCATGGCGCTTTAATTTTCAAGACGGAGCAGTTTCTATCTATCAATGGCAGCCGCAGCCGCTGCCACAGGAGCCTTCTTCCAGATCGGCGGCCACCGGCAGGCGGCCCAGTTCGATCGTCTTGGAAATGTGTTTCTGGATGGATTGCTGCATCGCGTGCAGTTCTTCCTGCGCGTCGAGGAACCCCCGCGCCACGGAATTGCCCAGCAACGACTCACGGTCTTTTTCAAACGCGGAGATCTCCGCCGGTTCCAGCGCCTGGCCGTGGTGCTGTTTTTCCTGCAGCGCCTGGCCTTTGCTCATCAGCGATTCATACTGGGTGCGGGCGCTGTCATCCGCCATGAACGTGTCGATGCGCTTGCGGATCGCGATCATTTCCGGCTGCGCGATGATGGTCTGGCAAAGTTCCTGTGTCTTTTCCTGGATTTTTGGTGTCATAAAAAATAATTTGCGCCGACAATAAAACACAATCTCCCGCTGAATGCAATTGGATTGACACCCGCCACCTGAATCGTTAAATCAACGCGCATCCTATGCAACCAATTCATCTCGCCTGGATAGATTACACCATTTTGCTGGCTTATGTCGCTTTCGTCATCGGCATCGGCTGGATGCTCTCGCGCTACATGAAAACCTCGGCGGACTTTCTGACGTCCGCCCGCTCGATTCCGACCTGGGTCACCGGTCTGGCCTTCATTTCCGCCAATCTGGGCGCGCTGGAGCTGGTCGGCATGGCGGCCAGCGGCGCCAAATATGGCATCTCCACCGCGCATTTCTACTGGGTCGGCGCGATTCCGGCGATGATCTTTCTGGCGGTGTTCATGATGCCGTTCTATTACGGCTCCAAGGCGCGTTCCGTGCCGGAATATTTGAAGATGCGCTTTGATGAACGCGTCCGCGCGTTGAACTCGGTCGCTTTCGCGGTGATGACGGTTTTTGCGTCCGGCATTTCCATCAATGCGTTGGCAAAATTGCTGACTAATTTGCTGCCATGGCAATTCAACCTGAACTTTGGTCCGATTCATCTGGGCAGCTACGACAGTTATTTGTGGATCTGTTCCGGCGTGGTGCTGATTTACGTTTTGAAAGGGGGACTGACCTCGGCGATTTACACGGAAGTGTTGCAATTCTTCATGATTGTGCTCGGTTTCGCTCCCGTCGTTTGGCTCGGTTTGAAAGACGTGGGCGGCTGGGGCGCGATGAATCATTCCTTGCAGGCGGTCGCCGTGAATCCATCCGCAGAGTTTCTGAAAGAGCCTGGCATTTCCTACGCGAGCAACGCTTGGACGAGCGCTTGGACACCAGTGCTAGCCGGCCCGGCACACAACCCGATGGGTGTGGATTGGTTCGCGATGCTCTTCGGACTCGGGTTCGTATTGAGCTTCGGCTACTGGTGCACGAACTTCCTCGTCGTTCAGCGCGCGATGGCGGCGAAGAACATGATGGCCGCCCGCAATACTCCGTTGGTGGCGGCGGTGCCGAAGATGTTCTTCCCTTTCCTGGTCATCGTGCCGGGCATGATCGCCGCCGCGCTCATGTCCATGCCGGATAAAAATTATCGCATCCCGCCGCCCATCGTGGCGCAGGCAAATTACGACCAGGCAATTGTGGCGGTGAAAGCCGCCAATCCCGCCGACCCGGCGGCGGCGGTCACTGCGGTCGGCACCGCGCTCGGCAAGAAAATCGATGACAAACGAATCGAATCGTTGATTGCGGCGGAAGCCGGCGGCAAATTGTCCGACACCGAGATCAAGCAGGGTCTTTACAACAGCATCGCTGAAAACGATTACGACAGTGTGATCCTTTCCCTCGTCAAAAAATACTGCCCCGCCGGACTCCTCGGCCTGGCGCTTACGGCTTTGCTCGCCTCGTTTATGTCCGGCATGGCGGGCAACGTGACGGCATTCAACACGGTCTTTACCTACGATCTGTATCAGGCCTATTTTGCACCCGGCAAAAGCGACCGGCACTATTTTCTGACCGGCAAGGTCATCACTGTTCTTGGCATCGTATTGAGCATCGCTTGCGCCTATTTTGCCAAGCAATACAACAATGCGATGGATATCATCCAGCTCGTGTTCGGTTTCGTGAATGCGCCGCTCTTCGCGACGTTCCTGCTCGGCATGTTCTGGAAACGCGCCACGGGCACGGGCGCCTTCATCGGTCTGTTCTGCGGCATTGGCAGCTCGGCATTGTTCCACGCCCTGACCATCGCGCAGGGCAATGTTCCCGGCGTCAAAGGCGGATATATCAAAGTCCTTAGCACCTTCCCCAGTGAAATGGCGCAGAACTTCTGGCTCGCCGCCTTTGCGTTCACCGTCTGCTTTGTCTTTACGCTGGTGATTTCGCTCGCCACCAAATCGCAGAAGACCGACGCCGACCTGAAGGGGCTGGTGTATTCGCTCACGCCAAAAATCGTGGATAATAACATGCCGGTTTATCAGCGTCCCGCCGTCGTTGGCATCGCGCTGTTGATCGTCTGCGTCATTCTGAATATTATTTTCTGGTGAACTGAACCAACTCAAAGGAAACTAAATTTATGGGACTCGATATTCGCTGGCCGATTGGCCTCATGTTCACTCTCATCGGCGCGCTGCTGGCCATCAACGGCGCGCTGGTGAAATCCGACCACGCCATTTCACTCGGCGTCAACATCAACCTGATCTGGGGCATCGTGCTGCTGGTGTTCGGTGTGTTCATGCTGGCGGGCGCGGTGCGCGGCGGGAAAAATCCGCCGTCCGCCTGACGTCAAAGCGAGGATGGCGGATGGCATTGCGCCTCTGTTTTTTTCCATCTTCAAGCCTCCATCCTCAATCTTCGTTGAATCACAACTATGACCAGTCTGCAAAAACTTGCCGCTGAAACCGCCCAGGCGTTCGTTAAAGCCTATGGCCGTCCGCCGCGCTGGATCGTCGCCGCGCCCGGCCGCGTCAACGTCATCGGCGAACACACCGATTACAACGACGGCTTTGTCCTCCCGATGGCCATCGAACATTACGCCGTCATGGCTGCCGACCGGTCGAGCGATGGTAAAACTGTTTTTCAGATCCGCGACACCACCGGTGTGGATCCGGTGCTGGTGGATCTATCCTTGCCCATCCAGACCGGTGAGCCGAAATGGGGAAATTATCCCCGGGGCGTCATTGCCGGCTTTCTGGAGCGCGGCATGAATCCCGGCGGCCTCGACATCCTGCTGCATTCCACCGTGCCGATGGGCGGCGGGCTTTCCAGCAGCGCGGCGTTGGAAGTTTCCACCGCGACATTGATCGAGACTGTTACCGGCAAGAAAATGGATCCGGTCGAGAAGGCCTTGCTGTGCCAGAAGGCCGAGAATGAATTTGCCGGCGTGCCGTGTGGCATCATGGACCAGTTCATCTCGGTGATGGGCCGGGCGAACCATCTGCTGCTGCTCGATTGCCGCTCGCGCAAAACCGAACTCGTGCCGATGAGCGATGCCGCCGTCTCGTTGTTGATCATCAACACCAACGTCCGGCACGAACTCACCGGTGGCGGCTACGCCCAGCGCCGCATCCAATGCGAAATCGCCGCCAAGGATCTCGGCGTCCCTTCCTTGCGCACCGCCACGGTGGAGATGTTGGAAGCCGCCAAAGGCCGGATGGACGAAACCGTTTATCGCCGGGCCCGTCATGTCATTGGCGAGATCGAGCGAACCGTGAAGGCGGCGGAAGGCGTCCGCGCCTCGAAGTGGCCGGATGTGGGGCAGCACATGTATGCGAGCCACGTATCCCTGCGCGATGATTATGAAGTGAGCTGCAAGGAACTGGACGTTGTGGTGGAGATCGCGCAGTCCATCGGGCTCAAAGGCGGCATTTACGGCTGTCGCATGACCGGCGGCGGTTTTGGCGGCTGTGCCGTGGCGTTGGTGAAAACCGAACTCGTCGAAACCATCTCCGCACAGATCGCCGCTGACTACAAAAAGAAAACCAGGATTGAAGCCACGATTTTCGTCTCGCGCCCGGCGGCGGGCGCGACGGTGATCAAGGCGTGATTTTTTTCTGAGGTGTGAAGTCGGAAGCAGGCCTTAATATTGCAGCCTATCCTGTGCTTAGGCGGCGTGGACTGTCTCTCTCTGAAAAAAGTGCCCATGTAAAAATGCCCCGGTGGTCGGGTCACGGTGGTAATTGTAGTTGAAGCAACGCTCAGGACAACTGACATCGAACAAGCCGGGCGAATCAATGACGCGCAGCCGTGCTGAGCAAAGTGGGCAGACGGCTGCAACCTGCTCGTGGTCGGCGATGCGTCTGCAAAGCTCCTGAATCTGCTGCCTCTCCTGCTGGTAACGCTGCCGTCGTGACGCTGTCCAGAGGTAAAACGGGCGGCGATGCCGTGTTGCAAACTTCTGTGTCCCCGGGTCGAAAACCAACTCGACTTTGATGGTGTCGTCGCCGGAAGCGCGGTGAAACACAAACTCAAACCTGTAGATGTCGCGGACTGCACTGCGCGGGCCACAATACTTTTGGTCGTCGTAGGCGGCAACGAAACGGCCACTCGTGGACTCGTATGGCTGCTCGACCTGTGGCAGCAACTTGGCCTCAAGAAACGCAGAGAATGTCCCCTTTAAGGCATCAGTGACGGCCTCGCGATGGTAGCTGCTCGCGAACGGGCCGAACTGAATCGTGGTGAACGCAGGGTGCATGGCGAACGCCGCCTAACAGTGAGCAGAAGGCGCATTTTGCGGTCTGTCCCGCTTCATAATCTTGACTCTCCGCCGTTAGCGACCAGCGGAAATTTCTCCGGGTGTTCAATCCGTTCCAAGTCCAAATCCACGTCAAGTTCCGGCCAGTAAAGATGGCTGTCATGCGACAGCTCGACGGCGAAGAGTTGCTGGAGCGTCGCGTTGCGAAACCACGGGAAATGGGTGAACGCCAGGAAATACTCCCGCTCGCCGACGAGCAGCCAGAAGCCATGCGGCGAAATATTCAGGACTTCAACTTTGGAAATGTCTGTGCCAATGTTCGCGGATTTCATTTTGCCGTGCCTCTACAATTTTTCTCAACTCGTTCAATTCGGTCGAGGTGAGACCTTGGTTGGCCGCCAGTTCAACTTCCGGCTCCAGCCAGAAAATTGCGAGGTTCGGCAATGCCTTGTCTCTTTTGTGTGTTTCGTGGTTTCAACTGCTGTTTCCAGGATAAAAGCGATAATTGCGATGCCGAAAAATCGTCGGACTCACCCGATCAAACTACCAAGGTTCATATGAGGCTTCAACACGCGTTTCACCACACCTCCACCGGCCCTTTCGGCACGGGAATATGTTCGCGCCGGGTTGAGGCGGGTTCGGCTTCGCGCATGAAGGACGCGATCATCGGCGGCTGGCGAAAGCGCGGCAGCAGTTCACCGTGTTCATCCACGAATTGCTGACGCCAGCGGATGTAATTCTCCAGCACGGCATGGAATTCCGCCTTGGTGGAAACTTGCACGACCTTTTTGTTGAACTCGTGGCACGGGCCAAAACGCTTGGCATACCACGGCGCCACCTTGCGGAACATCCGGCAGCCAAGGTCTTCTCCAAAAACTTCCAGCATCAGATCCAGATGCCGGCACATGATGCGGACGCGTTCGGCGAAACTGGGCTCAGGCGGAAGCGCTTCATTATTCCCGTAGGAGCCGACGTGAGGAGGCTCTAAATAATTTGGGTTTGGAGTCTGGCGCCTTGGGTCTGGGGATTCAGAATGAGCCGCCAAATATGCCAGCGTGCGTTTGAAAATCCACGGGTCATAAAAGGCGCCGCGCCCGATGCTCACGCCCGCGCAGCCGGTTTCGTCGAACATCTTCTTCGCCGCCTGCGGCGTGATGATGTCGCCATTGCCGATCACCGGAATGGATTTCACCGCTTCGACAACTTTACGGATGCCGGCCAGATTCACCGTGCCCTCGAATCCCTGCTCACGCGTGCGGCCATGCACAAAAATGGCCGCGACGCCGACATCCTCCAGGGTGCGTGCCAGATCGGGGGCGGTGAGATTGTCGTCATCCCAACCGAGGCGCATCTTGGCGGTGACGGGAATTTTCACGGCGTTGACCATGCCCTTGACGAGCACGGCGGTCTTGTCCAGTTCGGTCATCATCGCGGAGCCGCCGCCGACCTTGCAGACTTTCTTCACGGGGCAGCCCATGTTGATGTCAATGGAATGGACGCCGAGATTTTCGAGGATCACGGCCGCGTCGCGCATTTCCTCCGGCACGGAACCGAACAGCTGGACGGCGAGCGGCGAATCGGCGGGGGCAGTTTCAATCAGCTTGAGCGCCTTGGGGTTTCTTTCCAGGAGCGAGCGGGCGTTGACCAGATCCGTGGTGCATAGCCCCACGCCGCCGACCTCGCGCACCACGAGGCGGAAGGGCAGGTTGGTGTAACCCGCCAGCGGCGAGAGGAAAAGATTTGAGTTTAAGGTCAGTGAACCGAAACGCATCCCGTCGAGGATAGCAGAATTCGCTGATTGCGAAAGCGGGAACGGCGTGTTACTTTCCTCTGCCAAAGTTAAAAATCATGTCTGACGAAGATAAAAACAAAATGGGCGGCGACGGCCAGAAGAAGCCGCCGGGCAACTTTCAATTCCCCGTGAGCACCTGGCTCGTGTGGATCCTGATCATCGGGAGCATTGTGGGATTGGCCCTGTTGCACAATCGCATCAATACGCCCACCAACCAGATCACGGAGGCTGATTTTTTCCAGAAGGTTGACGCCGATCTGATCGCCAAGGGAACCATTGATTATGTGCCCCAGTCGGCGTATCCGAACGCCACGTTCAATGACATCACCGGCTTTTATTACAAGACCGACAAGGACGGCGCCATCA
The DNA here is from genome assembly GCA_035577265.1 of Verrucomicrobiia bacterium. Lineage (GTDB taxonomy): Bacteria > Verrucomicrobiota > Verrucomicrobiia > Limisphaerales > UBA11358 > UBA11358. The sequence continues at coordinate 15,247 of DATLVR010000126.1, read as the reverse complement.
TCAAGGAGAATGGAAAGTCCGTGGAAGTGCCGTTCTCGGTTTCGCAGGTGCTGCTCACGCAAACCCGGCTGGACAAGCTGCTGGCTTCGCAAAAATTTGTGCCCGTCCAGCAGAACACGGTTTTGTTCACGCTGCTGCTCAATGTCGCGCCGTTTCTGTTGATCGGCGTCCTGTTCTGGTTCTTCTTCATCCGCCAGATCAAGATGGCGGGCAAGGGCGCCTTGAGCTTCGGCAAAAGCAAGGCGCGGATGCTCGCCAAGGACCGCAACAAGACGACCTTCAAGGACGTGGCGGGAATTGACGAGGCCATCGAGGAAGTTTCCGAACTCGTGGAGTTCTTGAAGGACCCGAAAAAGTTTCAACGCCTCGGCGGCCGGATTCCAAAGGGCGTGCTGATGGTCGGTTCGCCCGGCACGGGCAAAACGCTTCTCGCCAAGGCCATCGCGGGCGAGGCGGACGCCTCGTTCTTCAGCATCAGCGGTTCGGATTTCGTGGAGATGTTTGTCGGCGTCGGGGCAAGCCGCGTGCGGGACATGTTCGACCAGGCGCGCAAAAACGTTCCATGTTTGATCTTCATTGACGAAATCGACGCGGTGGGCCGTAGCCGTGGTGTCGGCCTGGGCGGCGGCAATGACGAACGCGAACAAACCTTGAACGCCTTGCTCGTCGAGATGGACGGCTTTGATACGCAGGAAGGCATCATCATCATCGCGGCGACCAACCGCGCCGACGTGCTGGATCCGGCGTTGCTGCGTCCGGGACGTTTCGACCGCCGCATTACGGTGAACCTGCCCGACGTGCGCGGGCGCGAAGCAATCTTGAAGGTGCATTCCCGCAACGTGAAGCTGGATCCGGTGGTTGACCTGTCAGTCACGGCCCGCGGCACGCCTGGTTATTCCGGCGCGGAGCTGGCGAATCTGCTGAACGAGGCGGCGCTGCTGGCCGCCCGCACCGGCAAGAAATTTGTCGGTCAGGCCGAGCTTGAGGAGGCCCGCGACAAAGTGCGTTGGGGTCGCGAACGCCGCAGCATGGCGATGACCGACGAGAACAAAAAACTTACCGCGTGGCACGAAGCCGGCCACGCGCTGGTGAACGTGCTGCTCGAACACACGCATCCGCTGCACAAGGTCACGATCATTCCACGCGGTCCGTCGCTCGGTTCGACCATGTCGTTGCCGAAAGAGGACATCCTGAATTACCGCAAAAAGGAACTGCTCGACAGCATCACGATGACGATGGCCGGGCGCATTGCGGAGGAGATCACTTCCGGCGACATTTCGACCGGAGCGGGCGGCGACATCCAGCAGGCCACGAACATGGCGCACGCCATGGTCTGCCAATACGGCATGAGCGAAAAGCTCGGCATGGTGCAATATGTCGAGGACGATGAGTTTTTCCTTGGCCGCGACATGATGCGCCGCAAGACCTACAGCGAAACGACCGCGCAGGAAATTGACGCCGAAGTGCGCGGCATCATCAACCGTTGTTACCAGCGGGCGCATGAAATGATTTATGCGAACCGCGACAAGCTGGAGATGATCGCCAATGCGCTGCTGGAATATGAAACGCTGGATGGCGCGCAGGTGGCCGACATTGTGCGTTTGGGAACCTTCACACCGCCGCCGCCCACGCCCAAGGTTGATCCGCCGTCCGGTGCCCAGGCCGCGACACCGCTGCCGGAAATGCCGCCCAAGCCCACACCGCCGAAATTGCCCGGGCTCGGTTCGCCGGCACCGGCCGCGGCGTAAAGCTGCCGGGGAAAAATTTCAAATTCAAACGACTGCGCCGTGAATCAAGCACGGCGCAGTTTTTATTTGCACCGCTGAATATTTTGCAGATCTTCGGCGAGAAACTGGGTGACGTCTTTGAAGCGGGCGACGTTATCGGGATTCACGGCCATGAGCGTCTGATGCGCTTCCAGGCTGGTGCGGGTGATCTGCTCGTGAGTGGGATGGATGGGATCCGGAATGCAACTGGTCATGCCATCCGGAAGCACCAGTTCGCCGGACAAGGTTTTGAAAAGGTGCAGCGCGCCCAGATTTTCCAACAACTCGGTGACCCGCGTGTTGGGGTTGGATAGTTCAAGCCCGGGTTTTCCGTCTCCATTGGACGCGTTTAGTTTCAAGCCGAACTGCGCCAGCACGCCCAGAAACGTGCTGTCCATCAACACGCATTCCGAAAGATCGATGATGAAGTGCGCGTAGCCTTTTTGCGTGAGCTGCTCGATCAAGGTCTTGAAGTCGGGGCTGGAGGCAAAGTTGGCCCGCCCGGCGATTTTCACGCAGGCGAAATTGCTGCCCACCAGCACTGATAAATTTGCAGACTGTGTTGCCATGTTCCGTTTAAAATCTCAAGCTGCGACGGCTTGCGGCGTTACAATCTGCACCAAGGCCTGCTGTAATACCAGTGCTTCGTCGAGGCTGCTCGACACCAGCCGCTGATTGCAACGCAACAGCAGATCCATCGCGCGAACTAGTTCGTTCTGGGTGTATTTTTTGGCCTGCGGCAGCGCTTTGTAAAGCACATAAGGGTTCAGCGCGAGCGGATTGAATCGCTTGTCCGCCGGCAGTTGATCGGCGGGCACGTTCCCCAGCTGCGTTTTGAACCGGTTGTAATCCATCTCCGGCTTGATCCAGCCTTCGCGCAGCATTTCCTTCAGCAGCAGCATGGCGCGGATTTTCCCGATCAGACCGTAAAGCAGGCCGATTTCAGATTTGTCCTTGTCCGACTTCATCTCCCAAAGTTCCTCGTCCAGCCGTTTCAACAGGCGCGGCAGATCACGGTCGCCGAGTGCGTCACCCAGGGCAAAGGCCCGGGCCGTCTTGTTCCGCGTGCAAATGGCGGCGACATCGGTGAATTCGATTTTTTTGCGGTCGCCGGCAAACAGGCATAATTTCTCCGTCTCACTGTCCAGTTGACGGGCGTTCGGCCCGACGCGATTGACCAGTTCGGCGAGCGCCTCCTCCGAAATTTCCTTTTGCCGGGCGCGCACCGTGGCGCGGGCGGCCGCTTCGGCGCGTTCCGCCCAGTCCTTGTCGTCCGCCGACCAGGCGGAGAAATTTTCGACCGAGCCGATTTTATCGAGCGTCTTGAAAAAAGTTTTGCGCTTGTCCACCTTGCCCGCGCTGATGAGCAGCCGCACGCTTTGCCACACGAACGTCTTCAGTTCTTCCGCCAGTTCGCCCAGCGTTTCCGTGACGGCGGCGGACGAGGCCGTGCGTTCGTCGCCCAGGAAGTTGCAATCGCGCAGCCAGACGACCTTGCCGGAACCAAAGAAGGGCAGGGTGTTCAACGCTTCGCGCAGGCGGCCGATGACCTTGAGCGCATCGCCGCTGTTGGAAACGGACGCCTCGATCGTTTCGTGATCCATGCCGCCGAGTTCTTCGGACCATTGCTGATAGAGTTGGCGGGCGCGTTGCTTGACGGCGAATTCATCGTCGCCACAGACAAGCGCGAGGGATGAAACTTTGGCGGGGGGCATGTTATTCCACGGATTCGCTGCCGGATTCGTTGATCCGGTTCAGCACTTCGCTCATGTCCTCGACCTGTTCAAACAGCGGGGTCGTGACAAAAATCGGCTTCTTCTGCGCGGCGGCGATGGCGAGACAGTCGCTGGGCCGGGCGTCGATCTCCACGATTTTGCGGGCGACTTCATTCTGCTGCTGCAGGATGAGGCGGGCGAAGTAGGTGGAGTTTTTCAAGTCCGTGATGATCACGCGCTCGACGGTGATGTTGAAGCCCTTGAAAATACGCTGCATCAAATCGTGCGTCAGCGGGCGTTCCTTCGGTTCATCCCGCAGAAACATCCCGATTACCGCGCCCATCTGGGGTTCGACGTTGATGACAAAAACCTTTTCGTCGTTGCCCACAAACAGCGCGCAGCCGCTGTTGGCGGGCAGGATACCGCGGATCTGAACCGGCACGACTTCATTTTTCACATCCCAAGTTTAAGGCACAATTGCCAAATGACAAGTCCGGGCGCGCCGAGGTTAGCGCTTTTCCCGCCGCCTTCGGGAGGGTAGTTTTCTGCGCCGGTTAAAATCATCATGGCAGCCACCCACCCATCCATCGCCAATTTCGTGGGCAAATTCACCGTCCTCAACGGCGCGGCGCGCGAGCTGTGGCTCACGTTCGCGCTCAAGCTGCTCAACTTCGCCGCCTACGCCGTGACCAACCTGGCGCTGAAACGCTGGCTCTCCGCCGATTTCGGCTACAGCGACCAGCAGGCGTTGGGGCTCGTGGCCGTGTGGTCGGTCTCGATGACCGTGGTCACGCTGCTCGTCGGCGCGCTGACCGACGCCATCGGACTGCGCAAGACGCTTTTCATCGGCATCTGGGTGTGCATCTTCGGCCGGGCCGTGATGGTGCTTTCCAGTTCGCCCTGGTTCGCCATCGCGTTTGGATTGTTCCCCCTGGCAGTCGGCGAAGCGCTGGGAACGCCCGCGCTCGTGGCGGCCGTCCGGAAATTCTCCACCACTCGGCAGCGGTCGATCGCCTTTTCCGGCTCCTACATGATGGTTAATTTCGGCTCCCTCCTGGCCGCTTTCATCTTCGACTGGGTGCGCCAGGGTCTCGGCGAGCGCGGCCACCTCGTGCTGCCCGGGCTGGACGGTTCCATCTCGACCTATCGTGCCTTGTTCGTGGTGAGCTTCGGTCTCGAACTGTTGATGCTGCCGCTGGTGTGGCTCATGCGGCCGGGCGTGGAGGTCACCGACGAGGGCGTCAAAATCAATCCGGTGCCGTGCCGGCTGCCGGGATTGAATTTCCTGCAGTCGTTTTTTGTTTCCGTCCGCGACAGCGCGCAGGAAACCATCCGGATTTTTGGCGAACTGTTCCAGCAGTCGGCATTTTACCGGCTGCTCGTGTTTCTTCTGTTGATCGCCTTTCTGAAGTTGATCTTCATGCAGATGTATTACGTCTTTCCGGAATTCGGCATCCGCGAACTTGGCGAGGGCGCTCCGGTGGGCCGGCTTTGGGGCATCAACGCCATGATTGTCATTGTCCTGGTGCCGCTGATCGGCGCGCTGACCCAGCGGTTTCCCGCTTACGGCATGGTGACGCTGGGCGGTGCTCTTTCCGCGGCGTCGGTGTTCATCATGGCGTTGCCGACCGCGTGGTTTCAACCGCTGGCCGACGGCGCGCTCGGCCAGTGGCTGGGACATCATTATCTTGGGCTGACCGGCGCGGTCCATCCTTACTATGTGATGATCGCGCTCTATGTCATCGTGTTGTCGGTTGGCGAGGCATTCTATTCACCGCGCGTTTACGAATACGCCTCGGCCATCGCGCCGAAAGGCCAGGAAGCCTCTTACGGTGCGCTCTCCTACGTTCCGTTTCTGCTGGCGAAACTGTTGATCGGAACGTTTTCCGGAACGTTGCTGGCGACGTATTGCCCGGCGGTTGGCGAACGGCACTCCGAAACGATGTGGTTGTTCGTCGCGCTCACCGCCACAATCGCGCCGGTTGGATTGATCGCCCTGCGAAGCTTGATCCGCGTGCCCGAAGCCGGGCGTGAAAAATAATTCAGTTCTCCCAATGCCCGTATTTGTTTGCCGGAATCTTCGCGCCTTCGGGATAGACGAGATAAACCGCGTTGTGCGATTTCGTCCACGAATGGGCGACATCCGCGCGCTTGTAAATGCGGCGGACGGATTGACCAAGTTCCAGCCGTGCCGCCGGATCGTTGATGACCACGTCGCCATTCTCGGTGAAGCCGATGCAGACGATTAAATGTCCAACGCTGTCCGGCGGCCGGCCCGGCTGCAGCCAGTCCCAGCGCGCGGACAGAATCACGGGAATGCCGGCCGCGATCCAATCTTCCGCTTCCGTCAAATCGTCGAAGCGCGTGACGTAACTTCGCATGCCGCTGAAACTGCCGGCGAACGCCGTGTTGAACGGCCAGTTGCCCGTGCCGGCAAAATCATGGTCATAAACTTTTGCTGCGACTTCCGGCACGGTGAGATTCAGCTCCGGCCGGTTCAAAATCTCCGCCCAGCGGGATAGCGCCATCGAAAGCGACGTCGGACTGCACCAGCCTTTCGCGTCGGGATAGCCATGTTGAGAATGCTCCGGCGTCGGGATGATTTTTCCCCACGCCAGGCGGTTGGGCGGACGCGTGGCGGGTGAAACTTTCGTATTCGAAAAAGACAGGCCGAGAAATTTCAAGTTGGGCCGTGCGCCGTTTGTACCGCCAAGCGTCACGCGGATTTGTGCGGCTTCTGCTGCGTGCGTTAAGATCAAAGTGTCCGTGTCCACGTTGCCCTCCGCGTCTTTCTGGCCGCGAACGCTTGTGCGCGGGAAAACTTTATTGTCCAGCGACCAGTTGCCCAGAGTGTAAAACTTCGTAGTGTGGTCACTCGCAATGGCGCGCGGCTCGATTTTCAAGAAAGTTCCAGGCGGAGCGTCCGCGTTCCAAGAAACGATGAGTTCGTTCCAAGGAATCCCTGACTTGATTATTGGTGATAATAAAACGGTTTCACCCTTTTCATTTTGCGAACGAGCGAACTTTGCAAAATTTTCCAACCCGACAAATCGGCTGAATTCGCCTTTGGTGGAGGCAGGAACGCTTTTGCAGCCGCAGAAAACGGCGCCCGCCAACATCACGAAGAAAATTGAAACGAATGATTTTAACTGTGTTCTCATAGCTTGAATTACCAATGACCAAACCGGTCGGCGGACAATTTCGCATCCTCGGGACAGCCAATTGAGACGAACAGCACGGTGATGCCTTCCCGCCCGAACCTGGCAGGTTTATCTTTGGGCCAAACCACGCCAAAGTCCACCCCCTGATTTGGGCGGGTTACGACGGGTTGTAATTCAGCCACGGGCCCAGCCAGCGTTCCATTTCCGAAACGGATTTCCCTTTGCGTCCGGCCAGATATGTAACCTGGTCTTTGCCGAGTTTGCCGACGGCGAAGTATTTCGATTCGGGATGGGCGAAATAAAGTCCGCTCACCGAACTGCCGGGCCACATGGCAAAACTTTCGGTCAGCTTGATGCCGGTTTGTTTCTCGGCATCGAGGAGGCTCCAGAGAATCTCCTTTTCCGTGTGGTCAGGGGAGGCGGGATAGCCGGCCGCCGGCCGGATACCGCGATATTTTTCTTCGATCAGATCTTCCGTCGTGAGCTTTTCCAGTTTGCCAAAGCCCCATTCGTTGCGGACGTGTTTATGCAAATATTCGGCGAAGGCTTCGGCCAGACGATCAGCCAGTGCTTCGGCCATGATGGCGTTGTAGTCGTCGTGGTCGGCCTTGTATTTCTTCACCAGCTCATCAAGGCCGTGGCCGCTGGTGACGGCGAAGGCGCCGATGTGGTCAACTGGGGGATTGGCTTTGGCGTCTGGGCTCTGGGGCTTCGGGGCGATAAAATCCGCCAGGCACCAGTTGGGCGTGCCGTCGTTTTTCTCGATCTGCTGGCGGAGGAAATGGAATTTCGTCAAAACCTTCGCGCGCGATTCATCCGTGTAAACCTCCACGTCATCGCCGATCCGGTTCGCCGGGAATAATCCGTAAATGCCCCGCGGTTGGATCAGCTTCTGGCTGACGATTGCCGCGAGCAGCTTCTGTGCATCGGCGAACAACTTGGTCGCCTCCTCGCCATGCTTCTCGTGCTGCAGAATCTTGGGATACACCCCGCGCAGTTCCCAGGTGTGGAAAAACGGCGTCCAATCAATGAACTTCACCAGTTCCTCGAGCGCCGGCTGAATCGTTTTGGTGCCGGTGAATTCCGGTTTGGCCAGGTCATCGTAACTGAGCTTCGGCGCATTGGCGCGGGCGGCTTCGAGCGACAAGAGCTTTGCCACGGAACCGGCGTGTTGCGAACGCAACTTCTCGTAGTCTTCGCGCAGTTGTTTCACGAACGGCGCCTTGCCGTCCTTGCTCAGGAGGCTGGTCATCACCGGCACGGCGCGGCTGGCATCGAGCACATGGACGACCGGCTCGCTGTAGTGCTGGGCAACCTTGACGGCGGTGTGCGCCCGGCTCGTGGTCGCGCCGCCGATGAGCAGGGGAACCTTGAAGCCGGTGCGCTCCATCTCGCGCGCGACGTGGACCATCTCGTCCAGCGACGGCGTGATCAGCCCGCTCAAGCCGATGATGTCGGCGTGTTCCAGTTTCGCGCGTTCCAGGATTTTTTCGCACTGCACCATCACGCCCATGTCAATGACCTCGTAATTATTGCAGGCCAGCACGACGCCGACGATGTTCTTGCCGATGTCGTGCACGTCACCTTTGACAGTCGCGAGGACGATTTTGCCCTGCGCCTTGACGACTTCGCCGCGCGCGGCCATCGCGGCCTTCTCGGCTTCCATGAACGGCGTGAGATACGCGACCGATTTTTTCATCACCCGCGCCGACTTCACGACCTGCGGCAAAAACATTTTGCCGGCACCGAACAAATCGCCGACCACGCTCATCCCCGCCATTAACGGGCCTTCGATGACCGTGAGCGGTTTGCCGTATTTGGCCAGCGCTTCCGCCGTGTCCGCGTCAACGTAAGCGTCAATCCCTTTTACCAGCGAATGCGAGAGCCGTTCTTCAATCGTGCCTTTGCGCCATTCTTCCTCAACTTTTTTGTCGGTCGCAGTTGTGCCCGCACTGGCGGCCTTGAGCTTATCACCATGTTCAACCAGACGTTCGGTCGCGTCGGGGCGGCGATTGAGCAACACGTCTTCGACCAGCACTTTCAGTTCCGGCTCGATCTCCTCATAGACTTCCAGCATCCCGGCGTTGACGATGCCCATGTCCATGCCGGCTTTGATGGCGTGATAAAGAAACGCACTGTGCATCGCCTCGCGCACCGGATTGTTGCCGCGAAAACCGAACGACACATTCGACACGCCGCCGCTAACTTTCGCGTGCGGCAGGTTGTTTTTGATCCAACGCGTGGCTTCGATGAAGTCCACGGCGTAGTTGTTGTGTTCCTCGATGCCCGTGCCGACGGTGAGAATGTTCGGATCAAAAATGATGTCTTCGGGCGGGAAACCGACCTCGTCCACCAGAATGCGATAGGCGCGTTCGCAGATGCGGATCTTGTCCGCGAGCGTCGCGGCCTGGCCCTGTTCATCGAATGCCATCACGACGACGGCCGCGCCGTATTTTAGAACTTTGTGCGCGTGCTCGCGGAATTTCGCTTCGCCTTCCTTCATCGAAATGGAGTTCACGATGCCTTTGCCCTGGACACATTTCAGGCCGGCTTCGATGACTTCCCACTTCGACGAGTCCACCATGAACGGCACCTTGGCGACTTCCGGTTCGCTGCCGAGCAATTGCAGGAAGCGGGTCATGGCGGCGACACCGTCGATCATCCCTTCGTCCATGCAGATGTCGATGATGTTCGCGCCGTTCTCGACCTGCTGGCGCGCAATGGCCACGGCTTCCTCGTATTTGTTTTCCTTGATGAGCTTGGCGAACTTCGGTGACCCCGCGACGTTCGTGCGCTCGCCGATCATGATGAACGAACCAATCTGCTGCGTGAACGGCTGCGAACCGCTTAAGCGCAGCGGGAGTGATGCAGGCGGAGCGCCGAGCACCGTCTCGGCCCGTTGAGAATTGGGTTTGGAACGAGCCGAGACGGTGCTCGGCGCTCCGAATTCTCTCGGATGCCGTCCTTCCAGCACCTTCGCAATCGCCGCGATGTGTTCAGGCGTGTTGCCGCAACAGCCGCCGGCGATGTTGATCAAACCGCTTTGCGCAAATTCGCCAAGGAAATTGCCCATGTCTTCCGGCTTCAGGTCAAATCCGGTCGGCGACAGCGGATTTGGCAAACCGGCGTTTGGATAACACGAAATCGCTGTGCTGGATTTCTCCGCGAGTTCCGCGAGGAACGGCCTCATCAAATCCGGGCCGAGCGAGCAGTTGAGGCCTATGGCAATCGGCTTCACATGCTTCATCGCATTCCAATAGGCCTCGATGGTCTGCGCGGAAATCATCGTCTCGCCACCGCGACCGACGGCGGCGGAAATCATGATCGGCAGAATCTTTTTATCCTGCTCGAACACTTCCTGAATCGCCACGAGCGCGGCTTTGGCATTGAGCGAATCAAAAATGGTTTCGACGAGCAAAATATCCGAACCGCCCGCGATGAGTCCGCGAATCTGGTGCGTGTAAGCCGTCTTCACCTGATCGAATGTGCAAACGCGAAAGCCCGCGTCGTCCGCATCCGGGGAGTTCGAGAGGGAAACTGTCAGCGGCCCGACCGCGCCGGCGACGAAACGCGGGCGACCGGTTTTGTTAGCGATGCGGTCGCACCATTCGCGACATTGCTTGGCGGATTGCTCGTTGATCTCCCAGGCGAGGTCGTTGAGAAATTTATTTTCGATGACACCTTGGTAAAACGCCGGGTCTTTGCGCCCGCCGTGTTCGCGCGGGTCGTCCACGAAGAATTCGCTCTGGCCAATGCTGGTGGCGGAAAACGTATTGGTCTCGATGATGTCCGCACCCGCTTCGAGAAAGCGCCGGTGAATGTCGCCGATCGTCGCAACCTGCGTGAGCGAATAGAGGTCGCCATTGTTCTTGAGGTCCTTCTTGGAATCCTTGAACCGTTCGCCGCGAATCTCCGCCTCGCCCAGTCCGTAGGTGCGGATGGTCGTGCCCATCGCGCCGTCAATGATGACGATGCGTTCACGGAGCGCTTGCTGCAACAGTTCGGCGTTGTTCGACATGCACCCAAGATAGGCAAAGCCGCCGAAGATTCAAATTAAAAATCAACGCATCCTGATTTGAAGATATGTTATTTTAAAGCGGCCAGCGTTGGCTGGTAGGCATCCAGTTGATATAGCGCGATAAAATTGGTCAACGATGTGTGTCGCCGGGCGTCCTCCAAAATGAGCGCATTCCGAAACCGCCCCAAGTCCAGATAGGTTTGATAGCCATCCGGCACAGGAATGAATGACGCAAGTGTTTTTTGCCCGGCATTCATCTGGGCCAAGTCTTGGTTTATCTGCTGCATCTCCGACCGGCCCGGCCGATTGGTGGCGCCAAACATGGAGTTGAAAGTGATTTTGCCGTAGTAATTCGTGAACATCTGTCTGGCTTCCAGTTCGATCTGCGGCTTGGAGAGGCTGGAGATTTTCTGCAAACGGCTTCGTAGTTCCGGCGTCACTAACTCAATCCGCCCGACCATGACCCGATTGATTTCAGCCGGTGGTGAGATTTCCAGCGGCAGATAAAAATCCGTCCACTCGCACGGCACGAGGAAAAAGACCCGCAGGCCGGCGCTTTTGAAATACGATAATTCCCAGGTGTTCAACAACGCCTGCGCTTCGTCGGCAAAAAGTCCGTCGGCCACGAGAGCCGCTTGCAGCGAGGCTTTTAATTTTTCAAGGTTGCCGGAGCTGAAATCGCCCGGTGAAAATACAGCGGGCGTGTGCGTCAAAATTTCCCCGGGGTCCGGACCCAGTTGCAGCGAGGGCAGGGGACGGAAGGCGATTTTTCCATCCGGTTGGATGTCCACCAGCCACAAGGAGGAAATGATCAGCGGCTTGTTGACCGGCAGATTTTCCAACTGGCTGCGGAACAGCAGCTCGCCTGAATTCGCATCGCGGGAAATTTTCAGGGGTGCATCAATGTGCGCGACGCCGCGATAGAACAAAAACTTCTCGCTCTCGCCATTGGTGGTTTGCACCGACGACGCCGACACGGCACGCGGCGATGTCCAGACGTGCGCGGTGGTGTTCGTCAGGTTCCAGTCGTCGCCAATTTTCAGGTCGCTCCACGTCAGTTTGCTTTCAGTGCTTGAACGCAAAGGCCCAAATCGAGACAAGCGTGTCAGTCCGGGTTGAAATCTGCTGTCCTTGAATTCCAGCGCGTCGGCCACGGCATCGGGATAATATTCCGTCAGCCAGCCGCCACGAAATTTCACGCTGACGTTCGCACTATGAGTATGGGTCTCCCCCTTGGGCGGATGGAAATAGAGGACGGGTGTTTCCAGCCGCATCGTCACGTCCGGATGACAGCTGGGCGCGCCCTGGAAGAAGTTGTTGGGAACTTCCGTCGGGCGCAGCAGGATGAAACTCCCCAGTTCGTGGACGAAATCCGGGACGGGCTCATCGTCCGTGTTGATGCCACCGATGGCTTCGCCCGCCTCGTCCTGCAGGGACGTGAACGTGCCCCATTCGTGAACCACCCATTTCTGATCTTCAGCCCGGCAGGGAAAGTTCACACCAATGCTGAAAAGCAGCAGGCCCAGACAGCCGAAGGTTCGGGCAATTAGGTTCATTGGAACTTGGTATAAGTGGATTTGTTGGCAACGTCAATCACGATACCAGCGTCGTGGTCGTCGTTTCTTGCCAAAGACGCAATGGGATGTTTTTTGCCGCTAGATTCATTGACTCTGCGGGTCGGTCTGATATTTTCAGCGCTCGTTTCAAGCGACAAAATCACCGACAAAAATCAATTTATGGCAAAAGCTAAATCCACCAAATACGTCTATACCTGGGGCAATAAAAAAGCTGACGGCGACGGCTCGATGAAGCCGTTGCTCGGCGGCAAGGGCGCGAATCTCGCCGAGATGACGCGCATCGGTCTGCCGGTGCCTCCCGGGTTCACCATCACCACCGAAGTCTGCACTTACTACTACGCGCACAAGAAAACCTACCCCGCCGTGTTGCAGGCGCAGATGGAAGCCGGCGTCGCCAACATGGAAAAGATCATGGGCTACAAGTTCGGTGACGCGAAAGGTTTTCCGTTGCTGGTCGCGGTGCGCTCCGGCGCGCGCGATTCCATGCCCGGCATGATGGACACGATTTTGAACCTCGGCCTCAACGACCAAACCGTCGTCTCACTTGAGAACGCCACGAAGAATCCGCGCTTCGCGTGGGATTGCTACCGCCGCTTCATCCAGATGTATGGCGACGTGGTCATGGGGGTGCAGAAGCGCGTGGGCGAACATCACGATCCTTTCGAAGCCACCATCGAGCACTACAAAGACGAGAAGTATGGCCAGCACGACATTGACGACTCCAAGCTCGTCGCGGCCGACTATCAGGAACTGGTGAAGCGTTTCAAAGAGCTCGTCAAGGAACGCACGGGCAAATCCTTTCCGAACAATCCATGGGATCAATTGCGCGGCGCCGCCGGCGCGGTGTTTGGTTCCTGGATGAACGATCGCGCGAGTGTTTATCGCCGGAAATATAACATCCCGACCGAATGGGGCACGGCCGTCAACGTGCAGGCGATGGTGTTCGGCAACACCGGTGAAGATTCCGGCTCCGGCGTGGCGTTCACACGCAATCCCGCGAACGGCGTGAATGAATTCTATGGCGAATTTCTCATCAACGCCCAGGGCGAAGACGTCGTCGCCGGCGTCCGCACGCCCGAACCCGTGTTGAAGTTGAAAGACCAGATGCCCAAGTCCTACGCGGAATTGATGGCGGTCCGCAAAACTTTGGAAAAGCATTTCAAGGACGTGCAGGACATCGAGTTCACCGTGCAGAGCGGCAAGTTGTTCATGCTCCAGACCCGCAACGGCAAGCGCACCGCCGCCGCGGCGTTGAAGTTCGCCGCGGACATGGTGAAGGAAAAACTCATCACGCCCGAAACCGCCGTGTTGCGGAATCCGGCGGACCAGCTTGATCAGCTCCTCGCGCCGATCTTCGATCTCGCCGAGGCGAAGAAGGCCAAAGTCATCGCCACAGGCCTGCCCGCCGGTCCGGGTGCCGCGACCGGGAAAATTTATTTCCACGCTGATCGCGCAGTGACCGCCTCCGCCAAGGGCGAAAAAGTTCTGCTCGTGCGCGTCGAAACTTCCCCGGAAGATTTGCGCGGCATGATCGCGGCCGAGGGCATTCTCACCGCGCGCGGCGGGGTCAGCTCGCACGCGGCGCTCGTCGCCCGTCAGATGGGCAAGGTTTGTGTCTGCGGCGCGGCGGCCTTGATCGTGGATTACGACAAGAAGACCGTCACCGTGGACGGCCAGACCTACAACGAAGGCGACTTCCTTTCGATTGATGGAACCGCGGGCACGGTTTACGCCGGCCAGATCAAAACGGCGCCGTCGGAAATCATCGCCGGACTCATTGGCGGTGACCAGGCCGCGCAGGCCACGGAAAAATACAAGAACTTCACGCAGCTCATGAAGTGGTGCTCGCAGCACTCGCGTCTGCAGGTCCGCACCAACGCCGACACGCCGGAACAGACGCAGAACGCCGTCGCGTTCGGCGCGACCGGCATTGGGCTGACCCGCACGGAACACATGTTCTTTGAGGGCAATCGCATTGACGTGATGCGCGAAATGATTCTGGCTGACAACGTCACCGCCCGTGAAGCCGCGCTCGCCAAACTGCTCCCGTATCAACGCGACGACTTCTTCGGCATCTTCAAGGCGCTGAAAGGTTATCCGGCCACGATCCGTTTCCTCGATCCGCCGCTGCACGAATTCCTGCCCAACGACGATTCCACCCGTCGCGAACTGGCGCAGAAGCTCGGCATCAATCCGGACAAGATCACCCATCGCGTCCACGAACTGCACGAATTCAACCCGATGCTCGGTTTCCGCGGCTGCCGCCTCGGCATCAAGTATCCGGAAATCACCCGCATGCAGGCCCGCGCCGTTCTCGAAGCGGCCGCCGATGCGACCAAGGCCGGCTTCAAGGCCAAGCCCGAGATCATGATCCCGCTCGTCGGCTTCAAGCGCGAGCTCGACCTCCAGGTCGCGCTCGTCCACGAGGTCGCCGCCAAGGTCCAGGCCGAGAAGAAGGTGAAGATCAGCTACTCCGTAGGCACCATGATCGAGATCCCGCGCGGCGCGCTCACCGCCGACGAGATCGCGCACACCGCCGAGTTCTTCAGCTTCGGCACGAACGATCTCACGCAGACCTGCCTCGGCATGTCGCGCGACGACTCCGGCTCCTTCCTCGGCGCCTACCAGGAGTCCGAGATCATGAAGAAGAACCCGTTCGCCTCGATCGACCAGACCGGCGTGGGCCAGCTGATGAAGATCGCGATCGAGAAGGGCCGGAAGACCCGTCCCGACATCAAGCTCGGCATCTGCGGCGAACACGGCGGCGATCCGGACTCGGTGAAGTTCTGCCACAAGCTCGGCCTCACCTACGTCTCGTGCTCGCCGTATCGCGTGCCGGTGGCGCGCCTGGCGGCCGCGCAGGCAGCGGTGGTGGATGCGAAGGCCGCGAAGAAGTAAGCGCGAACGCTTCCAACGAAACGATTCAACCGAAAGGCGGGCCCGCTGGGCCCGCCTTTCTTTTTTGGGTGCCCACGGAACACACGGAAGACACGGAAGAAAATCCAAAGGT
>DATLVR010000125.1:0-45562 GCA_035577265.1 Verrucomicrobiia bacterium | reverse complement strand
TGCTGGTGGTCATCGCCATCATCGCCATTCTGGCGGCGCTGCTGTTGCCGGCGTTGTCGGCGGCAAAACGGCGGGCGCAACAAATCGAATGCGTGAATAACGTCAGGCAGTTGACGCTCGCCAGTTACATGTATGCCACTGATTCAGGTTCCCACGCTACTTACAACAATCCCAATAATTCGGACAGTCTCTGGATGGGTTCTGATTACTATGCCAACCAAAGGAAAATTTTAATTTGTCCCTCAACTCATGAGCCGTCGCCGGTTCCCACCGATGACACTTCGGGCGCAGCCGATCTGACCTGGTTTTGGTCCCACTCGTCATCTGGTTATTCCGGCAGTTATGCCCTGAATGGCTGGCTCTATGACACGAACGCCTATGACGGCGCATCCTATCCCCAGTTCATGATGAGCAGACAATCGGCCATTCAGAAACCTTCGCAAACGCCCGTGTTTTCGGATGCGATGTGGGTGGATGCCTGGCCTCTGGAAACCGACCCTCCATACTTCGATCTGTATCACGGCACCCGTGGCAACGATGGGATGCAACGTCTCACGATTGCCCGGCATGGCGGTGCCAGTCCCGCCGGTGCGCCCCGGAATTTCGATACGAGCCAAAAACTTCCCGGCGCAATCAATATCGGATTGGCCGACGGCCATGTGGAACTGGTGAGACTCGAAAATCTTTGGAGCTACTACTGGCACTTGAACTGGAATCCGCCCAGCCCGCGACCGCAATGATTTTGAAACGGGTTTTCGGGATTTTGGAAAATTGCGTGGAGAAAGTGACACGGCCATTTAACTCGCTTCGCAAACCATTTTACACGCCGCCCGCGCCTTGTATAATGCCCCACTGTGAATTCGCAAAAGCGTCAGCGCGTTGTCTGCGGCATGAGCGGGGGAGTGGACTCCTCCGCCACGGCGGCGCTGTTGTTGGAACAGGGCTTTGACGTCGTCGGCATCACGCTGAAACTCTGGCCACAGGATTGCGTCAACCGCGCCGAGGACAAGTGCTGCGGCCCGCAAGCCGTCACCGATGCGCGCTCCGTCTGCGACAAGCTGGGCGTGCCGTATTACCTCATTGACGAGGCGGCGGAATTCCAGAAACACGTCATCCAATATTTCGCCGATGAATACAAGGCCGGTCGCACGCCGAACCCCTGTGTGATGTGCAATCAGAATCTGAAGTTCGGCCGGCTCATTGACCGCGCGGACCAGCTCGGCGCGGACTACATCGCCACCGGCCATTTTGCCCGCGTGGAATTTGCTCCTGCCGAGCGCCCCCTCACCCGTCCTTCGGACACCCTCTCCCCCGCTGGGGGAGAGGGACGGGGTGAGGGGGGCCGCTATCTTCTTAAGCGCGGACGCGATCTGAAAAAGGATCAAAGTTATTTCCTGTTCTCGCTACGGCAGGACCAGCTCGCGCGCATCCTGTTTCCATTGGGCGAAAAGACCAAGAGCGATACGCGCGAAGTGGCGCGGCATTGCAATCTCAAGACCGCCGAGAAAGAGGAGAGCATGGAAATCTGTTTCGTGCCGGACAAGGATTACGGAAAATTTCTCCAGGAAGCGAACCTCGCGCAGAAGCATCGCGGCGAGATCGTGGATCTGCACGGTCACGTCCTCGGCCATCACGACGGCATCGAGTTTTACACCATCGGCCAGCGCAAAGGCCTCGGCATCACGACGCCCAAGCCGGTTTACGTCATCGAGCTGGACGTGGAAAACAATCGCGTCATCATCGGCGACGACGCGGCGCTCGACCGTGATGAGTTCATCGCCGACCGCTGCAACTGGCATCCGTTCGAGAAGCTGATGGAGCCGATCGAAGTGACGGCGAAGATCCGCTACAACCATCCGGGCGCGCCGGCCACGGTGACGCCGCTGGACGGAAACCGCGTGAAGGTGAAGCTGCATTCGCCCGCCCGCGCCATCACGCCCGGCCAGGCAGCGGTGTTTTATCAGGATGATCTGGTCGTCGGCGGCGGATGGATCATGCGGTAGGTGATTGCTTTGGCAAAGCAGCCTGCCAAATTCATTTGAGAATGCACGACGTTGCTGTTATGCCTTTTCCTCTCTGGCAGGAACCTGTAAACTTCAAATGCTTCTATGAAAATAAAAACTCATGGTTTTTGGTTGTTTTGCTTGTTACTGATCGTCACTCCAATACTGGCCTTGGCACAAGAGGTCGCCACGAATTTTGTCAAACAAGGCGTTGTTAAATTTGATTCCGGCGACTTGGATGGCGCGCTAGCCGACTACAATAAGGCCATCCAAATTAAACCAGATTATGCCAGAGCTTTCAGCGAACGAGGCATGGTGGCGCATGCCAAAGGAGACGCAGATGGGGCAATAGCTGACTACAATAAAGCCATCGAACTTCAACCGGATTACGCTATTGCTTACTACAACCGGGCTATCACAAAGAATGGGAATGGCGATTTAGATGGTGCTTTGATGGATTATACCAAAGCTATCCAATTCAAACCAAACTATCCTCAAGCATACTTAAATCGCGGTAATTTGAAGAATGGCAAAGGTGACGTGGATGGCGCAATCGCCGACTTCACTAAAGCCATCGAAATCGCACCCGATTTTGCGCTAGCCTACAATAACCGTGGGAATGCGAAAGATGACAAACACGATTTAGACGGAGCTTTGGCGGATTACAAAAAGGCTGCTGAACTTGCGCCAGATTATGCCGACGCACGTTGCAACATCGGCATTATCAAATCTGAAAAGGGCGACCTGGACGGTGCCATCATTGAATACAACAAAGCCATTGGACTAGATCCAAAAGAAGCCAGATTCTATTACAATCGCGGAAATGCTAGGCGCGATAAAGGCGACACGGATGGCGCGCTGACCGACTACAACAAAGCCATTGAAATAGATCCTGGTTATCAAAAGGCATACGGAAATCGCGCCAACTTGAAGCACTCCAAAGGTGAATTGGATAATGCAATGATTGACCAGACTAAGGCAATTCAGTTAACTCCTAAACGTGATGATGCCCTGTCTTATTATAATGAGGGTAATTTGAGGCGAGACAAGCGCGACGCGACCGGTGCCCTGGCTGACTATAACAGGGCTATCGCATTGAACACAAATTTCGCTGAACCCTATGTTGGTCGCGGCATAATTAAAACATGGAAGCATGAGGTGGATGGCGCATTAGCTGATTATAGTAAAGCCATCGAGCTTAAACCCGATTATGCCGTTGCCTATTTCAATCGTGCAGGTTTGAAGCGGGATGAGAAAGGTGACTTCAAGGGAGCGCTTGCTGATTACAATCGTGCCGTCGAGCTTGCCCCAGATAATCCGGCATTCAAAAAAATCCGGGATGAAACTCAGTCCCGTGCATCTGTTAGTCATAATGGAGCAATCCCGCCACTACAAAGTCTTCATGAGGTCATGGCTCTCGTCAGTGAGGGCCGGAAGAAATTTGCAAAGCAAGACTTGGATGGGGCCATGGCTGACTTCAGTAAAGCTATTGCATTGGATCCAACTTATGCCGGACCCTATCGTGAACGCGGCAAATTAAAAGCGTCGAAGCATGACTTTGATGGCGCGCTGGCTGATTTCAGCAAGGCCATCGAAGTCCAGGCCGATGATGCGCTTGCCTATTACAGTCGTGGCTGTTTGAAACGAGATGAGAAAGGCGACTTAAGCGGTGCGCTTGCCGATTTCAATCGTGCTGTTGAAATACATCCAAACAGTTCAGTCTTCACAAAAGCCCGCGACGAAATCCCACAAAAGCTGGGTAAATAGAATCGTCTGCGCTGATTTTATTGACAACCAGTTCCATTGTTGTTGTCTCCCGTTGCCGTGCCAAGGCTGGCTCGTCAGGAGCCTCTTCTGGCACCTGCCGGTGAACAAATTTCACTGTTTTGTGCCGTTTTGTTCATAAAAAGTCCTCGCGCCGTCGCGCATTGTCATTATGCTGTCCGGACACTTTTTATTTTATGGAACCTCAAGCTGACATTGCCCTCATCGGTCTGGCCGTCATGGGTCAGAATCTCATCATGAACATGAACGACCACGGCTTCACCGTCGTGGCTTACAACCGCACCACGGAAAAGGTGGATCAATTCCTCGCAAACGAAGCCAAGGGCACGAAAGTCCTCGGCGCGCATTCGATTGAAGAAATGGTTTCCAAGCTCAAGTCGCCGCGCCGCGTGATGATGCTCGTCAAGGCCGGCAAGCCGGTGGACGACTTCATCGAACTGCTCGTGCCGCATTTGTCGCCGGGCGACATCATCATTGACGGCGGCAACTCGCTGTTCGACGACACCAGCCGCCGTGTGAAATATTGCGAATCCAAGGGGCTGCTCTATGTCGGCACCGGCGTGAGCGGCGGTGAAGAAGGCGCGCGTCATGGCCCGTCCATCATGCCCGGCGGTTCGCCCGCCGCATGGCCGCACGTGAAGGATATTTTCCAGGGCGTCTCCGCCAAGGTGGAAGGCAATGTGCCGTGCTGCGACTGGGTCGGCGAAGGCGGTGCCGGTCATTACGTGAAGATGGTCCACAACGGCATCGAATACGGCGACATGCAGTTGATCTGCGAGGCTTACAACATTTTGAAAAACGGTCTTGGCTTGTCCGCCCAGGAAATCCACGAGGTGTTTGCCGAATGGAACAAAGGCGAACTGGATTCTTATCTCATCGAAATCTCCCGCGACATCATGGCGTTCAAAGACACCGATGGCACGCCGATGGTGGACAAGATTCTTGATACCGCTGGACAGAAGGGCACCGGCAAGTGGACCGTGATTGATTCGCAGGAACTGGGCATTCCCATCACGCTCATGGCGGAGGCGGTTTATTCGCGCTGCGTTTCCGCATTGAAGGATGAACGCGTCAAGGCCGCGCGAAAACTGAAAGGCCCGCGTCCGGCGCTCACGAGCATCGCCGCGAATCCGGAAAAGAAAAAAGCCTTCATCAACGACATCATGAGCGCGCTCTACGCGTCCAAGATTGTCAGCTACGCGCAGGGTTACATGCTCATGCGCGCGGCGGCGAAGGAACGCAACTGGCACCTGAACTATGGCGGCATCGCGTTGATGTGGCGCGGTGGCTGCATCATCCGTTCGCGTTTCCTCGGCAAGATCAAGGAAGCCTACGACAACAATCCCAAGCTTACGAACCTCCTGCTCGACGATTATTTCCGCGGCGAAATCAAGAAGTCGCAGAAAGGCTGGCGCAACATCGTGGCGACGGCGGCGAAGAAGGGCATCCCCGTTCCCGCCTTCAGCACCGCGCTGGCGTTCTACGATCAGTATCGTTCCGCCGTGTTGCCGGCGAACCTGTTGCAGGCGCAGCGCGATTACTTCGGCGCGCACACTTACGAACGCGTGGACAAACCGCGTGGCGAATTCTTTCACACGAACTGGACCGGTCGCGGCGGCACGACCAGCAGCAGCACTTACAACGTGTAACCTCGTAGCGGCGTCTCGGCAGAGCGCCGCTGTGAAACAGAAAAGTGCGGCGCTCTACCGAGACGCCGCTACAAAAATTCAAAAGCGCGGGCTCCGGCCCGCGCTTGTTTATTTCAGCAACTCCTTGAGCCGGATGTGGCGATACTCCATCTGGCCGCGATCGCCTTCAAAACCAATCGGGCCGGTGGCCGGGACGGGCAGGGCGTTCGTCAACACCTCGCCGTTGCAGGTGCAATAAGCGACGTTGTTCGTCACCGTGATCTCGATTTGATTCCAATCCTGCGGTTTGTATTGCTTCAGATCCTTGTAGGGCCCGGCGACCAGATAATCGCGACATTGCAATTGCGGCCCGCGAATGTAGATGCCGCTGTCCGCATTCGTGGCGGCGCGGAATTCCAGCTTGAGATTGAAATCCATGGGGAACTCGCGCGTCGTCCATATCTTCTGGATCAGCCGGGGCGTGCGCGGATGCACCGTGAGAATGCCGTTCGTGGCCGAGTAACGACCGTCATCGGTCACGGTCTTGCCGTCGAAGTTATTGGTCAGGTAACCCCAGCCCGTAAGGTCGTGGCCGTTGAACAAGCTGAGATAACCCGGCTCCGGTTTGAAATCATCGGCGCGCGTCACAGACAGCGCAGCGGACGTGAGGCACAACGCAACGAGGCAGAGAGATTGGTAGTGGCATAGTTTGCCGAAGGAATGGAACGCCGGGCACCGTCTCGGCCAGTTGTCACCGGATCGCTTCGGGCCGGGACGGTGCCCGGCGTTCCGAACTATACGACTACCGAGAGATTGAATTGATTTCATAATAAACAACCGTAGCGGCTTTCGGCAGAAAGCCGCATTTGTTAATTTCCACAGGTTTGCGGCGCTCTGCCGAGACGCCGCTACAGTCAACAGACGGTTCTTGATTCAGACTTTTTCCGGCACCACAAATGGCTTGCGGTATTCACGCGTGAGCAGTTGATTCGCTTCTTTGTTGTTGGTGAAATGTTCGGTCTTCGGATTGATCTTCAACACTTCGCCCAGCATCAATGGAGTCTTGTGCAAGTCCACCTGATTCGCGCCGAGATGTTCTTCCATCCGCCCCAGGCTTTCGGCCAGATCACCGTTGGTTTTGGCCGCGTCGTGAATGGCTTCCGACGACATCGGCTTGCCAAGGCGATACGAAATGTTGCCGGTGTGCATCAGCGCGGCGGAAATGTGTCCTTCCAAGATATCCGCGTGCAGGTCGGTGGCCTTGCGGCTGCGGACGGCGTGGATGAAATTTTCGAAATGGTCGCCGCCTTCTTCGTAAGTTTTGATCTCCTTGCCCGCCTTGTCGTAAATAATCGCCTTGGTGTAACTCGGAATCACCATGGAACCGCCCTCGCAATCCACGACCACACCGATGCTGGCGCCGTGATACTCGTCCATGTTGGACGAATCAACACTGGCAGGCAGGCCACGCACTTCGAAGATCAGCGGTGCCGCCTTGTAATCATGGAAAACAATCTGTGTGTTTGGCGTGATGCCGTCATCCTCGTAGCCCAGCCTTCCGCCGAGGCTGAGCACGCGTGGTGAAATCTCCGGCTCACCCAGCACCCAGCGCGCGATGTCCACCTGATGAATGCCCTGATTGCCGAGGTCGCCGTTGCCGTAAGGCCAGAACCAATGCCAGTCGTAATGGACCGTGCCGTTCTTTTTGCTGTTGCGGCGCGGCGGGTCGAGCGGCGCGGGGCCGCACCACAGATCGTAATTGACCGTGGCGGGAACGGGCTGCGGGCCGCTGGTTTTGCCGATGCTTTCGCGGCGCTTGTAGCAAAGCCCGCGTGCGCGAATGATTTTGCCGAGCTGCCCTTCGCGCAACCACGCAATCGCCTCCTGCAATCCCACGCTGGAGCGGCACTGCGTTCCGACTTGCACGATGCGATTGTATTTGCGCGCCGCCTCGACCATTTTCCGGCCTTCCCACACGTTGTGCGAAGCGGGCTTCTCGACATAAACATCTTTGCCGGCCTGAACCGCCCAGATCGCCCCGAGCGCGTGCCAGTGATTCGGCGTGGCGAAGGTGACCGCATCAACATCCTTGTTCTCCAAAAGCTTTCGGATGTCCGTATAACCTTCAACCTTGGCTCCGCCCTCGGCCGCCTTCTTCAATTCCGTTTCCAGCACGGCGCTGTCCACATCGCACAAGGCGGCCAGCCGCGCGCCCTTCACCTTGCTCAAGGCTTCGATGTGGTTTTTACCGCGCCCGTTGAAACCGACGACGGCATAACGAATGTCACCGTTCGCGCCGATGATGCGGGACTGGGTGGAGGTTTGCGCGACCAGCGGCCAGGCTTTAAACGCGGCAGCAGCCAGCAGTGAATTACGGATAAAACGGCGGCGGGGGATTTTGTTCATGTGATATTTGAAACGGAATTGTTCAATAGAAATGATTGGAGCCGTCGTGAAAGCTGGCGCGTTTCCCCCTCATCCGGCCTCCGGCCACCTTCTCCCCCGCTGGGGGAGAAGGCCGGGATGAGGGGGTGATTGGCTCGATCCATCCTTCTGCCGACAATGTTTTCATTGTTTCTACAGAGCAAAACGAAATTATTTTACCTCGTTCACGAACTTTTGATACTGCGCTTCCGCCTGCTCCGGTTTCGTGGGGCCGTCGAGAATGACCAGACGATACCGGAACGTGGCCGACTTGTTCGGTTCGAGGGTGAAGTTCAATTTTTCCTTCCCGTTGCTGAAAATATCCTGGCCCAGCGGGTTGGCGGCGAACAAGCCGTAGCCGCGGGCATGCCAGTAGGTCGGAAATCCGATGTTCAGGGGATTGTCGAGCATGAGCAGCGTGATCTCCTCCTGATTCACTTTGCCCGACAACAGGGTCCAGCGTCCGCGCGTGCCCCAGACCGCGTCGCCGGTTTTGCCCTCGCTGCTGCGATACAATCCGCTCACGCCGTTGGTGTCCATGGCCTTCACCGTCGTGGGCCGGCCGCTGGCGTCCGTAAACGTGACCGCCTCGGTGGAAGGTTGCTCCAGTTCCCGCCGCACGCGCAAACCCAACATGCCATCCTTGACGTCCTTGAACTTGACCGGCTGGTCCAGGGCGGTGAGCGTGGAAATCCGGTCCACCACGCGCCGGCCCGGCCCGGCCCGAAAAATAAAATCCGCCGTCTCGTTCAGAACCGGCTGGCCGTCCGGCATGATCCAGTCCATTTCAACTTCGAGTTCGCCACGATCCGCGCCGCCGGTCGCTTTCACAATGCGCCGGTGCAGGATCGTCCCCATCTTCGCCTGCTGTTCCGCCGGCTGGGCGGTGGAGTTGTTCCAGAAATCCACGCCGTTGACGCTTTCGTAATTGAACCAAAGCCCGACGTGGTGCGGATGATCCACCCGCTCGCCCGGCCGCGGTTCGAGCGGAAAGCCGCGCGTGACGATCGTGCCGCTGGCCGCGCGCAGCGGAAACAGCACCGGCTTTTTCAAGGTGTCCGGCCAGATGTAGGAGGTGAAGGGCTGGCCATCCACGAGCACATCCACGCGGCGGGCGGCTTCGTTGGGCACAACCGTGACGCCTTTGTCGGGCGCAGCGTGAAGAGTGGAAGCGAGCATCAAAATCGATGTGAGCACACCAAGGCTGAGAAGTTGGGCTGGCATGGGCAAAAGATTCGCCATGCCGGGACGCAACGTCAAGCAACGATCATTTTTGGCAGTGCCCTGATTTGAATAGAGCGCGGCTGTGTCGCAGACCAGCCGCATCATTTAGAACGCGCTGCGGCTGACGCTGCGCGCACAGCCGCGCTCCGCAAAATCCGAATCAGGACACTGCCTCATTTTTGTTTTTCCGCCGCCGGCTGAAACATGACGACGTGATAAGTCGCCGGGCCGCCGCCAACATTGCGCATGGCCTGGGGAATATTGGCGGCGTTGAAAATGACCGAGCCCGGTCCGACGCGAATCCACTGGTCCTTCACAAACGCTTCGATGCTTCCCTCCTTCACGATGATGACCTCGTCGTGGGGACGGGTGAGGATCACGTGGTTGGTCGCCCCGGGATTGAGGGTGGAGGCGTGAGACTCCAGCAGATCCAGCGTGGCGGTCGGCCCCTCAAAAAATTTCCTGCCGGAGCCGTTCGCGTTCGGTTTGGGTTCGAGGGAATTCCATTCAATGGCGGCGGTGGTCAAGGCGGCCAATAATATCACGTTGAATTTTCCAGGTGTTGACATGCCAGTTGGTTCCAAGGTGGTTGAATCGCAGCATAAGCCTCAGCCGGAACGATGCAGTTGAAAGTGGAAACCGCAGTCTTGGTAGCTGCGACGCCCTCGTCGCCATGGCCAGGATTGCTGGATGCGCGATGTGAACATTGACGAGACGATGAACAGCGTCGGGCTCGGTGGCCGGCGCATCACCCTGGAGCGCGTGACCGTCACCCCCAAGATTGAGCACGTCGGCTCATCCAAGCCGGCGGAATTCGCATCGAACGGCGACCAGATCCTGCTCGACCGTTGCGCGGTGAATGCCAACAACGTCTGGTTTGCGGCGACCGGCGCCGAGCACTCCGGTCCGATCGTGTTTCTCAACTGCGCCTTCCGCGGCAACGGCCGCATCGAGGGCCACATGCGCTGGACGACGGGAATGCTGCTGGACAATTGCCGGGCGCCCAAGGGGGGAATGGATTTCAAGAACCGCGGCGCGATGGGTTCCGGCCACGGCTGGGGCATGGGCTGGGACATGGCGTGGAAAAAAACTATGTCGTTCAGCAGCCGCCGGGCGCGTTCAACTGGGCGATCGGCTGCATCGGCGAAAGTGTGCCGACCGCGCGGCGATTCGACCAGGAGCCGAAATTGTCCGAGGGAACTTTTGATTCACGCGGCAAGCCCGTGACACCGCAAAGCCTGTATCTGACCCAGCTCGCCGAACGCTTGGGACCGCAAGCCTTGAAGAATCTTGGCTATTCCTCCGGCGCGGACCTCCAAAATTTCGGCCTGCATTCGAATCCGGCTTCTCCACAGGCTAACTTTGAACCGGAGAACACGGCCGTCGAGCCTTGAACAACAGCTTTTGTTGAAACGTCCACGGCCGGCAAAAAACCGCGCATGATCCTTTGCACAAATCAATTCTCCGCCTAACATCGGCGCGTGACCGCAAGCCACCTCCAGCAAGCCGCCCGTGCGATTCAGGCGGCGGATGGGTTGGTCATTGCGGCGGGAGCGGGCATGGGGGTGGATTCAGGCCTGCCGGACTTTCGCGGTAAACAGGGGTTTTGGAAGGCCTATCCGGTGGTCGCCCGCCTCGGCTTGACTTTCGCAGCGATGGCAAATCCGGTCTGGTTTGAAAATGACCCGGAACTGGCGTGGGCGTTTTATGGTCACCGGCTGAATCTCTACCGCCAGACCACGCCGCATGCAGGATTTGGAAAACTCCTGAAGTGGGCGGCTGGCAAACCGGCGGGTTATTTTGTTTTCACTTCCAACGTGGACGGGCATTTCCAGAAAGCCGGTTTCTCACCGGAGCAAATCGAGGAATGTCATGGCTCCATCCATCACTTCCAATGTCTGCGCGGCTGCGCCCGTTCCATCTGGGATGCCTCCGAAGAAAAAGTAACCGTGGATGAGACGGCTTTCCGCGCGATGAGTCCATTGCCGCGCTGCCGCCACTGCGACGGGATGGCGCGGCCGAACATCATGATGTTCGGCGATTTCTCCTGGCTTTCCGAACGGAGTCAGGAACAGCAAAAACGTTTTGCGCGATGGCTCCAGCAGTTGCGCGAAAAATCTGCGCGGCTGGCGGTCATTGAACTGGGCGCCGGCACGACCATCCCCACGGTGCGACATGCTTCCGAGCGTCTGGTGGAACGATTTGGCGGCACGCTCATCCGCATCAATCTGCGCGAAGCCGACGTTCCGCCGGGACATTTCGGGTTGGCGACCGGAGCGTTGCAAGGTCTCCAGCTGTTGGAAGAGATCATGAACAGTGGAATGCGGGTTTGACGACTTGACGAATAGTGGCAAAACTTCCGCATGGCAAAACCTGAATTGAAGATCGAGAAACTCACCGCCGGCAGCGGCGCCGCCCCGAAAAAAGGCGACACCGTGACCGTCCACTACACCGGCACGTTCATGGACGGCAAAAAATTCGACAGTTCCGTGTATCGTGACGAACCGTTCGCGTTCGTGCTTGGCGGCGGGCAAGTCATCGCCGGGTGGGATATTGGCGTCGCCACGATGAAGGTTGGCGACAAGGTGAAGATGACCATCCCGCCGGAACTTGCTTACGGCCGCGACGGCTATCCCGGTGCGATTCCGCCGAACTCCACGCTGATCTTCGAAGTCGAGTTGCTTGGCATCGGTTGAACCAAGCCTGGAAGCTGATAACCTGAACTGTCAATTTATGTTCGCCAGCCAGTCATGATTTGCTAACCTCGCCCGCGCATTTGAGGCAAACCAATCCAATCCATTTTCATGAAAAAATATCTCGTTGAGTTCATCGGCACGTTCTTTCTCGTTTTGACCATCGGCATGACCGTCATTGATCCGGTCGTCGCGGTCGGTTTTGCGCCGCTGGCCATTGGCGCGGCGCTGATGATTATGGTTTATGCCGGCGGCCACGTCTCCGGCGGCCATTACAATCCGGCCGTGACGATTGCCGTCTGGCTGCGCGGACGTTGTGCCACGACCGACGTGCCGGGCTACCTTGTTGCTCAGGTGCTCGGCGCGGCCGCGGCGTCATTTATCACCCTGTATTTCAAAGGCCATCCGGTGCTGACGGGGAAAGAAGTCGTTGTGGTTCCCGCGCTCATTGCCGAATTGATCGGCACGTTCGCCCTTTGCTACGTGATTTTGAATGTGGCCACGGCCAAGGCCACGGCGGGCAATTCCAATTACGGCCTCGCCATCGGTTTCACCGTGACGGTGATGGCCTACGCGCTCAGCGGCATTTCCGGCGGCGCGTTCAATCCGGCGGTCGCGGTTGGCGGCACGCTCATGCATCTGGTCAAGGCGTCGAATCTGTGGATTTACCTGGTCGCCAACTTTGCCGCCGGAGTGCTGGCTGCGCTGGTGTTCAAGGTCACCCATCCGGACGATAAATAGGCTGTCCTTTAAATTTACGGCGAAAAAGACTTTTTAATTTCATGCCGCTGGTTTTAGATGGCGGGATGAAATCCAACTACCGGCTGTTGCCGGCCATCCTTGCCGGGGCGATTTTATTTTTCATGGCCCTGGGCACTCACGCCGCGCCCCTCAAAAATTCCGCCATCGGCCTGCAGCTTTACAGCCTGCGCAGTCAGTTTGCGACGAACGTGCCGGGCACGCTCGCCGAGATAAAAGGCTGGGGCATCAAGAACGTGGAACTCGCCGGCACCTACAATCTCACGCCGGAACAGTTCAAGACACAGCTCGACGCTCATGGTCTCAACGCCTTCAGCGGACATTTTCCGTATGACCGGTTGCGCGACGATGTCGAAGGCGTGGCACGGGATGCAAAAATTCTCGGACTCAAATACGTCGGCTGCGCGTGGGTTCCGCATAATGGAGCATTCGATGAAAAGACCTGCCGCGAGGCGGTCGCTGTCTTTAACCAGGCCGGAGAAGCCCTCGCCAAACATGGGCTGAAGTTTTTTTATCACGTGCATGGCTACGAGTTTGAGCGCTACCAGGATGGCACCCTGCTGGATCTGATCATGAACGAGACGAATTCGAAGTTCGTCAATTTTCAGATGGACGTGTTTTGGATCGTGCATCCCGGCCAGGATCCGGTGACGTTGCTGGAAAAATATGGCAAGCGCTGGCAGCTGCTGCACGTCAAAGGAATGCGGGACAGCACACCAACCGGCCTGCTCACCGGCCATACCGACGTGACAAACGACGTGGCGGTCGGCACCGGCAAAATTGATTACGCGCCGGTCGTGCAGGCGGCTGAAAAGCTCGGCGTGAAATGGTATGTCATCGAGGACGAATCGCCTTTGTCGGAACAGCAGATTCCGCAGAGCCTGCATTACCTCAAAACGCTCAAGTGAGCGTGGCCGGAAACTTTCTGCGCGACCAGGCCGGCGGCACGTTGCTTTTCGTGAAACTCCAGCCGCGAGCTTCCAAGAACGAAATCGGCGAACCGCTGGGTGACGAATTGAAAATCAAAGTCACCGCGCCGCCGGTGGATGCGGCGGCCAACCAGGCGCTCGTAGAATTCCTGGCGGAGAAACTGGATTGTCCGCGCGGCCGGGTAGAGTTGATCCGCGGCCACAAGTCGCGGCACAAAACCATCCTGCTGCACGGCTTCAAGCGGGAGGATGTCCTGCGAAAGCTGTCCCCCGGCAATTGATGCTTGGTCTTTGGCAAGAATTGCGCCGACCTTTCCCGCCCATGAGCTAAAGTGCGGATGCGAATTTTCCCGTTGGAAAACCCGCTGGGTGCAGCTTCGAGTTCATCTGTCTGGTAAATCCAATTTTCAACCGCAACCGGCCCGGTTGTCCGGCGGTGCTTTCGGTTGAATGATCATGTCACATCCACAAATCATCCAGGGCGGAATGGGCGCGGGGGTCTCCGATTGGCGGCTGGCGCGCGCCGTCTCACAAACCGGCCAGCTTGGCGTCGTGTCCGGCACCGCCCTGGCCACCATTCTGGTCCGCCGCCTGCAAACCGGTGACACCGACGGCCGGATGCGCCACGCCCTCGAACAATTTCCCGTGCCCGGGATCGCGGCCAAAGTCATGGCCGATTATTTCATCACCGGCGGCAAACCCGCCAACGCCCCGTTCAAACTGACGCCGTTGCCCGGTTTGGATCCCGGCCCGGATTATGTGGCGTTGACTGTCCTGGCAAACTTTGTGGAGGTGCTGCTGGCGAAGGAAGGCCACGCTGGTTTGGTCGGCATCAATTTTCTTGAAAAAATTCAATTCCCCACGCTGGCCTCCATCTTCGGAGCGATGCTCGCGGGTGTGGATTACGTGTTGATGGGTGCGGGCATTCCCCGCGCCATTCCGGGCGTGCTGGATCATCTGGCGCGCGGTGAAGCCGTCCAATTAAAAATGGACATCGAGGGCGGTTTGGCCGGCGAAGAATTTTATTCCCAGTTTGATCCGGCGGCCTTTTGTGGCAGCGCCGCGCCGCTCCTGAAGCGTCCGTATTTTCTGGGCATCGTCGCCTCAGCCACGTTGGCGATGACGCTCGCGCGTAAATCGAACGGCCAGGTCGACGGTTTTGTGGTGGAGTGCGAAACGGCCGGAGGCCACAACGCGCCGCCACGCGGTGCGTTGCAATTGAACGCGGCGGGCGAACCGGTTTACGGGCCGCGCGACGTGGTGGAGCTGGAAAAAATCCGCGCACTGCAACTGCCGTTCTGGCTGGCCGGTGGCTATGGTGCGGCCGGCAAGCTGGCTGAGGCCTTGAACCTCGGTGCGGTCGGCATCCAGGTCGGCACGGCGTTTGCATTCTGTGAGGAATCCGGCATCCACCGCGATCTCAAGCGGCAGGTTTTCCGGCTCGGCCGCCTGGACAAGCTCCGGGTGTTCACTGATCCGCTTCTGTCACCCACGGGTTTTCCGTTCAAGGTCGTGCAATTGCCCGGCACGTTGTCGGAGGCCGGATCCTTTCTGCCGCACCATCGGCGTTGCGATCTTGGTTTTCTCCGGCGCGCCTATTGCAAGGCGGATGGCTCTGCCGGCTATCGCTGTCCCGCGGAACCGGTGGACGATTTTGTCCGCAAGGGCGGCACCCTGGAAGAAACCATCGGCCGTCAATGCGTCTGCAACGGATTGATGGCGACCATCGGTCTCGGCCAGGTGGATTTGGAAAATCATTTATCCCTGCCGCTCGTCACTGCCGGCAATGATGTCGTGCAGATCGCGCGGTTGCTGCCATCGGATCGCGACAGCTACACCGCCGCCGAAGTCGTCCGCCTCCTGCTGAAAAAAGTTCCTCCAGCCACCGGGCTGAATAGGTCAGCAGTCGTCCAACCGGCGGCAAATTAAGTTTATTTCCCGGGTATTGGAATCAAAACCCTTTGTCCGACTCTGAGCCGGGTTGGGTCCAGACCCGGGTTGGCCTCCAAGATATCCTGCATGGAGACTTGTGCGCCGAAGACACTGGCGGCTTGGGCGATTTTGGCGAGTGAATCTCCGCTCTGGATCACATATTGCTCGCCAGCTGCCATGGTTTCGTTGCCAGCTGTGTCGTTACTGGTGTCGGTTGGCGGATAGATGGATGAGTCCCACGGTGGCGTCAAATGGTTCTGGCGGGTATCCGGAACGGGAAGGTCAATCGTGCGGCCGGCCCGGATTTTGTCCGGCACCAGATTGCGATTGGCCTGAACCAGGTCGGCGACGGTCACCAGTAATCCGCTCGCGCTGGCGCTCGCCGCAATCTGTGTGAGTGTATCGCCGGCATGGATCACGTAAGCTTTTCCGGGCACCGGCTGATCTTCGGCATTCAACTGGCGGCGGATTACGTGACCATTTTCATCCAGTTTCGGAAAGTCACCGATGCGCGCGGTCTCCGCGCCGATCCCGGTGTTTCGGCAGCGATGCAAAATGGCTTGGTAATACTTGGCGGCGGCTTTCGGATCGAGCCACGAACCGGACAGGCAAAGAATCCGGGCGGCCTCATCGGAATTATCAGGAAATGTTGCGGCTGCGGTCCAGCCCAGCTTCGCGGCCTCGAGTTTGAGAGCGGCGGCCTGATCGCGATAATGCCAGCGTTTCTCCGGCACCACGTCATTTTGTGCGGCGCGGCTCAATTCATCCGCGGAAGCGCGAATCAGTTCGTCATGGCGGGATTTGGCGGAGATGCCACTTTCAAAGTTGCCATCATGGATGTGCCAGTCTGGTTCCAATTCCGTGCCGATCAATTCCATGCCGTTGGTGCGCGTGATGCCTGCCGCCGATGCCAGCGCAAAGAAGCGTTGCGCGGCGGGCAGGGATTCGTTTCGTCCGATGGCAAGCTGTTGGAGGAGGTTCGTCTGGGCCGCACGCCATTCCGCCGGATAATAGACTGTTGCCTCCGGGCCGCGATCCAGCCGGGTCAGGCGGCGGGCCAGCAGATAACGAATCTCCCGGCGCGAATCCAACTCGCCAATCTCATCCGCCACGTTTTCATCAGTATCCAGATGATTGGTTCCGGCGTCCGTTATCGCCGGCCAGTTTTCATCCACGTAAGTTTTCAATTCGTCCGCCGTCAGCACGCGTTCGGCCACATAGGCGGCGTCCATCCAGAATCCGGCGCGGAGCAGCGCATCCAGCGCCTCGGTATATTCCCGCCGGGCCAGATGCAGGCCCCCGAGTTCGCCGCGCACCTGGCTCGCCGCGTCGCGGTCTCCAGGGTAATAGGAATATCTGGCCACGGTGAGATTATCGGCCAAAGTCACCGGCAGGTTTTTGTCGGGTGACGTGGGCGAAAGGTTGTTTCTCCGCTGATAGCTTTCATTCATCAGCGCTTCATCGCGCTGCATGGCCGCCGCCGGAATGATGACTGGAAAACTGCGGCTGACCCTGGCCAGTTGGGCGGCGGCTTCGTCCAGCTTTCCGGCGCGCAGCAATAATTTGGCCTGCAGCCACTGCGCGGTTGGGCTGTGCGGCGCCCGGTCGATCCAGCGTTGTGCCAGGTCCCATTCACCGGCCTGATAGGCGGCGAGCGCAAATTCCTCCGCTGAATCGGCGTCCCGAATGTTGGCGGCTTCCACGGCAGTAAGCCAGGCGACCGCCGTCACGTTTTGTTCCAGGCCGCGGGTCTGGCAGCAGGAAATGAGATAGGCGGTGATCACCCGTTGAGCGCGGGCGTCGGCGGCCAGCAGGCGGAGCGCCTCAGCATCGCAATCTTGCAATGCCCGGGCGGCAGTGAACCGGAGCGAATTGGCCGCCGTCAAATCGCCGGTCGTGAGCTGATCGAGATACAGGCCAATGGCGCTGGCCAATTGTTTGCGCGCGAGATCCAGTCGCGCCTCCTCGCCCAGGCTGGCGGCGGCGAGGCCGGCGGAATCCTTAAATCCACGTTTCGCCAGCGCCCGCACCTGTTGAAAATAGCCGGCGGCTTTGTCCGGATTTTCCGCCGCCCACGATTTGCCCAGCATGTAGGCGGCGGCAGCGGATTTGAAATGGCGCTGCGCCGGCGGCAGCTCCAGCACCCGTTCCCACATCTCGCGGCAAATCGCCTTGTCCAAAATAAGGGGATTGCTCCACGCGATGGCACCGTCAAAATAATCGCCGAACTCCTCCGGCAATCCGTTGACGACATTGACGACCGGAAACGTCGGTGGCGGGGTGGTCGGCCGGGCGCGCGCAAATTTTTGTGCGTCTGAATCCCATTCCGCTGGTGTCGAGTTGCTCCAGTTGTTTAGTGCCGTATTAAATTCCTGAAGCTTGATGCGCTCAGCCAGATGTTGGGTGGCGATTTGCGCCGTCTCAAAATTATTTTTCCCCGCCTGCCGCAAGGCCGTCAGCAGATCAGTTTGTTCAAGATTGATGTTCTGCTCGGCGTAAGTATTGGTGGCCACCACGGCATGAAAGCCGGCGGGGGCCAGATGCAGCCGGTCCAGCTCGCGATAGAAATACGTGACCGGCGCGACCAGCACGCCTTGATCGCCGGTATCCAGAATGTTGTTGGGAAAATCCGGACCGCAGGCCAGCAACCGGCCCGTGCCAAATCCGATCACCAGCAAACTTGCCAGCCCTTTAATTTTTTTTGAGTTCAACTTGCGCCTCACAGTCTTTGTCAAACCGCAGCCAGCCGACCACCCGCTCTTCGCCGGCGGGTAAACGTCTGAACTCCGGTTTGGTTGTGAATCTCGCGGCGGACGCCGTGGGTGCCGCCAGTTCAAAGTCCCGCAGGCCATCACCCGCCACCAAGCGGGCGTCTGACCAATGGACTTCCAAAGCGAGCCGTGAGGAAATGTCGAGGTCGCCCTGGTTGACGAGGCTGATTTCCACCAGCCCCGGCTCGACGCGGCGCACGCTCGTCCGCAAACTTTCACGGGGAGCGCGCGCCGCGAGCATCGCACCGAGCGTCGGCCAGCGCCAGTTCAAGTTATCCACCGCCACCGGCAGCCGATACCAGATCACGCCGCGCATATTGGCCGGACGATTGGTCGTCCAAGCTTGAATCAACGTCGACAATTCAACCGGGTCGGAACGGACTTCCCGCAACTGCGCATCGGTCGGCCAGTTCTTGCGCGGGCCTTCCGCCGACAGATCAAAGAATTTTCCATGGCGATCAAACGCCAGCACATAGCCGTAGGTGGGCAGCGCCACGCGAAATGGCACGCCAATCCGGTTCGCCTGTTCCACCGCCTGTTGTGCCGCGTGAAGATCGCACAGGGTGAACGGGGTGCTGAGATCTTTCGGGCGAGACAATGAGTGGACTTGCAGAACGTAGTTGCTGGCGCTATGTGCGAGTGCGGAAAACGCCACGGTGTTCAGCCAGTTGGGCAGGGTGGTGATGGTCACCGGCACGGGAAAGACCTTGCGCTGGATCATCTGCACCCAGATCCGGTAACCATCGAGTTTTGCGGCGGCGCAATCGAAATCAATTTGAAGTTCGCGAGGCTCGACCTGATTCGCGCGCGCCTCGGCGACCAGCGACGCGGCGAGTTCAGCAAGCGCAGTGATGATCGCGTCATTATTCGTGAACGGGCCGGAATAAGGCCCGATGCGCAGCGCCAGGCCGGGCGGCGTCGGAGTTTTGGCGAGCGTTGGATAATCCACCGTGGCATGCGTGGCTTCTAGTTTTTTGCCGTGCCACGTTACTTCGGCGGACAGCACGACCAGACTTGTGAAATTGGTGGCGTGGGTGGTTACCGCCTCGCGGACGGGCCCGGTCCAGGCGCGTTGCCAGACATAAACTTCGTTGGTTAACGCACCTGCCGCCCAAACCGGCAGGAACGACGCAATGAGCAGGCTGAGCAGCCGGCTTGTCCGCTTTGAGTGCGCGTTAGAAATGTTGGCCGGCAGGTTCATCAACGATGACGAGGATTTCTGAAAAGACCGGCGAAAGCAAATTTCCTGTCACCTCTTCGCGCTTTCCAGCCACTTATGCGACGATATGATGACTACCAAGATTATGTCGGCACCAGCGAACAACGACGCGGAACTGGTCAGCGGAACCCTGTCCGGCAACCGCGATGCCTTCGGCCAGATCGTTTCGCGCTATCAATCCCTCATCTGCTCGCTGGCCTACAGCGCCACCGGCAGCCTCGGCCAGAGCGAAGACCTGGCGCAGGAAACCTTCATCACTGCCTGGAAGCATCTGAGCCATTTGCGCGAACGCGACAAGCTGCGCGCCTGGTTGTGCGGCATCGCCCGCAACCGGATCAATAACTTTCTCCGCCGCGAAGGCCGCGAACCCATTCGCGATGCCGAGCAACTGGAAAATGTTGCTGAATCACACTCATCGGAACCGTTGCCGCGCGACCACACCATCAGCAACGAGGAGCAGGCGATCCTCTGGCGCTCGCTCGAACGCATTCCGGAAATTTATCGCGAACCGCTGGTCTTGTTTTATCGCGAACATCAATCCATTGAGGCCGTCGCACTGAGCCTGGATCTGACCGAGGACAACGTGAAACAGCGTCTGTCGCGCGGCCGGAAATTATTGCAGGAGCAGGTGCTGGCGTTCGTCGAAGGCGCGCTGGAGCGGACGAATCCGGGTCGGGCATTCACCATCGGCGTGCTGGCTGCGTTGCCCGCCGGACTGATAACCTCGGCGAAAGCCGCCACGGTTGCCGCCGCTGCGGCCAAGGGCGGCATGACGGCCAAAACCGCCGGGGCCATGGGCGTGACGGGCGTGCTTGGCGTGCTGGCCACGCCTCTGCTCGTCATCTTTGGTAATTACATCCCGTATCGTATGGGGCTGGCGGAAGCCCGGTCGGATGAAGAGCGCCGCCACATCAAATCCTTTTACCACACGATCTACGCGGTCAGCTTCGGGCTGTCCACTTTGATCACGGCGGTGCTGTATTTCTGCTGTCGAGAGCCAGATGGCGGTCGAATCGGCGCCTTGGAGCTTTTTCAGTTTTGGTTTGTTGCGCTGGTGGTCATCTACCTGATTGCACTGTTCATTTCCGCCATGGCCACCGCGCGCAAGCGCCGCGGCTATTATGCCGGAATTCTGGCACAGGAACACGGCGGCGTCTTCCCGAAACCCGCCTATGAATTTCGCAGCAAAACAAAACTGTTCGGCCTGCCGCTCGTGCATGTCCGCATCGGCGACCGCTTTGACGTCCTGAGAAAACCGGTGACAGCGTGGATTGCCGTCGCCAACTACGCCGTCGGCGGCTTGTTCGCGTTTGGGGGCGTGGCGGTGGCGCCATTCAGCATCGGGGGACTGACCATCGGCCTGCTGCCGTTCGGCGGCCTGGCCTTGGGAATCATGCCATTCGGCGGGCTGGGGCTGGGGGTTCTGGCCTTCGGCGGGATTGTCATCGGCTGGCAGGCGATCGGCGGTTGCGCCCTGGCCTGGAAAGCCGCCGTGGGCGGGCTGGCCATCGCGCACGATTTTGCGCTTGGCGGCGTGGCTCATGCCGCGCAGGCCAACAACGATCTTGCCAGACAATTCGTCGACGCGAATCTGTTTTTCCAGTGTGTCCAGGCCATGAACCGGCACTGGGTTTGGATGAATTTCATCTGGATCGCGCCGCTGTTTATCCAGTGGCAAATCATTGCCCGCAGCCGCCGGCGCGAGCAGACCAATCCCCAAACAACTCAACCAGTCAAATAACGTGAAAAAATCCATCATCACCCTGGTCGTTCTTGGCGGCGTCATCGCCTGCGCCGTTGTCTATTCAAACCGACAAAAAGCATCGCCGCCGGCTCCTGCGCCAATGGCCGAATCTTCGCCCGGTGAAAAGATGCCGACCCAGCCGGAAAAAATTACCGCCAGCCGGGAGTTGCCGTTGGCGAGCGCCGACAAACCGGAGAAGGCTTTGCCCGCTGCTCCCGTTGTCAGCGAATCAAAATCGGATGATGCAGCCAATCCAGTTCACAAGGCGGTTGACGCATTGTTGTCCGCAAAAAGTGCCGGGGAAAAGCACGAGCTGTTTCAGCAGCTGATCAAGTCGGGCCAGATGGACCAGGCGATCGCGGAATTGAAACAGCGCGCGGCGGACGATCCAAAAAACCCGCAACTTCCCACCACCATTGGCGAGGCGTTGCTCAACAAAGTGCGCGCGCTCCATGAAGCAGGCGGGAGTGACGTCAACGAGATGGGCATTCTGGCGATGCAGGCCGACCAGAGTTTCAATGCCGCGTTGAAAATTGACCCGCAAAACTGGGAGGCGAATTTCGTCAAGGCCGCCTCGATGTATTACTGGCCGACGGACGTGGGGCGGGATAATGACGTGGTTCAACGGTTGTCGAATCTCATCGATCAGCAGGAAACGATGACGCCGAATCCGGCGTTTGTGCAGCCGTATGTCGTGCTGGGCAATGAATACCAAAAGATCGGCCAGCCCGAAAAAGCCCTGGCCACCTGGCAGCTCGGCCTGACGAAATTTCCGAACGACCCGACGCTGCAAAAAAAGATCAACGGCCAGTGATTTCCCCCGGCCAGCTCCTTCGCCGGCCAGGTCAGGATTTCCGCGTGTCCGGCGAGTGAATTTGCTTTCGCTCAGGACGGTTTCGTTGTCCAATTCAAATCGGGCCCATGAAAAACATCACCATTGTTCTGCTGCTGGTTCTTTCCCTTGCGCTTGGCGCATTGGCGGTTCATCAACAAAAGCGGTCCGCGCAGGCCCAGGCCGAACTCGTCTCGGCGCAAAATCAATTGAAAGCCGTCGCCGATGCCGCCGACCAGATCGCCAGCGCAAAACGGTCGTCCAAGATGTTGCAGGATTCGCTGACGGAAACTTCAAAGTTCGCGGATGAACAGACGAAGCAGGCCGGGCTGTTGCAACAGAAGCTGGCCGCCCAAACGAATTCCAGCAATCCCCTGGCGGGCATGGCCAAGATGTTCAATGACCCGAAGATGAAGGAGATGATCAAGACCCAGCAAAAAGCCGTCATGGGTCCGATGATTGACAAGCAGTATGCCGCGTTGTTTAAACAGTTGAACATGTCGCCGGAGGAAGGCGCCCAGTTGAAAACGCTGCTGGTGAACAAAATGCTGGCCGGCGCGGACGCCGGGATGGCCATGATGGATGACAGCGTGGATGCCGCCAAACGCGCGGAGTTGACCAGGCAAATGAAAGCCGCAACGGATGAATATGACGCGCAGATCAAACAATTTCTCGGCGATGGCTACCCGGCATATCAAAATTACGAAAAGACCGTGCCCGACCGCATGGAGGTGAGCCAGTTCGGCGACGAGTTGTCCGGGGATAATTCACTCAGCGCGGACCAGCAGTCGCAGTTGATTCAGGCCATGAGTGACGCCCGAACCGGTTTCAAATGGACGACGGATTATAGCGACAAGAATCCTCCCAACGGCGATTACGCGGCGATGTTTAGCGCGGAGAAGATCGACCAGTTCACGAAGGAAAAAGAACAGTTCGACCAGCAGTTCCTGGAGCAGGCAAAGAAAATCCTGACGCCGGCACAGCTGGCGCAATTTGAGCAATATCAAGCGTCCCAGCGCCAGATGCAGATCATGGGCATGAAAATGGCCGGGCAGATGTTTGCGCCCAAAGGTCGGTAGGGTGTGTTTGCAAAATACGGAGTGCGGCCGTCCCCGGCCGCAGCAACGGGATTGGAGCCGAAAGCCATCGAAAATTTCCGGCAGTTTCTTATTTGCGGCATCGCTGCTCCCGGGGGACAGGCGCACTCCAGCCCAATTCGAAAACCCCTCAGGGCCGAGACAGTTTGTCGGCCAGCTCTTCCGCCGGGTAAGTCCAGATTTCCGCGAGCGTCGGATGATAATGCGGCATGGCCGCGAGTTCACGGACCGTCATCCGCTTCGCCATCGCCGCCACGATTTCATGGATGAGTTCGCCGCCGCTGGGGCCAACACAACTGCCGCCGAGAATTTCACCCGTCTTGGGATGCGCCAGCAGTTTCACAAAACCGTCCTTCGCCTCCATGATCAGCGATTTGCCGTGATCGTTGAATGGATAACTGGCCGAGATGAATTTTACGCCGCGTGCCGTCGCTTCCTTTTCGGTCAAACCGACGAATGCCACGTGCGGATCGGTGAACATGACGGAAATCAGCAGGCGATAATCCATCCGGCGCGGCGATTTTGGTTTCACGATGTTGCCAGCCGCCGTTTCGCCCTGGATCACCGCGATGTGGACGATCTCGTGTGGCCCGGTGCAATCGCCCGCCGCGAAGATGTGCGGCGCGCTCGTTTGCATCCGGTTGTTCGTGATCACGCGGCCGTTCTCCGTTTCCACACCCGCCTGCTCCAGATTCAGCGACGCCGTGTTCGGCACGCGGCCCAGCGCAAATAGAATTTCCTCCGCTGAAATCGAAACGCGTTTCCCCTGTTGCTCAAATGAAACCGATTTCAATTTTCCTTTGCGCCCGGCATCCACCAGCTTGGTGTCGGTAAAAATCCGGATGCCTTCGCGGCGGAAAACCTTTTCAATTTCACCGCCCGCATCGGCATCAAACTCCTTCAAAAGTTGTCCACTGCGCTGGATGAGCGTGACCTTGACGCCGAAGCGCGCGAAAAATTGTGCGGCCTCGCACGCAATCGCGCCGCCACCGAGGATGATGAGCGACTTCGGCAGCTGCTTCAGCGCCACCGCCTCATCGCTTGTGAGATAATCGACTTCGTCAAGCTGGGGCAGGGGCGCGGGCGCTACGCTGGACCCGGTGGCGATGACGAAATGTTTGGCGGTCAGTGTAGCAGCCGACGTGAGGAGGCTCTGATTGCGTTTTTTGAAAATAGAATGAGCCTCCTCACGTCGGCTGCTACGAGGCAAATCCAGTTCGATCGTGTGCGCATCCACAAACTTCGCATTGGCGCGGATGAATTTGAATTTTCCGGCGTTGAGCTGTTGCACGCGGCAGTCGGCAAAATCCTTGATCTGCGCGTCTTTTCGCGCCATGACTTTGGCAAAGTCGAAGGAGACTTTGCCGGCGCGCACGCCCCACGTCCCGGCACGTTCGGCGAGATGTTTCACTTCCGCCGCGTAGAGCATCGCCTTGGTCGGCATGCAGCCGCGCAGGATGCACAGGCCGCCAACTTCCTTGCCGCCTTCAATGACCACCGTTTTCAAGCCGGCACTTGCGGCCGTGCGCGCGGCCGCGTAACCGCCGCTGCCGCCACCAAGAATCGCCACGTCGAAATCGTATTTCACGCGGCGAACTTGCGCGAATTTTCAACGCGGGGCAAGTCGCCGACTAGATTTTGTTCAACAATTCCTTCCAGCGCGCCCAACTTTCATCATGCGCTTGCTTGTTGGCGGCATTGGCATCCGGCGCTTCGCCGGCGCGCATGAAGCCGTGGCCCGCACCATCGTAGGTCACCGGCTCGTAAGTTTTCTTCGCGGCGGTCATCAATTCGGTCGCCTTCGGAACTGTCGCCGTCACCCGCGCGTCGTTTCCGGCATAAAAGCCATAGACCGGACAGGCGATGCGCGCGATGTCTTCGGCCTTGTTCGGCGGCGTTCCGTAAAAGACAAACGCGGCTTTGATGTCCTTGTTGTTCGTCGCGAACCGGAACGATTGTCCGCCGCCCCAGCAGAATCCACCCACAACCACCTTGCCGTTGCATGACGGAAGTTTGGCGACGTAATCCGCCACGGCATTCAGGTCGGCGGTGATTTGATCGGGCGGCAGCGCCTGGATGGCCTTGCCCACGCTGCTGCCGCTTTTGATCAATTCTTCCGTGCCGCCGTTGGTGGAGGAAAGGAGGTCTGGTGCGATGGCGATGTAGCCCGCCCCGGCCAGTTCGTCCGTCACGCTGCGCGCCCAGTCGGTGAGGCCGTAAATTTCGTGGATGACCACGACGGCGGTCGCCTTGTCCTTCACTTCGGGATAGGTGATGAAGCAATTCACTTCCCGGTCGCCGTGTTTGATTTTGACCCATTCGCCGTGGCGCGGCGATTTCTCAAGTCTGGCTTTGGCCCAATCCTGGGCGGCCGCGGTGAATGCGGTCAGCGTGGTGAGGACGATGAACAATCTGAGAATATGTTTCATGGTGGAACCCGGGTTGAATGTTGGTTGTCTCGACAATGGAATGGTGATTTCAACAGACGCTTCCTTTGATGATTTGGTTTCATGATGGGAAGCTTTCGTCTGGCATTCCGGCGCTCATCAGAGTTTCAGTCTGAACCCGATCCGGTTTAATCCCACAGACAGGAGGAGAATCACAGCGCCGCAGATCGTGGACCGGGCGATCGCCCCGGCGAGATGGGATTCGCTCAAGCCGCCATACCAGTCGCCCAGATGCAGCACGTTGAGGAGCCCTGGCAGCATTTCGGAAAGCAGGTAGGCGAGCAGCACGTTTTGCCCGGCGAGCGCGAGCGGGCGCGAGATGATTTTCGCCGGGCCCACATCGCAGAGGAGATAGAACAAAAACCACAAGGCGGCGGTGATGGCGCACGACCATAGACACCAGGGCGGCGTCGCGTTGTTTTTGCTGATGCCGTAAAGCGGATTCAGCAACAGCGCGGCGGCGGCGCAGCCGGTCACGAACCAGAAGGTGAATTTCGCGCGCGACTTCCAGGCGGTTAAATCCGGGGCCACGAGCATGGAGCCCAGCAGCAGTCCGCCCACGGTGATCGCCGCTCCGGAGCCAAGCGTTTCGCCGATGCCGACGATGTTATTGAGCCAGAAGCCATCAAAGAGCTGTTTCTTGTCGGCGGCGAAGAGGCACATCAACAAAACCATGCAGCCGAGGATCGCCGTGCGGTGGCCGCGAAACATCAGATAGACGATGGCGGTGACGAGATACGCCCAGCCGATCAGTCCGAGGATGCCATACCAGTCTGTGTCCAGTTGCAACGGCGAGAGCGTGAGGATGCGCTGGTCTTTTGTACCGCGAAACGCCAACGCCAGCCAGACTAGCGTGGCCAGGCCCGCGACCCGCAGGCAAAGGCTGGAAATTTTCCAGGCATTCCATTTCGCCTCCACGTTGCGTGATGAGATGGAGCAGAACGCGAGGATGGCCGTGAGATACATCAGCGTGCACCAAAGCGGACCGGACCAGCCGAGCTTTTGCGAATCCGGCGTTTCGTCAACCATCAGGATGCCGATGGCCAGCAGCGAGAGGGTTCGCACGAGCACGTGGCCAAACGTTTTCCAGGCCGGCTCGCCTTTGGCGACACGTGAGCCCAGCGCGAACGGAATGGACATGCCGACGATGAACAGGAACGCCGGGAACACCAGATCCACAAACGTCATCCCGCTGCCCTGGCGGTGGCGGTCGCTGAAGTGCACCATCCAGTCGGGCACGATTTTTTCCGGCGCCCCGGCGAGGTCGTTCACGAAGATCATGGTAAACATCACGAAGCCGCGCAGCGCGTCGATGGAAGTGATGCGGGCGGTTTTCGGCGCGGCCTGGGTTGAATCGGCGGACATACGCCGACTCTGACAGAACCGTGGGTTACCGCAACCCCCTCGAAGGAGCGATTGACCATTTTTCCGTTGCGATGGCGGTCCCGGCATTTCATTCTTACGGCATGAGCGAAATCATTTATCCCCGCAGCCCGCGCGAAACCATGGACGGGTGGCATTATCTGCCGCGTTACATCGACAAGATCCGCCTGAGCCTCGCCGGCAAACTGCACTCCGATTACACGGATAACCTTGGCAAAGGTTTTGACGGCATGTGGCTCAAGGCCGCCGGCGTGACGCATGAGCAATTTGTCGGGGTCGTGAAAAATTCCCTCACCGATGGGGAAGTATGCGACTGGGTGCGGCAGAACGTGAAGCGCACCGCCGCCGAAAAAGCCGCGCTCTGGCAGGATGTCCTGAGCCGTCCGCTGGCGAACGACGAGGCCGCCGGCGCGCGTTTGAAGCTGCGCAAGGAACAGTCCGGCATCGCCCATCGTGACGAGATTGGAAACTTTGTGGATTACATTGACGCGGACGAGAAACGGATTTAGTCCGCCGGCTTCAGTGCCAGGATTTTGATGTGTTGGTCGGCATGATCTATCCAGAAATGAATGGCATGCCCGGCAAACACACAAATCTCCACGCGACGTCCGGTGTCGTCCCGTTCATGGTAGTCGGAAAAATTCTCCGGCGAAGACCGGATTCTGCGGAAGTGATCCATCAGGCGCACCCTGGTTTTCTTCGGCAACGCATCGAGTGCTTCGATGGTTTCGACCTCCACGAGCAGCCGGTAGGTCATACGGACTAATTCGCAAACCGTTTCTGCACGTCATCCAGATCCACCCAGTTCGCCGGATTCTTGTCGTCAATCTTTGCGGCGAGGGTCTTTTGGAAATCCTCGTTGCTTTCGGTCTGCAACGAGATGAGAAAAGCAATCAACTCACGCCGTTCCTTGGACGGAAGCTGCGCGGCCTGATCTTTCAACTGCGTCAAAGACATGATGGAACTTAACCATCGCCCAGGCCGGGCGTCAAATGTTTCGTCGTCATGCTCGACGCGGACGAGAAACGGATTTAGTCCGCCGGAAAATGATTCGCCGCCGGTGCGGGCGCGCCGGGTTTTTGAAAATGTGTGAACAAAATCCCGCGGCGTGGTGTCGGATGGTCTGATGAAACGTTTAAAGGTTGTGGTTCCCTGGCGCGAGGGGTTGCATCTCCGGCCGGCGGCGCAGTTGGTGCGGGTGGGCCGGAAGTTTCGTTCCCAGATCGTGCTCAGGTTCGACGGAAAAATCGCCGACCTCCGCAGCATTTTGAGCATCCTCGCCCTGTATGGCAGCATGGGATCAGCGCTGGATCTGGTCGTCACCGGCGATGATGAACAGGACGCCGCGCAGGCCGTGGCGCAGGTGTTTGCCTCCCACAACAGCAGCGATTCGGCCGGTGGACGGCCGGCTTAAAAGGGGCGGGCCTCCAATCTTAAACCGCGGTCCGGACTCAACGACTGATGCCAGGGGCCGCAGTGGCAGGCGCAGGCTGGGTGAACTTGAAACGGGGCAGGCAGGTCTTGAGGGTTTGCAGGTGCTCCGCCGAATCGGCGATCAACTTGATCTCCGCGACCTGGTTGGTTTGAATTTTCACCCAATAAACTTCAGCGGGAAAAAGTTCGGCGTCCGGTTTTTGCCAGTAGGGACGCGGAATTTGATAAGTGACGAGCCACGCCGCCTGCCCGCCGACTTCCGCGTTGGTCACGGAGGTGACGTTGACGGCGTTGCGGATGGAATTTACCGCCATCTGCATGGCGGCTCCCATCGCCTGATCGTCCAACGGTCTCCCGGTGGAAATTTTTTCCGGATCCGTGGCGGCGCCAATCTCGCGCAGGCTGACAATGAGCAAACGCTGGGAGGTGCGGGGATCGTTGTCGGCGGCGGCATAACGCCGGAGGATGCGGCTGCCGTTTTCGGAATTGGTGCTGTCGCCACCGGACGGGATACCGGATAGAAAAGCCGGCGGATCAAACGCGAGAACGCCGGGAACGAGTTCCTCGGCGTGCGCCCAGCGCGGGGCCAGCATCGTGAGCAGGATGGTGCAAAATAAAAGGCGCATGATATGCCGGCGGCAAATGGAGATCGCCCATTGCCGGCCGTCTCGTTTCACGCTGAAACCGTATGCGGAAGGCAAAAATCTGTCCAGCCTTGTTGTTGGGTGAAGATC
Organism: Verrucomicrobiia bacterium; assembly: GCA_035577265.1. GTDB lineage: Bacteria > Verrucomicrobiota > Verrucomicrobiia > Limisphaerales > UBA11358 > UBA11358. The sequence goes on along the minus strand of DATLVR010000125.1, from coordinate 16,524 downwards.
GGCGCATATTTGCAATGCACGTGGCGGCTCACAAATAGGGCGGCAAATTAATTCCGCGAGGTTTTGGACTGCGGCAGCCCTCTGCCGCTCTTCCACCGCAGGACTGGCGACGCAAAGCGGCAGAGGGCTGCCGCAATCCAAGACGCTGGCGCGGGCCGGAAGGCTGCGGGTTGCGAGCGTGATTTCAGCAGTGCGACTGGCCGTGGATTCAACTGACGAATTCAGAACTGAAGAAACTTTGAAGTCTAATCTATCCGCGAACTTGATCTGATTGGAGATGTGAGCAAATAAAACCAGCCATGGAGCCTGTCAGCTTGTTGGTTAGGTGTCATAAAATGTCTCTGCATCAGTCAGCCTCCGTCTTGCGCTTCGCTTCCCACTCTCGGCGTGCGGCAATCGTGCCTAGCAAAAAAACCACAAGTCCAACGATTGTCGTCAAAATACCAACTCCCGCCATCCAGTCTGGAGCCTTTGGAAAGATGCGTCCGGTAACAACCAACAATGCACAACCAAACAAAATCAACGAACTCCATATTTGCGTATACTTCGGTTTGCAGAAACGAAACTTTGTGTGGGCGCTAGATTTCATAATGCCATGCGCATGATGTGGGCTAACAAATAATCGGCGCCCGGTTTTGGAGCCGATCAATTTCCGCTTTTGAAACCGATCCTTGCCGTCAATTCATGCCCGGCCTGCTGTGCATTTCAATCACAGGTTGAACCGCGTCACAATCATACGGTGATTTGCGGCGCTCTGCCGAGGCGCCGCTACGTCTCGATGCCGTAAGCCTTGATCTTGTTGTAGAGCGTCTGTCTGCCGATGCCGAGGCGTTTGGCGGTCTCCAGCTTGTTGCCGTTGGTCTCCTTGAGCGTTGAAACGATCGCGCTGCGTTCCACGCCTTCGAGCAGGGTGAAGCTGGTGTCGAAACTCCCTTCGCCCTGCGCCGCGTTGGTGCGGACGTCGGTGATGGACAGGTCGGCGGCGGCCACTTCATCGCCTTCGCTCAACAGCACGGCGCGCTGAATCTCGTTCTGCAACTGCCGGATGTTGCCCGGCCAGTCGAAGGCGGTGAGCCGTTCCACGGCATCCGGCTTGAACCCGCGCAGGTCGCGGTTGGCCTGGGCGGCGAAGCGTTTCAAAAATGAATTCGCCAGCGGCATGATGTCGTCGCGGCGTTCGCGCAACGGCGGCAGATAAATGGACAGCGCGCTGATGCGGTAGAACAGATCCTCGCGGAGTTTGCCGTCCTTGATGGCGTCCTCGGTCTTGCGGTTGGTGGCGGCGACGATGCGGCAGTTGGTCTTGTAGCTGGTCTTGCTGCCGACGGGCCGGACTTCCTGATCCTGCAACACGCGGAGCAGCTTGCTCTGCACATCAATCGGCATCTCGGAAATTTCGTCGAGGAACAGCGTGCCGCCATCGGCCTGGCGGAAATAACCGTCGCGGTCGGAATTCGCGCCGGTGAACGCGCCCTTGACCGAGCCGAACAGTTCGCTCTCGATCAGTTCGCGCGGGATGGCGGCGCAGTTGATTTTGACGATCTTGCCTTTGCTGCGCGGGCTCAGGGCGTGGACGAGATCGGAGATGACCTCCTTGCCGGTGCCGCTTTCGCCGGTGATGAGCACGGTGGCGTCGCTCGGCGCGATGCGTTCGACGGTCCGGACGACCTGCTGCATGGAGGCGCTGCGGAACACCGGCGAGGCCGCGCCGCTCATGGTTTCGAGCGCGCGCCGGAGCGTGGTGTTTTCGGCGCTCTGTTCCTTGCGCTCAATGGCGCACTTGACATCCGCGAGCAGCTTGCCGTTCTCGAACGGCTTGGAGAGAAAGTTATAGGCGCCGAGACGGCCCGCTTCCATCGCCATGGACATGGTCGCCTGTCCGGTGAGCACGATGACCTCGGTGTCGGCCCACTGCTTTTTGATCAGCGGCAGCAGTACGAGCCCGTTGGCGTCCTGCAGGTTCACGTCCAGCACGATGACGTCCGGCTGCGTGTCGCCGAAATTCTTTTGCAGCGCGGCACCGCTGTCGGCCTGGGTGATGTCGTAATAATCCCCGAGCACGGTGGCGAGCAATTCCCGCACCCCCGCGTCGTCGTCCACGATGAGAACTTTGGCTTTCATGTTTTATTTCCGAACGCAGGCCTGGGTGAAACTCCGGAATATCGCGCGATGGTCGGCATGTTGTTCCGTCAGCCGTTCCGGATGAAACTGAACGGCCAGCAAATACGGCATCCGCCGCGCGGCTTCCGGCTTCAATTCCATCGCTTCCACGATCCCGTCGCGGCTGCATGCCGTGGCCACCAGCGGTTCCGCCGGCTGCATCACGGCCTGATGATGCGAACTGTTTACGCCCATGACCTGCTTGCCGGTAATCTTGGCGAGCAGCGAACCCGCTGTCAACGCCGCTTCATGCACGATTTTACCCGCCCGATCCAGCCGCTGATGGTTCAGGGCGCCGGGAACCTGCCGCCGGATGTCGGCAATCAACGCGCCGCCGAGCGCAATGTTAAGCATCTGATGGCCGCGGCAGATCGCCAGCAGCGGCTTGCGCTGGCGGAAAATTTCATCAATCAACATCAGTTCGCGCAGGTCGCGACCGCCACCGTCGGGCGTCTGCTCAATGGTCGCGCGGACGGTGCGTGGCAGTTTTTTGGCGTAGAGGGCGGGGTTGATGTCGTCGCCGCCGGTCAGGACCACGCCGTCCATGCGCCGGACGATGTCCGCGAGCAGCACGCGGTCGTTGGTGGTGGGCAGGATGAACGGGATGCCGCCGGCCTGGAGGATGGAGTGCTCGTATTTGAAAGAAAGACTGACGGAGAGGTCGTTAAATTCCACGCCACGTTTTTCAATGCTGGGCGAAACAAGAATCAAAGGCAGTCTGGCCATCGCCCGGAATGTAGTGCGGTTCGGGAACATTGTCAGCGGAAAATCGTGTGCCGGCTTGTGGTTGCATTTGAGAAGACGGGGCAAAAGCGCCAGGGGGCTGGCGCAGTCCAGGACGCTGGCGCGTTGACGACGGCTCAAGAACCGCGCGTAGCGTCTTGGACTGCGGTAGCCTGCTACCACTTTCCCACAACGCGAGATGCCGGGACTTGAGGACATTTTTTCCGCGGATCCCGCAGTTTCAACTGCGGGCGATTGCCGGTCGCCGCGATGCGGCTGAAAACTTGAAGTTGAAAATCATGTTTTTGCCGCTTGCAAACCGGATTCATGGGCATAATCTCGGCTGGGAAACGATCCAAAACGAACAGGAGAATGTTATGCCTAAAATGCAAAGCAAGAATCTGTCGAAACCCGACGAACAGCGCACGTTTGACAAGGGCAAAGTGGAACTCGCCCAGCTCGGCGGCGTCACGTTTGGACGCGCCACGCTTCAGCCGGGCTGGAAATGGTCCACATGCGTCAAACCCATCGTGAACACCAAAAGCTGCGAGGCGCCGCACCTGCAATATCACGTCGCCGGCCGGCTCGCGGTTTTGATGGACGACGGCAGCCAGCAGGAATTCGGACCCGGCGAAGTTTCCCTGCTGCCGCCGGGGCATGACGCGTGGGTGGTCGGCAACGAAGCGGTGGTGGTGATTGATATTTCCGGCATGGTCGAATACGCCAGGCCGCACGCGCACTAAATCGGACGGCCGGAGTGCGCCCGTCCCGGGCGCAGCGACTCACGAATTGCGGCGGGCGTTGGATTTATGAGGGGGCGACCGGTCGTGCGCGGCTGGAAATGGCGTAGGGGACGCCATCAGATGTGCCGTGGGCTCATCCGTTGGACAATGCTGCGCCCGGGACGGGCACACTTAAACATCCGCGTCGGGGAAACGGGCGCGGATCTGGCGGCGCAGCAAATCCTCGTCGTCCGGCATGTAGCGGCGGCGGGTGATCAGGCGTTGCACGGCGTCGAGCAGTTCCAGCCAGTCCTCCAGCGGCGGTTCAGCCACGGGCACCCAGTTCTCAAAACGCTTGGGGCGATGAAAAAATTTCCACTCGCGCTTCACGCGCTGCACATAGACCTGCAGCTTTTGACCGTCCTCGGTCACGCGTTTCCAGCTGATTTCGGCTTTGGCACCCATATGGTTTTGGTTCTAGGTTCTGGAGTTTTGGTTCTAGGGCGGATTTGTCGTCGGCTGGTTTCCCAGATCCCGGACGCCAGACCCTATCCCCCAATGTCAACGCTCGCCACGGCCATGGCGGCAATGCCCTCTTCACGGCCGATGAAGCCCATCAGCTCGTTGGTGGTGGCCTTGATGCCGATGTGCGCAAAATTAATTTTCAGGGCGTCTGCAATGCAGAGTTTCATCTCCCTGATGTGCGGATAAATCTTCGGTGCCTGCGCGATGACCGTGGCATCCACGTTCACGATTTTTCCCTGCCGGAGTGCGATGATGCGCGCGGCTTCGGCCAGGAAAATTTTGCTCGGCACATTCTTCCAGCGCGGATCCGTGTTCGGGAAAAAATGGCCGATGTCCGGTTCGCCGAGCGCGCCCAGCAGGGCGTCGCAGATGGCGTGCATGAGCACGTCGGCATCCGAATGGCCGTCGAGGCCTTTCGTGTGCGGAATCTCCACGCCGCCGAGAACAAGCTTGCGCCCGGCGACCAATTGATGAACGTCATAACCGATGCCAACGTGAACCATGCGCACACTGTAACTTTTTTTGCGGACGGCAAAAGGAATTTCGACGGTCGCGGATCAAAGACAGACCAAGGGTGTTGAATGCGGCAGCCGGATCACCACGGTCCCGGCAATTTTATCGTGCCAGCCTTGTTTGTCCTTGTCCCACGCGATCCAGAGGAATCCCAGGAAAAGCACGACCACGGAAAAGGCCGCCGCCAGTCCGCGCACCAATGCCGCCACAAAGGACAGAGGACGGCCATCCTCCCTGATCACTTTCAATTTGAGCACAATGCCGCCGATGGTGGTTCCCCGCCACCACCACATTCCAGCAAAGTAAGCGAGGGCGACCACCAGACATAATGGCCCGACGCGTGCAACACCCGACAAAATACCGATCAGAATGATGTCTAAAAACGCGGCGCACAGGCGTTCCCAAAGAGCGGCTTTGGGAAACGAGGATGCCTCGGGAGCAAGAGGTGGCGTGCTTATGGATGGCGCAGGTTGCGGCGTGGTGGGCGGCACGGGTTCTGACGCCACCGATGATTCCAATGTGGCCCCGGTTGCCGGCGTTGCCGGGGAATTAAAGCCCGCGATCGGTGGAGCCGCTGGCGGAGGCGTCACAGGCGCGAAAGTTGGCGCTGGCGGAGCCGGATTCCCGGGCGCCTCCTTCCGCAGACTGCCGAAGGCGGCGGTGACCCCGCACCCCAATCCCCAAACGCCGAAGATCAGGTAGGCGAGCAAGCCAAGCACGGGCACCATGTAGAGCAGGGTGATGATCAATGTGCCGAGCAGAAAGGCCGCCAATGGTTTTTGAAACCCGCTGCCGAAATGGCGCCCCACCTTGGAGCCCAGCCACTCCATCAAGGCAACTTTGCCGATGATGGCGCACAGCAGGAGGGCCACCCAGATGATTGGCGCGACGATCAGGCCAACTCCTGTGATCGCCAGAATCAGATACAGGAAGGAGACGAGCAGCTTCGTCAACAGTCCCAGCAGAAAAACGGTCACGGGCCGGCGATTCAAATCATCCACGCACATTTGAACGGGACGTGGAAACACCGCGGCGATAAAGAGGTAAATCAGGAAATAGACCGCAGCGATGATCCACACAAACTTGACCTGGGGAGCCAGCGGACGAAATTCAAGTGCGCAATACTTGAACCAGTCGCGCAACCATTCGAAATTTGCAAATGGTCCCAGAAAACCCACGTTCACTTTCTCGCCCTGGACGGTCGCGCCGTCGGCCAGATCAAGCTTTCCGCCGACGGCCACGGCATTCCCGCCGATCTTCACTTCCGGCTCAGCCGAAACCGAGCCCAGGACGGCCACGGCATCGCGACGAATGGAGGCGCCCTGATTCAAATGCACGTTGCCGAAGATGGCGACCACCGCGTCGCCGACGTCGCCGTCCACCTCCAGATCGCCGCCGATCACCACGACCGCTTCGTGCACGTGACCGTGGATCCTCGCTGAACCGCCGATGACCACCACCGTTTCGGCGGCGTCGCCGGCTTTCAGGTCGGCGTCCTGCCCGATCAGCACAAGGGGCTGCGCATGGTTCCAGCGTTCGGGGCTTGAACGCACGGTTTTATTTGCCACCACTTCATTCGTTGCCTGCGGCCCGGTTCCGTTTGTAGCGGTGTTCGTGAGTGCGGCGGCTTCGGAGCTGGCTGGCGGGTTCGTTGTTTCCTGCGCCGAGACCGGTGGCGCCAGCAGCAGGCTGTAAATCAAGCAGCCTAAGACCGGGAAGATTTGTTTTTTTATGTTCATAACTGAGAGGGTTGACGTTTTGAAAAGGCCAGCCGGAAATAGACCGTTCCCAAAGCCAGGAAAATGGCGTAGCCCAAACCGGCGGAAACCAGACAGGCGATGATAAACGGCGTGCCCAGTTTCTTCACCACCAAGACCACCGAATTGATCAGAATGCCCAGGATGCTTTGCAGGCTGTCGAGTCCTGAAAACCATTGGCTGACCCGTTGCGTCACCTGCTGAACCGTTTCCGCCCGTGACAATTCCCATCCGGCCAGGCACAACCCGCCAAAGAGCGCCAACATCGCCGCGAGCGACGTCGCACGCAATGCAAACGGCCACGTCTCCCAGGAACGGCGATACCACGGAACGTTCAGGCGCCGTTCGATGGCTGCCATGACGCGGTTCGCCACCGCGGCGGGCGCGGTCAATTCCGGCAGGGCTTTCAGCTCGCGGTGGATGGCCAGTTCCAGTTGCCGATGATCATTTGAGTTCATTCAAGTTTTATTCCGCTTTCAGTTTGATCCGGAGTTTTCGTCGCAAAACTTCGCGGCCCCGAAACATATCGGTCTTCACCTTGCCGAGTGAGATGCCCAGCTTGGCGGCGATTTCCTCGTAGCCGAGATCTTCCAAATGGTGGAGAACGAGCGGCACACGTTGCGCCACCGGCAGCTCCTGCAATGCCTGTTCCACCAGCGTGCAGCGCTCCGTTTTGAGCAAGGCCGCCTCCACATCATCGTCCGCCGGAAAATCAGGTTCCGCAGCTTCCTCGTGGTCGGAGGCAAATAATTCGGAAAAAAAACTCCAGCGCGAGCGGTAGCGGGCAAGATGATTCAGGCTGAGATTGGTCGCCACGGTTTTGAGCCAGCCGCCCGCCGACGGATTGCCGTGCAGCCGGTCGAAGTGCTCATACGCCTTCAAGAAAACCTCCTGGGTGACGTCTTCGGCTTCAGACTGTCGGGCGAGCAGGCGCATGGCAGTGCTAAACACCATGTTCTGGTAGTTTTGCATGAACGTCTCGAACTGCTGCGCGTCTGTCATGGCGGGGCCGTGACCGTAACGGTTCCGGGACAATTCTAGTTAAAACAGGTTGCTGAATGCAAAATTCTTGCATAACGACGTGGAACCGCCGCGGGCCGGTTCATGGATGGCTGGCGTGAGTTTGTTGTTTGAAGCTGCGCGGGAAAACCCAGTCTGCTCGTTGCTTTTGCCAGCCACGTGCGGCACCGGCAGTGGCTGGCGCAATTTGAACGCCGGATTCACTGTTGGTTTCATGTAAAATCTATTCATATCGTATTGACATAACCCGGCAGCCCCGGTTTTTGTTTCAAATCATTTCAAGCATTTGCGGTTCTGGAAAACGTCAAAAATTATCAGGAGTTCAACCATTTGGAGAATGAGCCTGCAGCTTTTCGGGGGATGGTAACGGCACCTAGGGTTTCAGCAGCTTCCTGAAAATAAGGCGCCGTCGTTCCGCCGAAACCGAACGTGCTCCTGCAGGCGTGGCCTAAATCCTGATTTTGGAGAGCGAGATAATCTGCGAAAGAAACAATCGTGCAAGCCGAAATTGCCTGTGGCTCAAACCGTTGGCGCATCAGGGCACTGCCCCGGAGGGTGGGCGGTCCCCCCGCCCGCAGCGGTCGCGCCGGCAAGCCAGCGTCCGGATTTTCCCGCCCGTTCTGTGCTTTCCACCCGCTGCGACCGGGGACCTGTCGCGCTCCGTCGGGCGCGGTGTGAGGTTCGCACTCAAACATTTGGCGGCGGGTTCGTTGTCCGTTTCAGCGGGGCGTCTTCAGCTTCCGGGCGGCGGGCTGAATCCGTTTTAGCTGGCGGCACTGCTTCATCCGCAAAACCTTTGATCAGCCGGAAGACCATCCAGCCGCCCAAGGTCAGCACCGTCACCGCGATGCCCAGGCCGATCAAAACATTCAGAAATTGCTGCCCGGAAATGAATCGGAGCGGATATAACATCCACATCAGGCTGGGAATCAGGAGCGCGGCCCAGCCCTTGAACCGGTGCCAGGCCGGCCTGGCTGGGGAAACTGGTTGCGTCGGCCAGATCTGCCGCCAGAAATACACCGGCGCAGCCAGGCCGACGGCGATCCAAAGCCACGCACTGCCTTGCCAGTGGAATTCCACTTCGCCGCTGTCCATTCGCTGGATGCACGCCAGCCAGCCGAACGCGGTGGCGAAGACGAGGGCGGTGGCGGCCACGATGGCGCGCCTGAATCCGCCATTCATGGGCAGGGGAACTGTCCCATTTTCGGGGACGCTGGACGGTCGACTCATCCCGACAATCTATACTTATCGGATGTCGTCCGGCGAAGAAAAATGTCCCTTTGGTCGTCAGAATGGCGGTTTTGCAGGTTATCCGGGGGCGGGTGGAGTCGAAATCCGCGGTTGGCATAAAATTGGCTGGCACTTCGGAAGGAAAGTTAACTACTCTCTGATGCCATGCTTGCAGCCGTAGCCACCAATACGAGTTCTGTGTCGCTCACCAACCTTCCGGTGGGGTGGTTCGATGGCGTGCTCGTCGTGGTGCTCATTGCCGGTTTTTTGCGCGGGCGCAAACACGGCATGACCAAGGAAGTGCTGCCGATGTTTCAATGGCTGGCCATCGTGCTGCTGGGGGGGCTGGCCTACGAGATGGCCGGACAACTGTTCATGAATCTCGCCAATCTGAAAATAACGGCGGCATACATCCTGGGCTATCTTTCGCTGGCCTTTCTGGTTTACCTGGCTTTCGTGCTCTTGAACAAGGTGCTCACGCCGCGGCTGGCGGGCAGTAATTTTTTTGGCAGCATGGAATATTATCTGGGAATCACTTCGGGCGTGCTCCGTTTTGGGCTCGTGCTCCTCTTTGCGCTGGCATTGCTGCATGCGCCCTATTACACGCAGGCGGAAATCGCCGCGCACAATGCTTATAATGCCCGCTGGTATGGCGGCGGCCAGAAAGGGTTTAGCGGCAATTTTTTTCCCACCCTGCAGACCATCCAGGTGGCGGTCTTCACTGATTCGTTGACCGGTCCGCTGATCGCAAAATATCTCGGCGTGCTGCTCATCAATACTGAAGGGGTCAAAAACGTGAGAACTGCCGCACCGAAGCCCGTGATTCACATTGGAAATTGACCGGCACACTGGCACTGTGACTGGAGCATGGCCGGTTTTTCCCAAGCAACCCTCGAACGCATCCGCGCGGCGAGCGACATCGTGGACGTCATCGGCGCGTCTCTACCGCTGAAAAAGGCGGGCGGGAACTTCACCGCGCTCTGCCCCTTCCACAAGGAAAAGTCGCCGAGCTTCAACGTCAATCCGCACAAGCAGATTTTCCACTGCTTCGGCTGCCACAAGGGCGGCGACGTGTTCACCTTCGTCAAGGAATTTGAGAACATCGGCTTCGTGGACGCCGTGCGTCGGCTGGCCGAACGCGCCAAGATTCCGCTGGAGATGGATGAGCATCCCGCCGAACAGCAGTCGCGCCATCTGAAGGACGAGCTGCTGCAAATCCACGAGCAGCTCACGCAACGCTGGCAAAATTGTCTGCTCAACGAAGCCGCCGGACAACCCGCCCGGGATTATCTCGCGAAGCGCGGCGTCTCCGCCGAAGCGATCAAACTATTCCGGCTCGGGGCCGCGCCCGATGCCTGGGACGACACGGTGAACTGGGCGAAAAGCAAAAACTACGAACTGCCGCTCGTCGAAAAGGCCGGACTCATCATCAAGAAATCCGAGACCCCGGACCCCAGACCCCAGACGCCAGACGCCAAATCCCAGACCCCGGACGCCAAGTCCCAGACGCCCGATGCCAGACCCGAGACCCGAAATTACTACGACCGTTTTCGCGGACGGCTCATGTTCCCCATCGGCGACGAGCAGGGCCGGGTGATTGGCTTCAGCGGACGCATTTTAACTGGGGACGAAAAAACGGCGAAGTATGTCAACTCGCCGGAGACGGCCATCTTCACCAAGAGCAAGGTTTTCTTCGGGCTCGACAAATCCAAGCGCGCCTTGCTCGATGCGCAATCGGCCATCGTCTGCGAAGGCCAGCTGGACTTGATCGCGTGTTTCATGGCCGGCGTGCAGAACGTCGTCGCGCCGCAGGGCACCGCCTTCACCGACCAGCACGCGCGCATCATCAAGCGTTACGTGGACGAGGTCGTGCTGTGCTTTGATTCCGACGAGGCCGGGCAGAACGCCGCCGTGCGTTCGCTGGATCATCTGCTCGCCTCGGGCATCGCCGTGCGCGTCGCCGTGATGCCCAAGCCGCATGACCCGGACAGCTTCATCAAGGCCAATGGAGGCGAGGCCTTCCGCCAATTGGTCGCCGGCGCGGACGGTTTTTTCGATTACTACCTGAACCGGCTGTGTGCACAAAACGACGCCGGCAGCGACAAGGGCCGGCTGGCGATATTGCGCGACATGGCCGAGGCAGTCGGCAAAACCGGCAGTGCCGTGCTGGTGGATAAATATGCGCAGAAAACCGCGCTGCGGCTGGGCGTTTCGCCGGAAGCGGTGCGGGCGGAGTTCAAAAAAAATCCCGCGGCACATGTTGCGCCGCGCGAGAGCGAGGAGGAATCGTTTGAAACGGCGGAGCCGGAAATGGCGCGTCCGTCCGCCTTTGAATTCCATCTGCTCAAGCTGCTGTTTTTGCATGATGAACTGGTTCCGTGGCTGTCGTTGCATCTGGATCCGGAATGGATTTCCCATCCGCAAGTCCGTCAGGTGGTCGGGCAACGGATCGCCGCGCAACGGGAGGAAACGTGGCAAAGCCTCGGCGCGTTTCTGGACGGGTGCGATTCGCCCGGAATCCGGAGCCTCGTGACGGAAGCCGTCACCCAGGAGCGCAAGCTGCCAAACCTCGAACAGCAGCTCGCGGATGTGACGTTGAAATTGCGCAACCAGTTTCTCGACCGAAAAATCGCCGCGTGCCTCCAGCGTGCGAGCCAGCCGGAGATTTCCGACGCGGACAAGATCGAATTGCTCCGGGAACAACAGCAGTTGCGGGAGCAGAAGCGCACCGGGTTATCGGCGGGGGGCGAAGGGTAAGCCTGGCCCGTAGCCGGCAGGCATCCTGCCTGCCAAAGATCCGGGCGTCCCGCCCGGCGGAACACGCGTGAATCGCTCAGGGGTCCTGGCATCGCTGAACCCGTCTGAACCCGTCGCCAGAACCGCCAGCCTTTCCGGGCGGCGCTCCGTAATGCCAGCAAGGGCGGGGGCAATGTCCAACATGCTCCCGAGCGTAATGCGGTTGATAACGTGGCTTTGACCTTTGCCGGTGACTGCCATAGGTTAAAACCTCAACGAACCACACAAACCATCAATATCAAATTATGAAAATCCAAACTACCATCCTCACAGCCATTGCGGCGGCGGCGCTTATCGTGACCGGCTGCAGCAAAGAAGAAGTCAAACAAACGGTCAACGACACGAAAGAAGCCGTGGCCAGCATTGACACTTCCAAGGTCGAAGCGGCGTTTGCGTCGGCCGAGGCGGGCGCAAAAGACGCCCTCAAGCCGGCGGTCGAAGCCGTCAAAAACGCCGACTATGCCGGCGCGGTCACGCAATTGAAGTCGCTCGGGGAAAAGTTCAAGCTGACTGACGAACAGCAGGCGGCGGTCAACGACCTGATCGCCAAGGCGCAGAAGGCGATCTCGGACCTGGCGGCCAAAGCTTCCAGTGACGCCACCAAAGCGGCCACCGACATGACCAAGTCGCTCGGGAAATAAATTGACGTTCTGATCAAGTGCCGCGTGGCTTCACGGCCGCGCGGCGTTTTTTTATTTTGAACTGGATCCGAAATGAATTGCCCCGTTGGATGGAGTGCGGCCGTCCCGGCCGCTGCAATGCACGTGTCACGGGCCGTGGAAAAATGTTCATGGCTTGAATGAAGTCAGTTGCAGCGCCCGGGGACGGGCGCACTCCGGCTACCGACATGACCAAGTCGCTCGGGAAATAAATTGACGTTCTGATCAAGTGCCGCGCGGCTTCACAGCCGCGCGGCGTTTTTGTTTTGCCCTGATTGTTCAACCACGGACGGACCCGGATCGGCCGGATGGGACAAAACGCCGAGGCGCAGAGAACGCGGAGGAACGCAGAGTTAAAAAATCTTTGCGCCTCTTTGCGTTCTCTGCGCCTCGGCGTTTATTTTTTACCGCAGTCCACAACCTCGCGGATTGGTCGTGCGGGCTTTTAAACCGGAAGACCGGCATCGATCTTGAACGGGAGGAAACGGAGTCAACGGAGAGAAGGACTTGGCGGGAAAATCTTCGGAACAAAAATCATGCGAACGTTTCGGACATAATCCCTTTGCCCTCTGTTTTCTTTGTTCTCTCCTGTAAGACGGATTCGGAATTCGGGTTAAACAAAAAGGCGCAATCCTCGTTGGATTGCGCCTTGGTTCGTGAGCCTGAAAACTTACTTCGCGCCTTGATCAATCCACGCACGGATCAGACCGATCTGCTCCGGGGTGAGCGGTTTGATGCCAGCCTTGTTGTTGGGCGGCGGCATCCAGCCATCCGGATCCTTGGTCATATGCGCGACGGCTTTGACGATCAGGCTGTTGGCGCTGTCGCCGGCAGTCACAATTTTCCCCTGCTTGGTGCCTTTGAGCACGCCTTCCAGCGTGTCCAGGGAGAGGCGGGCTTTGGGGCGGTCGCCGCTGTGGCATTTCACGCAGGAGGCCTCGAAAATGGGTTTGATGTCGGTGGCGTAAGTCACGCCGGTCTTGCTGGCCGCCGGTGGCAGGGTGGCGGTGGGCGTTGCATCTTCAGCGGAGACGACGGCGGTCAGGACAAACGTGGCGGCGAGCGTCACGGCGAGGTGTTTGATTGAATTCATTATCGTTTTGATTGTTGGTTTCGATTTCGCGGACAATCTGAAGGTAAGACGCCCCATTCGTCAAAAAGTTTCAATCAAAATCTGGCCGGGCGGAGCGCGAGTTGTCCCAACTCGCAGCGTGTGGCAGCCGGTGAGGCGGTTGGGATGATTCCAACGCTGGCTTGCCTGGCAATGTGCTTCGGTTTGAGACAAACCGCGCTCCGCCGGAGCGCGAGTTGTCCCAACTGGCAGCGCGTGGCAGCCGGTGGGGCGGTTGGGATGATTCCAATGCTGGCTTGTCTGGCGATGTGCTGCGGTTTGAGACAAACCGCGCTCCGTGGTTGCAGCCCATAAAATTTCTGTTTCAATTTCCGAGATGGCTGAAAATCCCAAGCCGCGCCGTTCCGGTCCGCCGCACAACCCCGGCGTGCGTGAGCTTGTGTCGGGCAAACGTAAAGGGTCATCACCGCCAAAACACGAAGACGCCATGCCTGGCTTTCAAGGCTGGCACGAACGCGGTTATTTGCCCCATCGCGACGAGCCCGGACTCACGCAGTTCGTGACCTTTCATCTGGCCGACTCTTTCCCGGTGGCGCTGCGTTCCGAGTGGGAAGCGATGCTTCTGGTTGAAGACGATCGCGAACGCCGCCTGCAGCTTGAGCAGTATTTGGATCGTGGTCGGGGCGAATGCCATCTGCGACGGCCCGATATTGCGAAGCTGGTTGAAGACGCCTGCCGATTTCACCACGCGCAATGGTATGATCTGCTCGCTTGGGTTGTCATGCCCAATCACATTCATTTGCTCGTCAAGATTGGCGACACATCGCTATCCAAGATCGTCAAGGAATTGAAACGTTACACCGCCCGTGAGGCGGATAAAATCCTCCGGCGGTCAGGTGCGTTCTGGGCGGAAGACTATTTTGACACCTATATGCGCGACGCGGAGCATGAGTTGAAGACCCGGCATTACATCGAAAACAATCCGGTGAAGGCCTTGCTCGTGCGCGAGCCAAAGGAATGGCCCTGGAGCAGCGCACGATTACGCGACGAATACGGAAGGCTTCACTTGTGACGGAGCGCGAGTTGTCCCAACTCGCAGCGTGTGGCAGCCGGTGAGGCGTTTGGGATGGTTCCAACGCTGATTTGTCTGGCAATGTGCTGCGGATTGGGACAATCCGCGCTCCGGGCCAGATCTTCGGGCGCCCGGCGGCTTGCGGACCGGCGGTCCTTGCGCTAACTCTAGCGGGTGAACGGTGACACTTTTTCCGATGCAGTGCTGGTGATCCTCGGCCATGGCACGACGCTGAATGACCAGTCTGCCGCGCCGGTGCTCCAGCATGTGGCGGAATTGCGCCGCCGGAAGCTCTTCGCCGGAGTGCAGGAAGCCTTCTGGAAGCAGGAACCGCACGTCAAAAAAGTTCTGGCGGCAATCACCGCGCCGCGCGTGTTCATCGTGCCGTGCTTCATCAGCGAAGGCTATTTCAGCACGGAAATCATTCCCAGGGAACTCGGCTTTGAAATTCAAAATTCAAAATGCAAAATTCAAAATGGCGGACGGGAAATCTTTTATTGTTCGCCGGTGGGAACGCATGACCGCATGACGAAAGTGATTTTGTCGCGTGCGAAAGAGGTCGTGGACCAATTTCCGTTCCCCCGCGCGCCGAAACCATTGGACACGACCCTCCTGATCGCCGGGCACGGCACGGAGCGAAACAGCAATTCGCGCAAGGCCGTCGAACGGCAGGTGGAATTGATCCGCGCGCTGAAGCTTTACGCGGAGGTCGGGGCGGTGTTCCTGGAGGAGGCGCCGTTCATCAAGGGCTGCGCGGCGCTGGCGAAAACGCGGCACATCGTCGTCGTGCCGTTTTTCATCAGCGACGGTTTGCACGTGGTTGAGGACATCCCGGTGCTGCTGGGGGAGCCGGAACGGATCGTCAAGGAGCGTCTCGCCGCCGGCCAGCCGACCTGGCGCAATCCGACGGAACGCGACGGCAAGCTCGTCTGGTATGCGTCGTCTGTCGGCACCGAACCGCAACTGGCCGAGGTGATATTGCAACGGGTGCGCGAAATGGTTGAGAGTTGAAAGTTGAGTGTTGAGTGTTTCCCGGTTGGGCTCAAATTGATTCTCCCTCCCCCCACCCAAACGAAAGGAGCGGATCGCACACGCGCACAGGGCTGGGTGTTTCCGCTCCGAAGAGGACCGTTGACCGATGGCGTTTTAGTGATATGATTTCGATATGAGTGCGACCGTCAAACATCATCCCTATGCGCTGCGAATTCCCGCGCAGGACGCCAAGGCGTTGGCGAAAGCGCAGGCGCTTTCCGGCGAGTCCATCAATCAACTGCTGATTCTCTGCCTGCGCAAGGCGTTGCCGGAATTGATGGCCTCTTTCCAGCCGGCGGAACGGGTCACCAACGTGCCGCCGTTGTCCGTGGTGGAACTGCGCCGGATTTATCAGGGGAAGGATGAGCTGGCGGGCGTGTCGGCCAGACAACTGGCGGCTTTCCAAAGCCAAAAGGAACCTGAATGAACGCCTGGGAGGTCTGGCAATGTCCCTTTCCCTGGGGCGCGCATCCGGCGGTGATCGTGTCCAATTCCGTGCGCGTGGAACGCAAGCCGCAAATTGTCGTTTTATCCTGTCAAACCATGCTGCCGGACACTTGCCGAAATCCGCAAGGGAATGAATCACTTTTGGATGAGGCCGATGGCATGGACTGGAAAACGCTTTGCCGGTGTGATTTGCTCTACACGATTGACAAATCAATTTTGAAATTTCGCCGGGGAATCGTTCAGCCCGAACGCCGCCGGGACATTGCCCAAAAAATCATTCAGGGCCTGGCCATCGCCGGACTCTAAACTGGAGCCCACCACGCGCTACGCCGTCCCTGCCAACGAACCTCCGACGACGTAAGGAGACTTATTTCAAATTTTGAATTCGGAATTAAAATTATGAGTCTCGTTACCTCGACTCCTACAATTTAAATCGGTAGGAGACGACGTAAGGAGACTCAAACCAGTTCCCCTGTTGGATTCCGCGATGGCGGATAAAACCAAGACCCAGTTAGAGTCTCGTCACCTCGTCTCCTACCGAACAAACCCGTAGGAGACGACGTAAGGAGCTTCAAACCAGTTCCGCATTCCGACTTGAACGCAGAGACGCGGAGTGTCGCAGAGTGCCGCAAAGAAAAATTTAATTCCCTGTGTTTTCCTCCGCGTTCTCTGCGCCTCTGCGTTTTGTCCCATCCGGTTGATTCGGGTCCTCCGTGGTTGAACAAGCTTTGTAGGAGACGACGTGAGGAGGCTCAATCAGTTTTCACGCCCGCCCTCACCCTGTCCCTCTCCCCCA
>DATLVR010000124.1:0-5840 GCA_035577265.1 Verrucomicrobiia bacterium | reverse complement strand
CGGATGGACACGGATAAACACGGATTGGAAACGGCTTTCTGAAACGAAAATGCGTTCACCGATCGGTGCCTCCCGCCAAGTTTGCTCAAGTGGTCTTTGCTCCGGTCTTCATCCGTGTTTATCCGTGTCCATCCGTGGTTTCACTGCATCGTTCCGGCTAAGGAGTCACTACGCGATAGAAAGCCGAGGGATTGGCGGGGTTCGCCGGAAGGCTGGTGTTGAAATTGCCGCCAGCGTCAAAGGCGTTGGTCCAGATGGGAAACCACACGGAGCCGGCAAGGTTGGTCGCACACAAGATGCGGTAGGTGATCAACGGCGTTCCGTTGCTGCCGGAAAAATTGAGGTTAGCACCTCCTGCACTGATTCCGCCAATCCTCGGTGGCATGGCCGGTGGATACGCTATGCTCACTTTCCTGCCAATGGCATCATCAATCAACGTTGCGCCGAAGGGTATCGTTCCGGCCACAAAACTCCCCGCGCCAGCGCGCGTTCCTGCATAGCTGAACAACATGCTGGTGCCGCTGGCGGGCGCGTTGGACACGTTGATGGTCACATTCCCGTTCAGGGTGAGATCGCCAGCATTGATCAGCGGCGTGGTCGCATTACCCAAATTCGCCAGGTCAAAATTGAGTTTCGGATTGCCGCTCAAGGCCAGCGCACTCATCGGTAATGAACTGCCCGCGTTTGCCAACCGCACGTTCAGCGTGCCGCCATTATTGGTGTAGGACATGGAAACATTATTGGTCGTGGTCAATGCCAGAGTTCCTGCATTGATGGTCGTGCCACCGCTGTAACTGTTGGCTCCGCTCAATGTCAACGTGCCGACGCCAGTCTTGATCAATCCGCCCTGGCCGGACAATGCACCGGAAAGCGTAATGTCCTGTGCGGTATTGCCGGAATCGGATGCCTTGAAGGTGATCGGTCCATTGATATTGGTCAGGATTATCGGTAGCGCTGAAATCCAGTTGCTCGTTGCACCGATGATGCCGCCAGAAAACGTGGCCGTCCGCGCCAGCGTTCCAAGGGCGCCATTGGCCATGCCACCGGAGCCCAGATAAAGCGTTCCACCAGTCACATTCAGCGCTGCGGTTGAACCGGAACTAAAGGTGCTGACACCGTCGCCAAACTGAACCACTCTGGCCGTGAGCGTGCCGCCCGAAAGATTGAATGTTCCCGAGCCGCCCGAACTGGTCGCGCCAGCGTTCACGTAAAGCGCATTGTTTCCCAAGTTGAAAGTGCCGCCTTCCACGGTGAGTGTGCCTTTGCTGCTCCCATCATGGCCGACGCGCAGGTTGCCGCCACTGGCTGAAGTCAATGTCACCGTTCCCTGTTTCAAATCCCAGGTTCCCGTGCTGCCGCTGCGGCCGATGAACGAATCACCACCCCCGCCCGTCGAGGTTGCCACCGCCGCCGGGCTGTTCATCGTGTAGGTGCTGTTGCCGCCATAGCCGATCATGATGCGATAGGTGTTCAACGTCGCGGCCTCCTGCGTCACCGGGGTCTGGGCCCAGAGCGCAAAGTTGTTCCCGTATGTCCCGGCATTCAAATCCAGCGTGCCGCCACCGGCCACCGTCAGATTACCGCCAAAGGTTCCGCCTCCCGCCAGACTCAACGTGCCGCCGCCGTTGACCTGCAGGGTGATCGTGCTGACGCTCAGGGTCAGCGCGCTCTTCAACGTCGCCGCGACACCCACATTGACGGTGATCGGCGTGCCGGCGCCCAGAAGATTGAGCGATCCGTTCGTCGACGTGTAACCCGACGTGGCAAACGTCAGGTTGGAGGCATAGATCGTGCCGCCACTGAGGTTCACAAGGTAGGCCCCCGCAGCTCCGGCGCCGAAAATGGCGCTGTCTGCGGGCCCGTTGGTCCAATGGCCAACCACGTTGGTGCTGCCATTCCACCAATTGCTGGCCGTCAACCAGCTTCCGCTCCCATCGCTTGGATTTGGGCCGGTGATGCCATTTGCATCCCAAGTGTTGGTTGACGTGGGAGAACCGGCAGCCGGAATGGCGCTGACTTGAACTGAATCCGGCCCCTCCCCCAGAAGATTCGTTGCGGATACAACATAGTAATAGGTGGCGCCCACGGTCACACCGGCATCCAAATAGCTCGATACTCCAATCAGATCGGAAGCAATGGTGGTGTAAGGGCCACCACTGACGGTGCTGCGTTTTAAGTTGTAATGGACATTAACCATTGGATTCCAACTGATGGAAATTTGACTGGGCAACGCTGAGGCGGCGACCCCGGGCGGCGCTCCAGTGATCTGGTAATTGGCGAGCACAGAAACATATTCCTGGGCCTGGGTGGCGGTCACCGTTGAACTATTGATTGCTGAAAGCAGATGGGTATCACCGCTCCAATGATGAAAAGTCTGTGCGGTCAGATTGCTTCCCGTGATGGCGACCACCGCGTTTGAGGCATAATAACCTGTGCCGGTTCCTGCATTCACGGCCAACCGGTTGACCGGATCGGTGCGAAAGGATCCCGCCGGCAGACCATTGGTGACATTGCCGACCGCATCCGTCATTTTGTTGTAGAGATTGCAGGAGGGATTGCTTCCCCAAGCATAGCGAACGGCAACGGGTGACGCAACGCTCGCACTGAACACGGTGACCTGATTGGTGGCGGTAATCACAGCTTTGGCGGCAAAAAATGTTTTATTTGCGCCGCAGACGGCAAAGTTGCCCAAGGTTCCACCCGCCACCAGTTGAGCCGGACTGAGTGGCGACAAGGTTTTCGTCCCGACCATCAATCCCGCGCCCACGTTGGTAAAGGTGCAGATGAGGTTGGTGCCGGCGACGGTGGTTCCGATGAGAACCGGAGCCTGATCCACGATGTTCTGTCCATAAACCAGGTTCGCAGCGGCCCATGCGGCGCGCAGTCCCACGTCTTGCTTGTCGAGGGGATGGAGGTCGCCGTTGCCGATGTCGATGGTCGTAACCAGCCGGGCGTTCGCGTCGTTCAGCACCGTCTTCGCCTGCGCCTCGCGAAGTTCGGCCCAACTGCCGGTCTCCACCGGCTGGGATTGTGTGCCGCCAAAGTTTGGCAGCTGAATGATGACGAACGGCAGGTTCGGCTGTCCGAACAGCGAGCGCCACTTGCTCATCAAGCCCGGCAACAGCCGGCCATACTGTTCAGGCCAGCTGACGTTGTATTCGCCTTGATACCATTCGATGGCTTTTATTCCAAACGGTGCGAGCGGCGCAATCATCGCATTGTATGGGCCGGAGATCGTGTCTCTTCCCGGCGTCTGTCCGGACTGGTCAAAGACAGGCTGCGCGAAATCGGAGATTTCGGAGACAAACCACGGGTCGAGCCAGCTTTTGATTTCAGACCCCGCCCAGGCGGAACGAATGATTCCAACCGGGATGTGCTGTTGCTTGTAGATTTCCCGGGCAGTGAAGTAACCCGTTGCGGTGAAATTTCCCGTGGTGGACGGACCGGCCGCCTGCCAGGTGCCGCTCGGAAGATTGGTTTGAGGGGTGAACGATGAGACGAATGGAACACTGAAGTTTCGGATCGCCGGAAAATTCACCGAGTCGGCAATTTCGGCTGCCAGATTGGTCACGCCGATTTCCGCAAGCGAGAACTGCATGTTCGATTGCCCGGTGCAGAGCCACACGTCGCCAATCAGGATATCCGTCAGCGTTATGGTTGTTGTTCCATCGGCAATGGTCAGACTGTACGCAGCGTTATTGGCAACCAATCCAAAAGAACCCACCGTCACTTGCCAGCGACCGTCCAAGTCGGCAATTGCGGTCCTCGTCTGAACCAAAGAGGCGGTTTCGTTGTAAACCTTGACGGCTACCGTGATGCCGGGAGTGGCCCAGCCCCATACCGGATCACCCGCGTCGCGCTGCAGCACCATGTGGCTCGAAAACAACTGGTGCAGAACCAAAGGCGCAGCATGCGTTTCTGCAACCACGCCAGACCCAAGAGCAAGCAATATTAGCAAGCGCGCTAAATTCAGAGAAGAATTCATTTTACCGTTTGCGATCGTCACCCCAGAAGCAAAACCAGCATCACTGGATTGGTAATTTGTTCACCGGGTGTTTGATCATGTCGCACCGGTCACGCTGGCATTATTCTGGTTGAGTAGACCATTGCATTCCATCAAATGAGGGAGGACACAGGGGGTAATTCCATAGATACATCCCCTGAAGTAACTTCACGTTTGGTGAAGTGGCGCTAAACGCTCCGGCAAACTGTCCATAATTAAGCGCGCTCACCAGCGAAGGTGCGGCATGGCCATCCACATAAATGACATTCACGCGCTTATTGTGTTTCGCATAGGCTGTTTGAAGACGATGGTATTTGCCAGTGCCCGAGTTCAGCCAAACAATATCCAACCACGCGGCATCGGCAAGTGTGGTGCCTTGAGCACCTGAGTTAGCCGGGTCAATGTCCCCGCTGCTGTCAGCACACATCACCATGTCCACTGGCCTTTCTGACTGAGACGACTTGAACGGCAAAAGGTTGCTGTTATTAGCAGGGTCAATCCGACCAAAAACGCCAATCATATTAAATCCATAAGAAAGAAAACCGGTTATGCTTGGATCAAACTCTCCCGGCGCAGTGGAATAGGACAGGCCACGCTTCCGTTTGGCGCATACCCATACCTTGGGGTTTGGCAGTCCCGATGCCAGCATCGGAGCTGGCGTATTTGCCGTTGGCAAGCCGGTATTGGGATCTTTAATCATCCATTCCACGCCGCACCTCAATCCCAATGAATTCTGGGCGGTCCCTCCGGCAAAGCGGTTGGGCACGCATGGAAAATAATCATTATTGTCTCCTGAATACATGATCACGGCGAGGCCAAGCTGTTTTTCATTGCTCACACAACTGATCGCAAGCGCCCGATCCTTCGCCTTGCTCAACGCCGGCAGCAGCATGGCCGCAAGAATGGCGATGATGGCGATGACGACCAGCAACTCTATCAAGGTGAATGCCGCCCTGGCGGATACGTTTTTAACTCGATTCATAGCAATCGGTCATTTTTTAACCGTGCCGTGTGCGGCAAGCCATTTGGGATCCTGCTGTGACGCATTATAGGGAGTTTGATAATTGAGAAATGCATCAAACCATTTATGAAGTTCGCAATGACCGTCAGCGAACGAAAACGAACTGGAATTGCCGTGATTGACGGCTGGCTGGTCATTGATACCGGTGCCATCGGCTATAAACTCAAAATATCCATCATTGAGAGTCATGGGGTTCTCATCCAAAAAAACAAAACAATCCGTCGGGCCAAATCCGGGACCAAAATCAGAGTATTTGTAAAACGGCTTATAAGCCGCGTTATAACCAAAGCTGGGGGTCCCCCCATAAGCGCCATAAGCTGTTGCGTCCGCCCCGCAATACATATTGGCAGCACATGACCGGATCCGTGGAACTTTGTAAAATTTATCAATGGTTTTGTCCGCGGCACATTTATACACCCCCGCTGCCTTGGCATAACCACCAATGGAGCCGGTCAATGTCCCCGCAACAAACCCTCCGATGAGAACGTTGTCTCCACGCACACCCAAATAATATTCATTGGTTGAAGCGCCTTGCTGCGCATCCCCAGATCCATCCAGTTGAAAACCCATGCTGTTTCCCACCCAATTGGGAAGTTTTGCAGGTTGGCCAACTGGAGTAAACCCGCCATTGCCAAGCACAACATTCCCCGGGAACCGATCATTATTATCCCCGGCATACAGAATACTCGCCAACTGCAGTTGTTTCATATTGCTAAGACAGGAGATGCCCTGGGCCCTGATCTTGGCCTTGGATAAAGCCGGCAATAGCATGGCTGCAAGTATGGCGATGATGGCAATGACCACCAGCAATTCAAT
>DATLVR010000123.1:0-71811 GCA_035577265.1 Verrucomicrobiia bacterium | reverse complement strand
CGGACGGCCTCGCGGCCATCCTCGGTTACGGACTGGTCGTTCTCGTTCCGTGGCTCTCCACCCCGCATTGCTGCGACGCAGTTACGGTTCGATACCGCACGGCTCTTCGCCGCACAGGAGCGGACTTCCACCGCTCGGTCTTCTCGCCTTCTCAGGCGCACGCGCGCGACCGGTCCCCGGCCACAGCGAAGAAAAGTTTTCGGACGTGGTCAAGTCGGCGCAGGACGCGGCGGTGCTGGTGCTGGTTTACTGAAGGAGTACACGGATTCCACGGATTGACACGGATTAAATCCAAAAAAGTAATGGCCGTTTCCGATTCGTGATAATCTGTGGAATCCGTGTCAAAATGTTTTCGTGTGCTTGGTGTATTTCGTGGTTAATCACACCCCTCACCCCGGCCCTCTCCCCTCGGAGGGGCGAGGGAGAGAATGCTCCATCAATGGCTCGGAGAATTCGTGTCCTCCTGCCAGCCGCCGCCGAGAGTTTTGTAGAGTTGAACGACGGCGTTCAATTCGCCCACCTGCGTCTGCACCTGCGCGCGTTGCGTCGGGTAAAGTTCCTGTTGCGCCTGCAAGACTTCGTAGTAGCTGGACTTGCCGTTCAGGTAACGTTGTGTGGCCAGTTCCACGGATTCCGCCAGCGCCACCACCGCCTGCCCGTTGTAAACATAAACCTCGTCCAGTTTCTGGCGCGTGATGAGCGCGTTCGAAACTTCCGCGAACGCCGTGATCACACTTTGTTGATACGCGGCCTTGGCCTCGTCGAATTGCGCCTTCGCCGCGCGATAACCGGCGCGCAGTCTGCCGCCTTGAAACACCGGACCGGACATGGTGCCGCCCAGATCCCACAGGTTGCCCGCGCCGCTGGTGAAGGAGGACAGTTCAGGACTGGCGCGGCCCAGGAAAGTGGTCAGCCCGATCTGCGGGAAAAAATTCGCCACGCTCACACCGATGTTCGCGTTGGCGGCGATCAACGATTGTTCGGACTGCAGCACGTCGGGCCGGCGGCGCAGGAGTTCGCTCGGCAGGCCCGCTGGAATCTCCGGCGTCAGCATCGCTTGATTCGTCAGTGAGCCGCGTTCGATGGGTCCCGGATTGCGGCCGAGCAACACATTCAACTGGTTCTCCGTGGACGCGATCTGCAATTCCAACTGGGGAATGGTTGCGGCGGCATTGGCCAGCGCGGCGGCGGCGCGGTCGGTCTCGAGCTTGGAGGCCACGCCATTGATCAAACGGTCGTTGAAAATGCGCAGGCTGCCGGTGTAGGCGTTGGTGGCCTCGCGTTCGATCGCCAGTTCCTGGTCCAGTTGCAATAGTTGGAAATAAGTCGTGGCGACATCGCTGACCAGCGTGATCATCACGCCGCGCCGGGCTTCGTCGGTGGCGAGATATTGGGCGCGGGCGGCTTCGCTCGAACGCCGGATGCGGCCCCAAAGATCAATCTCCCAAGCCGCGCTGAGGCTGAGCTGCGCGGAGCTGAGCGTGGGACTGTTCGGCGCCGGGGTGGGCGTGTTGTAGAGTGCGTTGCGGCCGCGTCCGACATCGCCGCTGTAACCGATCTGGGGAAAGAATGCCGAATTCGCCGCAACCGCCTGGTTGCGCGCCTGCTCCACCCGCGCCACGGCCTGCTTGAGGTCGTAGTTGTTCGTCAGCGCGGTGCCGATCAAACCTTGCAGCACCGGATCTTGAAACACCTGCCACCACGGCAGATCGCCGAGCGAATTGGTGGTCTGGTTTTCATTGAAACGGAAATTCTCCGGCGACTGGACGACCGGTCGTTTGTAGTTCGGCCCGACGGCACAACCGCCGACAACGGTCACAATCGCCAGCACGGCCAGTCCTAGAAAACGCGATTTCATGTCAGTGTCCTCCTCCTTGCGGCACGGCCGGGGCCGGCTTGCTTTCAGCCGGCTTGATTGCCGAATGTTTTTCACCGCCCAATTTTTCGATGATGTAGAAAATGACCGGGATCAGAAAGATGGCGATGCAGCTGGCGGCCAGCATGCCGCCGATGACCGTGCAGCCCATGACCCGGCGCGACACGGCGCCGGCACCGGTGGCCGTGGCCAGCGGCACACAACCGAGAATGAACGCAAAGCTGGTCATCAGGATGGGACGCAGACGCAAGCGCGCACCTTCGAGCGCGGCGTCCAGCAGTGGCTTGCCTTCTTCATAACCCATCTTGGCGAACTCGACAATCAGGATGGCGTTCTTGGCAGATAGACCAATCAACATGACCAGGCCGATCTGGGCGTAAACGTTGTTTTCGTAACGCCCCACCATCATGGCCGCGAACGCGCCAAAGACGGCGACAGGCGTGCCGAGCAGCACGCTGAACGGCAGGCTCCAGCTTTCGTATTGCGCCGCCAGAATGAGAAACACGCACAGCAGCGAGAACCCGAAGATGACCATCGGCGAGATGCCCTGCTGTGCCTTCTGTTCCTGATAGCTCATGCCCATGTAATCAAAGCCCATTCCCGGCGGCATGGTTTCCGCGAAGACTTCCTCCATCGCCTTCATCGCCTGCGCCGAGCTAAAGCCGGGGTTGGGGGAGGCGTTGATCTGCGCGGCATCGTGCAGATTATAGCGCATGGTGAATTCCGGGCCTTGGGTTGACTTCACGCTCGTCAGGGCCGCGAGCGGCACCATGTTGCTGGAATTGTTCAGCACATAGAACTGCCCGAGATTCTGCGCTTCGGTGCGATAGTCGCCCTCGGCCTGCACATACACCTGCCATTGGCGGCCAAAACGGTTGAAGTAATTCACGAACGCGCCGCCCATGAAACACTGCATCGTCTGGTAAACATCCTGAAGCTTCACGCCCTGCTGGAGCACCAGGTCCTGGTCCACATTCACCTTCACCTGCGGCACGGACGGCAGTGCGGTGGTGAAGGCGCGGGCCAGCTCCGGGCGCTTGTTCACGGCCGCCAGATATTTTTTCAGATTGTCCGCCAGAAAAGTTCCACCCTGCCCCGTGCGGTCTTCGAGAATGAAGGTGACACCGCCCGAGGCGCCCACACCGGGAATCGCCGGCGGCAAAAAGGGAAAGGCCAGCGCGCCGGGAATCTCCCCCATCTTGGCCTGCAAGTGCATCATGATGGCGCGGAATTGTTCGTCCGGCTTTTTGCGTTTGTCCCAGTCTTCGAGCGTGATGAAAAAGAAGCCGCTGTAAGTGTTCTGCACACCGCTCAACATGCTGTAGCCGACGACCGACGAATAATATTTCACACCCGGCGTCTCCTTGAGGATCTCCTCCACCTGCCGCATCACTTCGCTGGTGCGTTGCGCGGACGAGGCATCGGGCAGTTGCACCCCGGCGAACGCGTAGCCCTGGTCTTCATTGGGCAGGAAGCTGGTGGGGACGGATTTGCCCATCAGACCGGCCAGCACCGCAAAGCCCGCCAGCAAAATCAAGGTGAAGGCGCTTTTGTGGATCAGCAGGCGGCAGGTGCCGACGTAACCGTCCGTCGCCTTGCCAAACCATTTGTTGAACACGTCGTAAAATTTTTGCAACGGGCCGGTGCCGCGCTTTTTGGGCCGGAGCAGCAACGCCGCGAGCGCCGGTGACAGCGTGAGCGCGTTGAACGCGGAAATCGCCACCGAGATGGCGATGGTCACGGCGAACTGCTGGTAAAGCCGGCCGGTGATGCCGGGAATAAATGCGGTCGGCAAAAACACCGCCCCGAGAATGATCGCGATGGCCATGACCGGCCCGGCCACTTCCTGCATGCCTTTCAGCGCCGCGTCTTTTGGCGACAATCCTTTTTCGATGTGATGCTCCACGATCTCGACCACGACAATCGCGTCGTCCACCACCAACCCGATGGCCAGCACCAGTCCGAACAGCGACAGCGTGTTGATGGAGAAACCGAACAGCGGAAACAGCGCAAACGTGCCGACCAGCGACACCGGCACCGCGAGCAGCGGAATGAGCGTCGCCCGCCAGCCTTGCAGGAAAATGAAGACCACGATGATGACCAGGATGATGGCTTCAACGAGCGTGTGTTCGATTTCCTTCATGCCGGCGGTGACCGCGAGCGTCGTGTCGAGCGCGACCACATAATCGAGATCCGGCGGAAAACTCTGCTTGAGTTTTTCCATGATGCTTTTGGCGCCGTTGGCGGCATCCACGGCGTTGGAGTCCGGCAACTGGTAGAGGGCGATGAGGGCGGAAGGCTTGCCGTTCAGGCGCGCCATCATGTTATAATTCTGCGCGCCGAGTTCCACGCGGGCGACATCCTTCACCCGCAGAATCGAGCCGCCGGGCGACGCGCGCAGGACGATTTCTTCAAATTGTGCCGCCGTGTCCAACCGGCCCGGCGCGCGCACGGCGTAGGTGTATTGCTGGCCCTGGGGAATCGGTTCGCCGCCAACCTGGCCGGCGGGATTCACGGTGTTCTGCGCCTGGATGGCGTTGATGATTTCCGGAACGGTGATGCCCATCTGGGCGAGGCGGTCCGGCCGCACCCACAAGCGCATGGCATAATTGCCCGCGCCAAAAACCGATACGCTGGCGATGCCCGGCACGCGCGTCATCAGGTCGTTGATGTTGATGACGGCGTAATTGGCGAGGAACACGCCGTCGTAGGTGTTGCTCGGCGAATACAGCGCGAACATGATGAGCGGCGCGGCGGTGGATTTCTGGACGGTCACGCCCTGGTTGTTCACGGCGCTGGGCAGCTGCGAGGCCGCCTGGCTCTGCCGCATCTGCGCAAGAATCTGGTCGGTGTTCGGGTCGGTCTTGATGTTGAAATCCACCGTCAGCTTCATCGTGCCGTTGTTGGCGTTGAGGGAATACATGTATTCCATGCTGTCCACGCCGGACATCTGCTGCTCGATGGGCGTGGCCACGGATTGTTGAATGGTCGTGGCATCCGCGCCCGGATACGTGGCGTTCACCTGGATCTGCGGATCGGCGATGTTGGGAAACTGGGCGATGGGCAGGCTGGACATGGCGACCAGACCCATGATCACCATCAGGATGGAGATCACCATCGCGACAATCGGACGATTGATGAAAAATTTTGACATACGTCAGCGCGTGTTGGATCAGCACCAACCTCCAAGCACCAAGCTCCAGAGAAGCTTTAAACACCCAGTACCAATATTCGTCCGCCCCACCTGCACCCGTTCTGCATTGGTTTGGAGCTTGAAGCTTGGAATTTCTCTGGAGCTTGGAGCTTGGGGCTTGGAGTTTCTCACTTCTTCTCCTCCGCCTTCGCCGCGGGAACTGTGGCCATGTCTCCGGTATACGGCACCGGCTTCACTTCCATGCCGTCACGAACTTTTTGCACGCCCTCGGCCACGACGCGGTCGCCGGCCTTCAAGTTGCCTTGAACCACCCACTGTTGCCCGACGGTTTCGCCCGCCGTCACCGGCCGGATGCCGACCTTGTTGTCCGCGCCCACGACCGCGATGAAATTACGACCCTGAATATTTATCACCGCCGCTTGCGGCACCAGCAGCGCGCCCTTCTCCGTGTCCATCAGCGCCCGCACGCGGACAAACATGCCGGGCGTGAGCAGTCCCTGCGGATTGTCAAATTCCCCCACCACCCGGACGGTGCCGGTCTTGACATCCACTTGATTGTTGGCGAACGCAACGCGGCCTTTCAGCGGATAAACCGAGCCGGAGGCCAGGGTTAATTCCAGCGACGGCCCTTGATAGTCTCCGCCCTCGTAGCGCAGTTTTTTGCCGTCCGCCAGCATGCGTTCCAGAATCTCGGTCAACAATTGCTGGGACACCGAAAAATAAGCCCGGATCGGATTGATCTGCACCACCGTCGTCAACGCGCCGGAACTGGGACCGAGGAGGTCACCCACCTGCGCCTGCGCGATCCCGGCGACGCCGTCAATCGGCGAAAGAATTTTGCAGAAGTCATAATTGAGCCGGGCCGCCTCGACGGCGGCTTCGTTGGCCAGATTCTGCTGAATGGCATCGTCCAATTCCTGCTGGCTGATGGCCTGCGTCTTGGCCAGCGGCGTGTAGCGCTTCACATCAAGTTCGGATTTGCCCAGCTTGGCCATCGCCTGATCCAGCGCGGCCTTGTAGGTGCGGGCATCAATCTGAAAGAGCACCTGGCCGTTCGTCACGAATCTGCCCTCCTCGTAGTTGCGCGTGAGCAAATAGCCGCTGACCTGCGCGGAGATCGTGGCGTTGACCTCGCCCTCCAGCGTGCCCACCCACTCGCGGTAAACCGGCACATCGCGCTGCTCGACGGCGGCCACCTGAACCTCCGGCGCCATCGCCGGATGGACCTCAGCTTTCTTGCAACCGGAAATCAACGGCGCCAGCAAGGCCAGTGTTAAAACCGGCAGACTTGGTTTGAGGAATACGCTTCTTGTCATTGCAGGCGTATGTTGTTTTGGAACGGTTCTGGCGGCAAGATTTATCGCAGGCGCTTTTCGGTTTTCCGAGGTTGAGAAACCGGCTTCGAGTTGGAATTCCAGGCGGGCAGATTGAGGCGCGACCCAGGCGACACGTTTTCGGAAACCTCATTTTTAAATTGCCAAGATGTCTGGAATACCGTAATCACAAATTGTGCCGAGAATCTGGAAAATTTTGGCGATAGATGACGACCAGTCCATCTTGACAGTTTTGTCCATGACCCTGCAAGAAGCAGGCTACGAAGTGGCTACGGCGGTCAGCGGATCGGAAACTGTCAGCCGCGTGAATGAATTCGAACCGGATTTGATCCTGCTCGACCTGAAGTTTCCCCCTTGTCCGGAGAATCACCAAAGCACCCTGGAAGACGGTTTTCTCATCATTGCCTGGTTGCGCGGCATGAGCCGGGCCGCGAAAACTCCCATCATCGTCATTTCCGGGGCCAACCCGGAAGAATACCGGGACCACGCACTGGCGAGCGGCGTGGTGGCCACCTTTAAAAAGCCGTTCGACACAACGCGGCTGCTTGAAGTCATCCGCTCGACGCTGGACAACGGCGGCCAGCCATCAAAACAACCGGCTGAATCACAGCCTTGCTGGTGAAGCCCGGAACTTCTGTTTCGGCGAGTGTCCCTCGGTGACGGCCATGCCCCCGCGCACCGTCACGGCATCGGCTTCGGCCCGAATTTTAATTTCCCACAAATCAGAAACGGATCACTTGCCCGCCTTCAACGTCCGGTAACGGCGGATCAGATTGTTCGTCGAGCTGTCGTGCTTGAGCCGGGGCGAACTCTGGCTTTCCAGTTCGGGAACGATGCGTTGCGCCAGCGCCTTGCCCAGTTCAACGCCCCATTGATCAAATGAATTCACGCCCCAGATGGTGCCCTGGGTGAAGACGACATGCTCATACAACGCGACCAGTTTGCCCAGCACTGCCGGCGTGAGCTTGCCCACCAGAATCGTGTTGGAAGGGCGGTTTCCCTCGAACACGCGGTGCGGCACGAGTGCGCCCTTCGTGCCTTCAGCCCGGACTTCCTCGGCGGTCTTGCCGAACGCGAGCGCCTCGGCCTGGGCGAAAACATTCGCCATGAGAATGTCATGATGCCGGCCCAGCTTCGTGAGCGCCTGGCCGAACGCGATGAAGTCGCACGGAATCAGCCGCGTGCCCTGGTGGATGAGCTGATAAAACGAGTGCTGGCCGTTGGTGCCGGGTTCGCCCCAGTAAACCGGGCCAGTCTGGTAATCCACCTTTTTGCCGTCCAGTGTCACGTGCTTGCCGTTGCTCTCCATCGTCAACTGCTGTAGATACGCGGGAAAGCGTTTCAGGTATTGTTCATAAGGCAGGACGGCCACGGTTTCCGCGCCGAGAAAATCCGTGTTCCAAACGGAGAGCAATCCCATGAGCACCGGCAGATTCTGCGTGAACGGCGCGGTGCGGAAATGTTCGTCCATCTCGTGAAAGCCCGCGAGCATGGCACGGTAATGCTTCGGCCCGATCGCCAGCATCGTCGAAAGACCGATGGCCGAGTCCATCGAGTAACGCCCGCCCACCCAGTCCCAGAAGCCGAACATGTTCGCCGTATCCATCCCGAACGCGGACACCTTTTCGGCATTCGTCGAGACCGCCACGAAATGTTTCGCCACCGCCTTGGGATTGCCGTCGAGCCCTTTGAGCAGCCAGTCGCGGGCGCTGCCGGCGTTGGTCATCGTCTCCTGCGTCGTGAAAGTCTTGGACGAAACGATGAAGAGCGTCTCCGCCGGATCGAGATCATGGACGGCCTCCACGAAATCAATGCCGTCCACGTTGGAAACAAAGCGGAACGTCAGACTGCGCTCGGTGTAATGCCGGAGCGCCTCATAGGCCATCACGGGGCCGAGGTCCGAGCCGCCGATGCCGATGTTGACGATGTTCTTGATGCGCTTGCCGGTGTGGCCTTTCCAGGCACCGCTGCGGACGCGCTTTGAAAACGCCTCCATCTTGTTGAGCACGGCGTGGACTTCCGGCACGACGTTTTTTCCGTCCACGAGAATCTTCGCCTCCCTGGGCGCGCGCAACGCGACGTGGAGGACGGCGCGATTTTCCGTGATGTTGATCTTTTCGCCGCTGAACATGGCCTTGATGCGCGTCCGCAAGCCGGATTCGTTCGCCAGCTTCAGCAACAGCCTGAGCGTTTCGTTCGTGATGCGGTTTTTCGAGAAGTCGAGAAACAGCCCCGCCGCTTCGACGGTCAGGCGCACACCGCGCGCGGAATCGGCGGCGAACAGTTTGCGCAGATGCACGCCCTTGATCTTTTTGTGATGCCGCGTGAGCGCCTTCCACGCCAGGCGCCGGGTAAGTGGTGTGATTTTAGTTTTCATATTGGTGATCCATCCATTTGCTGCCAGTGATTAAAAGATGAAGTCCAGCGCGAATCAAGTTTTCCCCGCGCCGGACAATGGCCGTTTATGCTGACACGCATTCGGAACGCCGCCTTCAGGCGGCAGGAGCGTGGCCATGAGCAACGCTGCCGCCTCCAGGCGGCGTTCCGAATTTTACAGGAATTCCGATCCGGCCAGCCCGCGCCATGAAATTTATTTTTGATCAGTGACAGCGGCAGGTTCAGCGATTTTGGCCGCCGACCATTCGGTCACCAACCGGTAGCCGACCGCGAGCAGCGTTGGCCCGAGAAAAACGCCGATGAAACCAAAGGCCAAAGCCCCGCCCAGCACGCCAAAGAAAATCAGGATGAACGGCATGTTGCTGCCCTGACTGATCAGCCAGGGTTTGACCACGTTGTCGATGTTGGCGATCCCCACGCCCCAGACCAGCATGAAGATGCCCCAGCCGGTCGAGCCCTGATGAAACAACCAGATGGCCGCCGGCAGCCAGGTCAACGCCGTGCCCACGACCGGCACGACGGAACAAAAAAATGTCAACAATGCCAGCAACGCCACTCCGGGAACACCCGCGATCAGAAAGCCGATTCCCGCCGCGATGGCTTGCGCCAGCGCCGTGCCGAGAATTCCGTAGACGACTCCACGAACGGTGTTGCCCGCCACTTCGAGGAGA
Organism: Verrucomicrobiia bacterium; assembly: GCA_035577265.1. Lineage (GTDB taxonomy): Bacteria > Verrucomicrobiota > Verrucomicrobiia > Limisphaerales > UBA11358 > UBA11358. The sequence continues at coordinate 62,379 of DATLVR010000123.1, read as the reverse complement.
TGCCTGCCCCGCTCGCCGCCGATGCGATCCACCGCCGTCACCAATCGCTCCGCCGCGGCAACGCCATCGCGGAACAGAAAAAACGCGATGAAAATACTCAAGGCCAGCTGCATCAGGCCGCCGCCCAGGGCCAGGCCGCCTTTGAGCAACCAGGAACTCGCTGGCTCAATCAGGCGTTGGGTTTCCGTCCAGATTTTGGAGGTGTCAGCCGCCAGACTTTGCCAGTATTCCGTCGCCTGCTGTCCAACCCCCGGCACCTTGAGCAGCCAGGCCGGTGGCGCGGGCGGTCCGGCTTCGATCATGCGCTTCGTCGCCGCCGTCACTTCTTTGACGTTGTCCGCGACCGTTGTGCCGACGATGAGAAAGGGCATCAGGACGATGAGGACCATCGCCAGCGTCATGACGAGGGCCGCCAGCGTGCGCCGGTTGCCGAGCCAGCCAAGCAGGCGGTGATAGATCGGCCAGCTGGAAGAACACAGCACCACCGCCCAGAGCAATGCGGAGATAAATGGGCGCAGCACCAGCAGGCAGCCGGCGCCCAGCACCAGCAGAATGATCCAGCCAATATTTCGTTCGAGTTTTGAATTCTTCATATCTCCGCTGCATTTCGTTCCGGCAGGGATTGCAGTTGAGTGACCCGCTTGACCCTTGATTCAGCGGGCGCTCTGACAGGGATTATCAACGCATGATTGGCGCATCCACGGCTGACCCGGCCCCGTGAATCGCTTTCATTTGCGGCGGAATTTTTACAAGTCCACCGGCGAAGTCAAGGGTGCGGATTCCGCGACAGGAGCGTCAATGGCTCAACTCACTGCTGGTTGATGGACGCGATAAAACCGGCGCCGCAATATTGATGTCACTTTCGTCACCTTCCCGGTCTGTGCCACAGCCCGTTTCGGGGGGACGGGGTTTCCAGCGCCGGTTATTTTTCCAGATACCGGATCACCGCCTCGGTCCGCGTCCGCACACTCAAGCGTTCAAAGATTTTTTTGATGTGTCCGTGCACGGTCCACACACTGATGCCCATGGCCTGGGCGATCTCCTTGTCCACACAACCCTTGCTCAAAAGCATCAGCACTTCGTTTTCACGCGGCGTCAGCTTGGAAAGAGCGGCGGTGTGTTCCCCGGAACGGGGACGCAGCAGCCCCTTGAAGAAAAGTTTAACGGGCGCAAGATTGTCTTCGGCGCTGGTGCCGGGGAAATTTCCCGCCTGAAACATCTGGTCGAGGATGTTCGCCGGATTGACGCGCTCGAGCATGTAGCCCTCTGCACCGCCGGGAGTGGCCACAAACATCTGGTCGCCGTCCACGGAAACCGAATAGGCCAGCGCCAGCGCGCCGGACTTGAGCAAGGTCAGACCGCCGGAAAACTCAATGCCCATGCGCTCCGCCAGGCTGCGGTTCAACAGGACCAGCCTGGGCTTGTGCGCGGCAGCAGCCGACGCAAAGTTTTCCGGCGATTCGCAGGCGATGGCGCCGCATCCCGGCTGACGATTGATGCACCACTCCAGGGCCCGGCGCAGACCGGCGTCGGTCTCGACTATCAACACCCGCTGCAAACCGGCCGGCATCGGCGGCGGCGCGGTTTCCACGTCGGCGAGCCGTCCCACCAGCGTATGGACGGTGGTGTAGGTCCACATGATCGGATTGGCGGACCACTCAAACGCCACGATGAGTTCACGGGGATATGCTCGGCACGCCGCCTCCCAGCCCTGCTTCACGATGGTGCAATAAATCCGGCAGGCAATCCGGGCGGCCGCCTCCATCTCGCCGGTGCCGAGCGGAAAAAAATAGCCGCTGCCGGCATGACTGATCCGCGCGGCAAAAGATTTCTCCGGTTCGCCGGAAGCGGGAAAACGGTAGCGGCGCAGGAGCAATTGCTCCTGCCAAAAACGCGGGTCGGTCCTGGGAAAACCGCTCGGGTTTTTCGCGTGATTCAGCGCGGCGTCCCAGCCCTCGGCCACGATGGTTTCATAGATGGCCTGGGCCTCGATGGCGGCGGTCGCCTTGTCGGGCATGCCCAGGGAAAAAGTATGCCGCCGGCCTTGATGCTGGATCTTCACCGACCAGCCGTCCACTTTCATGCGCCGCCCGCTGCGGGTGTAGGTGTTTTTGAAAAGACGTTTGGTCCAGAAATTCCGGGGCGCCAACGGGGCGGAGGATTTTCGCGCGCGCTTCACCGCGCTTGGACGCTGCTTGGACATCGGCAATAAAAAACTCCATTTGCCGGCGGCTGTCAATGGTCGCGTGCGTTGTCGCGCGGGAAAAAATTCCGGCCGGCCTTCAGGGTTTCCCGGCCAGCGACGGTTTTTGCGGTGCGGCGGACGGTTGCCGGCTGGCGTCGCCATTTTTCACCAGACTATTTTGGGAAGTCTTTGGCACCGCAACTTGCCCGACGGGCATCCGCTGATAATGGTCGATTTGGCGGAGACTGCCGGCAGCCTCCTCATCCAGAATGATGGTGCAGGCCGGATGCAGTTGCAGTGCCGTGGCGGTGATCATCGCGGTCAGCGGTCCCTCGATGGCTCCGGCCACGATGCCGGCTTTTTCCGCCCCGGTTGCCAGCAGCAGACAGTGGCGCGCTTCCAAAATGGTTCCCACCCCCATGGTGATGGCGCAGTGCGGCACCCGGTTCAGGCTCGGAAAGAGCGGCGCATTTTGCGAACGGGTCATCCGCGAGAGCGTCTGCAAACGGGTGCGGGAGCGGAACGCCGAGAGCGGCTCGTTGAATCCCAGATGGCCGTTAAGGCCGATGCCCAGCACCTGCAAATCAATGCCACCGTTGGCCGCGATGAGCTTTTCATAATTGGCGCACTCGGCATCAAGATCCGGCGCCATGCCGTCCGGCAGATGGGTATTGCGCAGATCAATATTTACCCCGGCGAAAAAACGCTGCCGCATGAAATAGTGATACGAACATGGATTGTCCGCCGCCAGCCCGGCATATTCATCGAGATTGAACGTGCGGCATCGGGAAAAATCCAGCCCCTCGTCCCGGTGCTTTTGCACCAACCGGTCATACACCGGCTCCATGGTGCAGCCGGTGGCCAGACCGAGCACCAGGTCCGGCTTGGCGACCAGCGCAAGCGCGATGAAATCCGCCGCCGCCTGCGCCGCCCTCTCCGCGTCTGGTTGAATGATGACTTCCATGAATCCTGCCGGTTAAACTACTGGAAGGGCGGCGGCAAGTAATCCCCCCATATTGGGGGGTTTCAACCGCCACCTTCGACGCTCAAAGCCTTCAGATATTGATGCCAAAACCCATCGTGATGCCAAAACCGGAGCCGCTTGAAAGTTTCCATGCGATAATCCTGGAAACAGCCGTTGAAACCACGAAACACACAAAAGCGACAAGGCATTGCCGAACCGCTCTATTTCACCCGGAGGGTGAATGTTGGAATGGACACAAACCAGGCATTGTATCCTTTGTTTTCGTGTGTTTCGTGATTCATCCCTATTGCGGATTTTAAGATAATTCCAACCGCAGCCCGCCTCCACACCCGTTTGCTCGCAATGTTGAGGTTGCTCAATGGCTGTGTGCAACCGCGGTCCTCCATCGCCCATGTCACACTGCGGCCAGACTGGGCTGCTCACAATCGCGTCTGGCGCGGCGTCCACTTTTGGCTGGCTGGTGACGACACGGAACCAAACGAGCATCACCAACTCGCCCGACTGGCCGCCGGCAGAGCATCATTTAGGACACAATAACCGGCTTTCCGCGCTTAAACAGTTGTCTGCTGCTTCGGCGGATGGAAGAACAATGCCAGCGCCGCCACCGCCACCAGCGCGCAAAACATCGGCACCAGAAACAGGCCGTGGAAATTTGTCCCGCCGTCGTGCGCGAATACTTTCTGGCCAAGATACGGGCACAGCGAATTCGCCAGCAGCGCCCCGCCGCCGAGGATCATCACGTTGAACAGGCCCTGCGCGCTGGCCCGGGCGTCCTTTGGAAAATACGCGTCCACGAAGATATAGACCGTTGCAAAGAAGAACGCATAGCAGATGCCGTGGAGAATTTGCACGGCAATGATGAGCCCCTGATGTTCCGGCAGGAAGGCATAGACTGCGAATCGCGCCGCGTGCCCGAGAACGCCCACGATCAGGGTCGCGCGCCAGCCGAGCCGCTTGAGCGTCGCGCCGAGGACGAACATCGTCAGGATTTCCGCGACCTGGCCCACGCTCATCACCGGCATGATCCAGTTGCCGGGAATGCCCACGCCGCCCGCCGCCCGATCCGTGCCGAGGAAACTTCCCGTCCAGTTGAAATAGCAATTGTGCACGAACGAATCCACCAACGTCACAAACCAGAGCACCAGCACGAACGGATGTTTCAACAGTTTCAACGCCTCCAGCCAGGCCAGCTTTTCCGCGCCGGACTTTTTCGGCGGCGTGTGCGGCAGCACAAAACTGAACGCGGCCAGCGCGAGCGACGCGATCCCCGCCACCGCATAGGTCCAGGCCGTCGCCGCCTTCAATTTTTCGCCCGTCAACCCGGATCCCAGCACCGCACCCAGCCAGGCCACCAGTCCGTGGGCATCCGCCGCCTGAACCTTGTCCCAATCCACCAGAATGAACGTAAACGGCCATGCGGCGAGAATCCAGCCGATCGTCCCGCCCATCCGCACCAGTCCAAATTCCTTCTGCGAATCCTTCATGTTCGCGAACGCGATGGAATTCACGATGGAAATCGTCGGCACATACAGCAGGCAATGCACGAGCATCAGACCAAAGAACGGCCAGAACGTCTTCGTGAACGCCAGGCCGATCATCGCCAATCCGCCGTTGAGATGACTGAAGGCGAGAAACTTTTCGGCAGCGAAATTGCGGTCGCAAAACTGGTTGCTGAAGAACATGCCCACAATGGCCGCGAGCGGAAACGCATTGAGGATCCAGGATTGTTCCGCCGGCGAAAAACCGAGCCCGGGCAGATAGCCGAAGATCAGCGGCAGCCACGCACCCCAAATGAAAAATTCCAGCACCATCATCACGAAAAGTTTCGAGCGTGTATTCATTTTTGATTTGGTCCTCTGACTTTAAATTTTAACCAACCGACCCGACCGCGCCGATTTTTCCTCAGCCTCGCAGATTTCCAAGGCCGTCACCGCGTCGCGCGCCGTAACGACTTCAGGGCGTATGCCACGCGCCACGCAATCGACGAAGTAGCGGATCTCCGCGTCGTAGCCGTCGCCGCCGGCCAGGCTCATGATCCGTGATGTTTTTCCGGCCTCATCCACGCGCAAGGCGTCGCGACCCCGCGCGAGATCAAACTCCAGCGTCGCACGCTCGCAATGGATCGTGAAGCCCATGTTGAAACCGCGCGCCAGCAGCCAGCTGCCCTCGGCGCAAACCGCCGGGCCGCCGGGAAAATGATGCTGCGTGACAACGTGATTGATCGCGCCACCGGCACCGGTCACGCCGGTGGAAAAAACGCTTTGCGGGCGGCCAAAAAGATAATTCACAAAATCCGTGTCGTGGATGTGCAGGTCGAACAACGCACCACCCGGATGCGACCCCGCCCTGCCCCACGCGGGCATTTCCGACAACCGCCGGAAACTGGCCGCCTGCACCACACCGTAAGTTTTTTCGGCGACAACATTTTTCAACCAACCCCACCCCGGCCAAAACCGCATGCACATGGCCGGCATCAGAAATGGTTGGGCTGCGGTGACCGCGTTTAAAACCTTCCGCGCGTCGGCAGAATTTTGCGCCAGCGGCTTCTCACATAGCACGTGCTTTCCCGCCGCGAGCGCGGCCATGGCCTGCGTGGGGTGCAACGCAGTGGGCGTGCAGAGGTCCACGAGTTCCACGTCACGATCGGCCAGCAGCTCATCAAACTGGCGATAGACTTTCACCTGCGCGCCCAGCCGGATGTCGCCAGATTTTTTAATGTTGCCGGCGACGCCGCGCAGCACGCCCTTTTCCGGCAGCCGGCCCAAGCCACACACCGCCACCACGCGCGCCTGGGAATGATTCAGGTAAGAGCGCAGATGGGTGACGCCCATGAAGCCAAGGCCGACAACGGCCACATTCACACGCCGGGATTTTTTGGGGGAGATGCTCACTTTATTTTTTTAGATGCCGCAAAACCAGTTCGCGCGCGGCGACGATGTCCGCCGGACGCCGGCCACCGGCCTCGCGCTCGATGACGAGGTCGCCGGTGAAATTGAAATCATGCAACGCCGCAAAAAAGGCGGGCCAGTCCACTTCGCCGGATCCGACCACGACTTCCCTGCCCCAGGTTCCCGGAATTTTGGTGCGCTCCGCGTCCTTGATATGAACCTGCCGCACCCACGGCGAGAGCACCTGAAGTCCCTCGACGGGATTGCCCTTGTCGTAAAGAATCATATTGGCCGGGTCAAAATTGACGCCGACATCCGGCCGGTTCAACTCCGTCAAAAATGCCGCCAGCGCCAAGGCGGTTTCCTGGCCGGTCTCCAATGCGAGTCCGATTTGGTGCCCGGCAAAAATATCCGCAACCGCCCGGAGCCGCTCCAGCATTTTCGGGAAGGCCGGATCGGATTTTTCGTGCGGCAGAAAACCCGCGTGAAATGTCACCAGCGGCAGGCCCAACTCCGCAGCCAAACCGGCGCTCGCCCGGATGGAGTTGAGATTATGTTCCCAAGTCGCATCCGGCGCAATGCCGCCGGTGGCACGAATCGTTTCCAGCGTGGAATAGTCTTCACCCATGCAGCCGAACATCCCGGAAACGATTTCAATCTGATTTTCCCGGAACCGCGCTTCCGTTTCCCCCCAGACGGCAGGCAACTCGTGCAATGGATTGAGCGCCAGTTGAACCCGACGGATGCCGGTGGCGGCAAGTTTTTCGACCAGCTCGCCCGGATGAACCGGCTGCAGCGACCAGCTGCAAACCGCGATGCGGGCGCTGGCTTCTGGCCTCTGTTGCGTTGTTGTCATGAGAAATTATTCAGCGGTTGATGGTGGATGGTTAATTTCCGCTGCGTGGGGTGGAAATTTTGAGGCGGACTCTTGGTCGAGAATCGCTTTGGCCCCGCCAACGACCCGGTCCCAGTCAAATGCCGGACCGGGATCGTTTTTATTTTTCTGGATGTGATAATGCCCGAGCACACCGCCGTATTGCGTCAATTCGTCATCGGGGAGTTGGTGCGGAATCAATTTACCCTCCGCATCCACCGGGTAACGGCATTTCAGTTTGGGAAAAATCTTGCAGAGCGCCGCCGTCAATTTCGTCAAGGCGGCGTATTGCTCCGGGGTGTAATCGTATTGCACCAGGTCCTCGCCCTGGACGATGCCACGCACCGGTTCGTTGCGCGCTGGATGGCCGACGAAATTGGTTGTGCGAATGCCTCCGTCGCCGAACCTTTCAGGGAGGGTGATGATGGTCTCGTCGGCGGCATTGGTCCGATACCACTGCGCGAACGGATTTTTTCCGCCCACCGGATACGCGCCGATATTCGCGATCTCCACGCCGATGGAACGGTTGTTGGAAATCGTCGCGTGCCGCGCGCGTTCCTTCAGATCGAGCGTTTGGTAAACCGTTCCATCCAGGTCGAGCATGAAGTGCACGCTCAAATCCCGGTCGTCCTGCAACACCAGAAAACACGTCCGGCTCGTGCCGCAAACGTCGAAGTGGATCACGAACTGGTCCACCACGCTTTGCAGCAGCGGCAAATCCCAGCCGCCACCGCGCACTTTTTCAATTTCATTGGTGGTCAGGGTGTCCTCGCGCAGGCCGTAACGGTTCGGTGTTTTCAAGGTCCTGACTTCGGCGCAGGAATTGGACCAGTCGGATTTTTCGATCGGCGCGAACCTTCGCTCCACGCGATACGCATCGTAGCCGCCCGGGTCCATCCATAACACCACCGGCGTGCCGGTGTGAAAGAATTGTCCCGCGGCGACAATCTCGTCGCCTTTGCGCGGCTCCAGTTGCCCGGTGCGCGGCGGCGTGTGGCAGCCGCAGGCGAACAAGGCTGCGGCAAGGCCCGTCAAAAATAGTTTAGCTTTCATATCAACCAAGGTCGGTGAGCGGACGATTAACAACCACTTCCCGCGCGCTGGCAAGACTATTGGATGCGGCGATCATGTTAATCAGGCTTGGAGAGCGGGCGATAGTTTACGCCCAGAGCCTCCAGACGTTTTTCGTTGAGGGCGGCGTGGGCTTTGAAACTTTCCCAGTCGCGCGCTTGTTTTGGCGACCAGTCCATTTCGGACAACGCCCCGAGCCCGGGAAACATCATGTATTGAACCTGTCGCAAATTGGGAATGTATTCCGTCCAAAGGTTCACCTGCCCGCCGAGGACGTGCGAGTGAAATTCCGGCGCGGGAATGATGGTGGTTGGATTCGCGGCGCTGGCAGCAAACGCAGTTGCCAGAACCACGAGCAGGTCGGCTGAAAATAAAATCCGGCGCATGAAATGATTCGCCGGGTTTCCCCTCACCCTGACCCTCCGCCCCGGGGAGAGGGAACAGCCGTTGGTTACGCTCTTAAAATTTGCGAGCCGTGGAGCAGAAGACGATCGTGGCTTCGCCAGAAAGCTGGGAACGATTCTCCCTCTCTTTCGGGGTGAGGGCCGTGGTGAGGGGGAAGGCAGCGTCCGCAGTTCAAAAGCCAAACATTTTTCGACACAGTTCCTATTCATTTCGTTTTCCATTCAAAGTGTTCCTCAATTTCCTCCAGCGTTTTGCCCTTGGTTTCCGGCAGGAAAAAGGCGGCGGTGATGAAATAGATGACGGTGCAGCCGGCGAAACTAAAGAACATGGTGGAGTAGCCGTATTTGCCGACAGTCGGCAGGAAGGTCGCCGCGATGGTGGTGGAGATGATGTGGTTGATGAGCAGCGCGACACTCATGCCGTTGGATCGGATGCGGGTGGGCATAAGTTCGGAAAGCGCCAGCCAGACGCAAACGCCCGGCCCGATGGCGAACGACGCCATGAAACAGTAGATCAAAATCGCGGTGAGCCAGCCGTTGTGCGCGGAGGGCACGGGCGTGATGAGCGCATTTTCGATCTTCAACGGAGCGGTGCGCGCGGCGGCGAGGTTGGCGAACGGATTTTTGAAGAACGCCTCCACCCCGGTGTCCGGCACGCAGCCGGCACGATCAATGGTGAGCTTGCCGTTGATGTCGTCGGAGCAGACGACTTTTGTCGCGGCTTTGAAACCGCCGTAGGAATAAATCACGACGAGCGACTTTGGCTGCGCGTCCGCTCCGGTGGTTTTGCCGGACAACAACTGCGAAGCCACTTCGCCATTAAATTCGATCACGGCAGTTTGATTGAAGGAAATGACCGCCGCCTGCACGGCCTCCTTCACATCCACCCGCTGCGCCTCGGTCTGGTGAAAAATAGTTCCCACGCACAGCAGCGAAACGATGACGCCGGCGCTGCCGAGCGAGAGGAGAAATTTCCGGCCCTTGCGGTCCACCAGCAGGACGGCGCCAATGGTCATCAGAAAATTCACGACCGTGAGGATGACGGAGCCGAGGTGCGCGGCTTTGTCGTCCAGGCCGGACTGGATCAAGATCATCGCGTTGTAGCCGATGATGGAATTGACACCCGTGGCCTGGTTGCACGCGAGGATGATGCACGCCAGCACGAACGGAATGACGTATTTGCGCTGGAGCAAGGGCTCGCGCTTTTTTCCGGCGGCGACGGAATTGGCTTTCTCCTTGGCGGCGATGGCTTCCATCTCCTGCAATTCAAGCCGTGCCTGCGCCTCGGTTCGCGACCGCAGCAAGGCGCGGAGGGCGCCGTCTTTTTTGCCACGCCGAAACAGCCAGCGCGGGGATTCCGCGACCATGAAACTGCCGATGACAAATACAATCCCCGGCGGCAGCGAGACCCAGAAGATGCTGCGCCATGCGGTGTCCTTGACGGCAAACAGCTTTGCCGCGTCGCCCAGTCTGGCCACCGCGTCAACGTGGCTGCTGAAAAAATATCCGATGAACGCCGCCGCCACGATGCCCAGCGTCAGCAGCCATTGAAAAATCCCCGTGCCCTTGCCGCGATCCGACGCCGCAAGACACTCCGCGAGATACAACGGCACGACCACCGCGACCAACCCGCCGCTGACGCCTTGCATCAGCCTTCCAAAAATCAACGCCCCGTAGCTATGGGACAGCGCGATGACCGGCACGCTGACGACAAACAAGATGCCGCTCAAGGTCATCATCGTCTTGCGCCCGAAAAAATCCGCGAGCGCACCGGCGAACAACGTCGAGACCGCGCTGCCCAGGAGCACGGCAGCGACGATGAAGGAAAGCTGGTTTCCGTTCAGACCCGACGTCGCTTCGAGATAAGGCAGCGCGCCGGAAATGATGCCGACATCAATGCCGAACAGCAATCCGCCCAAACCTGCGACGAGCAGGAGGAAACGATTGTAGGCGGACTTGGGTTTTTCACCGGTCGTGTCAGTCATAATATTTCAGGCCGTCCACAATGCATCCGGAATAGTAACGTCGGCGCTTGCGCCGCCCATCCCCCTGAATTAGGGGTTCGCCAGTCAGCACTTCACATGATTTAACGTTTCAAATCCGCCGACAATTTGCCGCGCAATGGCCGGAATGATTTCTTTGGCTTCCGAATGCTGCTCGGTGAAAATCACCAGCGCAAATTTTCCGCCACCGGGCATTTCCACCAGCGCCGCATCGTGCCGCGCCACGCTCATGTAGCCGGCCTTCGACCAAAGTTGCGCACCGGCGGGCAACCCCGCGCCGATGAAGTCGCAAGCCTGGTGGTCGGCGCGGCTCGGATCGGCAAAATCGCGTTTCAGCAGGTCGAGCATCTGCGTGGAGCGCGCGGCGGAAACGCACTTGCCGGAATCAATTTCCACCAGCAACCGCGCCGTCGCGTTGCTGGTCAAAGAGTTCTTTGCCGGATTAAACTGATCCACCGCCTGCTTGTCGCGGCCATACGGCCCGTCGTTCCACGTCTTCCGGCTGGCAATGACGCCGGTGTAGCCGAGCGATTGAAAGTAGCGGTTCACCGCGTCGCGTTTTTCGCCCCAGGCCGCGAGTTCCGCCGGCGGCAGTTCCGGCCCGCTGGTGGTGCCGGTCAGCACGTCGAGCACGTAACCGGTCGCTTCGTTGCCGGAATGGACAATCATGTCGTGCAACGCGCGGCGCAGTTCAGCGGTATCAGAAATTTTCCCATCCTCCATCTGCCGGTGAGCCGCGGCGAGGTAAAAGAGTTTCACGATGCTGGCGGGATAGACCGGCGCATCACCGCGATACTCGGCCCGGTCGGGATTATTTGGATCGCGCAAGTCAATGAGCGTCACAGCCAATTCATCCACGTGCAGATTGAGCGGTGCGAATTTCTCCAGCGCTGCTGCGACGGCATCGTCCACGAGGTTTTGCAAGCCAGGCACGACCGCAGCATATAGCCAATTTAGGGTGGTCACAATCAATTCAATCGGATTGCAAAACTGTAAATAACTGTTTGAATCTGGGTGTGATTTTAACTGCCCGTCCGTATGAATTATCGCTCGCCAACCCGTGGAAAATCGCCAGCTCAAAAAGTTCCAATGGCTCCGGCACCCACCGCACCGTCATCGTGGAGCTCACGGATGCGGACGGCGTGACCGCCATCGGCGAGGCGGCCCCCTCGTCGCTGTATGGCGAATCCGCCGACGGCCTCCTGACATTTCTCGCCCAACTCGATGCCAATCGGATTTCATTCACTGACATCCCGGGAAGCATGGCCTTTCTGGAGTCCATCCCGGGAATTCCCGTGGCCGCCAAATGTGTGCTGAACCTCGCACTGGTTGATGGCGCGGCCAAACGGGCGGGCAAGCCGCTCTATGATTTTCTCGGCCTCGGTTTCCGCGAACAGCATCACGTCACCTCGTTCAGCATCGGGATTGACGCGCCGGACGTCATCCGCCAAAAAGTCCTGGATGCGGCGATTTATCCGGTCTTGAAATTGAAAGTCGGCGCTGCACAGGATCGCGAAAACTTCGCCGCGCTGCGCTCGGCCGCGCCGGACAAACCGGTGCGCGTGGATGCGAACGAAGGCTGGAAGACCAGGGAGGACGCATTGCGGATGCTGGAATGGCTCGTGGCCACGGATAAAAACATCCAGTTCATCGAGCAACCGATGCCGCGGGATGCGAGCGCGGCGGATCTGGTCTGGCTCAAGGAACGTTCACCGCTGCCGGTGTTTGCCGATGAATCCTGCCACACGGTCAAAGACATCCCGCGCTGCGCGGAATGCTTTCACGGCGTCAACGTGAAGCTGGTGAAGACCGGCGGCGTGAGTATGGCGAAGGAGACGCTTGAAGCCGCGCGCAAGGCCGGGCTGAAGACGATGATCGGCTGCATGATCGAGACGAGCGTGCTGATCAGCGCCGCCGCGCACCTGGCCGAACTGGCCGACTATCTGGATATTGACGGCAGTCTGCTCATCACGAACGATCCGTTTGCGGGAGTGACAGCGGAAAAGGGAATTCTCTCCTTTGCCCAAACAAAGGGAAAATTCGGGCTGCAAGTGACGCTGCGGTAAGGACTATCCGACGGACAGCACTATGCTGTCCCCGCCAAGATTCCAAAAAAGAAAAACGCGGACTGGTTTTTCAGTCCGCGCTTTTCTTTCAGTTATCGAAGCAAAAATCACTATTGTTTCACGGATGAGTGCTGCAACCACCAAGCCCGGTCCTGATCCTTGATGTTGAGTGTCGTTATCGTAGAATACCCAGGTGTGTTATGTGTCACACCTTCAGTATACGGAGTAGTTGTTAATATTTCTTTCCACTTTTTAACTTCCGCATGGCCGTCACCAAAAGTAAAACCGTTCGATTTGCCGTGATAATTGGCCGGAACATCGGGAAATGTTCCGGCAAGCGTAAGATCCATTTGCATCCATCCATCGTTCAAAGTGAACATGGATTCATCGCAAAAAATCCAAGCGTTTGCCGGAGGAAACCCCCCATTGAACTCGGTCACTTTCTGGAAAAATTTCCAAACACCGCCTTGTCCCATAGGGCCATTGATGTAAGTTTGATACAAGCCGGCATGCGTAACCAATGTAACTCCAGCCATATAACCGTTCATGGAAATGCTGCGGACGCGGTCGCCGTTTTGCGAAGGTAATCTATCGCCCGGGCATTTATAGACGCGCACTTGTCCGTTGACATAAGGCGCCAAACAATTTGTATTTAAAGCATCCAAACTAGTGTTCCCAGTAGCAGTGTTCCAATCCTCAGAAGCGGCGTTACCGTTGCACCAGCCATCGTTAGCGCCTAACAGAGCCGCAGGCACGAGCCAGTCTTGGAAATCGCCGGAATACATGGCACAAGCGAGGGTCATTTGCTTCTTGTTGCTCAAGCACGCGGTTTGCAGGGCTTTTTGCTTGGCACTAGCCAGCGCGGGCAACAACATCGCCGCGAGGATGGCAATGATGGCGATGACCACCAGCAGTTCAATCAACGTGAAGCCCGCGCGCCCTTCAACTCCGGACTGTGAACGCAATCGAATGGATGAATCTTTCATAGTAGTGTAATTTGGTGACGGTTTAATTCTCGCATATTTATATTTTAAACTGAAATTCAAGCCGGCACCGGGTGGCAAAATTCCATCACCCGGTGCCGCTCAATGCTTTTGCGGATCGTCAATTATGCTTCACCCGATAGAACATGGTGTTATTGGTCGTCAGGGGCGCCGTCAGCACGAAGGTTCCGGCGGTTCCGGTCACAGTGCTCGGTATATCCGTGTAAGGACCCTGCACCGTCACCGAACTTTGCAGCGTGAACGAACTAGTCGTGTCACCGCCGTTCGGTGAGGTGATGCCCAAAACCGCGTTGGTGTTCACCAGCGCCACGGACGAGATGGTGGGCGGCAGCGGTAAAATAACCGCCAAGGCGGCTGATACGGTCACGCTTCCGTCGGCATTTACCGCCGTGACCGAGTAAGTGCCTGCATCCGATGGCTGGATATTAGTAATGGTCAACGTGGCATTGGTCACTCCGCCATAATGGGCACTGCCGGCGAGGTTAACGCCATTCGTGCTCCATTGATAAGTCGGCGTCAGCGGGCCGTTGGCAATCACCGTGAACTGAACATTAACACCGGAATTGGTGGAGATGCTTGTTGGTGCGGTAATGACTTCCACGCGCGCCACGCCGCTGGTCACGGAACCCGCCGCGTCGTTGTAGATGAGGACGTAATTGGTGCCCACTGTAAGATCGGTCAGCGCCAAGGTGGTGGTCAGGTTTGTGCCGCCTATGTCCGTTTTCAGAGCCAGAATTGGCGCGGTCTGGCTGGCCGCTTTATACCAAGTGCCGGTCAGCGGGGCGGTCGCATACGCCGCAGACGACGTGAAGGATGCGCTTGAGCCGTTGGTGAGAATCACGCCGGCCGGTTGAGCCGTGATGTAAGGCGAAAGCTCAACCACGCGGACGTTCGAGTAATACACAAACTGCGTATCGGGGTCGCCGATAGTCTTATCCGGGTCTTGATAACCGAGCATGATGTCACCACTGGTGTAAGGCGTCAATGGGACGTTGTTGCTGGCCAGCCAGATGGTGTTGCCGGATCCCTGCCCAGGGAAGGCCACTGTAGCCACCGGGAATCCGTTCACCTTGAAAACCAAGTTGGTCTGGTCGGTGGTTTCCGCGCTGACATCCACCCATTTGCGCACCGGCTCGCCGCCGGCGACGTTCGCCGTTTCAGGGAACAGTGTATTCGGGTAGTCATTGCGATGGCTGGAACCGGCATCGCTGGCCAAGTCGCTGGCTGTCGGGCTGCCGCTGTTATACATACCCGCGTTGGGAATTGCGGGCGGACGGAAAACATCGAAGTCTGCCGGAGTGCCCACACCGTCGGATGCGCCCAATGTAAGCCAGATACCGTCCGAATTGGCGACACCGCTCTGGGAGGCCGTTGAGGTGGCGGGAGTCGCTCCCTGACGCCAGTTTATATTCGTGCCGTAGTGATTGATGCCGGCGATCGCATTTTCATTCGGAAAACGCCCGCTGAAGTTGCCCAGCGGACTGATCGTGTGAATCGCGTCCGGCAACAGTGAGAGATACATGGAGAACTTCAAGGCGTAGTTGCCGTAGAATTGCTTGCTTGTGGGATACAGGTTGACAGCGGCAGGCGAGCCAACATTTTTGTTGACCGTCATCCTAAGCACGTTCGACCAGCCATTCGCAATCATCACTGGCGAAAGCGGAAAATCGGACGGCAAAGTATAACCGAACGTGACATCAAAGTCGTTCGTGCTGCCTGCGGCAATCGTCGTCGCGCCGTTGGTATAAGCCGGAATCACCAGGGGCGGTGCGGCGCTATAGGAGGCCACGTTTGTAATAACACCAGCTATATTTGTGGTGATAACGCCGCTGTTTGTCACATAACTGTAGTTTGTCGTATAGGAGTAATTAGCAACGCCCGGCCACCTTTGGGTCGCAAAGGTGAGCGTCCAATTCGTGCTGGCAGCCGCATTCGTCAGCGGATCGGACCAGAGTGTCACGCCGCCGCCGCCGCCATTGCCGCCGAGAGCATTATCGTTTTCCGCCACGCTGACAAAGTTTGTCGCAGACACGACATACGCAAAGCCATTGTTGGCCACCAAATTGGTGCCGAGCGAGTTGGTCAACGTAATGACAATCATGACGTTCGTGGGCGGCACATTGAGATTAGCCCGCAACACTGGATTGCCAATGGCGGCCGTAATGCTGGTAGCGCCCGATGGAATAGTGATGCCGGGAGAGCCATCGCTCAAGAGTGAACCGGAGAAGCTTTGTGCGCCCGCCGTGAAATCTGCCGGAAACACCGTGCCGGAGTAATTGATGTTGGTGATAGTATAATCCGCCACTGAGGAATCACCCCAGCGCGTGATAACAAATGTCACATAGTCATTCGGTATGGCACGGCTGAACGCAGTGCCAGCGGGAGTCAGCAACAACAACTGTGGGCCGGTATTGACAACGGCAACGGACGCTATCAACGGGGTCACGACGCCGTAATTGACGCCCCCAAGTAAGGTGAAGGTCGCTGCCAAAGCGGGGCCGGAAGCCGGCGTCGCCGTCGGCGTCAAATGAACATCCGCCGACCAGTTGCCCGCATGAGGCCATGTGCCAGCGGGAAAGGTAACGCTGTTCGATGAAATAATAACGCCATCGGCATTCGTGCCGAGATTGAGCGTGTAATTGGCGGGATACGTCGCCGTGTCGCTGCGGGCGTAGGCGACCACCGTCGGGGCAGCCAAAACATTCGTGTTTAGATAAACCGTAATCACGCCGTCAATCGGACTGCCGTAATTTTGCGAAGCCGTCTGAACAGTCGTCACAGCCGTGGCCGTCACCGGCGGCGACAGCACGACAAACGTTCCGTTCGTGCCGGTGATGTCGTTGCTGGTGACACAAGTGATCGTGTTGCCTAAAGAATACACACGCAATTGAGCCTGACCGGAGCTGACGCCATAAATGTTGTCGGCCGCATCCCAATCCATGCCGCGCGCATTCCCTGTGGAGGGCGTATTGGTGATTTCAAAAATCGTGCTGATGTCAGGAATGCCATTGGTCAATTTGGTAATCATGAAACCGTTGTTAATACCCATGGTGGCAAAATACTTTTCATCCGACGAAACGCGGACACCGCCGTAAGGCTGATTACCGCCTGCGGGAACAAACGGGTCGCTCAAACCTTTTGAAGTTATCCATGAACTCCAAAGAGGCGTAGCGTTTTGCAAAAAAGTGACAGGGTCAAAAACAACCACATCAGGATTGGAAAGATTGGCACGGCCAAAGCCGGTGAAAACCTTGCCATCCGGCGCAACATCGCCTTGAACCACCAACTCGGCGATGGAGTCCAAACCGTAGTTGAACGCAAAGTCGGGCGCGTTCGTGTAGGGCAACGGACCCGCGCCGATGTCATAGCGATAAATGTTGTTATACATACCCTTTTCCGTGCCGGAGGGGAGATGAAGGTTGGGATACACAGCGGGATCGGGAACAGCCAAGCCACTGTCCGGGAACCACACCACCATATTGCTGTTGGCAATCGAGCCGGTGACTTTGGCCGTGCCGAAACCATCACCGTGAATACCGTTAGTCTTCGAAAAAATCGTAACATAAGAATCCAAATTCGGTGAGAAAAGGTATAACGCGCCATTTCCAGAAAAGTCATTCACAGAAACACTGCCGTCGTCTGGATTAACCCCCAGATGATACGGGCTGCTCGCATTGCCGGCGAGAAGCGGACTAGTTGCCACCGCCGTGTTGGTAAGCTCGGGACTCAAGTCAGGATGAAGAATATAAAGACCCTGGCTTGGATTGCCCGAAGTGGAAGCAGCAGAGTTGCCGACATAAACGCGGCCAAACAACTTGCCAATCTTGGGATTGCTGTTGACAGCCACACCGCGCGGCGAATTCCAGTAAGTGTAATTGGTAAATGAGTTCGCATTCGCCGCCGTATCCACACTGATTTGCGCCGGCAGGCCGTTGCCAGTTTTCGTCACAGCAATCGCATAGCCCGTATGTCCGCCCATACTGAAACTCTTCAAACCCTTGGTCAGGTTCGTAGCCGTGGCGGAAACACCATCAAACGTGGCATTAGTTGTCCCATCCTCATACGTCACCTTCACATTGCCACCACTTTCATTCAAATAAAAGGAAACCGTGCCAGCACCTGAATTATAGTTCAATTCGGACGCATACGGAGACGCCTGCAGGGTTTGAATGGAAAAAGCCGCCGCCAGAACGGCAACGGCCATGGCTAAGATTTGACGAATTTTCGACTGGTTCATTTTTTACTCCTGTGACTGGGTTTGGGTTCTCTAAAGTAAATTCTTTGTTGCTTTTCAGTGGCGACCAAGAATCGTTTTCCTTGGCGCCTAATTAACTTCATTCACCCGCATTATTCAATGCAAAACCTGCCCCCTAGTTTTGGGGGGGTGCTGCGGTCACAGTCGCCGCAGGCAACACTCCAGTAGTTCCAACAGCTGCGCAATGTCCTGGTCCGTGACGTTCAGGTTGGGTCGTAGCCGGATGCTGTCGCTGCCCGCGCCGAGCAACAGCAACCGCTCCTCTTGCAGCGCCATGGCCTCCAGCCGGTTCCGCAACGCCGGCGAGCCAAGGGAAAACCCCTGATACAATCCCTGACCCCGCACGTTATAAATCAGGCCGGCAAATTTCTTTTCCAGCGCCCGCAATCCCGCCGCCAGCTTTTCCCCGTTGACCTTTGCCGCTGCCACCAAGTTCTCGCGCTCGACAATCTTCAGCTCCTGGACAAACCGCACCATGTCCACCAGCGGCCCGCCCCACGTCGAATCCAAAACCCCCTTGTCTTCCATCGGGCGCAGCATGTAGACCGCGCCGCAGCCGAATTTTTTGGCCACCGCCACGGCCTGCGGCGGATGCGGCAAATCCAGTTGATCCACCATGAACACGTCGCCGGTCGGCCCGCCGGCGGTCTGCACCTCGTCGAAGCCGAGGAAAATTCCATGCGCGTGCGCCAGCCGGCTCAGGCCCTGGAAAAATTCCGGTTCCGCCACGCGATGTCCGCCCGCGCCCTGGATCGGTTCCACGATCATTCCCACCACTTCGCCGGCGTAACGCTCCAGGAAATGTTCAATCCTTTGCAGCACCTCGTCTGTGCGCGCACGATTTTTCTCCTGGGGCTCCGAGGTATTGATGCCGGGGAACGGCACCTGGATATTGCCCGGAATCAAGCCGTGAAAATCTTTGGTCGCCACCGGATCCAGCGTCTGCGTCACGTTCAGCGCAAAAATGGTGCGCCCATGGAATGCCTGGTCAAAATAAATGAACCGCAGCTTTTCTCCCCGCGGCGCCAGCCCGCCGCTCCGCTCATGATGCAGGTTGATGAAATACTTCATCAGGTTCTCGAGGGCCTCCGCGCCCGAGTTCACGGCATAAACCTCCAGCTGCGGGTTGCGCATGCAGCGCGGCGCGAGCCGGTGCAACGTGCGGTAGTATTCCAGGCATTCCGCCGTCAGAAAATCCGGGTTCGCCACCTTGTTGTTCGCCGCCCGCACCAGCCGCTGGAGATAATCCGTCTCATAAAGCCCGGGATGATTATGCCCGAGCAGCTTCGATGCGTAATAGCCCGCCCAGTCGAAAATTCTCTGGCCGTCCACGGTCATGAGCCACATGCCCTCGCACCGCGCCAGGTCCACCACCACCGGCTGCACTTCGGTGATCACATAGTGCGCCAACTCGTGAATCATCGCAGTCGCCAGCGGCCCGGGAACCGGATCAGGTTTACTTTGCATCGCGATTATTTTGCTTCAATGCACCGGGAACATTTGTGAAAGTGAAATTCTCCACCGCCTCCGCCGCGAGCGTTCCCAGCTTGCGCCGCAACGCAATCACGCTGCCGGTCTCCGTCGGATGATTCCGGTTCGACAGGAAAATCACGAAGGTTTTTGAGAAGGGATCAATCCATAATGACCCGCCCGTCCAACCCGTGTGACCGTAGGAACCGACCGGAAAAATGTCGCCGCGCGGCCCGCTGTAAGCCGAGTCAATGTCCCAGCCCAATCCACGCCGCGTGGATATTTCCGGCGGCGTCTGCACACTCGTCATCAGCCGGACCGTCTCCGGTTTGAAAATCCGGACGCCGTCCAGTTCACCAAGATTAACCAGCATTCTCGCGTAACGCGCCAGATCGGACGCCGTCGTGAACAGTCCCGCGTGTCCCGCCACGCCGCCCATGTGCCGCGCCGTGGGATCATGAACCACGCCGCGCCACGGCTTGCCATCCACCACCTCCGTCGGCGCGATGCGCGGCAATTTTTCCTTGGGCGGCAGATATCCGGTGTCCGTCATTTTCAACGGCGCATAGATCTCGCGCTGCACAAAAACTTCCAGCGGCTTCCCGCTCACGCGTTGAACGATTTCGCCAAGCAGGGAAAAATTGATGTCGCTGTATTTGAAAGCGGTGCCCGGTTTGGATTGCATTTTGATGGCGCAGGCTTTTTTGATCGCCTCGGTCTGGCCGTGCCAGTCGGTTTTGGTTTCGACGTCCGGCGGCAGACCGGACGTGTGGGTGAGCAGTTCACGCACGGTGATCAGTTCCCTGCCATCACCAATGAATTCAGAAATATAATTCGTTACCGGCGCATCCAGCTTCACCTGCCCGCGCTCGACCAGCAGCATCACCGCCGGCGTGGTGGCGACAACCTTTGTCAGAGAGGCCGCGTCGAAAATCGTGTCCTCGGTCATCGGCTCACGCGCCGGCACCAGAGCGCGGTTGCCGAACGCCTGGTGATATGCGGTGCCATTGCGTTCCACCCATAGCACGCCACCGGAACATTGGTTGCTCGCGATGGCGCTAATGATGGCCGAATCCATCGCCGCCAGTTTTTCAGGGCGGAAAACCCCGGCGTCCTGCCGATGTGTGGCACAACTTGAAAGCAGGAGTGCAAGGAAAAACCAAAGGCCGAAGAACGCGACCGGAACGCGGCGTTCACGCCGCTTCAACGTGCCCAATGAAAGCGAGCCGGACATTTTAGACCCGTCTTCGTTGCCGGCATCGAAGCGGGCTGAAGCCCGCGCTCCAGCTTCGGTTTTGGCACGCATGAAAGTTTAGTGATACAGCAAATAGGGCTCGCGCAATTTGGCAAACTCCGCCAAGCCCGGCGCAAAGCCAGCGACAATCTTCTCCGTCGACTCGCCGCGTTCCAGCGCCTCGCGCACGGTGGACGTGCCCAGCACCTTGTCAAAGTAACCGGCGTGCAACTCCAGCTTGTCGCCGCAAGTCTGTTTCACGACCGCCAGAATCACCAGCGTCGTGGCAATGGATTGATACGCGTTCCGGTCCGTGACGTGCAACTGGCAGCCGCCGCATTGCTGGCCAGAAAATTTGGAAAAGGTCGGCGTGAACCAGACTTCGCGGAATTTTACGCCGGGCAGTTTCAAGGCATTCAGTTTTTTCGCCAACTCAAATCCGTCGATCCACGGCGCACCGAACATCTCGAACGGCTTCGTCGTGCCGCGCCCTTCGGAAAGGTTGGTGCCTTCGATGATCACCTGCCCCGGATAGACCGTGGCGGCTTCCAGCGTCGGCAAGTTTGGCGAGGGCAACACCCACGGCAACGAGGTATCATCAAACCATTCTTCACGCGTCCAGTTCTCCATCGGCACGACGGTGAGCTTCACCTTTTTCTTCAGGAATTTTTCATTGAACAACTGCGCCAGTTCGCCCGCGGTCATGCCATGTCGCAGCGGGATCGGATACAGCCCGATAAACGAACTGTGCTGCGGATATTCCAGGATCGGCCCTTCCATGGCCACGCCGTTGATGGGATTGGGCCGGTCCAGGACGATGAAGGGGATGTCCGCATCCGCCGCCGCCTGCATCGCATACGCCATGGTGGCAATGTAGGTGTAAACGCGTGTGCCGACATCTTGCAGGTCGAATACCATCACATCCACGGACTGCATCATGCCGGCTTCGACCTGCTTGCCCTCATGCTTGGTATCGAACGTGCGCATGTATTCGTCAATGTTCGTCATCATGTTGGCCGGCGGCTTGTGCGTCTGGCCGTAAAGGCTGAAGACCGGCAGCTGAAAATGTTCATCGAAATAAAACGCGACATATTCGCCGGCCTGCGCATTGCCGCGCACGCCGTGCTCCGGACCATAGAGCGCGGTGAGCTTCACGTCGGGATGCGCGCGGAAAATTTCGATGATGCTGTCCAACTGGCTGTCGAGTCCGGTCGGATTGGTGATGAGGCCGACATGTTTGCCCCGCACCAGTTCGGCATGCTTTTCAAAGAGGACTTCGACGCCGAGTTTCACCGGCGGACGGGCGGAGGATTTTTTGGGCATGGTATGGCAGCCGGCGAGGAGCACGGCGAAAGCGGTGATAAGAAGTTGTCGGGCGTTCATTTGGTCTGGAGGCAGCTGGATTTCAAAAATTGTCCGAATGTGCCGCGCTTGGCAACCACGTCGTTGTGAATCATGTCGGAGTGCAGGAAAACCAGCCGGTTTGTCCGCAGATTATCCGGCAGGGCGTTCGTGTCTTCGGCGGCGAAAAAGCTGACACCGTTGGTTTGGCAAAACGCCATCAATTTTTCCGTTTCCTCCCTGGTGCCGCCGTGGTCGGTGTAGATGTCCCGCAACCGCCCATTTTCCTTTTTCTGCCACGCGACAAATTCATCGGTGCCGCCGTAAAGCGCATCGAAGAGCCACACTTCCCTGATTTGTTCGGATAGCCCGCCGCGATCCACAATCGCCGACATGACATGATAGCCGCCGCTGTGACCGGATAAAATAATGTCGCCAATCTCAGGAGCGCGGCCTTCAGGCCGCTTCGGCAGGGGCTGTAAATCAGACGTCGAAGCGGGCTGAAGCCCGCGCTCCAACTTCCCCAGAACTCCGGTCGCACCCAGCTTTGCCACGGCCTCCGCCATGAAATTTCTGAACCCATTGGTGTCCTCCAGCTTGCCACCAAAGGAATCCGGCGCGTTGAACGGGCCTTGCGGCACGATCAGCACGGCGTTCTTGCCGCTGGCGGCAAATTGCTCGATCAATTGGTATTCCGGCAACGTGCCGGCGACCGTGTGCCGCCAGCCGTGAAAGTGGACGACGAAATCAATTTTGTCCGCCACCCGGAAATTTTTCGGGATGAATATCGCCACGGTGCTGTTGGCATAATGTTCCGCGGCCGGAAAAAACTCGTCGTGATACTTGTGGCCTTCGGCGCGCGCCGGATGCGGAAACGGCGCGGCGACGAATTGCGTGACCAGCAACGTTCCGAGCGGGGCGTATTGGATCTCTAGCGGGGCATCGGTGCGACCGGTGAAACTCGCGAGCATCACCGCGATGTCGTCCAGTTCCGCCGTGCGTTTGCGGTCCGGCGGTGAATCGTAGCGGTTCAGCATCAGGCTGAACACCAGCGGTTCGCCCGCCGCCGTCGTAACGAAACCGGAAAGCGCATTCGCCCAGCGCAGCGTGCCGGTCTTGGCGCGGACGTTCTGAAACGCGGGCGTGTCCTTCATGCGGCGGCGCAACGTACCGTCCACGCCGGCAACGGGCAGCGCGGCGATGAAATCTTTTGCCGTGCGCTGCTTCGCCATGAACTGCAGCAGCGCGACGGTGGCGTTTGCCGTCGTCAGATTGTTTCGCGAAAGGCCGGAGCCTTCGTCAAAATGCACGTCGCCCGCCGGCAAACCGTTCGTGACCAAAAACTGTTCGAGCGCGGCCAGCGCGCAATCTTCCGAAGTCCACCACGACGGGGTATTGGTGGCGCGGCTCATTTCACCCGTGTGATCAAAGATCAAATCCGTCTCCAGGTTTTGCGAGGGCTTCATGAAATCATGAACCAGTTCGCTCAATGGCGGCGAAACGACTTCGCCGAGTTTCATCTTTGCCACCGGCGACGGCGCTGGCCAGGCCACGGAACGGGCGGAACCATCCACGATGATTCCGTTCCGGCGCAACGCTTCCTTGAGCGCGGCCACGAACCATTCCGCCGGGCGCAGCACCGGCATGTCCACGATTTCCGGTTCGCCACCGGCAGGCAGTGCACCCAAAAGATGGACCACGGATTCGCCGCGAAAACGATGAGCGACGATGCGCCGCGCCGCGCCGTTGGTGAGCGTAACGGTTTGATTATCGAGTTGCAGACCGGTGAAGGGATCCATCAAAGTCAGATTACCGGGTTCGCCGGCATGCGCACCCGGCGTTACGCGAATTTGAGTAAAATTGTCCGCGAGAGTCAGTGCGGAAATTTCCGCACCTTCGGAATCTTCGAGATCCTCCACCGTCCAACTGCCACCGCTGGGCGGCGAATGGAAAAAGGTGATGTCGCCAATCAAATCACCCGTCACATGACGAACTCCGGCATTGGTCAACGCGGCGATGGACGGCGTGAAGAGATCCCAGAAATTTGTTCCGGCATGACGCGCGTTCCAGCTTGGGTCGCCGCGACCGGCGATCACCAGATCTCCATGCACCGTGCCGTCGGCGTCGGGTTTGGCGGTGGCCAGGATGGGTGTGATGATGCGATAATCCGCCCCGAAATGGTCCAGTGCGAGTGCGCCCGTGTAAAGTTTGCTGTTCGATGCCGGGCTCATCAGCCGGTCGGCATGGTCTTCAAAAATGGTTTTCCCCGAAGCGAGGGAAACGATTTTGACGCCCCACAGCGCACCGTGGAAACGCGGCTCCGCAAGATGCGCTTCAATCTGGCCGGTCAACTCGGCGATGGTGGTCGCGCCGTTGGTTTCGAGCGCGTGCGCGGGACTGACGATGATCCAGCCAATGGTTAGGAGAACCAGAACAGTAAGATGAAATTTATGTTTGTTCAAAATCGGTTGTGATTATGCCGCCAGATTTACCATCGGCGCGGACGACTGACCCGGCGATTTTGTAAGCATAAATGAAAAATGGCTACCCCCAAAACTAGCCCCCACCCTCCGGCCGGCGGCTCATTGACACGACCAGCCGCTTTGTTAGTTTCCAGAGTCAGTCGAATTTTTAAATTTCCATGATCATCGGCGTTCCCAAGGAAATCAAGGAGCAGGAATATCGCGTGGCGTTGCTGCCCAGCGGTGCGTATCAACTCATCAAGCGCGGCCATCAAGTGGTGGTCGAGCACGGCGCAGGCGTCGGTGCGGGCTATCCCGATGCTGAATATGTCGCAGCGGGCGCGAAGCTCGTGGACACGCACGCAGCCGTTTTTGAGCAGGCGGATTTGATCATCAAGGTCAAGGAACCGTTGCCCGGCGAACTTCCCCTGCTCCGGCCCGGACAGATTCTGTTCACCTACCTGCACCTCGCCGCGAGCAAGCCGTTGACGGAAGCATTGATGAAATCCGGCGCGACGTGCATCGCGTATGAAACGATTGAAGTGAACCGCCGCCTGCCGCTGCTCGAGCCGATGAGCGAGATCGCCGGGCGCATGAGCGTGCTGGTGGGCGGCTATTTTCTGGCGAAACATTTTGGCGGCAGCGGCACGTTGCTCGGCGGCGTGCCGGGCGTTTTGCCGGGCAAGGTTGTCGTCATCGGCGGCGGCGCGGCGGGCATCAACGCCGCGCGCATGGCGCAGGGACTTGGCGCGAACGTTACCATCCTGGAAGTGGACCTGGAACGGATGCGTTTCCTCGACATCACACTGCACACGGCGCACACGCTGTTTTCAAGCGAGGCGCATTTGATCGACCTGTTGCCGGAAGTGGACCTGCTCATCGGCGCGGTGCTGGTGCCGGGAGCAAAGGCGCCCAAGCTGATCAACCGCGAGATGCTCCGCCGGATGCGGCCCGGCAGCGTGCTGGTGGACATCGCGATCGATCAGGGCGGGTGCGCCGAGACGTCGCGCGCCACCACACATCATAATCCGGTCTATGTCGAGGAAGGTGTGACACACTACTGCGTCGCCAACATGCCCGGTGCCTACGCGCGCACCGCCACCCAAGCCCTCACCAATGTCACCTATCGGTATCTGGAAACCCTCGCTGACCTTGGCGTTGAGGAGGCCTGCTTGAAAAATCCCGCACTGACCGGCGGCATCAATGTCAAAGACGGCAAGGTCACCTGCAAAGCGGTGGCCGAGGCGCATGGAATGCCGATGTTATAAATTCAAAATTCATGTTCCTCAAGTCACACCCGATCACCGGCCGTTTTATCCCGCCGAAAATTCTGTCGGCGGCGTTTTTATTTCTGATCTTGGGCGCGGGCGGGGTTTTTGCGCAGCGGCCGCTGGGTTGTGACGTTTCGGGCTACCAACCGGGTGTGAACTGGACCCAGGTAAAAAATGCCGGGGTGACGTTCTGCTGGAGCAAGGCGACGGAGAGCACTTCCTATGTCAATCCCTACTTCGCCACGCAGGAAGCCGGCGCGAAGAACGCGGGCATTTACATCGGCGCTTATCATTTTGCGCGGCCCAGTTCGCACCCGAACATCACTGGCGCGAACAGCGCGGACACCGAGGCGATTTTTTTCTGGAGCGTCGCCAGCAACTACGTCAAAGGTGCCGGCACCTACCTCGTGCCGATGCTGGACTGGGAGGACCCCAACGCCACCGTCGCCGCCGGCTTCACCGTTACGCAGATGTCGCAATGGGTGAATCAATGGTGCAACACCGTCTCCAACCTCGCGCGCGCGAACGGGGTGACCCTCCAGCCCATGGTTTACACCGGCGTCTGGTATTCGCTGCCCGGCGGCACTTATCCCGGACTCAACACCACCGTCACCGGCTGGCCCTCGTGGATCGCCACCTACAATGGCCAGAACCCTCAGACCGGCGGCCCCGCCTCTTCCTACCCGTGGTCCACGTGGAACGTCTGGCAGTATGACGACACGAACACTTCCGTGGCCAACTGGACGGGTGGTGACGTGGACATCTTCAACGGCAACGCCGCCGGCCTGGGCGCGCTGGTCATTGGCGGCATCAGCGTGCCGGTCATCGCTTCGCAACCGTTGTTGCACCGGGCCGTTGATACCGGCGGGAGCGTGAGTTTCACCGCTGCCGCCGTCGGACCCGCGCCGCTGAAATATCAATGGACCTTGAACGGCACCAATATTCCCGGGGCCACCACCAACTATTACAATCTCACCAGCGCCCAAACGACCGACGCCGGTTTCTACGCGCTCATCGTCACGAATTCCTCCGGCAGCGTGACGAGCCGCCCGGTCTCGTTGCTCGTCTATCCGCAGCAGGCGGTCGTGTTCGCCGACAACTTCGACGCGAACACCGCCACGAACTGGATTCTGAACAAGAGCTCCACCGACACCGCCGTCACTTTCAATTTCAATTACTCCACGCTGGGCATTCCTGCCGCGCCCAATTCCGCGAACGGCTCGACATTCGGTCTGCAGATGAAGGCGAATCTGTCACTCGGCATCACCAACGCGCTGTCCCTTTCGCCGACCAACCAGAGTTTCAGCGGCGATTACCGGCTGCATTTTGACGCCTGGATCAATGTGAACGGCCCGTTTCCCGACGGCGGCGCCGGGTCCACCGAGCTGCTCACCGCCGGCCTCGGCACCACCGGCACCTGCACCCAATGGATCGGCAGAAATTCCACTGCCGACGGATATTACTTTTCCGTGAACGGCGATGGCGGTTCAACCGACACCACCACCACCGCCGCCGACTTTAACGCTTATTCCGGAACCGCCGGCCAACTGGTGGCCACCGGTGATTATTGGGCGGGCACGGACGCGACGGCGCGGGGCAACGGCAACGCCTATTACCAAACCGCCCTTCCCAATGGCGCCGCCGCGCCCACGATGCAACTGGCGAATTATCCACAACAGTCCGGCAACTTGAACGCTGGCACGCTTGGGATGGGCTGGCACGATTTCATCGTTTCCAAACGCGGCAGCACGGTGGACTGGGTGGTGGACGGCATCCGCTTCGCCACGATCTCCAACGCGACCCTGACCGCAAGCAACGTATTTGTCGGCTTCTGGGATCCCTTCCCGTCGCTCTCGTCAAACAACATCATTAATTTTGGTCTCGTGGACAATGTGCGCGTGGAATCGCCCGCCGTCCTGCCGTCCTTCACGCTGCAGCCAATCGCGCAAACCGTGAAACTGGGAACCAATGTCACGTTCACCGCCGCCGCCAGCGGACTGCCGTTACCCAATTATCAATGGCGCTTGAATGGCACGAACATCGCCGGTGCGACCAATTCCAACTACACGCTCGCGTTTGTCGCCGCGACGAACACCGGCCATTATTCTGTCATGGCCACGAACCTCGCCGGCTTGATCACCAGCACGAATGCGTTGCTCGCGCTCGTGTCGCCGGTCGCCGCGGAGTTCGAGGGCATCGCGCTGACCGACGGCAAGGTGCAGATCAGCTTCACCGGCGACGCTTACTGGACTTATACGATTGAAACCTCCACCAACTTGACCCGTTGGAGCGCCTACACGAATCTGACGAGTGCCAATGGAGTGTTCAACTTCAACGCCGGCTCGGCCTCCAACGCGCCGCAGCAATTCTTCCGCGCCCGCGTCGGGCCATGACTGTCTCTATGAAATTGAAATTTCTCCTCCCGCTCCTGCCGCTGCTCACCCTGCCGCTGGTTTCGCACGCGGAAAATTACGACATCCTCATCCGCCACGGCCTCGTGGTGGATGGCACAGGCAATCCCGGCTATCACGCCGACGTGGCTGTGAAGGCCGGACGCATCGCCGCCATCGGCAATCTTGACGGCACGGCAACCGAGGAGATTGACGCGACGGGCTTGGTCGTGGCGCCGGGCTTCATTGATGTCCACACGCATGCAGACGACGTCGCGGATTTTCCGGCGGCGGAAAATTTTCTCCGTATGGGCGTGACCAGCATCGTTGTCGGAAATTGCGGCTCGTCGGATTTGGACATCGGCAAACTGTTCCGCAACATCGAAGCCAAAAAGGTTTCCATCAACGTCGCATCGCTCGTCGGCCACAATTCCGTCCGGGAAAAAGCGATGGGTGGCAGCTTTGACCGCGAACCGACGCCCGCCGAACGGGAGCAAATGCAAGCCATCGTCCGGAAGGCCATGCAGGACGGCGCGGTCGGGCTTTCGACGGGATTGATTTACCGCCCGGGAACGTTTTCCAGCGCGGATGAGATTGTGGAGTTGGCCAAGGTGATTGCGCCGTTCGACGGCATTTACACCAGCCACATGCGGCACGAGGACTACCGGATTGATTCCGCGCTCGATGAAGTTTTCCGCGTGGCCCACGAGGCGCACGTGCGCGCGGAGATTTCCCACATCAAACTCGGCGGCGAAAAAGCGTGGGGCCAGGCCGCACGCGTGCTCAACCGCATCGAACAAGTCCGTGCCGGGGGCCTTGACATCACGCAGGATCAATACGTCTATACCGCGTCCAGCACATCGCTGTCGCAATTGATTCCCGACTGGGCGTTTGATGGCGGCAAAGCAAAGTTCCAATCCGTCCTGGCTGATCCGACGCACAAGTCGAAGCTCGTGACGGAGATGGAGGAACAGATCCACGACCGGGGCGCGACTAATTTCGCCTACGCGGTCATCGCGCATTACGCGCACGATCCGGCGCTGGATGGATTGAACATCGTGGTGGCGGCGAAAAAATTGCGCGGCTCCGACTCGCTGGCCGACCAGATTGAAACCATTTTGGAGATCGAGAAGAATGGCGGCGGCTCCGGCGTGTTCCACGGCATGAACGAGGCTGACCTGGAAGTTTTCATGCAGCATCCGAACACGATGTTCGCCTGCGACAGCGGCGTGCGCGAATTCGGCAAGGGGGTTCCCCATCCGCGCGGCTATGGCAACAACGCCCGCGTGCTCGGCCATTACGTCCGCGAACTGAAAGTGCTGCGGCTGGAGGACGCGATCCGCAAGATGACCAGCCTGCCGGCGAACACGTTTCAGTTTTCCGGACGCGGTGAACTGCATCCCGGCTGGGCGGCGGACATCACCGTATTTGATCCGGCCAAAGTGAATTCGCCCGCGACCTACCAAGACCCACATCATTACGCCGAGGGCATTCCCTTCGTTCTCGTCAACGGCGTGATGGTCATCAAGAACAGCCAGCACACCGGCGCACGACCGGGACGAGCGCTGCGCCATCAGCCGCCCGTCGTGCAATAATTATCAGATCATCCACAGTCACGAGAAGATTCCACCTCTGTTCTCTCCATTCCCTCCTGTTCAATTCCCGGCCTAATTCACCGCCGATTCGGTGATGATCAAATCACCGCGCTTGCCATCGAGTCGCGCCTTCGCACCCACGGGAATCGTCGCGTTCAAATCCACATGACCGAACGGCAATCCTGTCACCACCGGCACACGCAGCGAGGCCAGCCGTTCCTTCAACACGTCCGCCGCCGTCTGAAGATACTCTTTAACCACCTTTGCATCCGGGTCCGCACAATCCTGATTCACGCCCACCGCGACACCCGCTACTTGCTGGAGAATTCCCGCGTTCAACAACTGCGTCAGCATCCGGTCCAGACGGTATGGTTTCTCGCTGATGTCCTCGAAGAACAGAATTTTTCTCTTGAACGACGGGGCGAACGGCGTGCCGAGGCTCGCGCAGATCAAGGACAGGTTGCCGCCGATCAAACGTCCCTCCACCACGCCGCCGCGCAAAGTCAAAACGCCTTTTTTGTCGTAGCCGTCGCAGATGCTGCCCGCCGGTTTTGCCTCCATGACCGTGCGGAAAAAGGATTTTTTGGTGAACTCGGGAACCTTCGGACCATCCAGCGCGCCGTTAAACATCGGTGCGTGGACGGAAATCAAATTCACTTTCTGTGCCAGCACGCAATGCAGCGAGGTGATATCGCTGTAGCCCGAGAAGATTTTCGGATTCTGCCGGATCACGCCGTAATCCAGCCGGTCGAGAATCCGCGCCGTGCCGTAGCCGCCGCGCATGCAGATGATGGCCTTCACCTTCTTGTCGGCGAACATCACCATCAAATCTGCCGCGCGTTCACGGTCGCCGCCCGCGAGGAATCCGTGCCGGGCGCGGACATTTTTTGCCAGCTTCGGCTTGAAGCCAAATCGTTCCAGCGCCTGCGCCGCGCGGTCAACCGCCTTCGGATCTTGCGGCGGGCTCGCTGGCGCGATGATGCCGATGGTGTCGCCAAAATTGAGTCGTTCGGGTTTCAGTAAAGTCATTTTCATTTGGTCAACTGGTTGGATTAATGTGAAAGAATTTTGTGGGAACGAACGCCCTCACCCTGACCTTCTCCCCCCAGGAGAGGGGACAGCTTCGGTGCGGCGTTGAAGATTCGACCGACCATCTTGCGAACCCGGCCGCTTGGTTGTTCAGAGCGACGGCAACGAATTCTTCCTCTCCCCGGGGGAGAGGGCCGGGGTGAGGGCGGACGTCACTACCATTTTCCATGACACTCTTCAT
Organism: Verrucomicrobiia bacterium; assembly: GCA_035577265.1. Taxonomy (GTDB): domain Bacteria; phylum Verrucomicrobiota; class Verrucomicrobiia; order Limisphaerales; family UBA11358; genus UBA11358. The sequence goes on along the minus strand of DATLVR010000123.1, from coordinate 31,611 downwards.
TTTTTATCAGCCGAAAGTTTCACCAGCGCCTCATCCATCGCCTTGCCCAGCGCGGGAATCCGCTGCGTATAGACTATCGGCCCGACTTTGTCGAACGCTGGAAAATTGGTCCGTGAAGCGAACACTTCATCCGCATAGCGATGACCGAGATTGCCCAGGAACGCGATGATGTAATGCCGAAACGGCTGGCCAGGCAGAGACGTTACGATACCCGCGTCCGAGCCATAGTTGAACGTCAGCCCGGTCTTATGCGCAAAGTTTACTTCGGCCTTGGCGTTTGCCACGCGGATGTCCACGCCGTAATCTTCGCCAGCCACGACCACGTGTCCGTTCGTCGGATTGATCCAGCGTTCCGCGACACGCGAGGGGATTCCGGGCCGGACATTTTTTGCGCCGGGAAAATTCGCCGTGGTCAGCGCGTCATTAAAACCCTGTTCGGACAAGAGCTTTTTCAGGAAAGCGCGCGACGGATCGGACAGCAAATTTGCCGTCACCGGTTTGCCGTCCGCACCCATCCACAGTTCGCCCGGTCCGCCATCAATGATCCAGAACAGCCGCGCCACGTCGAAGGCCGTCATGTGAATCTGCCCCGGCGACCAGGCGCGCCCGTTCGCCGCGCTGGTCGCGTTGATCTGCAACGTGCCGAGGTTCAGCTCGCGGAACTCGCGGTTGAGGGGTTCGATTTCATTTTTGTCGTGCAGCATTTTCAACAGCGCGCTCGTCGCGTGGTTGTCGCTGACGGTGATCATCGGGTCGAGCCAGTCGCGGATTTTGCGCGGCTCCGGCTTCGCGCCTTTGACGTCGTAACTGTATTCCGTGTCGAGCGTGAGCTTGCCGGCGTCAATCATCCGCATGACGTGAAACGCGACCATGCTCTTGAACAACGACGCCGGATACGGCGCCATGAATTGATACGGCACATTCGTGCGGCCCGGCACGATGTCGTCCGCTGCGGTCAACGGCGGATTGTTCGTCCAGCCTTTCGTGGTGAGCTGATGGCCATCGTCACGGGCAAAAGTTCCCCCGTCGAAACGCTCAATATCCCAGCGAATGAAACGCACGCTGCTCGCGCCGGCATTTTTGTCCAGCGTCACCACCAGTCCGTCCGGATAATCGCGAGAGAGCAAAACATAGGCACGATCCACCATGCGTCCTGCGGAGTCGAGTTGGATGACGGCGACGTTGACATTCGGCGGATGCGCGACTGGCGACGCGGGCGAACCCAGTTGCGCCTTGCCCGGCCGGCTATCATTGCCCGCGCCATAATCAATCACCCGTTCGAAATGCGCGTCGCGCACCGCGCTCAGCAGCACCGTTTCCAAAGGTGTTTCTGCGCGGGCACACCAGGCCGCAACGCAAAGTACTGCGGAAAAAAACAACGCATATTTATTTTCAACAACCATGGGCGGAGAGTTTGATTCCAAATCCGGCGAAAACGCCATACCTAATTTGGGGTGGTGTCCTAGTTTTGGGGTGGACAAGAAAGTTAATCCATCCATCATCCGAAACGTTTACGGCGACCAAGCTAAAATGAAAACCATGCCCGCTGCGACCACTCTTCCACCGCCCGAACCCCAGCGCCTGATGTCGCTCGACGCATTGCGCGGCTTCGACATGTTCTGGATCCTCGGCGCCGATTCGCTCGTCTATGCGCTGCACGGACTGGCCCAGACCACGCCGACAAAAATTCTCGCCACGCAGCTCGACCACGCCGAGTGGGAGGGCTTTCATTTCTATGACCTGATCTTTCCGTTGTTTGTGTTCATGATGGGCGTCTCGACCGTCTTCTCGCTGACCAAGATCATCGAGCACGAAGGCCGTGCCGCCGCTGTGAAACGCGTGCTGCGCCGGGGAATTCTGCTGTTCATCGTCGGCCTGATCTATTCCGGCGGCTTCACCAATCCATGGCCGGACATGCGGTTGATGGGTGTGCTGAACCGCATCGCGCTCTGCTACACATTTGGTGGATTGCTGTTCATCTTTTTCCGGACGCGCGCGCTGGTGGCCATCGCCGCCGCGCTGCTGCTCGGCTATTGGGCGCTGCTGGCGTGCGTCCCCTTCCCCGATGTGCGGCCGACGCCCGGTGGCGACACGGTCATCACGCGAGAAGCCGGGTTCAAAAACATTTCGCAGTTGAACATGGCCAGCACGAATTTGCTGCGCGGTTCCTACATCCAGGGCGTCAATCTGCCGGATTACCTGGACCAGAAATATCTGCCCGGCCGCAAATACGACGGCACTTACGACCCCGAAGGCCTTTTGAGCACCCTGCCCGCCATCGTCACCGGCCTGCTGGGAATTTTCGCCGGCCTGCTCATCCGCAACCGGGTCGTGACGGACGGGAAAAAAGTTTTGTGGCTGCTCGGCACGGGTGCGGCGGGCGTGGCGCTCGGATTTCTCTGGGGCCTGGAATTCCCCGTCATCAAAAAAATCTGGACCTCGTCCTACGTCCTGGTGGCCGGCGGTTTCAGCGCGCTGCTGCTTGGCGCGTTTTACTGGATCGTGGATGTGAAGCAATGGCGGATGTGGTGCCAGCCGTTCGTCTGGATAGGCATGAATCCGCTCACGATTTATCTCACCAGCAATTTTCTCGGCGGGCTCGGCTTCGAGAAACTCGCGAGCAGACTTGTCGGCGGCCCGGTGAAAAGTTTTTTTGACGCGCACGTCGCCGCCGGTTTTGGCGACCTGGTGAGCGCGTTTGTCGGCGTACTGCTCTTCATCTGGTTCGCGCGCTTCCTTTACCAGCGGAAGATTTTCCTGCGGCTCTGAGCCGTAACCATGCGGTAGAAAAAAGTTTTAACCACGGATGGACACGGATAAACACGGATTGGAAACGGCTTCCTGAAGCGAAAATGCGTTCACCGATCGGTGCCTCCCGCCAAGTTTGCTGAAGTGGTCTTCATCCGTGTCCATCCGTGGTTTAACTGCATCGTTCCGGCTGAGCCGGTGGCGTCGGGCGTCCCGCCACCCTCCAGAAGGAACGTCGAGCCATCACGCTTTGGACGGAACACATGAGCAGTTGTCCCGTCAACGTGATGATTGGCGGGACAATTCTTCGCTACGGGTTTTCCGTATGCGAGCGCTGCCGGTTCGCCAGATACTGGTCAAACTCGGCAATGCTCTGAAAAATGGAAACGCCCGGCAGCGACTTGATGATCTCGAAGACTTCCTGAATCTGCGGCTGCATATGAACGAATGAGGCTTGGCCGCCGCGTTCCCGAAGCGTCTTGCGGGTGGAGGAAAACACCCGCAGGCCGGCGCTGCTGATGAACTTCAGCTGGGCCAGATCAAACACGATGTCCTTGACCGGACCGGACAGCACCGGTGCCAGTTGACGTTCCAGTTCCGGAGCCGTCGCGGTATCCAGGCTGCCGGTGAGGTTGATGGTGACTGCGCCCGACTGCGGAGCGCCGGCTTTTGTTTGGATTTGGATTTCAAGTGGCATATCAGTGTTATGTTTTGATTCTCTACGTTTGTTGTCCTTATTGGCAAATCATTTCTCATCAGTCACGGGCAGGCGCTTGGTGAGGCGCAAGATGTTTTCATCCCCGGCGCGCTCGTAGCGAATGTCATCAGTATAGCGGCGGACGAGCTGAATGCCCCAACCGCCGGGCAGATCATCGTCTTCCGTCTGCGGCTTGCGCGGTGCCGCCACCGTCGGATCGAACGCCGGGCCACGATCGCGCAGCTCGATAAAAAAAACTTCGCCCTGCCGGTCAAAGGCAACATGAAATATTTTGGCGGCATCCCGCTTCAGCGCGTGGTTGACCACGTTGCTCGCGCATTCCTCCAGCGCAAGCGCCAGACCAAACAACAGCTTCTCCGGCACGCCCTGCGCCAGGGCGGATTCCTGCATCGCCTCCACGGCGCGCATCACTTCCTCGGGCGTGGCGTGCAGTTCCAGTTTCATTTGGCTGCGGACGCATCGTTCAGCGGCTGCCGGGATGATTACGCTGGAGCATCGCCAGATAGCGGTCCAACTCCACAACATCCTTGAACACCGAGATGCCCGGCAGCATCTTGATGACTTCAAAGACCACCTCGATCTGCGGCTGCAGGTTCACAAACGCTGTCTGACCGCCACGCTCCTGAAGCGTTTTGCGCGTCGCGGCAAAAATGCGGATGCCGGCGCTGCTCAGGAATTTCAACTGCTGCAGGTCGAAGACGATGTCCTTCACCGGGCCGGTCAGGACGGCGGATAGCTGACGTTCGAGTTCGGGGGCGGTGGCCGTGTCGAGGCTTCCGGTGAGCTGTACCGTCACGGCACCGGCACCTTGGTCGCCGGCGGGGCGTTGCATTTTTATTTCGAGAGGCATATTGGTGCGGGCAGTGTGTTTCGTCCGGTCAAGACCGGCAAATCATTTCTATCGTCGCGATAGTCATCCGTTCACCTTTAGCGTCATGATGGCGATGTCGTCCGACTGCGGTGCGGTGGCGGCGTAGGCGTGGACTTTCTGCAGCAACCCCTTGGTGATAGCCGCGGGCGACTGTCCGACCAATGACCCCACGTCGGCAAGCAGTCGCGCGTCGCCATAGCATTCGTCTTCCGGATTGAACGCCTCGCTCACGCCATCGGTATAAAGCATCATCGTGTCTCCCGGCTTGAGCACCAATTCCGTGCGCTCGAAATCCAGTCCCGGCTCGAAGCCGAGCCCCGTGCCGAGATTCTTCACCGCCCAGCGCGGCGGTTCGCCGGCAGGCAGCAGCACCGGACGACAGTGCCCGCCGTTGGCCATCGTGAGCTGGCCCGACTTCGGTTCGAACACCGCGCACAAAAACGTCACGAACATGCCGGAGGGATTATCGGCGGCGAGTTCATCGTTCAACCGCGCGAGAATGCGCTCCGGCTCGGCGATTTCCTTGGCCAGCAAACGCGCCAGGCTGATCGTGCGCACCATGAACATCGAGGCGGGAATGCCCTTGCCGGAAACATCGCCCAGAAAAATCACCAGCCGCTCCGGCCCGGCGGCGCACACGCCGTAAAGGTCGCCACCCACTTCACGCGCCGGTTCCAACACCGCGCCGAAGCTGACACCATAAGCCTGCTCGAACGCCGTGAAATCGTGCGGCAACATGCCCATCTGGATTTCGCGGGCGACTTTCAATTCGCTGGCGATCTGTTCCTTCACCGCGTCGCTGTAAGCCTTGGCCTTGAGCAGCGACTTCACGCGCGCCTTCACCTCCAGCATCTCGAACGGCTTGGTGAGATAATCATTCGCACCAGCCTCGAAGCCGCGCGTCTTGTTCTGCACCTCTTCGAGCGAGGACAGAAACATGATCGGCACATCGGCGGTTTCCGGCATCTGGCGCAGGCGGCGGCAGACTTCGTAACCGTCCATGCCCGGCATCATGATGTCGAGCAGCACGAGATCGGGCGGCGTGCGCGCGGCGATTTGCAAGGCGCTTTCGCCGTTCAGCGCGAGGCTCAGCTTGTGGTCGGCCTTCAAGCCTTCGACCAGGATGTCGAGGTTCGCCTTGGCATCATCCACCAGCAGCACGCGGCAGTCGGAAAGTTTTTTCATGGTTTGGGTGCGTTCAGAAAATAAGCGTTCATGGGACCGCGACCTTTCAACTCAATGATTCCGCGCGGCTCAAAATCGAAGCGCGCCTGCAACCGCTGGAAAACCGTGTCGCTCACCTGCACGCGGCCCGCCGTGCCGTGCGATTCCAGCCGGCTGGCGGTATTCACCGTGTCGCCCCAGATGTCGTAGATGAACTTGCGGATGCCGATGACGCCGGCAATGACGCTGCCCGCGTGCAGGCCGATGCGCAGGCTCAAGCCGCCGAATTCCCGGCCGGTCTCACGAATGTTTTCCTGCATCTCCAACGCCAGCATCGCCATCGCCCCGAGATGATCCGGATGCGGCTCGGGTAGACCACCCGCGACCATGTAGGCGTCGCCAATGGTTTTGATTTTTTCCAGGCCGTGCCGACCGGCGAGTTCGTCGAAGCCGGAAAACACGCGGTTCAACAGCTCGAGCAGTTCCGTGGGCGAGAGCCGCGCGGACAACGGCGTGAAGCCCGCAATATCCGCGAACAGCACCGAGACATCGGCGAACCGTTCGGCGATGATGCCGGTCTGCTTCTTGAGTTTCTCGGCGATGGGCGCGGGCAGGATGTTGAGCAACAGGCGCTGGTTCTCGCGGTGTAAATGATCGAGCGCGAGATGGGTGCGCACGCGCGCCAGGAGTTCATGCGAATTGAACGGCTTGGCGACGTAATCCACCGCGCCGACCTCGAAGCCGCGCACGATGTCCTCCGTCCCGGTTTTGGCGGTAAGAAAGATGAGCGGAATTTCACGCCAGGTGGTGGACGCTTTGATGCGCCGGCAGGTTTCGAAACCGTCCATGCCCGGCATCATGATGTCGAGCAGGATCAGATCCGGCCGGATCCGCGCGAGCAGATCGAGCGCCTGCTGGCCGTTGGTGGCGACGCTGATCTGATAGCCTTGCTCCTTTAAAATCGCCGACAGAGCCTGAATATTCATCGGCTCGTCTTCGATCAAGAGGATGCGTGAAGTCATGGCAAAATGCCGCGCGCCTTGACCGTGGCTGCCAACAACGCCTGGGCGTCGCCAAAGGCATAGCCTTGCAGGTGTTGTTCAAACCGCGCGAAGTCTTCGGCGGAAAACAGCGAGGCAAATAGTGCGCGATGCGATTCAAAGCTGTCGGCCGCGGCGGCGTCCGATTCGGAAAGCTGTTGCAACAGTTGCGCCACGACCGGTTTCAATTGCGCCGGATCCACGGCGGTTGCGGGAGCTGGTGCCGCCACCGTTTTTTCTTCGCCCAGCGCCGTGCGCAGTTGGGCCATCAGCGTGTCGAGGTGTTCCGCCAAACGCTGGCGCGCGGTTTCAATGGCGGCAGCCCCGGCCTTTTCGCGGATGTCCTTCTCCAGTTCCGCCGCGGCGGACTGGACGTCTTTGGCGCCGAGATTTCCGGCGACGCCTTTGACCGTGTGCGCGGCGCGCTCGGCGGTGGCGTGGTCGCCCGCTTTGATCTGTCCGGCAATTTGCGTTGCCGCGTCCGCCTGTTGCGCGACGAATTGCCGCAACAGTTTCAAATAAAGCTTCCGGTTGCCACCGACGCGGGCCAAGCCGTCCTTCGCGTCCAATTCGGGAATGGACGGGAGGTCATTTTCTGGTTGCGTTGCCCCCTCACCCACCCTTCGGGCACCCTCTCCCCCGCTGGGGGAGAGGGACGGGGTGAGGGGGAGCGGCTTGTAAAACCGGCCCACGGTCTCGAACAAGTTTGCCGGATCAATCGGCTTGGAAATGTGATCGTTCATTCCGGCGGCGAGGCAGCGCTGCTTCTCCTCCATCGTGGCGTGCGCGGTCATGGCGATGATCGTCAGCGTGGCAAAGCGCGCATCAGCGCGGAGCCTGGCCGTCGCCTGGTAGCCGTCCATTTCCGGCATCTGCAAATCCATCAGCACCACGTCGAACGGCGGCGGCTGCGGGCCATTGGCCAAAGTTTCATACGCGATGCGCCCGTTGTTGGCGACAGTGACGGTCGCGCCCGCGCCTTCCAGAAGTTCCACGGCGATCTGCTGGTTGATTTCGTTGTCCTCGGTGAGGAGAATTTTCGCACCCCGCAGTTTTGTCGCGTGCAAGTCTTCCGACGCGACGTGACTGGAATCATCATTGCCGGCGAAGACATTCACCAGCGTGTCCACGATCATGGACTTGGTGACGGGCTTGACGAGGAAGCCGTCGAGTTGCAAACGCTCCGCTTCCTCGCGCACTTCCTCGCGGCCGAACGCGGTGACAAGCACGATGTGCGGCGGATGTTTCAGCGTCTCGTCGCTCTTGATGTGGCGGCTGGTCTGCAAACCGTCGAGGCCCGGCATGCGCCAGTCCATGAAGACAATGTCGTAAGGCTCGGTGGCGTCGCGCTGCCGGATGGCGGCGAGGGCTTCCTTGCCGGAGGCAACGGTGTCCACGCGCGCGGCGATGTTGCTCAACGGCTCCTGCAAAATTTCGCGCGCGGCGGCGTTGTCGTCCACCACGAGCACGCGAAGCTTGGCGAGTTTTTCGGGAACAATTTTTCCGGTGCCGGTCGCCGAGCCGATCCCAATCCAGACGGTGAAATAAAACGTGCTGCCTTTGCCCGGCTCGCTTTCGAGCCAGATGCGTCCGCCCATCAACTCGACGAGCCGGCGGCAGATCGTGAGGCCGAGACCGGTCCCGCCGTGCTTGCGTGTGGTGGACATGTCCGCCTGCGTGAACGGCTGGAACAGTTTCGCCGCCTGCTCCTTCGTCATGCCGATGCCGGAGTCACGCACGGCGAACTTGAGCTGCACTTTTTCGCCGGTGCGTTCGACTAGGGCAATGTCGAGTTTGATTTCGCCCTGCTCGGTGAACTTGACCGCGTTGTTGACGAAGTTCGTGAGGATTTGTCCGAGCCGCAGCGGGTCGCCGAGCAGGACTTCCGGGATGCCGGGCGCGACGTGCGCCAGAAATTCCAGTCCCTTGTCATGCGCCTTCTGCGCGGTGAGCGTGGTGACGGAGCTGATGACTTCATCGAGCTTGAAGTCCGTGGATTCGAGGTCGAGCTTGCCGGCCTCAATCTTCGAGAAGTCGAGAATGTCGTTGATGATGGACAGGAGCGAGGTGCCGGCGTTGTGAACTTTGGCAACATAATCGCGCTGCTTCGGCGTGAGCTGGGTTTTGAGCGCGAGATGCGAGAGGCCGATGATGGCATTCATCGGCGTGCGGATTTCGTGGCTCATGTTCGCGAGGAACATGGACTTCATCTGCGTGGCCTCCTCGGCTTTGGCCTTGGCGACCGCCAGCTCTTCCGCCTGCTTGCGCGTTTGTTCGAGCAATTCCTGCGTGCGCAAATTGCGCTGCAGCACCTCAAGACTAAGTCCGACGACCGGCAGCAACTCCTCACGCAATGCCTTCTCCCGCGAATCAAACGCCCGGAAGGAAGCGATCTCTAAAACGCCAAGCAGATTGTCCTTCGACAGTAACGGTAGCGCCGCCACCCGGACGGGAATGGCGCTTCCCACACCGGAACTGATCCGCAGATAATCCGGCGGCAGCGAATCGAGCAAAACGACCTTGCGCTCCTTGGCACACTGACCGACCAATCCTTCACCCACACCGAAGACCGTTGCCATCGCGGTGGCGCCGGAAAGTCCGTAGCCCGCGAAGCGGCGGAGCACATCGCATTTTTCCTCCATCAGATAAAATCCCGCCACACCGCCGCCGAGAATCGGCATCAAGCCCGAGAGCAAACGCTCTCCAAATTCCTCGACCGACGTAGCGCCCTGCAAATCCGCGGTGATTTTGGCGGCGCTGGATTTGACCCACCGTTGCTCGTCCATCGCGGCGGCACCCTGCTTGAGAATGTCAATCGAGCGCGCCAATCCGCCGGTTTCGTCCCCGGCGTCGGCGAACGGAACCACTTGCGCGTAATCGCCGGCGGCCACCGCCTTCACCGTGGATTCGAGCGCGCGGATCGGTTTGACAATCCGGCGCAACGTGAGCCAGCCGAGCACGCCGGTCAGCACCACGGCGGCGGTATTGGCGAGCAGCATTTTCCAGCGGAACGATTGAATGCCTTTGACCGCGGCCCTGCCGGCGGCTTTGGCCATGTCCTCGTTGTTCTTGATCCATTCACTGGACACCTTGCCCAATCGTTCGCCGGTTTCCGTGACCTTGCCATTGAGCAAAGCGACGGCTTCATCGTGACGGCCGGCGTCGGCCTGCGCCATGACTTGCCGGGCATTGGCAATCCATTCCCGGCTCAACGTCTGATACTCGCCGAGCAGCCGGCGACCTTGGTTGCTGACGAGCAAGTTGTCCGCGTAATGCTGCAGCAGGATATTCAACTCCCGTTCGCCTTCATCAAAAGACGCGCGGACTACAGCGCGGTCGGACGCATCGGGAGCCAGCAAATAACTGCGCACATCCACACGCATCTCGACAAAAGTGCGGGAGAGATTTCCAATGGTGGCCATCGCTTCGATCCGCGATTCCGCCACGAAGCGGCTTTGAGCCTCGACATCCGAAAGTTGCATCCGGACGAAAATCCCCAGCCCGAGCAGCGCCACCAGCGGCACCGCGAGCAAAATGATCAGGCGTTTGGCAATCGTCATAAACTTGGAACCTTGAGCCGTGGGGTGGAAGATTTGCTACGGGCCGCACCGTTCGCGAACATTTGACACAGGGAAAAGATAGCATTTTTCCCCAGCAAGATCAGGGCTGCCATCCGTTCGCTGTCCGCCAGCCTCAGCGCCAGGCGCCGCGTCCGGTCAAACTGTTCACCTGTCAACATCGCGAGCCAGAGTCTATAGCAGCAGCGGGGAAGAACCATGTTTTTTCCGCCGGCGTCCGTATTGAAGCCGGGCTCGTGTTCGTCGCGTTGGAAAGGGCCGGCGCGTTGCAGCTCGCGAGGCCGGCGTCCAACGCAATGCAGGAAAACGGTTGCATGATCTTTACCAATCCGGCGCCACCGTTGGCGCGCCGATCCGCATGACGCGGATTTCGGAACGCCCTGCCCCGGCAACTTTCAACGAACCGGTGAAGGTCAGCACCCTGATCAACCCGGACAACATTTCAGCGATGCGCTCATGTGGTTCGAGCACGCGCCTGGAGATTTTTCCGATGCCATCTGACATGGCTTCGTCGTTAAGTGAAATCCGTTGAATTGAATATTTCACCGCCGGCGTCCGCCGCCGCCCGAACGGACCGGGCTCGGGCGATTCACCGGGGCCGGACGGCTTACATTGTTCACCGGCGGGCGGACGTTTTGCTGCCGTTGCCGGCCCAGCTCGCGGGCGGCGTGCTCACGCTCCAGCGCCGAGACATCCACCCGGGGCACGCGGGCCACGGCGTCCGGACGGTTGGCGACGGCTTGTGCCCGCGCATTCTGCGCGGCGGCGGTGTTGACCGGACGCTGGGCGGACTGCGTGGCGGGCGCGACGCGGTTCCGATCCGCGCTGCCTTGCAGCGGAGCGACGTAGTTCCAATTGCCGCCCGATTGCCGCCGATACCAGCCGTCGTTCCTGCGGAGATAAACCTGGCCATCGGGCGCGGCGTAAAGATCGCGTCCGCCGCCGGGCGACTTGCGGACAGTGGTCAGCAACGTCGCGCCGCGGGGAACTTCACCCGACCGGGTTACCCCTTGCGGGCGGACATACGGATTCATCGCGAGCGTGTTCGCCGGCGGGGTCAATGCCGCCGCCCGCGTGCTGCCCTGAAACCGCCCATAAAGAGCGGGATAATTTCCCCAGCCGTCGCCGGAGCGTTTCGCCGACCCCGCCGTCACGAGGCGGTCATGGGGAACGACATGATCGCCTTCACGCCAGCGGTCATAGACATTGTCAATCACGCCATAGCGCGGTGCGCCGGGATGATCCCACCAGTCGTGCCAGACCCACCGATGATACCACGGCACATAAATGTAGCCGTAGCCCCACGACCAGCCCCAGCCATAATAATAATCATTGCCGCACCACGGATCGTAATCGCAGCCGGTGCCATAGACCACCGTGCCGTCGTCCTCGTAAGCGCCTTCATAACCCGGCGTGTAACCCACTTCCACCAGGTCATTCGTGCCTTCGTAAACGTGGACAAACGTGGCGTAATAAACCGGCGAGTCCGGCGGGATCGTGTAAATTTTTTCCGGCACTTCCACCGCCACCTCCCACGGCCCGGTCGCCGCCTTGGCCGTGAACCACACGCCGTTGTCCACCGCGTAGTAAATTCCGTCGGCGAGAATCACCGGAAGTTGCGCGTTCACGGCATAGCTCATATCCGTGCCGGTGATGGGCTTGAACTGCGGCTCCCCGTCGTAGCTCAGCTGGATTTTTGCGTCGCGGCGGTTCACGGTCGCGGTGGTGGGCGTCGTGATGGCCAGCAGTGCGGCTTCCGCCTGCGGCGTGCCCGGCACGGACGCCAGCACCAGGGCTTGCGGACTGTTGGGCGGAATTTTGGCAAAGTCCGCCGGCAAATCCTGCGGCGGGACATAGGCCCACGGACCATTGAGCGACTTCGCCTTGAACCACCGGCCCGAAATCAGCACATACGCGTCTTTGTTCCCACTGTCGTAGAAAAGCTGGCTGTCCGTGTCCGCGGCAAATTGCAGGGACGTTCCGGGAATGGCTTTGAAGTTCGGTGCGCCGCTGGTCTGCAACAACTCCGCCGGATGCGTGCGGACGAGGATCATCGGCGGCGTGTCCTCGCGCGGCCCGCCCGCATCGGCGGCCGGTTTCGGCACCAGCGCAGCCACTTCCGGCGGCGGCATTTGCGACAACGCCCACGGCCCCTGGATTGAACCGGCCGTGAACCAGCGTCCGTCGCCGGCAAGAAATAATTTATCCCCGGCTTTCACCAGCAGAGCGGGTGTGTTGATCACGCGCTGCAAATGACCGTCGGGCACCGGCCGCCACGCCGGCTCGCCGTCAATGATGATCAGCACCATGCGATTGGTCGCCCAGATGATTTCCGGCGGCGTGTGATTGTAGCCATGCAATCCTTCCCGCGCCGCCGCCTGTTTGAAACCCATGGCGGTGATGAGATAATCCAACGACACTGTTCGCGCACCGGACGGGACGACGGCGCGCAACACGGCCAGTGCATTGCTGCCGCCGTCTTTCGCTTCCGGAAACTGCACACGCGTGAGGTCAAAGTGATCCAGATGGACGACGCGATTGGACTGATTGACCTTGCCGTCCGCTGCGAACCACACCACGCCGGTCCATTCGGATTTTTGTCCGGCCAGTTTCAGCTCGACCGCCGCCCGGCCGGTCAACGAGTTCTTCGTCCACGTCTCCACCTGCGGCTGATAGATCGTGACTGTGCTCCCGTTCGTGGTGCGGACGCGCGGCCACGGCGAGGATTCGTCCAGCGCCGTCTGCGCGGAAACCATCGCCGGAGTTAGCGCCGCCAGCAGAAGTCCGGCGGTGACCAGTCGGCCAAACGGGATTGCGATGTTTGTTTTCATGGGATTAATTCCTTTGGTGTTTCAAACGTAGCGTTGAGAGACCAACGGCATGAATGATCACCGTGACGGCCACCAGAACAATCGCGATGAGATCTCTCGATAACATGGTCAGGCCTTGCCAGCGTCAGGTGAAGCGCCCGGCTTGATCTTCCACACCTGCGCGCAATAATCACGGATGGATCGGTCGGAAGAAAACTTGCCCATGCGGGCCGCGTTGAGGATGGATGCGCGCGTCCAAGCCTGCGGATCGCGCCACAGGGCGCTGACTTTTGCCTGGCACTCAATGTAGGCCTGATAATCCGCAAGCACGAGGAACGGATCGTGGACGAGCAGATTGTCCACGAGCGGACGGAAAAGATTCGTGTCGCCGTCGGCCAGTGCGCCGCTCGCGATGAAATCGAGCACGTCCCTCAATTCTGCATTTTTCTCGTAGTAATTGCGTGGCCGGTAGCCGTTGGATTTCAACACCGTGACCTCGTCCGCCGTGAGGCCGAAGAGGAAGAAGTTTTCCGCCCCAACCTCTTCGCGAATTTCGACATTCGCCCCGTCGAGCGTGCCGACGGTCAGAGCGCCGTTCATGGCGAACTTCATGTTGCCCGTGCCCGAGGCTTCCTTGCCGGCGGTGGAAATCTGCTCGGACAGGTCGGCGGCAGGATACACATGCTGCGCGTTCTTCACGTTGAAGTCCGGGAAGAACACAACCTTGAGGCGGTCACGCACGGTGGGGTCGTTGTTTACCTTGGCCGCCACCGAGTTGATGAGCTTGATGACGAGCTTGGCCATGAAGTAGCCGGGCGCGGCCTTGGCGCCGAAGATGAACGTGCGCGGCGGCACATCGGCCTGCGGGGCAAGCTGCAGCCGCCGGTAGAGCGTGAGGATGTGCAGCACATTCAGATGTTGCCGTTTGTATTCGTGGAGGCGCTTGACCTGGATGTCGAACAGCGAGTCGGGATTCACCTTGATGCCGGTGCGCTGCTCGATGAGCGCCGCGAGATCACGTTTGGCCGTGAGTTTCACTTCGCGCCATTCTTTTTGGAAAGCTGCGTCATCCGCCAACGGCTCGAGTTTGCGGAGTTGATTGAGGTCGCGGAGCCAGCCATCGCCGACGCGCTGCGTGATGAGCTTCGCGAGCGGCGGATTGCTGACCGCCATGAACCGTCGCGGCGTGACGCCATTGGTGACGTTGAGGAATTTCTCCGGCCACAATTCCGCGAAGTCGTGCATGACGGTTTTGACGAGCAGGTCCGAATGCAGTTGCGCCACGCCGTTGACGTGATGACTGCCCACCGTGGCGAGGTTGGCCATGCGCACATAACGTTCGCCGCTTTCGTCAATGAGTGACATCCGGCTCAGGCGGGCGGCGTCCGCTGGGAATTTCGCTCGCACTTCGTCGAGAAAGCGCCGGTTGATTTCGTAAATGATTTCAAGGTGGCGCGGCAGCAATTTGCCGAACAAACTCACCGGCCATTTCTCCAGCGCTTCGGGCAGCAGCGTGTGATTGGTATAGGCGAACGTGTTTTGCGTGATCCGCCAGGCGGTGTCCCAGTCCACTGCATACCGGTCCACCAGCAGGCGCATCAATTCAGCCACGGCGATGGCCGGATGCGTGTCGTTGAGCTGCACGGCCCATTTCTCGTGGAACGTGTCGAGCGGCCGCTTCAGCAGCAGATGCACGCGAATCATGTCCTGCAGCGAACAGCTCGCGAAAAAGAACTGCTGCTGCAGCCGGAGGTTCTTGCCCTGGATCATCTCATCATTCGGATAAAGGACTTTCGTGATGTTCTCCGACGCCATTTTGTCCTCGACCGCCCGGTAATAATCACCGTGGTTGAATGCCGTGAAATCGAACGACTCGATCGCCTCGGCTTTCCACAGCCGAAGCGGGTTGCAGGTGTTCACGCGGTAGCCCAGGATGGGCGTGTCGTAGGCCACGCCTTTCACCATCGTCTCGGGAATCCAGCGCACGCGACTCCTGCCCTGCTCGTCCGTGACGGTCTCGGTGTGTCCGCCAAACTTCACCTCATGCGCGATTTCCGGCCGGGCGATTTCCCACGGGTTGCCGAAGCGCAGCCATTTGTCCGTGATCTCCACCTGCCAGCCGTCCTTGATGATTTGATCGAAGATGCCGAACTCGTAGCGGATGCCGTAACCGACGGCGGGAACTTCCACCGATGCGAGCGAATCCAGATAGCACGACGCCAGCCGCCCGAGACCGCCGTTGCCCAGACCGGGCTCCTCCTCCTGCTCGATCAATTCATCAAGATTGACGTCGAGTTCCGCCAGTGCCTGACGGGTCGGTTCCGTGATGCCCAGGTTGAGGAGGTTGTTGGCCAGATGCGGTCCCGGCAGGAACTCAGCGGACAAATAGGCCACGATGCGCGCATCCCGTTCCACGTAGCTCTCCAGCGTGTGCACACTTTGGTTGAACAGGCGGTCGCGGACGGTCAACGCCAGCGCGGCGTAAAGGTCATTGCGCGTCGCCACCATCGGCACGCGGCCCAACGCGCAAAGCAGGTTGTCGAGGAATGCTTGTTTGAGGTCCGCGACACTCAGACCGCAGCGCGTGCCGGCAGCGGGCGAGAGTTCATTTGATCCGGATCCGGCGATCTTCTGCATCTTGGTCATGGTGAATTGGAGTTAAAGTTTGGATTGTCGATTCATTTGCAAAGGGCGAGCGCCAGCACCTGCGCGCACAGAATGCGCAGGAGCATGGTCAGCGGATACACGGTGGCATAGGCAACCGTTGGCGCGTCGGAGCCGGCCAGGCTCGTCGCAAATGTGAGCGCCGGCGGATTGGTCGTGCTCCCGGCCAGCAGGCCGCTCAGGTCGATGAAATTCATCTTCCAGACGATGCGCGCAAAGGCACAAACAAGCAGGAGCGGCAGCATCGTCACGCACGCGCCGGCCAGCATCCACTCGAGACCGGTGGCGCTGAAGATGGTGGCAAAAAACTGCGCGCCCGCGCCCAGCCCGACCGCGGCGAAAAAGAGCGCGATGCCGAAATCGCGGAAGGCGATGTTTGCTGTGACCGGCATGTGACATACGAGCCGTCCGATGCGCCCGAAACGGCCGAGCACCAGCGCGACAATGAGCGGCCCGCCCGCCAGGCCGAGCCGGACCGGTTGCGGAAGTCCGGGGACAACAATCGGCATCGTCCCGATCATCACGCCGAGAAAGATGCCGATGAACAGCGGGATGAAATGGGTCTCGTTGAGTTCCTTGAGCGAATTGCCGAGCACAGTGGCGGCCTGGTCGAGATCCGCCTCGCGACCGACGATCTGCACCGTGTCACCGAACTGCAAGCGCAAGTCAGGCACGGCGGTCATTTCAATATCCGCCCGCGTGATTCGCGTGACGGCCACGCCGAAGCGCTCGTCGAGATCAAGTTCGCCGATGGTCCGGCCAAGCACGCGGCGATCGGTGACCAGCACGCGGCGGAACGTGATGTTGCTCTCGGCGATTACGAGATCCTCGTCGCTTCGCCGCCCCACGACGCGCTCGAAGTCATCCAGCCCGGCTCGCGTGCCGACGACGGCGATGCGGTCGCCGTGCCGGATGACGGCCGCGTCGGTGGCGACGCTCGTCTCCTGCTCGTGCCGCACGCGGGCGATGGTCACGCCCGTTTCGAGGCGGCGCGGGATGGCATCGAGCCGCACGCCGTCGAGAGTCGGATTCGTCACGACGAGGGTGCGGCGTTCCAACGACTCGACCTTGCGCCGGTGTTTTTCGGCGTAGTCCGCCGTTTCCCGCGCGGGGTTGATGCGGAAAATTTGCTTGAGCAGCAGCAGCGTGGCAATGCTGGCGACGATGGCCGTTGGAAAGGTGACCGCGCAAGCCAGCGCAGGCAGAGCCAGGCGATCGGGCGCGATGTCCGACAACGTGCCGAGCGTCTGCGTCGCGGCGCCGAGCGAGGGCATGTTCAGGGAGGCACCTGAAAAAATGCCCAGCACCGCGGCCGTGTCGAAACCCGCGAGCCAGCCGATGAGCGGCGCGGTGGCGGCACCGAGGATGACGATGGCCGCCGCGAGCGCGTTCTGCTTTACGCCTTGCTGCCGCAGCGCCGCAAAGAAACCGGGACCGAGTTGCAATCCGATCGCGAAGACGAACAGCACCAGCCCAAACTCCTTCACGAAATCGAGCGTGGCCTTGTTCACCGGCTTGCCGAAGTGGCCGGCGAGGATGCCCGCAAAGAGCACCCCCGCCGTCCCCAGACCAACTCCACGCAGCTTGACACTGCCCAGCGCCATCCCCGCCATGCAGACGAGGGCAAGGCTGCCGATGGCATGGGCGACCGGCTGGGTGGCGTCGAGGTGAAAGAGCCAGTTCATTTCATTTCAGGGCGGCTCGCACCGAGGCAAGCTGACCAGCCGAGCCGAGCAATTGATTGCGGCTGGCGATGAACTTGGCGTATTCCTCGATGAATACCTTGCCCGGCGGGCGGAAGTCGAACTCCGCCGGTTTGTCGCGGAAAAATTCCCGATGCACCCGCGTCCAGACGAGGCGGCCATCGGTGTCAATGTTTACCTTGGTCACGCCGAGCTTGGCGGCCGGGAGATATTCGTTCGGGTCCACGCCCATCGAGCCGGCGATCGTGCCGCCGGCGGCATTGATGCGGTCCACTTCCTCCTTGGGCACGCTGGAGCTGCCATGCATGACCAACGGGAATCCGGGGAGCCGGGCTTTGATCTTGGTCAGCACATCGAAGTGCAGCGATTGTTTGCCCTTGAATTTGAAAGCGCCGTGGCTGGTGCCGATGGCGCAGGCAAGCGAGTCGCAGCCGGTGGCCTTGACAAATTGATCCGCTTCGGCGGGATCGGTCAGGCAGGCGTTGCCCTCCTCAACTTTGATGTCCTCCTCCACCCCGCCCAGCATGCCGAGTTCAGCCTCGACGCTGATCCCTTTGGCGTGCGCGCGATCCACAACGCGCTTGGTGATGGCGACATTCTCGTCGAACGGATCGTGCGAGGCGTCGATCATCACCGAGCTGAAAAACCCGGAATCAATGCACTCGTAGCACGTCTGTTCATCGCCGTGATCCAGATGCACCGCAAAGACCGCTTCCGGGAAAATCTCCTCGGCGGAACGGATGATGGCTTCGAGCATGCGCTTGTCGGTGTATTTCCGCGCGCCTTTGGAAATCTGGATGATGAACGGCGCCTGGCTGTCCAGGCAGCCTTTGAACAGGCCCATGGTCTGCTCGGCATTGTTGATGTTGTAAGCTCCAATCGCATACTTGCCGTAGGCGATCTTGAAGAGTTGGTCGGTGGTTACGATCATATTGTTTTTTCTCTATTGTTCTATTTTTAGTTGTGATTTGGAATCGTCTTCCAAAAGTTAATTCGCCGGGTGGCTATTCAAATCGTTCCGGCTGCTGCTTCGCAGCCAGGATCGCGAAAGCCGGGCACCACGCCGCAGCCGGGTTACAGTTCGCGCACGCGCCAGAGGATGACGTTGTTGAGGCCGGGGCACAAGCCGCCGCAGATGACGATGCCGGCGCATAGAAACGCCTATTGCGCGGGAATGGTCACCAACGGCAAGGGTTCTTTTTCACCGGTGTCCGCCAGCGTGAACAGCAGCATCATGAACGAAAAGGTGCGCTTGGATTTCAAATCCCGGTCGTCAATCCAATACCAGCTATTGCGATACGGGATCGCCACGAACGCATCCTTCGGCGCGTCCTTGGAACTGTAAACTTTGAGGAGACGAGGCGCACTGACGCCGTTGGTCATGGTTTCCCAACCGGGTGTGGCCCGGCCCTGACTCACGTCCTCCGCCGGCACTTCCACCTGCGAAGCCATGGTGGCCATCTGCTGCATCATCGAGCGGGTGATCATCGCCACCTCGCGGTCGTTGGTGGGATTTGAGCCGAACACGAGCTTGATGTCTTCCGCGTCCGGATCCAGCCGCAGCAATTGGCGCAACTCGTGAATGTCGGCGAGCGTCTCCGGCGAAATGTCCTTGGAACGGAACGTGAGGAGCGTGGTCTCCTGGCTGGCACTATCCTGCCTGATGCGCATGGCGACGGCGCCGGAAAGCTGAATCTTGCGCATCAGTTGCAATACCCGCATGAAACCGGGATCGGGCGGCGTGACCCCACTGACGGAAGTGCCCTGATTTTTCAGGCCGTTGATCTCCGACACCGTGGCGAACAGCACCCCATCCGCCGGCCAGCCGGACTGGATGGTGAAGAACACGGAGTCCGGCGGCAACGGCGTCATCAGGCCCTTGATGAATTTATTGCCGGTCAGCGGCGTGTAGGTGACGGTGGGCCGGTCGGTGTATTGGCCCTGGGCGCCCAGCGCGAGCGAGCCGGCGGCCGTTCCGGCCGAGGGCCAGTTGACGCCGCCACCGGCGGAGGCCGTGGTCTGCAGCGTGTAGCCGGAAACAATCTGGCCCACGTCCACAAAGATCGGCGGATCGAGATAGCGCAGCTTGACGATGTTCAGCAGGGTCTGGCGCTTCCACGATTCGCCGAGCGACGAACTATAATCAAACCGGTCGCGCGCGACGCTGCCCGGACCGATGGAATGGCAGCCGGACAAGGCCATTGCAAGGCCGAGGCCGGCGAGGGCGATTTTTGTTTTCATAACTCAATGACCGCGGAGCGGTGATATTTGGTTTTGGGGGCGACCGCGATTGCGCCATGCCGGCCGGCTTGATTTGCGGGCGGGCCACAGCTGATTTTGGGCTGCCGCGAAAAGTGGCGGCATAAAAGCCGCGACGAGAACCAGCACGCCGGAATTCATCATTACTTTATTTTTAAGGGATGCTCACTTTAGTTGTTATGGCTGCAAAATCGCGGGCCGCCCCGTTCACGAGAACGGCCCGCCTGAATTCAAAACTTGACCGAGGCATTGAGGCCAAGAATGGCAACCGTATTGTTGTCGGACTCGGCGATTTTCCTGCCGGCGCTGTCTTCTGACCGCAACTGGCCACCAGCGGCGAGACCGAAAAACGCGCCGAGATCAATTTGGGGCGTGAAATGCCAGGTGGCATCAGCAAACAGAGTCACGGCTTTCCACATCCTGCGCGAACAGGGGCAGTCCCATTAAGGAAATCCCCGCCAGCACAAAGCGGCAAGTCCATTGATTGGTAATGCGCTTTTTTTTCATGTCATTCATTGATCAGTTTATTTCTCGTGTTGTCCTGTTGCTTGTTTACCGAAAGAGTTTGAGATCTTAATTGATCCAGCCCTCTTCCTTGAATCGTTTTTTGAGCAGATCGGCGATTTCTTTGGCAGACTGCTTGGCCCGGCCTTCAACCTTGGAACTGCCGCTGGCCTCCCCATAGACTTTCATGCCGCCGCCCACGATGAGTCCCACCGGGCTGCCGGTGATCAGCCAGGCGGCGCCGCCCACAGCCATCCCCGGACCCTTGCTTCCCTCGGCGCCCATGGTGCCGGAGCCCAGTTTTCGCAGGCCACCAGCCGTCATCTGGTAACCCTCAATCACTGTGGTCAATTCGGACCCACCGGAGCCAAAGCCGAGCGTCATGCGCTTGGTGGTGCTGCCCTGTTCGATTGAAACCAGATAGCCCCGGATTACGATGTCGTTGACCTGTGGGGTCGTCGTCGTTGATATCTGGGTTGCCGGCAGCCCCATCTCGCGAATCTCCGCGACCAGCTGGGCGGCAATGTCCGAGCCCAATTCACGACCCAGCGCGGCCTGCTCTGCGGTCGTGGTCCCCTCTGGCGCGGCAGCCTGGCCGGCCAGCGCCGAGTCCGCCGGCACGTCGGCGGGCGAGGAGGAGAAATTGTAAACCAGAATGTTATCGGGCCGGGGCAGCTTCTCATACACCAACCGTTCGCGGTTGGTGACCTCGGTTGACGCGCACCCGGCCAGAAGGCCGGCAATGCACCCGGCGAACGCCAGGTTTAGAATGATGGATGATTTCATGACTTGTTTCCTTTCTTTGGTTTGTTGTTTGGTTAGTTTGTTTCAACCGTTGCCGCGCGCACGAGCGCGGGCAGCGAGGCATTTAAGAGGATGATCATGTTTTTGTGGTCGTTCATGATTTTGTGTGGCTGGCGTTTAGTTGATGGGCGGCTTTTGAAATGCCTCCACCGCGTCAGCCAGCGAGGTGATGCGGTCAATGCCGCCGAGCCGGGCGTCCACGCCTTCGCTGCGCAACCGTTCGCGCACCGACGAGCGCGATTCCACGGCATGAACCTGGATGCCGGCCGCGGCAAGTTCATCCGCCAGGCCCCCCAGCATCTGCGCGCTGTGCAGGTCCACCCGCGGCGACGCGGAAAGGTCCAGCAGGATAAGTTTGGGCGGCGGCACTTCCGCGCGGACCCGGTCCAAAATGGTGTCGCGCACATGATCCATGTTGAAGTAGATCAGACCCGACTCCGGCCGGAAGATCAACACGCCGGGAATCGGTTCATTTTCTGAATGACGCCCGGCATCCGAGAAACGCCGCGTGCCGGGAATCCGACCGAGCACGGCAACGTGCGGCCGCGATGCGCGCCGGATCAGCAGCACCAGTGAGATGACCGCTCCGATCATCACGCCGCGCAGCAGTCCCTGCCCGAGCACGCCCACGATGGCCGCGATGGCGACAAGAAATTCCGGGCGGTCAGCCCGCCAGAGATGTTTGAGGGCGGAAACATTGAACAGGCCGGCCACCGCCACCAGCACCACCGCCGCCAGCACGGGTTGGGGCAATGCGGCCAGCAGGTGCGAAAAGAAAAGCACCACCACCAGAATAATTCCCGCCGCAAACGCCCCTGACAGCGGCGTGCGCGCCCCGCCGCCTTCGTTGACGAGCGATTGCGACATGCCGCCGCTGACCGGAAACCCGCGGCCCAGGCCGGCGGCGAGATTGGAAGCGGCGAGCGCGAGAAATTCCTGGTTCGCGTCCAGCCGTCCGCCGTGCTTGGCGGCAAAGGTGCGGCCGATGGCCGCCGTCTCCACGGCGGCGAGCAGGAAGCACGCGAACGCCAGCGGCACGAGGTTGTTGAAATCCTGCATCGCGGCATCCCAACTGCCCAAGTCCATCGCCCGGGGCAGTTCGATGGGTGGCAGTCCCTGGGGCACTTCACCCAGCAGCTTCACTCCGCGCGCGTCGAGACCGAGCCAGCCCGAAACCAGAATGCCGCCCACCACCACGAACAAGGCGACAGGTTTGTGCTTGAGGAAAATCTTACCAAGCACCAGCGCCGCCAAAGCGATGCCGCCCACCAGCAGCGATGTGGCATTGGTTTCGTTCAGATGTTTCAGAAAGTTGCCGCTGTTCACCCAGAAATTGCCGTGGGCACCATGGATGCCAAACAGCTTGGGCAACTGCGTGCTGGCGAGAAACAGCGCCACGCCGCACTTGAACCCGACCATCACGCTTTCGGAAATGAAATTGACGATTGAACCCGCCTTGACCAGCCAGGCGATGAAGGAGATGAGCGCCACGAGCAGCGCCGTGGCCGCCGCCAGGGCACTGAACCGGGTCGTGTCGCCGCCGGCAATCCCGCCCAGCGACGCGCCGACGAGCAGCGAAATGGCGGAGGTGACCGTGATGACCGTGTGACGCGAACTGCAGAACAGCCAGAAGACCAGCCCGCCAAACAAGCACGCATAGAGTCCCGCCTGGGGTGGCAGGTTGGCGAGTGACGCATCGCCCAAACCGGCCGGCAGTAGGTAGGCACCGAGCGTGATGCCCGCGACAACGTCCCCCCGCAGCCAGGTCTTGTCATAATTGCGTAGCCAGCCGAGGGCGGGGATCCACCGAGAAGTCGTCGGTTGATTCGTGCTCATTGGGGCTTGGGTTGTGGTTTAATGGTTGACGGCGCCGAATGGCTCTCGAACGCGGCTACGGCATCCCCGAGCTGGCTGAAGTGTTTGTGACGGTCGAGCGCGTTACCCGCCACGGCGGCCAGCGTTTCACGCAAGGGCAGGTGCGCTTTCACCACAACGAACTCGATGCCGCGGTCATGCAGCCGCGCCACATACTCGTGCATCTGCTCGGCGGCAGTGATGTCGATGCTCGGAATCGCGCGGGCATCGAGTATCACCTGCCGGACCGGAGCCTGCTCCTGCGCGATGAACCGCTCGAGGCGGTCGATGAAGAAGCGCACGTTCGCGAAGATCAGCGGGCCATAGAAACGATACACCACCAGCCCGGGAATCGTCTCCGCCGCATCGTCATCGCCGACATCATGCATTGTGGTCGAACCTTCCTGGTGCCCGAGCAACGCATCCTGTGGACGCACGATCTCCGCCAGCACGCCGAGCAATGAAAGCACGACGCCGAGCAGGATGCCCGGAAGCACGCCCAGCGCGAGAACGCCCAGTGTGGTCGCCGCGGCCACGACCATGCTGAAACTGTGCTGCCGCCAAAGCCGCGGATACACTCGTGGATCCACCAGCGTCACGCCAGTGAAAACGAGGATGGCTGCGATGGCCACGGAAGGAATCGTCGCGATCCACGGCGCGAGCAGGAAGACGAATGCCGCCATCAGCGCTGCGGCGAGGAAGCTGACCATCTGCGTGCGCCCGCCGGTGCCGTCGTTGAGCAGCGTGCGGGTCTGGCTGGAGCCGACCGCGAAGCTGCATAGCAATCCCGAAGCGGCATTGGCCGCGCCAAACGCGATCAATTCGCGGTCGGGATTGATCTCGTAGCCATGCTTGGTGGCAACGGAACGTCCAAGCACGACGCCTTCCGAAAACACGAGCAGCGCGATGCCGATGGCCGCGGTGAACAGCGGGGTCGCGTCCGTGAGGTGCAAGCCGGGCCGCACCGCATCAGGCAGGTGCAGATCCACTGTGCCGATCACCGGCACGCCGAGCGCGAAAAAATCCACGAGCCGTCCTGCGATCATGGCCAGCACGAAAACAGCGACAGCTCCTGGTGTTTGCCGGACCTTCCACCGGCACAGCGCCAGCACCGCGACGCACGCGAGACCGATGAGCAGCGTTCGCGCGTGCGTTTCGTTGAGCCGCGTGGCCCATTCCCACAGGCGCAACAACGTGTTGTCCTGCTCCAGTCGAATGCCGGAGAATTTTCCGATCTGGCTGCCGACGATGACGACCGCCGCGCCGTTCATGAAACCGAGCATCGCGGGGCTGGAGAGAAAATCCGCCGCGATGCCGAGCCGCAATCGCGCCATGAGCAACAGCACGCCCGCGGTGAGAAAGGCCAGCACCGCGGCCAGCGTAGCGGCTTTGCCCGCGTCACCCGCCGCGATCGGACCGATGGCCGCGCCGATGAGCAGCGCAATCGCCGCGTCCGGACCCACGATGATGTGACGCGAACTCGTGAATAACGCGAACACCACCATTCCCGCCACCGCCGCATACAAGCCCGCGGCCGGCGCACATTTCGCGAGGTCCGCATACGCGAAGGCCGACGGAATTGTCACCAGCGCGACGACGAGGGCTGCCAGCGCATCGTGCCGGAATTGTGCACGCTCGTAACGCCAGAGCAGCGCCGCGCCCGGCAGCCACTTATCGAGTCGTCCGCCTGTTGTCATGATGTGATGGCTTTCATTGAACTGGGTTCACTTTATGTCTGTGCAAACAGTTTTCCAGAACGATCACGGTGACGGTCTCGAAATCATTTTTCCGCCGCCGTCGTCGGACTTTCGGCGGTGACCGGTGCCGCGGAAGGTTCCCCTCTGGAAACCCATGCGCGCAGGAGCGTGAAGGTCACCGCGAGAATCACCGGTCCGATGAACAGGCCGATGATGCCGAAACTGATCAGCCCGCCGATGACGCCGGTGATGATGAGCAGCATCGGCAGTTCCACGCCTTTGCGGATGAGCACCGGGCGGAGAAAATTATCCAGGGTGCAGACCAGAATGGACCAGACCGCAAACAGGGAACCGGCCAGGTTATGGCCGCTGTGAAACAGCCAGATGGCGGCCGGAATCAGCACCAACCCCGGTCCAACCTGCGCGATGCAGAGCATCAGGATCACCGCCGTGAGCAGCGCGGCGGCCGGCACGCCCGCCAGAAAAAGGCCGACGCCGGCCAGCGAGGACTGCACGAGCGCCGTGACCACGATGCCCAGCGCGACGCCGCGAATGGCCCTGGCCGACAACACCGCGACCTCATCACCGGTCTGGCTGGCGAGCCGGCGCGCGAATTTCCGGATGCCGCCGGCCGCAGTTTCACCATTGGCGTAAAGCACGGCGGCGATGCCAATGCTCAACAGAAAGTGCAGGACGAGCAGGCTGAAGTTGCCCGCCTGACCCACGAACCAAGCGACCAGCTTGGTGGCATACGGGGCCAGCATTTTGGAAAGTTCCTCCGGGCTGGTGGCAGCCAGACGCTGCCAGTGTTCGACGGCAGAAGGACCGGCCATCGGAATTTTTTCGAGCCAGCCGGGCGGCGGCGGAATTTTGACGGTGGCCAACGATTGGAACCAGGCCACGATTTGCTCGCTCTGGTCCAGAATGGTCAGGACGGCAAAGCAGATCGGGACGATCAGAACCAGCAGCAGCAGGACGGTGATCACCAGCACGGCCAGCCAGCGTTTGCCCCAGAGCCGGGCTTGCAGCTTGAGGAAAAACGGCCAGCTGGCGATGACGATCATGGCGGCCCACAACAGCGAGGAGAGGAACGGGCGCATCACCCAGAAGCACGCGGCGATCAGGATGCCGATGAACAGCACCGCCAGCGTGGTGCGCGTGATGTCGGATGAATTGGTCTGGGTCATGATTAAAAAATAAATTCAGGACGGGTTCGGGTTGGGAGCGAGGCAGGTCATGGTTTTTAGCGGCGACCCGCCGGTCTGGGAGCGGAAGGTATCGAGGGCATTGGCTGCGGCGACGGTCTAGAAACCCGAGGCGGCGGCGCGATGGGATGGGCCGGATGCAACCCCTGGTCCGGCGGATTGCCTGACGGCGGTGGAGTGACGACGACATTGTTGTAATCATTTTGTCCGTGATACCAAGGGTCGTTGTATCCGGAACTGTAATAGGCGCTGCTGCCGGCGTGGGTGCCGCCGCCGGTGCTTTCACAACCGGTGAATACTCCCGCCGCGAACAGGAGCGCTGCGGCGAGTGCGAAAGAAAGTTGGGAGGTGTTCATCTCAACGGCCTCCTTTCAAAAGCCCCTCGTGCCATTCCAAAATTCCGATGGCCGCGCCGGTGGGATCGGCGATGACCGCCACGTTACCGTCCAGAAGTTCGGGCCTGGGTTCGACCAGCACCTTGCCGCCGAGTTGTTTCGCCAGCGTCACCGATTCATTAATGTTCTTCACGCGCACAAACGGCAGCCAGGTGGGCTGCACCTTGGTGTTGGCGCCCGGAATCGTCCGCACCGTGGCGCGCGCATAACCCTCGCTGGTCAGCACGTAGTCGTTCAGCCGGTTGGTTTCGACATTCTCCACGATCGTGTAACCGCCGACCGCGCGATAAAACTCCGCCGCCTTCTTCGCATCGCGGCTCAACAATTGAATCCAAATCCAGTCGCCCGGCTCCGCCAGAAAATCTTCCGGATCGCCGGCGCTCGATTTGACCACGCCAAACACGGCACCTTCGGCATCGGCAAAGATGGCCTGCTCGCCGCGCTCGGGCATTTCCTGGGGTGCCTTGAGCACCCGCCCGCCAGCCTTCGTCACCGAGCGCTCGGCCCGACCGACATTGCCGACAGAAATGTAGCCAAACCACCGCGGCTCGGCCACACGATCCTTCGGGCGCGGACGTTGGAACATCCCGCACAAGGGGCGATGGTCATTTTCGGCGATGACGTAATCGCCGACCTCCCGGAACGTCCAGCCGAACAATTGCCCGTAAAATTTTCGCGCCGCCAACACGTCGTCGGTGACCAGGTCCGCCCAGACAAATTTGCCGGGCAGGCGCGGGCTGCCGGAAACCGTCGTCAGCGGCGGCAACTGCGCTGGCTGGGGCCCGGTGGTGCTGCAGCCGCCCGCCAGCAACAGCGCGGCTGCCAATGCCGCCACCGCCGGCAGGGGCGCGAAAGTTGGAGTGGAGGTCGGGTTCATGAATTTTTTGCGGACGCTGCTTTCAATTTAAACACGTGGCACTGCCAGGGGGCCACATCGAGATACAGGCCGCGAGACTGGAGATCGCCTCCGTCGCGTTCGTAAATGGCATCGCCCAACAAGTCTCGCAGCTGCCACGCGCTTCCAGCAAGACCGGAAAACGGAAGCCGGACGTAACACTGGCTGGGCTGCGCGACAAAATTAACGACGGCCAGCAGACGCTTACCAGACGAATCCTGCCAGCCAAAAGCGATGAAGGCGTCGGAGGTGTGGTTGCCATCCCAGGCG
The DNA here is from genome assembly GCA_035577265.1 of Verrucomicrobiia bacterium. GTDB lineage: Bacteria > Verrucomicrobiota > Verrucomicrobiia > Limisphaerales > UBA11358 > UBA11358. The sequence goes on along the minus strand of DATLVR010000123.1, from coordinate 4,432 downwards.
GAAGCGCATTCCAGCAACTGCCATTGTCCCTGTCGCACGACGGGCAGGCGCAAAATTTCCAGCAGCCGCGCATAAAAAGTTTTCAGTCCGGCGTTGACGGCTTCCTCCGGCGCACGGACGAGATGCGCTGAGATGCGTTTGAGCCGGCCTTCGAATTGGCCTTGATGGAAAAATCGCAAGCCCGGTGAAAGGAAGGTGACCACGGCAGCGGCTTTGTGGACTTCATCGGAAAACGTGGCGGCCGCGCGCGGCTCGTCGTGGTTTTCGAGAAAGCGGGCGAGCTTGTCCTGATATTCCGGCGTGGCGCAGAAATGTTCGCGCACGGGCCGGGCGTGGCCTTCGCGCAGGCGGTCGTAGAGACGCTTGTCGTAGGTATAATCGAAGCCCTGCTGCTGGAGCGTCCATTCCAGATCCCAATAGACTTCGGCCATGAGACAAAAGCCGGGAGTTTTTTCGCGCACGCGGCGAATGGTATCCGGCCAGAACGGTTTGGCGGGTCTGCCCCAGGTGCGTTCAAACACTTCCGGCAAAATAAGCATGGCCATGTCGCAACGCACGCCGTCGCACTGGCCGGCGATTTTCAACAATTCACCAGCCATGGCCTCCTGCGTGGCGGGATTGGCGTAGTTCAACTGCAACGTATCTGACCAGCCGGGGAAATACGGGTCGCGTCCGTGGGCGAGCAGCAGGTCGCCGCGTTGACGCTTGATCCAGATGTAATTCTTCGGCGCGCGGGCCAGTTCCAGTTCCGAACCTGGGATGAAGTATTCGGGATGCTCCTCGACCCACGGATGATCGAGCGCCATGTGGTTGGGCACAAAGTCGAGCATCAGCTTCAAGCCGCGTTTACGGAGCCGTTCACGCAAACGGGCCAATGCCGCGTCGCCGCCGAGAGTTTCCGCCACGGTGTAGCCGGTAATGGCGAAGCCGGACCCGGCGATGTCTTCCTCGCGGAGATCGGGGAGCGTCTCCTGAAATTCCCTCCGCCACTCCGGATTGCTCCGGGAACTCTCCCGTCCCGCGGCGCCCGTCTGCCAGACGCTCAAAAACCAGATCCAATCAAAACCCGCTTGGGCGAGCCGATCCAGTTCGGCATCCGGAATGTCGTCGAGCGTCGCGGGGCGACCCAAGCCGCGCGCCAGTTCCGTCAGCCACACACGAGTGTTGGCTTGAAACAGCGAAGGATAGCGGGTTGGTTCCAAATTTTTCATTGCCCTTTGCCCGCAGCCGGCCCGGCTTTTTCCGGGTGTTTCGTCGCCTGGCTTGATTCGGTAATCGCAGCGGCCTTCTTGCCGAGCTTGAGCACCTGATCCGCACTGGTGGTGGCGAACAGGTGCATGGCGCGGGCGATGACGCCGGTCCAGCCCGTCTGGTGATTCGCGCCGAGACCCGCGCCGTTGTCACCGTGGAAATATTCGTAAAACTGGATGCAATCGCTCCAGTTTGGATCCGCCTGAAATTTCTGCTCGCCGCCGTTCACCGGCCGGCTGCCTTGCTCGTCCTTCAGGAACATGCTCGTGAGCCGTTGCGAAAGATTTTCGGCGACTTGATACAGGTTCATTTTTTTGCCGGAGCCGGTGGGACATTCGATGAGAAACGTGTCGCCGTAGTAGGCGTAGTATTGCAGCAGCGCGCGGATGATGAGGGCGTTGACGGGCATCCAGATCGGGCCGCGCCAGTTGGAGTTGCCGCCGAACATGCCGGTGTCGGATTCGCCGGGAAGATACAGCACCCGGTATTCCTGACCGCCCGCGTTGAACACGAAGGGATGCTCCGCATGGAAGCGTGACAGCGACCGGATGCCGTAAGGGCTCAGGAATTCTTTTTCATCGAGCATCTTCGTCAGCACGCGGCGCAGTTTGGTTTCGTCGAGAATCGAGCCGAGGTGGCGACCGTTCTGGCCCGTCTGGCCGGGATCGTGGATGAACGTCTTCAACTCCGGACGCGCCGCGATAAAATCGTGGAAACGTTTCATCAGCTCGGGATATTTTTTCCGAAACTCGCCGTCGAACACCGTGACGGCGCAGAGGGGCAACAGCCCGACCATCGAACGGACTTTCAACCGTTGCGCCGAGCCGTCCGGCAACTGAAGCACGTCGTAGAAAAATCCGTCCTGCTCGTCCCACATGCCGGTGTCACCGCCCGCGTGAATGGTGGCTGAGGCGATGGAGACAAAATGCTGGATGAACTTGAGCGCCATGTCCGCGTAGCTGGGTTTGTGCATGGCGAGTTCCACGGAAATCTCCAGCATGTTCAGGCTGAACAGCGCCATCCACGCCGTGCCATCGGCTTGTTCCAGATAGCCGCCGGTTGGCAGCGGCGAACTGCGGTCGAACACGCCGATGTTGTCGAGACCAAGAAAGCCACCCTCGAACGTGTTTTTGCCCGAACGATCCTTGCGGTTGATCCACCAGGTGAAGTTGAGCAGCAGTTTCTGGAAATTGCGCTCCAGCCATTCGACATCGCCCTGGCCCGTGCGCGCCTGTTCCAGACGATAGGTGAAAATCGTGGCCCAGGGATGCACCGGCGGATTGACGTCGCTGAAATTCCATTCGTAGGCCGGGATCTGGCCGTTCGGATGCAGATAGGTTTCGCGCAGCATCAGATCAATCTGCGACTTGCCAAAATCCACGTCCACCAAGGTCAGCGGCAGGACATGGAAGGCGAGATCCCACGCGGCAAACCACGGATATTCCCATTTGTCCGGCATCGAGATGACATCCGCGCAATACATGTGATGCCACGATCCATTGCGGGGCGCATTCTTCGATGAGGGCACGTAAGGATCACAACCCCGCTCTTCGAGCCAGCGATTGATATCGAAGTAAAAAAACTGCTTCGACCACATCATCCCCGCCAGAGCCTGGCGCATCACGTTCGCGGCGTCGGCCTCCAATGAAGGTGGAATGACTGAGGCATAGAATTCATCCGCCTCCTGCTGCCGCGCCTGCATCACCTCGTCAAAATGTTTGCCGAAGGCACCCTGCCCTGGCCCGTAAGCTGCCGCCAAAGCGTCCGGCGCGACATGGCTCAGGCGCAGCCGGACGACTTCGCATTTTCCAGCGGGCACGGTCACGCGGTAATGCGCGGCGGCCTTGGTGCCGGTCTGCTTGGGGTTCACCGCCCTGGCCTGGCCGTGAACGACGAAGTTGTTGATGGCGTCCTTGACGAACGGCGTGCGGTTTTCGCCGCCGAAAAGCTTTCTCGCGTTGGTTTCGTTTTCCGTAAACAGCAGCGCCGCCTTGCCATCGCAATAGAGATAACGCTCGCCCAGGTCCGCTTCGCTTACCTGCACCACGCCGGTCTGTCCAGCCAGTGCTTGAAGTGTCGGACGCGGATTTTCGCGGCCCCAAGACCAGCGGTTGCGGAACCAGAGCGTCGGCAAGAGATGAATTTCCGCCGCTTCGGGACCACGGTTATGAACGCTGATTTGAATCAAAATATCCTCCGGCGATTCCTTGGCATATTCCACGAACACGTCGAAGTAACGGTTCTGATCAAACACGCCGGTGTTGAGCAGCTCATACTCAGCCTCCTGCCGGCTCCGGTTGCGATTGGTGCTGACCAGCAGGTCATAAGGATACGCCGCCTGCGGATACTTGTAGAGATACTTGAGGTAGGAATGCGTCGGTGTGCTGTCGAGGTAGAAGTAATATTCCTTCACGTCCTCGCCATGATTGCCCTCGCTGTTGGTCAAGCCGAACAGGCGTTCCTTGATGATGGGATCCTTGCCGTTCCAGAGCGCGAGGGCGAAGCAGAGCCGCTGATTGTCATCCGAAATGCCGGCCAGCCCGTCCTCGCCCCAGTGGTAGGCGCGGGAGCGGGCCTGGTCGTGGGTGAAATAATCCCAGGCGTTGCCGCTGTCGCTGTAATCCTCGCGGACGGTGCCCCACTGGCGTTCGCTCAGGTAAGGCCCCCATTTTTTCCACGGCGTTTGCGGGTCGCGCGCGGCGGCGAGCCGCTGTTGTTCAATATTCATAACATTCCTTTTGGTTTACGATTTCGTTTCCATGCGCCGCCTCGCCGCCGCGCCAACCGGGTGCCTACGGCTCCACGTTCAGGTTTTTCAGGATTTCATCCACCACTTCCTGGATGCGTTCGGCCCGCGCCTCGGCAGTGATGTTTTGGATGAGGGGCCGGGTTGCGTATTGACGCCGGAGCAGCTTGTAATTGTGGCTGTCAATGATGTCGATCACCAGCGTGCCGGCCTTGAAATAATTCGGGTTCTTGCTGCCGGTGTAGGCGGCTTGCGCCTTTTCGTGCAAGGCGTCGGCACCTTCACCATACCCGAAGTAGGTATTGATGGCTTCGGTGCTGCAATTATCACCAATGATGACCAGGTAGCCCACCGTGACATCCCCACCGGCAGCCACGCGCGTGACCCCGCGGGCGGCGAGATCCTTGGTGATGGCCGCCTGAATCATCTCGTGGG